>JAKAZQ010000071.1 GCA_021815805.1 Pseudomonadota bacterium | reverse complement strand
TCCAGTCCGTGACCACGAACTCGATTCCGCCGGCGTGGATCCGCTTGAGCGCCTGCACGCCGTCTTCCGCCTCGTCGATCGTGCCCGTCACGTGACCGGTCTGCATGAGCAGGCCGCGCACGATGCGGCGCATGGTCGGGAAATCGTCGACCACCAGGAATTTCAAGCCGTCCCTCCCGTCGGTCCGGACGCTGCGCAGCCGCGCATGGCATGCCTGGCGGCAACACGCGCACGCCCGCCGGCCAGGCCGCGCAGGCGGTCGTCGGCGGGTGAGGCGCAGGTCGTGGCGGGCCGTTGCATGGGGTCATTGTAAAGGGCGAGCGCAGCGCGAATCCAGACGCGGCGCACGCGCGACGCGTGCGCCGCGGCGGCAGGCCGGGGTCACATGGCCGCGGGACAACCTGAAATAATGGCTTCGAGCCGCGGGCCCCCGCCTGTCGCCGATCGTTCCACTCCACGCCTCGACGCCCGTGTCTTCCACGCCTGCAGCCACCCCCGCGACCATCGCTCGCGCCGCGTTGCGCCGACTCGCCGAGCAGGGGCTCGAGCCGACTCCCGAGCATTACCGGCAGGCCTACATGGCGGTGAGTCCGCCTGGCACTGCGCCGCCCGTGGCGGCGAGCGCGCCGGTCGCGCCGGCCGAGCAGCTCGGCGCGGAGCTGGCGGGCTTCGTGCGCGAGTGGGATCGCTCGCAGGCGGGTCTGTCGCGCGTGCACAAGCTGCAGGCCCTGCAGGCCATCGAGGCGGCGCCGCCAGGCGCGGCGCTGCAGCTGCTGCGCAGCACCCGCGAGCGCTGGGCGGCGTTGCGCGAGCGCCCGCCGGCGCAGGCCGTCTCGCCAGCGCCGGGCGCACCGGTGGCGCAGCAGGGCGGGGCGTGGAAACGCCTGTGGCTGGATGCGGTGCGCATGGCCGAGCAGGCCTATGTCGCGCAGCCGGAGATCCTGGCGCAGGCGCAGGCCCTGCTGGCCGAGGCCGCGGTTCTCGACAACCTCGATGCGCGCCTGATGGCGCAGGCGCAGGCGTTGTGGGATGCCTGCGAGCGCTGGCACGACAACAACGCGCATGCAAGCCCGGCGCTGCTGGAGGCGATGCGCCTGTTGCTCGACAACGTGGCCGAGCTGTTCGAGCCGCGGCATTGGATACAGGGCCAGATCGCGGCCCTGCACGAGGTGCTGCGGGCGCCCGCGCAGTTGCCGCGCATCGAACAGGCGGTGCAGGGCCTGAAGGACCTGCTGGTGCGCCAGGGCGTGCTGCGCAAGGCCGGCGACGACGCCCGTGCGATGGCGCGCGAACTCATCGACATGGTGGTGCGCAGCCTCGGCACCTACGTCGAGAGCACGGAGCGATATGGCGACCGGCTGCGCCTGGGGCTGCGCGAGCTCGACGCGTCGGACGATTGGCAGCGCGCCAAGTCGGTGGTGCAGGGCATCCTCGCGCAAAGCCAGCAGATGCTCGAGCAGACCCGCCAGTTGCGGGTGTCCTTCGCGCTTGCGCAGCAGCAGCTGCAACAGTCGCGCGATCGCGCGCAGGCCCTCGAGGGCGAACTGGAGCAGCTCAATGAGCTGATCCAGCAGGATCCGCTGACGGGCGCGTTGAACCGGCGCGGCCTGGAGCTGTCGTTCCGGCGCGAAGTGTCGCGCGCCGAGCGCAGCGGCGAGGCGTTGAGCCTGGCGATGGTCGACCTGGATCTGTTCAAGCAGATCAACGATCGATACGGACACGATACCGGCGATGCCGTGTTGCGCGAACTGGTGCAGGTGCTGCGCAGCGAATTGCGGCCGAGCGATCTGGTGGCGCGCATCGGCGGCGAGGAGTTCCTGGTGGTGCTGCCGGGCGACGACGAGCAGGGCGCCTTGCTCGCGCTGCAGCGGGCCAAGGCCGTGTTCAACGGGCGGCGCTTCGCGCACCCGGCGCAGCGCGAGGGCGTGCGCGCATGCTTCAGCGCCGGCATCGCCCGCTGGGTGGCCGGCGATTCGCTGGACAGCACCTATGCGCGTGCCGACCAGGCCCTGCTGCAGGCCAAGCGCGGCGGGCGGGATCGCATCGAGATCGCGCCGCAACCGGAAAGCCCCACCTGACGTGGTGAAATGCTGGTTCGCAGCGACTTCAACTCTCTTCTCTCCGTTTTATTGCGCAGGTAACCATGGCAACCAAGTCCAAAGGCGAATCGTCGGAAAAGAAGTCCGGCAAGGGCAAGCTGATCCTGATCATCGTGCTGATCGTGCTGTTGCTCGCCGTGGCGGGCGGGGCTGCCGCATGGTGGTTCCTGGGCCGCGCGCACGGTGCCAAGGCGCCGGCCAGGCCGGTGGTGGAGGCTCCCAAGCCGGCCCATTTCATCAACCTCAAGCCGTTCGTGACCAATGTGCAAAGCCAGGACGGGCAGACCCATTACCTGCAGGTGACGCTCGACCTCAAGTCCGACGACGCCAAGGTCGACGCGAGCGTGACCCAGCTGATGCCCGAGATCCGCAGCGCCATCCTGAACATCCTGGCGTCCCAGCAGGCCGCCACGGTGACCCAGGAAGCCACGCGCAACAAGTTGCGCGGCCAGATCCAGGCCAAGGTGAACCAGATCCTGCTCGGCGGCGGTGCCGCCGCGTCGACGACCAACGGGCCGATCACCGGGGTCTATTTCTCCGGCTTTGTCATGCAGTGATCCGTGCCGGGCAGGGCCGGCTGCTGCGCGCGCCCGTGAGAGCCGGTGAGCGCCGGTGCGGGCCGCGGCAGCGACGATCCGCGTGCCGCATGCCCGGATCGCCGCGCATGCACGACGCCTGGATGGCGACGTTCGGCAACGCGCCGAGGCGTTCGCCATCGTGGCGACGGCGCATCGGGCAGTTCACGACCGTGGCGCGGCAAAGCTTCGCCCGCAGGTCGGCGGGTCGACGTCGTGCATCCGCGGCAGCACGTGACGGGCGTGGCGCGCCCGCGGCGCATGGCTGGACGCGGCCGCAACCGCGGTTCGCTTCCACACGGTGACCGGGTTGTCATCGAACCCGGGTTTGCGGCCCCGGAACTCGTCGCGGGCATTCGACACCAGGGCCGCGCTCAGCGTGCGTGCCGCAGCCAAGGCATCGGGCCTGCGCCCGGCGCTGCGCACTGCAGCGTCGACGTGGCGAACCAGCGGCCGGCCCGGGCACTCGCAGCCGGAGCACGCGCCGGCCCGCGGCGGCGTTCCCGCCGCTGTATCCCGCTG
>JAKAZQ010000013.1 GCA_021815805.1 Pseudomonadota bacterium | reverse complement strand
TATGTCGAGCGCACCGCCAAGAGCCGCGCCTATACCGAGCGCTACCGCGGGCCGCTGGCCGATCCGCGGGTGGTCAACGGGTTTCGCCCGGCGATCAAGGACATCGTCTATCAACTGGTCATCGAGCGCAGCAAGGGCTCGCACATGTGGGACCTCGACGGCAACGAGTACGTCGACGTGCTCAGCGGCTTCGGCATGAATCTGTTCGGCTGGCAGCCCGAGTTCGTGCAGCAGGCGCTGCGCGAGCAACTCGACGCCGGCTACGACATCGGTCCGCAGCATCCGCTGGCCGGTCCGGTGGCCGAGATGGTGTGCGAGCTCACCGGCTTCGACCGTGCCGGGCTGTGCAACACCGGTTCCGAGGCGGTGATGGCCGCGGTGCGCATCGCGCGCACGGTCACCGGCCGCGACACCGTGGTGCTGTTCACGGGCTCCTACCACGGCACCTTCGACGAAGTCGTGGTTCGCGCCGGGCGCGGGCACCGCGGCATTCCGGCGGCGCCCGGCATCATGCGCGGCATGTTCGGCGACGTGCGGGTGCTGGAATACGGCACCGACGCCAGCCTGCAGTACATCCGCGAGCACGCCGACGACCTCGCCGCCGTGCTCGTCGAGCCGGTGCAGAGCCGTCGTCCCGAGCTCCAGCCGGTGGAATTCCTGCGCGAGCTGCGCACGGTGACCGAGCGCGCCGGCTGCTGCCTGATCTTCGACGAGGTGATCACCGGCTTTCGCAGCGCGCCCGGGGGCGTGCAGGAGCTGTTCGGCGTGCGCGCGGACCTGGCCACCTACGGCAAGGTCATCGGAGGCGGGCTGCCGATCGGCGTGGTCGCCGGCAAGCGCGAGTTCATGGACGCGCTGGACGGCGGTGCCTGGCAGTACGGGGACGATTCCATCCCCAGCGTGGGCGTGACCTATTTCGCCGGCACCTTCGTGCGCCATCCGCTGGCGCTGGCGGCGGCGCATGCCAGCCTGAAGCACCTCAAGCAGCAGGGCGGCGAGCTGCAGCGCGGGCTGAATCGCCGCACCGAGGAACTCGCCGCCGAGCTCAACGCCTTCTGCGAGCAGCACGCGGCGCCGCTGCGCATCCGGCATTTCGCGTCGCTGTGGCGCGTCAGCTGGGCCGAGGATCACCCGCTGCAGGATCTGCTGTTCGCGATGATGCGCAGTCGCGGCGTGCACATCCTGGACAACTTTCCCTGCTTCCTCACCACGGCGCACAGCGCCGAGGATCTGCAACTGGTCGTGCGCGCCTTCAAGGAGTCGGTGCTCGAACTGCAGGAATCGGAATTCCTTCCCGGGCGTGCCGTGCCGGCGGAGGAGGTGTTCGACGCGTCGCGGCCACCCGTGCCCGGCGCGCGCCTGGGGCGCGACGCCAATGGCAAACCGGCCTGGTTCGTCGCCGATCCGCAGCGCCCGGCCCAATACCTGAAGGTGAGCTGATGAGCCTGTCGACCACCGCCCAGCCGGCCTTGGAGGCCGTCGACTACGACCCGTTCGCCGAGGCGCCGGCCTATGCGCGCGCGGTGCCGAGCACCGAGGCACAGCGCGAGATCTGGCTGGCCTGCCAGCTCGGCGAGCAGGCCAGCCTGGCATACAACGAGGGCATCTCGCTGCGCCTGCACGGAGACCTCGACCAAGCGGCGTTTCGCGCGGCACTGCAAGCGCTGGTGGCGCGCCACGATGCGTTGCGCGCGTGCTTCAGCGACGACGGCCAGCAGATGCTGGTGGCCGAGCAGCTGGTCGTCGAGCTTCCGGTGCACGAGCTGGGCGCGCTCGACGCCGCGCAGCGCGAGGCGGCGGTGCATCGCCACGCGCGCGCCGACATCGAACGCCCCTTCGACCTCGCGCGCGGTCCGCTGGTGCGCATGCAACTGCTCGCGCTGGGCTCGAGTGAGTGGCTGCTGTTGCTCACGGCGCACCACATCGTGTGCGATGGCTGGTCGTTCGGCGTGCTGCTGCAGGATCTGGCCGCGCTGTACGCGATGGAACTGCGCCAGCCGGCCACGCTGCACGACGCGGTGAGCTTCGCCGACCTCGCGCTGGCGCTGGCCGAGCGCGAGCGCGGCACCGAGCATGGCGGCGACGAGCGATTCTGGCTCGAACGCTTCGGCGACATTCCGTCGCCGCTCGACCTGCCCGTCGATCATGCGCGGCCCGCACGGCGCGGCTTCGCCTCCGCGCGCATCGACCACGACCTGCCCGCCGCGCTCGTGCAGCGCCTGCGCGCGTACGGCGCCGCGCAGGGGGCCAGCCTGTTCAGCGTGCTGCTCGGTGGTTTCGCGGCCCTGCTGCAGCGCCTGGCGGCCTGCGACGAAGTGGTGGTGGGCGTGCCGGCCGCGGGGCAGACCCTGGAGGGTTTCGGCCATTGCGTGGGCCACGCGGTGAACCTGCTGCCCCTGCGCCTGGCGCCCGATCCTCACGCGTCGCTGGCCGAGGCGCTGCCCGCGGTGCAGTCGCGCGTGCTCGACGCCTACGAGCACCAGTACTACACCTTCGGTACCTTGCTCAAGCGCCTGCTGGTGCCCCGCGATCCTTCGCGCGTGCCGCTGGCGCAGGTCATGTTCAACCTCGACAGCGAGCTGCCGGTGTCCGGCTTCCCGGGGCTGCGCGCGGAGGCCGCGACGGTGCCGCGCGGCTTCGAGAACTTCGAGCTGTTCGTCAACGCGGTGCCGCGCAACGGCGGGCTGCGACTGGAATGCCAGTACGCGGCGAGCCTGTTCGATGCCGCCACGGTGCGGCGCTGGCTCGAATGCCTGGAACTCCTGCTGGCCGGAGCCTGCGAGCGACCCGGGGCGGCCCTGCGCGAACTCGACCTGGTGAGCCAGCGCGACCGCGCCGAGTTGCTGCGCCTGAACGCCACCGCCGAAGCCGTGGAAGGCCCGCGGCTGCTGCACGCATGGCTGCACCGGCGCAGCGCCGCCGTTGCGGACCGCGTGGTGCTCGAGTCCGGCGACACCGCCCTGCGCCACGAGGCGCTGTGGCGCGCCGCCTGGCGCATCGCGCACGCGCTGCGGCGGCGCGGCGTCGGGCGCGGGCAGTTTGTCGGCATATGCCTCGAGCGCGGCAAGGACCTGCTGCCGGCCGTGCTCGGGGTGCTGGCCAGCGGCGCGGCCTACGTGCCGCTGGACCCGGGCTTCCCGCAGGCGCGCCTGGCGGACATGGCGAGCGACGCCGGCCTGGCGCTGCTGCTCACCGAATCGGCCTGCGCCGACGCGCTGCCGTGGGATCGCGCGCGCAGCCTGTGGCTCGACGCGGATGCCGCCGAGATCGACGCCGCGCCCGACACCGAGCCGGTGCCGGATGCGGCGCGCGACGCCGAGCCCGAGAGCCCGGCCTACATGATCTACACGTCGGGCTCCACGGGTCGTCCCAAGGGCGTGATGCTGCCGCACCGCGCCGTGGTGCATTTCCTGCACGCCGTGGCGCGGCGCCCGGGCCTGCGCCCCGGGGAACGCCTGCTGGCGGTGACCACGCTGTCCTTCGACATCGCGGTGCTGGAGCTCATGCTTCCGCTGGCCACCGGCGGCTGCGTGGTGCTGGCGTCGAAACAGCAGTCCGCGGACGGCTTCGCGTTGCGCGCGCTGCTGGAGCGCGCGCGCATCACTGCGATGCAGGCGACTCCGAGCACCTGGCGCATGTTGTTCGAGGCGGGCTGGAGCGCCGCAAGCGGGTTCAGGGCGCTGGTGGGCGGCGAGGCGCTGGGGCGCGACCTGGCCGACGCGCTGCTGGGTTGCTGCGCCGAAGTGTGGAACATGTACGGGCCGACCGAAGCCACCGTGTGGTCCAGCTGCTGGCAGGTGCGCGCCGGGGTGCCCGTGGCCATCGGCACGCCGCTGGCCAACGAGCGCATCTGGGTGCTCGACGACGTCGGGCACCCGTGCCCCGTCGGCGTGCCGGGTGAGATCGTGATCGGCGGTGCCGGGGTTGCGCTGGGGTACTGGCAGCGCCCGGAGCTGACCGCCGACCGTTTCGTCCCCGACCCCTTCGGCGCGACGGACGGCGAGCGCATGTACCGCACCGGAGACCGCGGACGCTGGCGCAACGACGGGCTGCTCGAGCACCTGGGCAGGCTGGACTTCCAGGTCAAGCTGCGTGGTTACCGCATCGAGCTGGGCGAGATCGAGGCCCGGCTGAGCGAGCACGCGCAGGTCGGCCAGGCGCTGGCCGTGGTGCGCGAGGACATCCCCGGAGACGCTCGCCTGGTCGCCTACGTGGTGCCGCGCCAGGAGCCGATGGACGGCGCGCAGCAGGCCTGGGTGGCGGATCTGCGCCGGCATCTGGGCGAGCGCCTGCCGAGCTACATGATCCCGCAGCATTTCGTGCTGCTGCCGCGCATGCCGCTGCTTCCCAACGGCAAGATCGACCGCAAGGCCTTGCCGTCGCCGCTGGCCGGCAGCGCAGCGCAGGGCGCGGCCGCCGCGCCGCGTCGGGCGCTCACGCGCACCGAGGCGGTGGTGGCGCAGGCGATGGAGCAGGCGCTGCAATTGCCCGGGATCGGCGCCGACGACGACTTCTTCGCGCTCGGCGGGCACTCCCTGCTGGCCGCGCAGCTGGCCGCGCGCCTGCGCGAGCAAAGCGGGCTGGACCTGCAGATGCTCACCGTATTTTCCTACCCCAGCGTGAGCGCGCTGGCGGCATGGATGGAGCGCAGCGCCGCGGGACGCGGTGCACGCGCCGAGGCCATTCCGGCGCGGGCGGATCAGTCGCTGGCGCCGGCGTCACTGCAGCAGTGGCGAGTGTGGTTTCTCGAGCAACTCGACCCCGGACGCCCGACCTTCAACACGCCTTCGGCGCACCGGCTGCACGGCCCGCTGGACGTGCCGGCCCTGGAGCGCGCGCTGAACGCGATGGTCGAGCGTCAGGCGAGTCTGCGCACCGCCATCGTGGAGACCGATGAGGGCGTGCCGATGCAGGTCGTGCTGCCGCGGCTGGAGGTGGGCCTGGGCGAGGTCCACGATCTGCGGAATCTGGAGCCGCACGAGCGCGAGACCGAACTGGCGCTTCGCCTGCAGCAGGCGGCCGACGAACCGTTCGACCTGCGGCAGGCGCCGCTGTTCCGGGTCTCGTTGTGGCGCCTGGGCGAGCACGAGCACGTGCTGTTCTTCATGCCGCACCACATCGTGTGGGACGGCTGGTCCTTCGACCTGTTCTACGACGAGATGAAGGCCTTGTACGCGGCCTTCGCGGCCGGGCGCGAGCCGGGGCTGCCCGCGTTGCGCCTGAGCTATGGCGACTACGCGGCCTGGCAGGCACGCTGGCTGCAGAGCCCCGACCTGCAGCGCCAGCTCGCGTACTGGCGCGACGTGCTGACGCCGATGCCCGAGCCGCTGCGACTGCCTGGCGACCGGCCGCGGCCGCCGTCGATGTCCGGACGCGGCGCGACTCACTGGCTGCGCCAGGACCAGCGCTGGTTCCGGGAGCTGGAGGATTTCGCCCGCGCACGCGAGATGACGCCCTTCATGGTGCTGCTGGCCACCTTCGCGGTGTTCCTGTGCCGCGAGTCCGGTCAGCATGACCTGGTGATCGCCACGCCGGTGCGCGGGCGACCGTCCGTGGAACTGGAGCCCGTGATGGGCTTTTTCGTCAACGTGCTGCCGCTGCGCATCCGGGTAGACGACGACACGTCCTTCGAGGATCTGCTGCGGCACGTGCGCGATGTCGTGCTGGCGGCCTTCGCGGCGCCGGACGTGCCGCTGGAGCGCATGCTGCAGTTCGAATCGATCGCGCGCGATGACGCGCGCACCCCGATCTACCAGAGTTTTTTCTCGTACCAGGACGCGCGCCGGCGCGACCATGACTGGGGCGGACTGCGCCAGGCGAACGTACCCCTGTACCAGAGCGCCGCGGCGGAGGATCTGCGACTGTGGTTCATGGCCGAGGATCACGGAGTGGTCGGAGGCCTGACCTACAACACCGACGTGTTCGATGCCGCCCGGGTCGAAGCCTGGCTGCAGCGCTACCTGGGGGCGCTGCAGCACCTGTTCGCGCACCCGGCCGAGGCCTTGCGCCGGGCGCTGCCGCCCGGCGCCGTGCCCGCGCCCCCGCCGCGACACGACGCCGTGCCCGAGACGGCGGCGGTGCCTCGCGGCCCGGCGCAGGTGCGCGAACTCACGCCGGGCGAAGCCGCTCTGGCCGAGATCTGGCGCGACATGCTCGGTGTGGCCACTATCCACCCCGACGATAATTTCTTCGATCTGGGCGGCCACTCGCTGCTGGTCACCCAGGCGATCGCGCGCGTGCGCAAGAACACGGGCCGTGCCGTGCCGCCTCGAGCCTATGTGCTGGAAAGCCTGGCGCAACTTGCGTTGCGCTACGAGAAGGCTCCGGTGGAGCAGGCGCGCGGCGGATTGTTGAAGCGCCTGTTCGGTTCGCGTGGTACGGATTGAACAACGGGGTTGGAGGGAGGAGAGCTTGACGCCGAGGCGTTTGGAGGTTCGCGGGCGAGAACTGTACGTGGTGCACCAGGAGCCCGCGGGGCCGCAGCGTTCGCACGTGGTGATGCTGTGCAACCCTTTCGGCCAGGAGGCGATCAGGGCGCATCGTTTCTATCGCGTGCTGGCCGACAGGCTCGCCGCCAACGGCTTCGACGTGCTGCGCTTCGACTATTTCGGCACCGGGGATTCGGCGGGCGAGGACGAGGAATTCGACCTGTCCGGGGCGGTGGCCGATACGCGCATGCTGTTCGAGTGGGTCGCCACGCACCTGAGCCCGCGGGAGATCTCGCTGGCCGGCCTGCGTCTGGGGGCCAGCATCGCCATGCTGGCATCGGCCGGCCTGCGCGGGCGGGTGTCCAACCTGGTGCTGTTCGAGCCGGTGGTCGACGGCGCCGCCTACGTGGAGCAGATGCTGGCGGTGCAGCGGCGCGAGCTGGCGCAGATCTTCGGCTCGCGGTGGAAGCTGGACGCCGCGCTTCGTGAACGCAACCAGGCTGCCGGCGACGCCGCGCAGGAGGTGCTCGGGTTCTGCCTGGGCGCGACGCTGCAACGGCAGTTGCGCGAGCAACTGCCGGCCGGGGCTGCGTGGGTCGGGAACTGCCGCAACGCGCTGGTGCTGGCACACGAGCGTGGCGCCTGCGCGCACTGGATCGACCAGGCCCGCCCGGCCGTCGTCGATCTGCAGAATGCGGACTCGAACGTCGACTGGGCGACCGACAGCGCGGCGAACACCTCCATCGTGCCGGTTCGCTGGATCGAGCAGACACTCGGCTGCCTGCGCACGGAGTCGGCCCATGCGTGAGATCACTCGGAGCTTCGGCAGCGACGGCGGGCTGGTGGGAACGGTCTGCCTTCCCGGGGAGGGCGCGCGCGACGGTTTCGGTCTCGTGCTGTTCAATGCCGGCGTCGTGCATCGGGTGGGTCCCCATCGCATCAACGTGAAGCTCGCGCGCGAGCTGGCACGACACGGTGTCGCGTCGATCCGGTTCGACCTGCACGGCATGGGCGACAGCCTGCGCAGCAGCGCGGGGATCGGCCATGCGGAGCAGGTGGTCGACGACCTGCGCCGCGCCATGGACGAACTGCAGCGCCAGAGCGGCGCGAGCCGCTTCACGCTGCTCGGTTTCTGCTCCGGTGTTCCGCAGAGCCGCGATGCGGCGCTGGCCGACTCGCGCGTCGAACACGTGATCCTGTACGACGGATTCAACGTGCCCACGCGCCGCGCGAAACTGCGCTATCTGCGGCAGCGACTGCGGGCCCACGGCATCGGCGTGGCGGCGGTGCGCCTGTGGTTCCGCCGCCTTCGCGACCATCTCGTCTCGCTTGCACGCAGGCCGTCAGGCGAGCCGGAGGCTGCCGGGGACGTGGACAACCTGCCCGCGGATCTGCGCGCGTTGCGCGCGCGCGGGGTTCAGGTGACCGTGCTGCATTCGGGGGCCGATTTCAGCGCGGTGAACTACCCCGGGCAGGCGGCCGAGTTCTTCGGCTCGTCCGTGGAGGGCGTGCGTTTCGGGTTCCTGCCCGACGTGGACCACGTGCTGACCTCACGCCAGGCGCAGCGCCGCTACATCGACTGGATGCTTGCCACGCTGCTGCCGCACGGCTCCGAAGGCGGGCGCGCCGAATGACGGCATCGCTCTGGTTCTGGGGGGCTGGCGCGCTGCTGGCCTACACCTATGCCGGCTACCCGCTGCTGGTCGCGCTGCTGGCCGGCCTGCGCCCGCGCTTCGATGCGCCGCTGCTCGACGATGCCGAACTGCCGCGCGTGACGGCGGTGATGGCCGCGCACAACGAGGCGCGCCGGCTCACCGACAAGGTGCGCAACCTGCGCGCGCAGGACTACCCGGCGCACCTGCTCGACGTGATCGTGGTGTCCGACGGCTCGAGCGACGGCAGCGAGCACGCGCTGGACGGTCAGCCCGGGGTGCGCACCATCGCCTATGCGCCGAGACGGGGCAAGGCCTACGCGCTGAATCGCGCGATGCGCGAGGTGACCACCGAACTCGTGGTGCTGTGCGACGTGCGCCAGGAGATCGAGCCCGGCGCGGTGCGACGTCTGGTGTCCGACCTCGCCGATCCCGCGGTGGGCATCGCCGGGGGTGAACTCTCGCACCGGGCCGGCGCGGCGGGCGCCGGGCGCAGCATCGGCCTGTACTGGCGCTACGAGCGCTGGATTCGCCAATCCGAGAGCCGCCTGCACTCGACCGTGGGCGCCAGCGGCGCCTTGTATGCGATGCGCCGCGCCGACTGGCGCGATCTGCGCGAAGGCACCATTCTGGACGACTTCGAGACGCCCATGCAGGTGGCGCGAAGCGGCCGGCGCGTGTTGCTGGATTCGCGGGCGCGGTTCTGGGACGACGTGCACGACGACCCGGCCGACGAGCGACGACGCAAGGTGCGCACCCTCAGCGGAAACTTCCAGAGCTTCGCGGCGCTGCCGTGGCTGTTCCTGCCCTGGCGCAATCCGTTATGGTTCCAGTTCGTGTCGCACAAGGTGTTGCGCCTGCTCGCGCCATACGCGATGGTGGTGTTCCTGGTCGCGAGCCTGCTCGCGGCCGGCCCGCTGTACCGTGCGCTGGCCGTGGCCCAGCTGGCCTTCTACGCGCTGGCGGCCGCCGGGCGCTGGTGGCCGGCCTCGCGTTCCAGCCGGCTGGTCGGTTTCGCGCACGTTTTCTGCGACATGAACCTGGCCGCGGTGATTGCGCTGCTGCGCTTTCTGCGCGGCCGCATCGATGCCCGGTGGGAGAAGACATCTTGAGCTCCTTGGTGGTCCTGATGTATCACGCGCTGTGGCGCGACGCGGGCGAGCGCGAGAGCATCGACGCCGACGACCGTCCCTACGCGGTGGACCAGGCGCGCTTCGCCGGCCAGCTCGACGCCTTGCGCGGGCATCGCCTGCCGGTTGTCGACCCGGCCGCGCTGGCGCGTTCGGACCGCCCCGTCGACGGCGTCGTGCTCAGCTTCGACGACGGCCACGCGAGCAATGCCCTGCTGGCGCTGCCGCTGCTGCGTGAACGCGGCATGCGCGCGGTGTTCTTCGTCACCACCGGTTTCGTGGGCGCGCGCCCCGGCTATTGCAGCGTGTCGCAGTTGCGCGAGATGGCCGCGCAGGGCATGGAAATCGGCGGGCATGGCCATACGCACCGCTTTCTCAGCGACCTGAGCGACGCCGAGCTCGGCGACGAGATGCAGCGCTCGCAGGGCCTGCTCGCCGACTGGCTGGGCGTGGCGCCGACGCAGATGTCCTTTCCCGGCGGACGCTACGATCGGCGCGCGCTGGACGCCGCCGCGCGCCATGGTTTCGAGGTTCTGCACGGCTCCATTCCGGGCAGGATCTCTGCCGGCCCGCTGCCTCGGGTGCTGCCGCGCATCGCCGTGCGTGCCGGCATGCCGGACGCGGCATGGCTGGCGCACGCCCAGGGCCGCGCCGGCGCGCTGCTGCGCACGCAGGCGACCCAGGCGACCAAGGCGCTGGCCAGGCGCGTGCTCGGCAATGCCGGCTACCACCGGCTTTATCAACGAATCAAGGGTTGAGCCGGCGCGCCGGGGCAGCCCGGCGTGCCCGCCGCTGGCCGATGCGCGATCTGCTCGTGACGCCTTACTGGCTGCTCGGATTCGCCCTGATGGCGCTGACCGCGCTCGCCTTCGCCCACGACGGCGGGCGCCTGCTGCGCCGCGCGAGCGCCGCCGTGCTGTGCCTGTGGTGGCTCGGCGCGACGCCGCTGACGGCCTCGTGGGCGCTGCGTGCGCTGGAGCGCGCCGCAGCGGCCGAGGCCGCGTCCTGCGCGCCGCCCGCGGCCCACGCCTGGTTCATCGTGCTGGCAGGGGGCCTGAGGAGCCAGCCGAGTTCGGCGCAGGACGTCAACGCCCTCAGCGCGGCGAGCCTGCGGCGTATCATCGCCGCCGCGCGCCTGGCGCGCAGCGTGCCCGACAGCCACTTGCTGATTTCCGGCGGCATGGGCCGGCACTGGAAGGAGGCCGACCTGATGGGGGTGCTGGCGCAGCGCCTGGGTGTCGCGCCGGATCGCATCGAGCTGGAACGACGTTCCCACGATACGCTGCAGAATGCCCGGGACGTGGCGCGCATGCTGCGCGACGCACCGCCGCGGCCCCTGTATCTGGTGACCTCGGCCTATCACATGCCGCGCGCCTGGATGAGTTTTCGTCACAGTGGTCTGCGAGTCTGCGCGTTGCCGGTCGATGTCGAGTCGATTTCCGACGTCTCCCTGGAGGACCTCGTGCCCAGTGCCGCAGGCTTGCGCATGATGTCGCGCGCGCTGCACGAATACCTTGGAATCCTGTACTACCGGTTGGTGAAATTGCGCTGACACCCGATCAAGGGGGCAGCCTTCCGATGCCTTGCGGTTAGGCTGCTGCCTGCGTTCGCCCCCTGTTGAACCCTTGTCGATGACTGCTGCCCTGATTCCGACCCCGAGCCGTGCGCCGTCTCCGCTGCGCATCCTGTTCGTCGTCGACGGTCGTTTCCCGGCCACGGGCGGAGCGGAAATGCAGGCGCGTCTGCTGGCTGCGAACCTGCTTCGCGCGGGGCACCGGGTCAGCGTGCTGGCACCCCGCATCGGCGACGAGCATCCGGTGCGCGAGGTTCTCGACGGCGTGCCGGTGCGGCGCCTCGGATATCCGCGCATCAAGGGGCTGGGGGCCGTGTTGCTCAACCTGCGCTATGCCGCGTGGTTGCTGCGCCATCAACGCGAGTTCGACGCGATCCACATCCACATGATGCACAACCTCGCCGGCGCGGCGGGTTGGCTCAAGCCCTGGCTGAAGCCTCGGGTCGCCGTGAAGGTGTCGGGTGCCGCTGAATTCCACGGCGGCATCCTGGATCCTGGGCTTCGAGGCGGTCTGAAGCACAGGTTGCTGAATTTCGGCGCAAGAAGGTTGGATATTTTTCAGTGCATCAGCCAGCATACTTTGCTCATATTGCGCAAGGCCGGCTATCCGGAGGATCGGCTGCATCTGATTCCGAATGCCGTCGATGCCCGGCGCTTCGACGCGGCCCAGGCGGGGCGCGACGGTCCCGTGCGCGTGGTGTTCGCCGGGCGTCACGTGCCGGTGAAGGCGCTCGACGTGCTGTTGCGCGCCTGGGCAAGGGTGCGCGCGCCGCAGGGCAGCCAGCTCGTGCTGGCGGGCGATGGGCCGGAGCACGCTGCGCTGCTGGCGTTGGCGCGCGAGCTGGGCATCGAGGCGCGGGTGCAGTTTCCCGGCATGGTGAGCGACATCCCTGGGTTGTTCCGCGACGCCCAGTTGTACGTGCAGGCCTCGCACCAGGAAGGCCTGCCGAATGCGGTGCTCGAGGCCATGGCCGGCGCGCTGCCGGTGGTGGCCACGCGGGTGAGCGGGCACGAGGACGTGGTGCGCGACGGCAGCACCGGGCTGCTGGTGCCGCCGGCGGATCCGGCGGCCCTTGCGCAGGCCCTGCAGACCCTGGTCGACTCGCCCGAGTTGCGCCAGCGCATGGGCATGGCCGGGCGCGACGCCGTGCTGGCCGGTTATTCGCCGGAGCGCGTGCTCGAGCAGTTGCTGCGGCTGTACCGCGGGGAACGGGCTTGAGCGCCGCGCAGCATCGCCTGGCCGGCGCAGCCGACGGCCCTGGCGCGCCGCATGCGGCGGGGAGGGACCTGCCGTGAGTCAGGGCGCCCCCTCCGATTCCGCCGTCGCCGCGCGCCGCGAGTCCGGCGGCGCGCTGATGCGCCTGCTACGCCACACGTCCAATTATTCGGTCGGCACGGTGCTCATCACCGTCGCCAGCGTGGTGTCCTTTCCCGTGTTCACGCGCCTGTTCTCGGTCGACGAGTACGGGGTTCTGGGGCTGGTCAATGCCACGCTGGCCATCGTGCTGGTGCTGGGCAAGCTTGGCCTGCAGCAGTCCGTGGTGCGTTTTCACGCCGAGATCGAGGCGGGCAAGCGCAGCGGAGACCGCATCGGCCTGTTCTCCACGGTGTTCTACAGCATGCTGGGGGTCGGCGCGCTGGCCACGCTGCTCAGCGCGGCCCTGTTCCTCTCCCTTCCGCATTCCTGGTGGGGCGGCACGGGCGCGCAGTACCTGGCCGCGCTGGCCGCCCCGCTGATCCTCATCCGCGTGCTCGACAGCGCCATGCTGAACCTGATGCGCGCCGAGCAGCGCAGCGGCCTCTACAGCCTGTACACGGTGTCGCGCAAGTATTTCGCGCTGGTGCTGGTGCTGGCCACGCTGTTCGCGCTGAGTCGCAGCCTGTGGGGCTTTTTCGTCGCCACCATCGTCGGCGAGGGCGTGGCAGTCGGCGTCATCATCGTGCATTACGCGCGCCAACGGGTGTTCGTGCCGTCGCGCTTCTCGCGGCCGCTGTTCGCGGCCATGCTCGGGTTCGGGCTGCCGCTGCTGATCAGCGAGATGTCCACGCAGCTGCTCAACCTCGGCGGGCGCTACATCATCAACTACCAGCTGGGTGCCACCGCGCTGGGAAGCTATGCCGCCGCCTACAACTTCTGCGACTACCTGCAGGCCGTGCTGACCGGCGCCTTCGCCCAGGCGCTGGTGCCGATGTACCTGCGCATGTGGGAGTCGCAGGGCCGCGAGAAGACCGAGGAATTCCTGCAGCAGGCGCTTCGCTACTACCTGTGGCTGGCCGTGCCCGTGGTGGCGGGCATGGCCGCGGTGGCGCCCGGCATGCTCAGGCTGCTGGCCTCCGATCGCTACGCGGTCGGGGCGCCGTTGTTCGTGTTCATCGTGGGCGGCATGCTGGTGGCCGGAGGCTCGCCGATCTTCAGCGCCGGGATCTACATCCGCAAGCTGACCCGCGTGGTGATGTATTCCGTGCTGGCTGCGGCCGCGCTCAACCTCGGCCTGACCGCCGTGCTGCTGCGGCCCATGGGCATCGAGGGGGCCGCCGTCGCCACGCTGGCCAGCTACGTGCTGTTCTCGTCCTGCACGGCCTATTTCGGGCGGCGCGCGGTGCGCGTGCGCGTGCCCTGGCGGGAACTGCTGCTGGCGGCGGGCCTGTCCCTGCTGATGTACGCGGTGGTGTCGCGCGTGCACCTGCACTGGATGCTGCTGCAGATTCTCGCGCGCGTGCTGCTGGGCACGCTCGTCTATGGCGGCTCGCTGTTGCTGGTCGACCCGCCGGTGCGTCGATTGGCGAAAAAGGGCTGGCAAGGTCTGCTGGCCCGGCTGGGTTGATGGCGTCGCGTGCGCTCGAGGCGCGGACGCGGCGCCATAATGGAGGGCGCTCAACTCGCCGCCGAGACCCTCCATGAACGCCGTCCCCCCTTCGTTTCCGCCGTATCGTCGAGTGCCTGCCTCCCACGGCGCTTCCTGGTGGGCGCAAGGCTGGCACAGTTTCATGCGCGCGCCGTGGGCCTGGGTCGGCCTGACCGCGGCGCTGCTCGCAGGCGGCCTGATCCTGCACCTGCTGCCGCTGGGCGGTGCGCTGGCGCAGTGGCTGAGCATGCCCCTGTTCACCTTGGGGGCGGTATTCGCGTCGGTGCTGCGCCGGCGTTGGGCGCGCGCCCGCAGCATCACCCCCGAGGGCCTGGCCGTCGGAGCCGACAACGAGGGCGCCTTCGGCGAATCGTCGCACCAGTGGTCGTCGCGCCTGGGCACGCTGCTGGTGGCTTCACTGCTGGTGCTGCTGAGCATCCTTGCCGTGCTGCTGGTGGTGGGTCTGGCACTGTCGCTGATTTTCGGCGTCGGGTTGCTGCACATGGAAGCCATCGGGCACATGATGGAGGCCTCTCCCGGCGCCGTCATGGCCGGCATCGGCATGGGCGCCGGCGCGATGGTCCTGGGCGCGCTGCTGGTGCTGGTGGCGCTGCTCGTGTGCAGCGTCGCGTTCTGGTTCGTCGGCACGCTGGTCGCGCTGGGCGGACTGGGCGCCTGGGATGCCATCCGGCTTTCGGCGCGTGCGGCCTTCGCCAATCTGGGCGCGCTGGTGGTGTTCACGCTGCTGCTGTTTCCGCTGAGCATCGTCGCCACCATCCCGGCCGGCATCGGCTGGTTGGTACTGCTGCCGATGATCTCCGGCGCGTCCTACGCTTCCTACGACGACGTGTTCGGCGCGCCCGCTGCGACCTTCCATGCCGCGTCCACGCACGTCGGTGCCTGAGGCCCGCGAGCGCCCGACGCATCACCGCCCTGCACATGGACATCGACGCCTACCTGCGCTCGCGCATCCGCACCGTGGCCGACTGGCCGCAGCCCGGCGTGCGCTTTCGCGACATCACCCCGCTGCTGCTGGATGCGCGCGCGATGCGCGTGCTGGTCGACCAGTTCGTGTGGCGCTACATGGATCCGGCGAGGCGCCCCGACGTGGTCGCCGGCATCGACGCGCGCGGGTTCATCATCGGCTCCGTGATCGCCTTTGAACTCGGGGTGGGTTTCGTTCCGGTGCGCAAGCAGGGCAAGCTGCCCTCCGAGACCGTCTCGGAGAGTTACGCGCTGGAGTACGGCAGCGCCACCGTGGAGGTGCACAGCGATGCGCTGCACGCGGGGCAGCGGGTGCTGCTGATCGACGATCTCATCGCCACCGGCGGCACCATGCGCGCCGCGCACCGTCTGCTGCAGCGCCTGGGAGCCAGCGTGGTGGAGGGCGCAGCCATCGTCGATCTGCCCGATCTCGGCGGCTCGGCCGCGCTGCGCGCGGCGGGGCTCGAGCTGTTCACGCTGCTGCAGTTCGATGCGCGCGACTGAAGCCTGCGCCTGGCCCCTGGCCCTGGCTGCGCTGGCCGTCGTCCCGACGGCCATGGCGGCCGGCTCCGCGCCGGCTGGCGCCGAGCTTGCTCCGCGCGTCGCGGCGTCGGCATCGTCCGCGCCGGCGAACCCGGCGGGCGGGCCGCGCCTGCGCATCGTCGCGGTGCGCGGCATCGAACTGCGCGGCCAGCAGGCGCGCATCGACCTGGTGCTGCAGGTGCGCAATCCCGGTGGATGGAAGCTGTCGCTGGACGACATCCGGTTCCACTGCAGCTTCAACGGCACCGCCACCGCGCGGGGCCGCAGCACCGCAGACCTGAACCTGCCTGCGCATGGCAGCGCCGACGTACCGGTGCGCGTGGACGTCGACGCCGCCGCACTGCTGCAGGTGCTGGCCACGCTGACGCCGGACGGACTGGTGCGCTACCGGCTCGACGGCGACGCCGAGCTGGCGCACAGCCTGCTGCGTATTCCCTTTCATGAGCAGGGCAATGTTGCGTTGCGCCTGCGCTGAGACCGTCCCGCGCGCGCCGGCCCGAGGGCGCGGGAGGGCGCCATGTCGGTGATCCGCGCCGAACCCGGGCAGCCCGAAGCCCTGCTCGGGCCGCTCGCGCCGCAGGCCTGGCCGCACGGGCGCGACGTGCACGTGTGGACCATCGACCTGAGCGCGCCCGCGGCCGCGTCCGCGCGCTGCCTGGACGAACGCGAGGTCGAGCGGGCACGGCGTTTCGTCCACGCGGACGATGCCAGGCGCTACCAGCGCGCCCACGTGGCGCTGCGGGCGATCGTCGGGGCCTACCTGGGCTGCGAGCCGGCGCAGGTCGGCTTCGTCGACGAGGAGCACGGCAAGCCGCGCCTGGTCGCGCCGCGCGCGGGCCTGCATGTCAACCTCAGCCACAGCAAGGACCTGGCGCTGCTGGCGCTGGGCGCGGCCGCGGAACTGGGCGTGGACGTGGAAGCGGTGCGCGCCGATCTGCCGGGCGCCGACCTGGCGGCCGCCGTGCTGGATGCGCACGAACTCGATCAGCTCGCCGGAGTGCCGCAAGGCGCACAGGCCGAGCCCTTCGTGACCTGCTGGACGCGCAAGGAGGCCTGTATGAAGGCCGTCGGGCTGGGGCTCAACCTGGAGCCGCGCACCTTGCACGCCGGCCTGGATCCGCGACCGATGCGGGTGCGCGTCGGCGCACGCGAGCTCGAGCTGGTGTCGCTCGGCGTGCGCCCAGGCTATGCGGCAGCGCTGGCGGTGGCGGGGGGCATCGGCCGGGTCCTGCGCTTCGAACTGGACAGCCGCGGCGGCATGCCGGGTTGAAGCCGGGAAACAGCGCCACCCGTCAGGGCGCGGCGGCGCCGAGGCGCCAGCGCGCGAGCACCTCGTAGCTTGCGCTGCCCAGGCGCGAGCGCTGCAGCGAAAACCCGCGCACCTGCCAGGCCAAAGGCTCGAATTCGCGGGGGGCCTGTTCCGCGCGCGCCCTGCGCGCCAGGGTCAGGTGCGGTCGCCATGCGCGGCGGTCGGCCTGCGTGCCGGTGGCCAGCACACCGGCCAGCAGCGTGTCGTGCAGGGCCTGCAGCGACGCGGGAATGCGCGACGGGGACAGGTGGGCGATGCCGCCGGCCGGCCACACGTCGGCGACATCCAGCACCAGCCGGCAGCCGCGGCACGACGCTGCGGTCCGCGCCCCCGCGCGCAGCAATTCGCCCACGAGGGCGGGGCTTGCCTGCGGCATGAAGACCAGCGTGAGATGCAGACGGCGAGCGGCCGTCGGGCGCGCGCGCGCGTCCCAGGCCCAGCGCGCGGCATGCGCGGCCATGCGTTGGCGCAGCGCCGGAGATGGGTCCAGCGCGAAGAACAGTCGCCACGCGGAGTCGGCAAGGGGCATGCGCGCAGTGTAGGCGCGGGCGCGGCCCGGCAGCGGGCGGCCGTGTGCCCTGGCGCCCTGTACCATGGGCGCGCCGCCTCGCTCCGTGCCGACATGGATCCCACCGCCGAGCCCACGCCCAATCAGTTCGCGCTGCTGCGCCAACGCCGTTTCGCACCGTTTTTCTGGACCCAGTTCGGAGGCGCCGCGAACGACAACCTGTTCAAGTTCGCCTTCACGGTGATGGTGGCCTACCGCGCGCAGGCCGCGCACGCGCTGTCGCCGGGGTTGATGGTCAACCTGATCGCGGCGCTGTACATCCTGCCGTTCCTGCTGTTTTCGGCCACCAGCGGTCAGTTGTCCGACAAATGGCCCAAGGATCGGCTGATGCGCTCGGTCAAGCTGCTGGAGATCGCCATCATGGCGCTGGCGCTGTGGGGCTTCGTCGCCGGCAACCTGGGTGCGTTGCTGGCCTGCACCTTCGGCATGGGCCTGCATTCGACGCTGTTCGGCCCGGCCAAGTACGCCTACCTGCCACAGCACTTGAGCGAGGCCGAGCTCACGGGCGGCAACGGCATGACCGAGATGGGAACCTTCGTGGCGATCCTGCTCGGCAACCTTGCGGGCGGCCTGCTGATGAGTCTGCGCCAGGGGCCATGGCTGGCAGGCGCGGCCTGCGTGCTGGTGGCGTTGGCGGGATGGGTGGCGTCGCGGCGCATTCCGCCCACTCCGGCGCTCGACCCCGGGTTGCGCGTGTGCTGGAATCCCATGCGCGAAACCATGGCCAACCTGCGGCTCGCCGCGCGCGATCCGGTGCTGCTGCAGGCCTTGCTGGCGATCTCCTGGATGTGGTTCTACGGCGTGGCCTTCCTCACGCAGTTCCCGGTGTTCGCGAAGGACGTGCTGGGCGGCGACGAGCAGGTGGCTTCGCTGTTGCTGGTCGTGTTCTCGGTGGGCGTCGGTCTGGGCTCGCTGGCTTGCGAGTGGCTGGCGCGCGGCCGCGTCGAGCCGGGCCTGGTGCCGCTGGGCGCGCTGGGCATGAGCGTGTTCGGCGTGGACCTGTATCTCGCCGCGCACGCCGCCGCCCTGCCGGGCCCGTTGCTGGGGCTCGGCGCCTTCGTCGCCAGCCCCGCGCACTGGCGGGTCATGGGGGATCTGTTCGGGCTGTCGGCCAGCGCCGGGATCTACAGCGTCCCGCTGTATGCGCTGATCCAGCAGCACACGCCGGGAAGCCATCGGGCCAGGGTGATCGCCGCGAACAACATTCTCAACGCGCTGTACATGATCGTTTGCAGCGGCTACTGCGCTGCCCTGCTGGGCTTCGGCGTATCGGTGCCGGCGCTGTTGCTGAGCATCGCCTTGCTCAATCTGGCGGCCGCCGGCTGGCTGTTGTGGCGTCAGCCCGTGTATGGGCGGCGCTTCGTGGCATGGCTGCGCCGGCAGCCGCAGCAGGCCTGATCAGTCGATGCCGCGCGCGCGCTGCTCGCCGAAGCGACGCGCGAACGCCTCGAAGCTGTCGTCGTCCAGCGCCTGACGCATGTCGCGCATGAGTTCGAGGTAGTAGTGCAGGTTGTGCGCGGTGGCGAGCATCGGAAACAGCATCTCGCCGCAGCGATCCAGATGGTGCAGATAGGCGCGCGAAAAGCCCCGGCAGGTCGGGCAGGCGCAGTCCTCGTCGAGCGGGCGCGGGTCTTCGCGATAGCGCGCATTGCGGATGCGCAGGTCGCCCCAGCGCGTGAACAGATGCCCGTTGCGGGCGTTGCGCGTGGGCATCACGCAGTCGAACAGGTCGATGCCCGCCTGCACGCCGCGCACCAGATCCTCGGGCGTACCCACGCCCATCAGGTAGCGCGGACGCTCGCTCGGCAGCAGCGGGGCGACATGGTCGAGCACCCGCAGCATCTCCGGCTTGGGTTCTCCCACGCTCAGCCCGCCGATCGCGTAGCCGGGGAAGTCCAGCTCCACCAGGCCCTGCAGCGAGGCCTCGCGCAGGTTCAGGTACATGCCTCCCTGGTTGATTCCGAACAGCGCGTTGGGGTTCTCGAGGTTCTCGAATTCCACGCGGCAGCGGTCGGCCCAGCGCAGCGAAAGCTCCATCGAGGCGCGTGTCTCGGCCTCGGTGGTCAGGCGGCGCGATGCGTCGCGCCCGACGGAGTAGGGCGTGCATTCATCGAACTGCATGACGATGTCCGAGTCCAGCACGGTCTGGATCTGCATGCTCGTCTCGGGCGTGAGCAGCAGCTTGTCGCCGTTCACCGGAGAGGCGAAGCGCACGCCCTGCTCGGAGATCTTGCGCAGCTCGCCCAGGCTCCAGACCTGGAAGCCGCCGCTGTCCGTGAGGATGGGACCATCCCAGCCGATGAAGCGGTGCAGGCCGCCGAAGCGCCTGACCACTTCCAGGCCCGGGCGCAGCCAGAGGTGGAAGGTGTTGCCGAGGATGATCTGCGCACCGGCCTCGCGCAGGCCGGCGGGGGTGATGGCCTTGACCGAGCCGTAGGTGCCCACGGGCATGAACTGCGGGGTCTGCACGCTGCCGTGGCGCAGCCGCAGGGCGCCGCGGCGCGCACGGCCGCGGCTGTGAAGGAGCGTGAATTCGAGCATGCCGCCATTGTCCCAGAGCGCGGCTCCGGGCCGGCCGGGCGCGCTCAGGCGACCGGGATGCGAAAGCGCAGCTGGCGGGTCGAGGGATCCTGATGAAAGTCGGGGCCGGCGGGCGAGATCAGGCCCGGCAGCCTGAGGGCCTTGGCCAGGCCCGGCACCAGATTCTGGAAATCCTCCATGGCGTGCATGAGGACACCAGCGGCTTCGAAATAGCCGCGTTTCAGCAGGCGCTTGGCGACTCCCGCGTCGCCGTCGGTGCACACGTCATGCACGAATCCCCGCCAGTTCGAGCGTTCCAGCGTGTTCGTGCACACCGAGATGGACACCGTGAGCGGACGCGCCGCGTGCCACCAGAGCATGGGGACGAAAATCGTCTGTCCCGGCTTGAGAACCGCACGGTAAGGGGTCGCCTGGGCCATGCGCGGAAAGCGCTGCAGGTCGGGATTCGCCGGATCCTCTACCTGGGACCAGTTGCTCTGCAGGCTGCGAGGGTACAGATTCGGCCCGTCTTCGGGCGGGAACAGGTAGAACTCCTTGTCTCCGTAAATTTCCGTAATCTGTGCGTGGGCGTGTTCCAGGTCGTAATGCATCACCGGGAACTTGCTGCCTACCCCGCCCATGAGCAGCTTGAGGTAGCCGTCGGGTCGCCACCAGCGTTCGGGGATCAGCGCACTGCCGAAACGCCCGGCGAAGATGTATGGATTCTCCGGCGAAAGGTCCGCCAGCAGGCCCGGGATATGCTCGTGCAGGAAGGCACGAAACAGATAGGGGCCCGGACGCTCGCGGGTCGATTCGAGAACGGCGTCGACGAAGTCGCGCATGAGCATGCGCTCCTTGTAGGACACCTGCACCGTCTCGTCGCCGAAGCGTTCGCGGAAATACTCGGGCGTCCAGCGTTGCATGGCAGGCCATTTCTCCGCGGCACCGTCGATGACCACCGGGCGGTTGCGCCGTACATACTCTCGCAGGTAAGCCTCGTAGGGCAGGTCGCGCGCTCTCACGACCTCGACGTCCCGCGGTGCCCGCATGCGCGCGGTGTCCTGCGCCGGGGACGTCTCGGCCCGGGCTGCAGCGGACGAGTCCATTTGGTGCTCCATCGTAGCCTCTCCCTTGCCGTTGCAATGACGGCCAGACGGCCCAGACAACGGACGATCATTTGGTGCGCCGTGAAGCGTACACCATCTGCGGCGGACATCTGGGTTCGCGAGCATTCCGCGCGCCAAGGGCGCGTCGGGCGCCGTGGAATGGTCGCAGCCGCGCCTCAGCGCGGAAAACCCAGCCAGCGACGCGTGGCGCGCAGTGCGCGCACTGCGCCCGACGGCAGCAGGCGAACCAGCGTACGCAGGCTGGTGGCGTTGAGCACCCGGTGCCGCAGCACGCCGGCAGCCAGCAGTCTGACAGCATCGCCACGGCGAACGGGCGCCAGAGCATAGGCGGCCTGTGTTTCCAGGTTGCCCAGTTGTCGGCGCAGGGCCTCCGGGGGGATCGAATGTTTCCCCGAGTAGCGTTCGTGGATCATTCGAGCCACGCGCAAGGAGTCCTGATTCATCGCCGGGCTGGAGGAGATCTGCCCGGGCGAGCGTCGGTAGCCGAGCAGCGGCAGATCGATGTATCCGACGGGCCCGGCACGCGTGACGCGCACCAGCCATTCCCATTCGCAGGCGATGCGGATCTCCGGGTCGAAGTTGCCGGCCGCGTCGAGCGCCTCGCGGCGAAACATCGCGGTGCCCGGGTGAATGAAGTTTCCCAGCAGCATCTGTTCGAACACCCGGCCCGCATGGCATTCCACCCTGGCGCCCGCCGACAGGTCGCAGGCCTGCACCGGAAGCACAAGCCATTGGTGCTCCTGGTAGCGCGCCCGCACGCCGCCGTGCCGCGGGCTGCAGCGCGAGTAGTAGGAACCGATCGACGAGCGCTCGGTGGTGCCGCCGGCATCGAAACTGCTGAAATCGGTACTGCACAGCAGCAGATCCGGCTGCGACTTCAGGTATTCGTACTGGATCTCCAGACGTGCCGGATCGCAGACGTCGTCGGCGTCCAGCAGCGCGAGGAAATCCCCGCGCGCTTCCCGCATGCCGCGGTTGCGCGCGGCGCCGATGCCCGCGTTGGCCTGGCGCACCGCGCGAATGCGCGGACCCTGGGCTTCGAGCACAGCCCATGTGTCGTCGGTCGAGCCGTCGTCGACGACCACGATTTCCAGCGGCCGCAGGGTCTGCGCCTGCAGGCTGCGCAAGGTCTCGCCGAGCGTCGCCGCTGCGTTGTAGGCGGCGATGACCACGCTGATGCGCGGTGCATTCGACGGAGCGTGCGGTTCGGTCATGCCTGTGTGGCAGGGGGCTGGTCCGGGGCTTCGTCGCTGCCGGCCACGCGCCGACCGGAAAGCGCCTGGGTCAGCGCGTGTGCGCGGTAGGCCAGATCGACGCTGCCGCGCCGGAATGCCCGGATCCCCACGTTGCGCCGTGCCTGCTGGAAAAAGTGACGCTTGTACTCGTGGTCGCCCTTGAGCATGTCGAAGATCTCGCAGCCCCCCGCGATCGCGAACTCCACGGCGTAGCCCATCAGGACATCTCCAGGGCTGTGATGCGCATGCGCCGGGTCGAAGCCGCTCTGGAAAAAGCAGAATCTCCGCTTGTATTGCATTGCGTAGATCATGGCGATGGCCTGACCTTCGATCTCCAGCGCAAGCAGCCGCAACTGCCCCTGCGGCAGAAGCGCCTGCATGAGCTCCCGATGGAAGCCACGGTACTGCGGAGTCGAGAAGGCGGGGCGCTCGGTGCGCCCCGACCAGCGCAGTTGATGCAGTGCGACCAGGCGTTCGAATGCCGGAGCCAGTTGCTCGGCGGACTCGACCATGCGCACGCGCGCGCCTGGAAGCGCTTCGAAGCGGCGCCTCTTGCGCGCGAGCGTTTCACGACGGTTGCGGCTCAACCCTTTGCGGTAAGCCTCCCAGTCACCGGGCAGCGGGCCGTAGGTGATCGGCTCCTCCACGGAGCATTGCACCCGAAAGCCCGCCGCGCGCAGCACGTCGGGCAGTAGCGCCGTCAATGGCGAGCTCGCGGGCAGGTCTGTCCAGTCGAGCATGTCCCACTGTCGCAGCTCGTACGCGACATGGTGGGCCATGGCCGCGCAGACCTCCTGTTGCAGCGCGGGAAGCAGCAGCGCACCCAGGTCATCCGGGGCCGTGTCTCCTCCGACACCGATCTGGCGCAGCTTGCGCGCCTTGAACAGCCCGCCTGCCTTGCGATGCGTTTCGATGTAAAGCGGCAGAATCCCGACCACCCTTTGCGCCTGCCGCGCAACGATGATGTACAGCTGACGGCCTTCGCCGTAATGCTTCCACCACAGGCGTTGCCAGTCCCAGCCGAGGAAAACGCTGCTGTCCGGGCTGGCGGCCTGCAGTGCGATCCACGCCGACTCGAGCCGGTCGAAGCCCTGCGAATCCAGCACCGTGCCGAGCGTGACCGCGGCGGGTCCCTGTTGCGATCCAGGCTGACGCATCATGACTGCGGCGAGTGCAGGCGCCATACCGAAAGTTCCAGATGCGGGCTCACCGGGATTCTCGGCAGGGCCCAGTAATCCGGCGGCACGTCGTCGATCAGTGCCTCGGCGGTGCTCACCGCCGCGTCGTAATGCCGCGATGCGCAGTCGCGCACACGGGCGTCCATCGATCCGTTGGGATAGCAGAAGATGGGTACGCTGCGCTGCAGACGGGATTCGAGTTCGCTGCGGCTTTCACGCAGTTCGAGTTCGAGGTCGCCGTCGTCCAGCGTGGTGAGAATGGGGTGGCGCAGCGAATGGGAGCCGATGGTGACCAGCCCCGGATCCATTTGCCGGATCTGCTGCCAGTCCATCAGGTCGTGGGCCGCGGATTCCGCGGGGTCGGGCCGGAAGCCGGGGGTTGCCGCGCGCAATCTTGCGCACAGGTCGGCGCGTACGGCTTCGGGCAAGGATTTCATGCGGGCCACGACCGCATGGGCATCCACCGTGCTCGCGCCAACCTCTTGCGCCAGCGACTGGCGTACATCGGCACCCAGGCGCTGCCAGCGTGCCCGCGCTTCATGGTTCCAGAGCCAGCGCCGCTCGTCGACCAGTCGCGGGCACACGAAAATCGTGGCGCTGAGGCCGAGGTCGCGCAGCACGGGGTAGGCCAGCAGGTACTGGCTGGCCAGCCCGTCGTCGAAGGTCAGCGCGATCTCCAGTTCAGCCGCCGGGGGCTCGCCGGCGCGCATGGCGGCAATCATGTCTCCAAGGGGTACGACGCGGGCGTGATTGCGCAACCATCGCATGAGCTGGATGAACCGGTTCAGCGGCATGTCGTCGGCGCCGACTCCGTGCATCGCGAGAATGCGCCGGGCCCGCTGATTCCTGGCCCGCCGGGCGGATATGCCGCTGAGCAGCGCGACCTTCTGCACGAATTGACGAGAAACGTGGCGCATGAGAGTTCTTAATGGTCGCGAAGGGGAACATCCGGGCGCGGATGCGCAGCACCAGGCCGGCGCGCGGTCGATGCCCGCTCCAGCAACATCCCATCCCCGTAGCTGAAAAATCGATAACTCTGCCGTACCGCATGGGCGTAGGCCCGGCGGATCGGCTCCATGCCGGCGAACGCGCTGACCAGCATCAGCAGCGTCGAGCGCGGCAGGTGGAAGTTGGTCAGCAGCAGATCGATCCACGCGAAACGGTGCCCGGGGGCGATGAAGATGTCCGTCTCGCCGCTCCAGTCCCGCGTGGCGCCGGTGCCCAGTCCCTCGACACCGAGTTCCCGGGCCACCGATTCCAGCGCGCGCACCGTGGTGGTGCCCACCGCCAGCACGCGGCCGCCGCGCGCGCGGGTCTCGGCGATGGCCTGCAGCGTGGCGCCGGGCACGACGAAGCGCTCGCTGTGCATGTGGTGCAGGGCGGGGTCGTCGACCTTCACCGGCTGGAAGGTGCCGGCGCCCACGTGCAGGGTCAGGTGCGCGCTGCGCACGCCGCGCTCGCGCAGCCTGTCCAGCAGCGCGTGGTCGAAGTGCAGCGCCGCGGTCGGGGCCGCCACCGAGCCGGGCACGCGGGCGAACACGGTCTGGTAGCGTCGGGCGTCGTCGGCGTCGTCGGCGTGGGTGATGTAAGGCGGCAGGGGCACGTGCCCGTGGGCCTGCATCAACGCGTAGGGCTCGTCGCTCAGGCGCAGGTGGAACAGCGCGCCGTCCGGGCGCGGCCAGCGGCCCAGCACCTCGGCCTCGAAGCCGCCCTGCATGAGCAGCCTGCTGCCCGCGGAGGGCTTGCGGCTGGCACGCATGTGGGCGACCACCTCGTGACCCTCCAGCACGCGCTCGACCAGCAGTTCCAAGGCGCCGCCCGAGGCCTTGGCGCCGAACAGCCGGGCCTTGATCACCCGCGTGTCGTTGAACACCATCAGGTCGCCCGCATCGAGCAGCGACGGCAGATCGGAGTACACGCGGTCGTGCAGGCCGCCGCGCGCATCCAGCAGGCGGCTGGCGCTGCGTTCGGCGCTCGGGTGCTGCGCGATGAGTTCGGGCGGAAGTTCGAAGTCGAAGTCGGCCAGCGAGAACTGGCCGGGCTGCAGTACGGGCATGGGGCCTGGTCGGGAGCTGGGCATCAGGCGAGGTCGATGTGCATCCAGGTGGTCTTCAGGTCCGAGTACTTGTCCAGTGCGTGCAGCGACTTGTCGCGCCCGTTGCCGGACTGCTTGACCCCGCCGAAGGGCACGGTGATGTCGTCGTCGTCGTACTCGTTGACGTGCACGGTGCCGGCGTGCAGAGCGCGGGACACGCGCACCGCGCGATCCAGGCTGCGTGTCCACACCGCGGCGTGCAGACCGTAGCTGGAATCGTTGGCGATCTGCAGTGCCTGCTGCTCGGTGGAGAAGCGGATCACCGACAGCACCGGCCCGAAGATCTCCTCGCGCGCGATGCGCATGGTGTTGTCCACCCCGTCGAACACGGTGGGCGCGACGAACTGGCCGCCGGTCTCGCGCAGCACCTGCTCGCCGCCGGCCACGCAGCGCGCGCCCTGCTGCAGCCCGCTCTGGATGTATTCCATGACCGTGGCGGTCTGCTGGGCGTCGACCAGCGCGCCCAGGCGGGTGGCCGGATCCAGCGGATCCGCCGGCGCATAGCCGGGCGTCAGCGCGGCCACGCGTTCGACGAAGGCGTCGGCGATGCTGTCCTGCACCAGCAGGCGCGACGGCGCGTTGCAGGACTCGCCCTGGTTGTAGAACATGGCGCCGGCCGCGGTGGCGGCGGCACGTTCGAGGTCGTCGTAGTCGGCGAACACGATGTTGGCGGACTTGCCGCCGAGTTCGTTGAATACGCGCTTGAGATTGCTGCGACCGGCGTACTCGAGCATGCGCCGCCCGGTGCGCGTGGAGCCGGTGAAACCGATGGCGTCGACGTCCATGTGCAGGGCCAGCGCCTCGCCGGCTTCGGCGCCGAAGCCGGGCACCACGTTGAACACGCCCTCGGGCAGGCCGGCCTCCAGCGCGAGTTCGGCCAGGCGCAGCGCGCTCAGCGGCGAGCGCTCGCTGGGCTTGAGCACCACGCTGTTGCCGGCGGCCAGCGCCGGTCCGAGTTTCCAGGAGGTCATCAGCAACGGGTAGTTCCACGGCACGATGGCGCCCACCACGCCCACCGGTTCACGGCTGACCAGGGCCAGCGCGTCGCGCCCGGTGGGGGCGATCTCGCCGTAGACCTTGTCGACGGCTTCGGCGTACCACTGGATGCAGCGCGCCGTGCCGGGCACGTCGGCCGACAGCGCGGCCGCGATGGGCTTGCCCATGTCCAGGGTTTCCAGCAGCGCGAGTTCGTCGCGCGCGGCGCGGATGCGCTCGGCGAAGGCCAGCAGCACCTTCTTGCGCGCGGCCGGCGGACGCGAGCTCCAGCGTCCGTCGGCGAACGCGGCGCGGGCGCTGGCCACCGCCAGATCCACGTCGGCGCTGTGGCCGCGGGCCACGCGGGCAATGACCTTGCCGTCGAGCGGGGAGATGCAGTCGAAGCAGCGTCCGTCCACCGCGTGGTACCGATGCCCGTCGATCAGCAGCCGGCCGTCGATGCCGGCGGCGATGCGATCAGCGGCGCGCGCATGCCATGCGTCGCGTGCAGTGGGTTGGTTCATCGATGACTCCTCGATCGGGGGGGGGCGGACACACCGGGGCCGGAAGGCCTCGTGCAGGCGCAATCTTCGCACGGTTGGCGGTGAACTAATGCAAAACTCACGCCGATGCCTCGCCGGCTTGCATGCGTGAGCACCATCGGAGCGCGATTGCGGCACGGTTGTTTGCCTGCGGTGCGCCTTGCTGCCGCCGTCAAGATGAGCGTGATCCGTCGATTGCCGCGACCCCACCAGTACACGAAGAGCGGTTTTGTCGTTCTCGGCGTGGTTTTCGGGCAGCCGCCGACCCTGCTCGATGGTCTGCACGCGGCGATGGCTTGGGTGGCATTTTGCTGTGCGGCCGGCAGCGTGCGGGTGTTCAACGACATGGTCGATGCCGACGCGGATCGCATGCACCCGATCAAGCGCCAGCGGCCGATCGCCATCGGCGCGGTGTCCCCGGCACTCGCCTGCCGCCTGTCGGCGCTGCTGGCGGCCTTGTTCCATCGCAACCGCCGGCATCCGGATTGCGCCCTCCGGATTGCGCCGTCCGTATGGCTGCTGCCGAGCGGCTTGATGCTGACCCTGTGCCTGGGCTTCGCCAGGCGTCGGGCGGAGTGGATCCGGTTGCAGGGCGCGGGCCGGCTCGATCGCGCGACAGGCTGTCGGACACCCACCTGGCGGCCACCGCGGCCTGCTGGCTGCTGGTCGGCGTGAGCATCCTGCGCTGAACCCTTCGTGCAGGTCGGGCCGGCGCATGTGCGGGATGCTGCGCCACGCGCCGACGCCGGCCGGCACCGACCCGCGTGGCCCGCGACCCCGTCGCGCCGATTCAGAGCTCGTTGACCGGCTGCGCCTGCGTCGTCGGGACGGCCTGCCTGCGGTTGAGCCAGAACGGCACCAGCCCGATGAGCACGCCGCCGATGGCGATGCTGTTGGTCATGACATCGAAGCTGGGCAGGCTGTACAGCCCGATGAACCACAGGAACAGCCCCGAGCCCAGCGGCCACAGCAGGTAGAACACCACGTGGAACCAGGACCTGCGCTGGTGCTTCCACACGTACCAGGCGCACGCCAGGCAGGCCAGGCCGTAGTACAGGGAGGCCTGGAACCCGATGGCATCGATGGAGTCCTGGATGATCTGGCTGACCGTGGGAATGAAGGAGGCGAGGAACAGCAGCAGCAAGCCGAAGCCGGCGATGGCCAGCGTGGCCACCCAGGGTGTGTCCCAGGTCGGGTGCAGGTGCGCGTAGCGGTGGTGCAGCATGCCGTCGCGGCTTTGCGCGAACATGGTCCGGGTGAACTGCAGGATCGAGGTTTCCAGCGTTCCCAGGGTGCTGAGCATCACCGCCAGCACGGCCATGTAGTTCCACGGTCGCGGGAACAGCTTGTCCGCGATGGCCAGCATGATGTTGGTGTTGGCGCCCTGGATCTCCTTGTCCGTCAGCGCCATCAGCGCCACCACCATGAACAGGATGAACAGCGCAACGATCACCAGCATCGCCAGCAGCGAGCCCACGCTGGCCACCCAGTTGCCGTTGCGGGTCTCCTCGTTCAGGTTGACCGTGACGTCCCAGCCCCAGTAGAAGAAGATGGCGGTGAGCGCCCCCACCGTGAACACGTGGGGGCTGAACGCGCGGGGGTCGAAATCCGACCAGTGGATGGAGTGCACGGGCGCCGCGGAGAACTTCCACAGCGCCGCGCCCACGACGACGACCAGGATGCCCAGTTCGACCAGCGTGAGCGTGACCTGCACGTAGCTGGTCAGCTTGATGCCCTTGAGGATCACCGCGCTGACCAGGATCAGCCAGCCCGCGGCCACCAGGGTCACGACCGCCGTGTTGCCCATCGCGGCGGGATGCACCAGCGCCAGCGTGGCGGTGGCCGCCGGGATCGTGCCCGAGACCATGAACATGGCCGAGGCCACGAGCAGGGCCCACCCTGCCAGGAAGCCCAGGCCCTGGCTGAAAATGCTGCTCACCCAGGCATAGGAGGCCCCGGCATTGGCGTCCAGCCGGTTCAGATGCATGTAGGCGAAGGTGACGCCGAACATGATCAGGCCGCAGTAGAGCAGGCTGGCAGGCGCCAGCACGCCCACGCCGGCCACCAGGGCCGCGCTGGTGGCGGCAATGGAGAACACCGGGGCGGCTCCCGCCACCCCCATGATCGTCGATTCAGTCAGGCCGAGGGCATTGCCGTTGAGCGCAACGGGTTCCGTACGGTGGGGCATGGCGGGATGGACGTGAGGGTCTGCAACGATGGGCTGCCGAATCGGCAGCGAATTATCCATCGTGCAGCCCCCGCCGAGCGCAATCGGCTCGCGATCTGACGAGGATCGCCCCACGTTCGGCCCGCGGTCGACGCCTTCGTCAGACGTGCTGCAGCAGGTGCTCGCGTTCCCAGGAGCTGATGACCGTCATGAACTCGGCGTATTCGCTGGTCTTGACGGCGCGGTAGATACCGCAGAAGCGACGTCCCAGCACCTGTTCCAGCTCGGGCGGCGCGCCGAGCAGGCGCAGCGCCTCGGGCAGGCTTTGCGGCAGCTCGATGGCGTGGGACTGCGCCCCGGCGTTGGATTGCATCTCGGGCAGGGCTTCGATCTGCCCGAGCATTCCCAGGTAGCCACACGCCAGGCTGGCGGCGAACGCGACGTAGGGGTTGGCATCCGCGCCGATGACCCGGTTCTCCAGGCGCCGGTTGGGCGCGTCGGCCGACGGCACGCGCAAGCCCACCGTGCGGTTGTCGCTGCCCCACTCGGCATTCGTCGGCGCGGCGTCGCCCCCGGCGAGCCGCCGGTAGGAGTTCACGTAGGGGGCGAACAGCGCCATGACATGCGGAAGGTACTTCTGCAGCCCGCCGATGTAATGCAGGAATTGCGGCGATGCCGAGCCATCCGCGGCGCTGAACAGATTGCGTCGGGCCCCGCGGTCGAGCACGCTCTGGTGCAGGTGCATGGCGCTGCCCGGCTGACCGGCCATCGGCTTGGCCATGAACGTGGCGAACATCTGGTGGCGCAGCGCCACCTCCCGCAGCGTGCGCTTGAAAAAGAACACCTTGTCGGCCAGTTCCAGCGCGTCGCCGTGCAGGAAGTTGATTTCCATCTGCCCGGCGCCGACTTCGTGAACCAGTGCGTCGATGTCCAGCCCCATGGCGTCGCAGCAGTCGTAGATGTCCTCGAACAGCGGATCGAACTCGTTGACCGCGTCGATGCTGTAGTGCTGGCGGGAGGTCTCGGCGCGCCCGGAGCGCCCCAGCGGGGGGCGCAGGGGCTGATCGGGGTCGGTGTTCCTGGCCACCAGGTAGAACTCGATCTCCGGCGCCACCACCGGCTCCCAGCCGCGCTCGCGGTACAGCTGCAGGATGCGCCTGAGCACCGTGCGCGGTGCGTAGTCGACCTCGTCTCCGTCGCGAAACCGGCAGTCGTGGATCACCTGTGCGGTGGGATCGGTCGCCCACGGTACCGGGCGCACGGTGGAGGGATCGGGCACCAGGTGCATGTCCCGATCGATGTCGCTGATCAGTTCCGGCAGCTTGTCGTCGTCGGGCCAGTTGCCGGTCACGGTCAGGCCGATGATGCTCTCCGGCAGGCGCATGCCGCGGTCCTCGGTGAACTTGCCGCGCGGAAGGATCTTGCCGCGCGCGACCCCGGTGAGATCCGGCACCAGGCACTCGATCTCGGTGATGCGGCGCCGGTCCAGCCAGGCCTCGAGTTCGTTGAAGCTGCGCGGCAGCGTGGCGCCGGCGGCCGCGCCCGCTGTCGGCAGCGGCGGCTGGCGAGGCGGTGTGTGCGGCATGCCCGCGGCAAGCGCTGGCGGATTCGGTGAGGCCCGTCGGCCCGCCATGGCGCGCCTGCGGCGGCGCCCGCTCAGGCGGCCTCGGCGTGCGTGCGCCGCGGCGTGGTCGGCTGCGCAGGCGGCGCAACCGGGCGACGCCGCTCGGCGTACGCCCTGCAGGCATCGCCGAACACCTCGAACAGTGCGCGCGATACCGGGTTCGCGCCGGCGCGCCATTCCGGATGCCATTGCACCGCGAGCAGCAGGCCCGGCGAGGAGTCGTGGATGTAGGCCTCGACCAGGCCGTCCGGCGCGTGGGCCTGGGGCGCCAGCCCCGGTGCGAGGCGCTTGATGCCCTGGCCGTGCAGGCTGTTGACCTGCCATGCGGGAAGCCCGATCAGCTGTTCGAGCCAGCCGCCGCGCACCGCGCGCACCTCGTGCGCCGGGCCGTACTGCTGTTCGATGGGGAGGGTTTCGTCCTCGCGATGGTCGGCATAGCCTTCGGTGCAGTGCACCTGCTGCAGCAGCGTGCCGCCCAGCGCGACGTTGATTTCCTGGAACCCGCGGCAGATGCCGAAAACCGGAATGCCTCGCGCGATCGCGGCGCGGATCAGCGGCAGGGTGGTGGCGTCGCGGTCGGGATCCGACGGGGAGGCCGGGTTGTCCAGCAGTTCGCCGTAGTGATGGGGCTCGATGTTCGACGGCGAACCCGAGAACAGCAGGCCGTGCACCGACGCGAGCACCGCATCCACCGGAGTGCTGGCGCCGAAGGCCGGAAGCAGCAGCGGCAGGCAGCCGGAGATCTCGAGCAGCGGGTCGACGTACTTGCGCGCCACCGCATGCACGGCCTGGCCGTGCAGTTCTTTGAGGTCGGTGGCCACCGCCACCACGGGAACAGGGTGAGTCATGGTGCGAGCCCGGCAAGCCCGGCCCGTGGCTCCCGGCGGGAGGCAGCGACAAGGCCCCGGCTCGCAGGCGGGCGAGCGCTCGCTCCCGGGAACCCCGTTCGATGCCGCCCGCGCGCTTCCTGCAAGGGGCGTCCACGGAACCGGCGTTGTTACGACTCTAGTTTCCGTCCCTTGGGGACAAAGTGCAAGTACAAACCCTGATATCAATAGGTTTGAACGGGTCGCACGCGACCCCCGGCGCGCCCGCCCGGATCAGGCTGCCGCCGAGTGCGCGACGCCGGCCAGTTGTTCCATGCGCGCGGTGTCGGCGCGCAGCGCGTCGGCGGTGCCGTCGTACAACACGCGGCCTTCCCCCAGCACGTAGGCGCGATCCGCCAGTTCCAGAGCGCCGAACACGTTCTGCTCGACCAGCAGCACGGCAATGCCCTGGCTTTTCATGCGCGCCACGGTGCGCATGACTTCCTGCACGATGATGGGCGCCAGGCCCTGCGACGGCTCGTCGAGGATCAGCAGCTTGGGGTTGAGCAGCAGGGCGCGCCCGATGGCCAGCATTTCCTGTTCGCCGCCGGAAAGGCGACCGCCCTTGCTGTTGCGTCGCTCGTGCAGCCGCGGGAACAGTTGGTACACCGTGTCGATGTTCCAGTTGCCCTGCGTCTGGTGCGACACCAGCAGGTTCTCGTGGACCGAGAGATGCCCGAAGATGCGGCGCCCTTCGGGCACGTAGCCGACGCCTGCCTGCGCGATGCGGTGCGCCGCCGCACCGGTCATGTCGCGGCCGAACAGTTTCACCGTGCCGCTGCGCGGCGGCGTGAGGCCCATGATGGAGCGCAGCGTGGTGGTCTTGCCCGCGCCGTTGCGTCCGAGCAGGGCGACCAGTTCGCCCTCTCGCACGTTCATCGAAACCCCATCAAGGATGTGGCTCTTGCCGTAATACGTATGGATGGAATCGACTTCCAGAACCATGCTCATCGCATCGCTCTCCTGAGATTCAGTTCTGCTGCCCGAGATAGGCCGCCTGGACCGCCGGATTGGCGGCGATTTCCTGCGCGTTGCCTTCGGCCAGGAAATGGCCGTTGTCGAGCACCGTGATGCGATCGGCGATGCCGAACACGATTTCCATGTCATGTTCGACAAACAGCGTGGTAATGCCCTGCTCCTTGTTCAGGCGCTTGATCAGCGCCGTCATGAGCTGGGTCTCCTCGTCGCCCATGCCGGCCGTCGGCTCGTCGAGCAGCAGCAGCTTGGGCTGGCGCGACAGCGCGATGCCCACCTCCACCACGCGCTGGTCGCCATGCGACAGCTCTCCGGCGATGCGATCGTCCTTGCCGGTCAGGCCGACCAGCGCCATCAGTTCGTCCACGCGCTGCTCGACGCGCGCGCGTTGCGCGCGCGACAGCCAGGGCCGGGCGCTCAGACCCAGCGCGACCTCGGCGGCGATGCGCAGGTTCTCGCGCACGCTCAGCGAGAGGAAGATCTCGGTGATCTGGAAGGTGCGGATGATGCCGCGACGTACCAGCGCCGCCGGGTTCACCCGCTGGATGGGTTCACCGTTGAACACGATCTCGCCGCTGCTGGGAGGGAAAAAGCCGCTGATCAGGTTGAACAGGGTGGTCTTGCCGGCTCCGTTCGGGCCGATGACCGCGCGCAACTCCCCCGCGGCGATGTCCAGGGAAATGTCGCTGAGAGCCTGCAACGCGCCGAAGCGGCGTGAGACCGAGCGCAATTGGAGAAGGCTCATGACTGGACTTTGCCCTTGCGTTGCAGGAAACCCATGATGCCCAGGGGGAAGAACAGCACGGACAGCACGAAAATCAGGCCGATCACGGTCATCCAGTTGCTGGTGGCGTTGCTGGCGTAGTCGCGTACCAGCACGAAGATCGCAGCGCCGACGAACGGGCCCCAGAAGTTGCGCATGCCGCCCAGCACGGCGATGATCACCAGATCGCCTGACAGGTTGTTGCTCAGGCTGTTGGGGGAGGCGAAATTGTCCAGCAGCGCGTTGAGCCCGCCGGCCAGCGCGACGATGAACCCCGAGATGGCGAAGGAGGCCGCGGCGTAGAAGGTGACGTTGACGCCGAGGAAACGCAGGCGTTTCTGGTTTTCGCGCACCGCCACGAAAGTGTGCCCGAGCGGCGAGTTGAGCACCGCGAAGATGATCCAGGCGCCGATCGCGAAGCACAGCAGCACCAGGTAGTACAGACCGGTGGAGCCGAGGGTCCAGGTCAGGCCGGGAAGCACGTGGATGGGGTGACGCGAAAAGCCTGTCAGCCCGTCGTAACCACCGGTCACCGACGACCAGCGCACGGACAGGAAATAGAACAGCTGGCCGATGGCGATGGTGATCATCGCGAAGTAGATGCCGCGCCTGCGCACCACCAGCGGCGCGAGCAGCGTGGCCACGACCCCTCCCACCACGGTGCCGACGAGCAGCGCCAGCGGCACGCTGTGGGTGGCGTACTTGAGCATCAGGCCGACGGCGTAGGAGCCGAGCCCGAAATACGCGGCGTGGCCGAACGACAGGCCGCCGGTGAAGCCCAGCAGCAGGTTCAGTCCCATCGCGGCAAGCGCGTAGATGAGCACGCGCGACACGATGTCGGTGTAGCCGCCGACGTGGGATACCCACAGCGGCACGGTCAGCAGCGCCAGTGCCAGCAGCAGGGTGCCGGGATGCACGCGCCGGGCGGGCCGGGCCTGCGCGTCGGGCGACGCAGGCAGATGGGCAGCGTTTTGGCTCGCACTCATTCGAGAAGTCCCTCCTGGCCGAGCAGACCGCGCGGACGCACGATCAGCATCAGCCCCATGAGCAGGTAGATCACGGCCTCGCTGGCCGCGGGATAGAACGCCGTGGTCAGGCCCGCGGCCATGCCGATGAGCAGGCCGCCGATCAACGAGCCGAGCAGCGAGCCGACGCCGCCCACGACGATGGCCACGAAGGCCGGCATCAACAGGCCGTCACCCATGGTCGGATCCAGGCCGAGTTGCCCCGCCGCGAGAATGCCGGCGATGCCCGCGAACATGATGCCGATGACGAAGTTGGCGCTGCGCAGCATATAGATGTTCACGCCCAGCGACGCCACGGTCTCGAGGTCGGCGTTGCCGGCGCGGATGCGGATGCCCAGGCGGGTGTAGCGCAGCAGCGCGAACAGCAGCCCCGTGCCGATGAGCGCCACGGCGACCACGAACAGGCGGTACCCGGTGAGAAAGAAATAGGTCTGGCTGAGCGGGTGGGCGAGGGCGTCCGGGATGGCCAGCGGCACGCCGACCGGACCCCAGATGGTGCGGATCATGTCCTGCATGATCATCGCCAGACCGAAGGTCATGAGCAACGAATACAGCGGATCGCGCTTGTACAGGCGGCGCACCAGAAGGACCTCGACGACCAGACCCAGCACGCCCGAGAGCATCGGTGCGAGGATCAGCGCGCCCCAGAACCCGACGTGCGACGCCAGGGTGTAGGCAAAGTATGCCGACAGGGCCATGAAGGTGCCCTGTGCGAAATTGATGGTGTTGTTCAGGCCCAGGATGAGGGCCAGGCCGAGTGCCAGCAGGGCGTAGAAGGCGCCTGTGATCAGCCCGTTGAACAGGTTGAAGACTACGACGAGGCTCACGAAAGTGACTCCGCGGCGTCGGGCGCAGGCACCCGACGCCGAAGGCTGCGACACGGCCTGCCCGGGTAGGGGCAGGCCGTGTCGTGGATCGGACCGGGCGATGCCCGGCCCGGAGGGGCTTGCTCAGAGCATGGGCAGCTTGCAGCCCATCTCCTGCGGCGTCTTGGCGATCGACGCCCCCGGGACGATGTTCGACACGTCGAACAGGTCGGGGTATTTGCCGCTCTGGTTCACATGGCCCGGGAACATGCTGATCAGGAGCTGGTGATCGGCCGCGCGGTACATCGGGGTATGCGGCTGCAGTGCCACCTCGGGCGGCAATTCGAGGCCTTCGAGCGCCTTGACCACCTTGATGCTGTCGGTGGATTTGGCCTTCTCCACCGCCAGCCGGAAGGCATGCGTGGTGGCGAAGCCGAACCACACGCGGGCGGTCGGGTACTCGTTGTTGTGGGCGGCGGCGTAGCGCTTCACGAAATCGGCCACGTGCGGGTTGTTGGGCTGCTTCCAGTACCACTCCATGGTCCACCAGCCGTAGCGCGCCGCATGCGGCAGCGCATGCGCCTGCTCCAGCTCGAACAGCGCACCGCCCACGGCGATGCTCTTGTCGATGCCGAATTGCGCGATCTGCTTCATCGCGTTGACCTGGTCGTTGCCCGCCAGCAGCAGGCACAGCACATCCGGCGACTTGGCCTTGACGTCGATCAGGTATGACGAGAAATCAGTGGTTCCCACCGGAACCAGCGCGCCGCCGGCTACGCTGCCGCCGGCCTTCTTGATCTGGGCGGTGTAGTCGCTCTGCTCGGACTTGCCGAAGGCGTAGTCGGTGGTCAGGAAGTACCACTTCTTCCCGAATTTGGTGAACAGGGTTTCAAAGTCCCCGGAGGTCAGCATCCAGGTGGTCGAGCAGGTGCGGAACGTGAAGGGGTTGCACGACGTGCCGGTGAGCGAGTCGACGTGGCCGCCGGTGACGATGAACACCTTCTTGTGGCGATTCGCGAACTGCGACACGGCGAGCGAGGCCGCCGAGTTCACCGTGCCCATCAGGAAGTCCACCTTGTCCTGGCTGAGCAGGCGCGCGCACTTGTCCACCGCGGTGCCAGGGTTGCCGGCGCTGTCCTCGACGAACAGCTGCAACGGCCGGCCCATGATCCCGCCGGCCTTGTTGATCTCGGCTTCGGCGAATCGGGCACCCTTGATTTCACTCTCGCCCAGCGCCGCGAAGGTGCTGGTGACCGGGTCCACCAAGCCGATCTTGATGGGCTTCTCGCTGGCGGCCCAGGTGGCGGTTGGCGTGCTCAGGAGCGTCGCCAGTCCGGTGGCTCCGGCGGTCTTCAGAAAGTCGCGGCGATCGAAGTCGCCGCTGCCAAGTCCTTGCTTGCGCGGTTGCTGCATTGCGGTCTCCAGTGGAAGTCGTGGGCCTTGGGGAGCCTCTTCTAGGGATATGGGTATCTCGCAGCGGCGATCGTAGGGCCCGCTTCCCCTTCCCGGCATGGGGGTTTGCCGGGGTTGCGCAACGCAAATTCGTAACGAAGCACGACCTTGTCGATCAAAGGGAATTTAAACGACAAAAACGGCCTGGAGAATGCCGGAGGTCGTCAGAAGGTATGCAGCAAACGCCCCCAGAGGGCCCCGAGAACGCCGATGGGTATACGCAAAACGCCTTGCGACGGCAGACTGGCGTGGCGCAGGCGCGCGAACAGCTCGAAGTCCGCGCAGTGGCCGCGGCCGGCGCGCAGGGCTCGCGCGCCGAGTTCGCCGGCCAGCCCCGAAAGTGCCAGTCCGTGTCCCGAGAAGCCCTGCAGGTATACGGCACCGGGCCCGAGATGCCCGAAGTCGGGCGCGCGGTTGGCGCTGGCGTCGATCCAGCCGCCCCATTCGTGGGTGATGCCCACGTCGTCCAGTTGGGGAAAGCAGCGCAGCATGGCCCGACGCAGCATGGCGCGGCGGCGCGCGCTGTCGTGCAGCAGGGCTCCGGCGAAAAACGCGCCGGTGCCGAACAGCAGACGCCCGTCCGCGCTGAGGCGGTAGTAGTCGCAGGCGGGGCCGCTGTCGTGGGCCGCCCGCACGCCGTGCAGCACCGGGCGCGGCAGCGGTTCGGTGGCCAGCATGCAACTGGCCACCGGCAGCACGCGCCGCTGCAGGCGGGGCACGGGGGCTCCCGGCACCGCGCCGGTGGCCAGCAGCAGCAGGCGGCAGCGCACCACGCCGTGCGTGCAGTGCACCATCCAGGCGTTCGGCTCCCGCTGCACGCGCAGAGCCATGCTGTGTTCGTGCATGCGTACCCCGGCGGCCTGCGCGGCACGCGCCAGGCCGAGGGCATAGTTCAGCGGATGCAGGTGGCCCGCGCCGGGGTCGAGCATGGCGCCGCAGTAGCGCGTGCTGTCGACCATCGCGCGCAGTTCACCACCCTCGACCCATTGCAGCTCGCCGGCGTGGTAGCGCGTGCGCCGGTGCTGCAGGGCCCGGTACAGGCGCCGCGCCTGCTGCGCCGAGCGCGCCAGCGTCAGCACGCCGTCGTCCCAGTCGCAGCAGATGGCGTGCCGCGCGATGCGTTGGCGCAGGCGCTCGATCCCGCGGCACGACAGCTCCCATGCGCGTGCCGCCGCGTCGGCGCCAAGGCGGCGTTCCAGGGCCTCGATGCCGCAGGCGAAATCGGCCAGCGCCTGACCGCCGTTGCGCCCCGACGCGCCGGCGCCGATGCGACGCGCCTCGAGCAGCGTGACGCCGACGCCGCAGCGTGCCAGCTCCAGCGCCGCCGACAGGCCGGTGATGCCGGCGCCCACGACGCAGGCCTCGCTGCGCAACGCGCCTTGCAGCCTGGGCAGCTGCGGGCGCGCGTGGGCGCTGTCCTGGTAATAGCCGTCGCCGTCGAGCCACGGCAGCGTGCGCAAGGCGTGCGGGGGGCCGGGCATCGGAACCTGCGGCGTGCGCCCGCGCGGCGCGGGCGAGCGCGCCAGCATAGGCCCAGCCGCCCGGCAGCGCGCGCGCGCCCTGCCGCCGCCATGCCGGTCGCGTGGCGACCGGGTTGCGCGGCCGGCGCAGCCCGGCGCGAACTCAGGGGCGTATGTACCCGAAACCCTGGTGCTCGAGCTGCAGGATGCGCACCACACCGGCGGGAACGACCACGGCGGAGGCCACGAGCTGCGGCAGGCGGCCGGTCTTGCGTGCCATGGTTTCCATGGTGTTGTGGCAGGCATCGAACTCGACGCCTTCACGATTCTGGGAATCGATGCGCGCGGCCAGCGGGCTGTCGTGCAGCAGCATGCGCAGGCCGGGGCCGAAGGCCACCACCACGACGCGCACGTTCTGCGGACCGAAGAAGTTCAGCAGGTTCTGCGCGTTGTTCAGCGCCAGGTTCCATTTCGCCGGCCGATCGCCGCTGATCTGGATGACCACCTTTTCCTTGGCGAAGGGCAGCGCGTGCACGAAGGTCGGGTGCTCGAAGTCGAACTTCCCCGGATCGGTGGTGGGGTGAGCCGCGGCCCGGGCGGTTGCGACGCCGCAGGCCAGGGCCAGCAGCAGGGCGGCGGTACGGGGACGCAGCCAGCGCGTGGGGTTCATGGCGAGGATCTCCTGCTAGTGTCCTGTAGTCAGGCTGTTGAAATACCGCAGCGCCCGCGTCGACGCGCCACCCTGGGGCATTTCGACAGCGTGTCGGGGGCGGGCCGTCGTCCGGTCCGCGCACCGTGGCGCGCTCGTGCCACGGCGGCAAGCCAGCGCGCCGCCGCTCACAGGCCGGCCACGGGCAGGCCGCGCTGCACCCACTCGTTCAGGCCGCCGGGAAATTCGCGAAGGCCGCGATCGCCGACGATGCGATGCAGCACGAACCACGCGCCGGCCGCGTATTGCCCTGTGTTGCAGTAGAGGATCGCGGGAGAGTCGATACGGATATGCATCAGCGCCAGCACCGAACGGTATTGCGCGGGCGCGAGAAACCGCCAGGAGCCGTCGGCGGCGCGCCGGTACAGCAGTTCCGCCGGCAGCGGTCGCGCGCCGCGCAGGCGGCCGGCCAGCGGAACCACCGGGGTGTGGGCCAGTCCGGCGAACTGCGCCAGCGGCCGCGCGTCCAGCAATTCCACGCCGTGGCGCTGCGCCGACTGCACCTGGCGCAGGTCGGCGAGCAGGTCGTGGCGGGGGGCGCCGGCGCTCCAGTGTCCGCTGTCCATCGGCGCGATCGCATCGGTGTCCACGGGGTAGCCGGCGGCCAGCCAGGCATGCGTGCCGCCGTCGAGGATCGCCACCTGGGAGGCCGGCTCGCCGAACAGCTCCAGTTCCCACGCGAGGAAGGCCGCCTCCTGCAGCGAGGTGGCGTCGTCGCCCGTCGGCGCCAGCACCACCGGCTTGCCCGGCTCCAGCACCGAGGCACGCATCACGCTCTGGAATTCCCCAGCGGTGGGCAGGAGAAAATCGACCTTCTTGCCGTGGCTGCTGCGGCTCTCGCGCAGCGCCCAGAAGTTCACCGACAGCGCGCCCGGAATGTAGCCGCCCACCTGCTCGACCACCTTGTGCCCATGCTCGACGCGCAGCCGCGGCGCGTCGGTCAGCGTGTTCAGGTCATCGCGGATGTCGACGATCTGCACCTGCGCGGCATGGGCGTGCAGCCACGCCACGTCCACCACCGGTCCGGGCAGGCGGGTGGCGCCGGCAGGCGCGGCGAACGCCTGTCCGGCAGTGCAGGCCAGCAGGCCCGCGGCGCAAAGGAATCGTTTCATGAATACATCTCGATATGCCAGGATGCGACGCATTGTGACAATTTCCCTGCGCAAGTCCAATGCATTCTTCCAATCGATCTGATCGGATTTTGCGCTTGCACGGGCACCGCAGGGCCTGCGGGGGCGCCGCCGGCGGGCCGGCTCAGCTCTGCACCAGGCGGCGCGAGCGGGCGATGGACAGCAGGATGCCGGTGCCGAGCATCAGCGTGGCCAGCGCCGTGCCGCCGTAGCTGACGAAGGGCAGCGGCACGCCGACCACCGGCAGGATGCCCGACACCATGCCCATGTTCACGAAGGCGTAGGTGAAGAAGATCATGGTGATCGACGCTGCCAGCAGGCGCGAGAACAGCGTGGGGGCCTGCGACGCGATATACAGCCCGCGCCCGATGAAGAACAGGTACGCCAGCACCAGGGTCACGTTGCCGACCAGGCCCCATTCCTCGGCGAGCACCGCGAACACGAAATCGGTATGGGATTCGGGCAGGAAGTTCAGGTGCGCCTGCGTGCCGCGCAGGTAGCCCTGGCCCCAGACCCCGCCGGAGCCGATGGCGATCATCGACTGGATGATGTTGAAGCCGGTGCCGAGCGGATCGGACTGCGGATTGAGCAACATGAGAATCCGCTGGCGCTGGTAGTCGTGCATGAAATGCCAAAGCACCGGCGCAGCCGCGGCAGCGGCCACGGCCCCGGACAGCAGCACTCGCCAGGAAAGTCCGGCGAAAAAGATCACGAAAAAGCCCGTGGACAGCACCAGCATGGCCGTGCCGAGGTCGGGCTGTTTCATGATGAGCCCCACCGGAAGCGCCAGCATCATCCCGGCGATGGCGTAGTCGCGCAGGCGGATCAGCCCCTCGCGCTTCTGGAAGTACCACGCCAGCATGAGGGGCATGGCGATTTTCATGACCTCCGAAGGCTGCACGACCACGCCCAGGTCGAGCCAGCGCCGCGCTCCCTTGCGCACCAGGCCGAACGCCGCGGTGGCCAGCAGCAGGGCCACCCCCAAGGTGTAGAGCGGCACGGCGACCTGCATCAGGCGCTGTGGCGGAACCTGGGCCACCACGAACAGCACGACAAAGCCGAAGCCCAGGTTGCGCAACTGATCGCCGAAGTGGATCGCCTGTCCCTGCAGCGCCGAGAACAGCACCACGCAGCCCATGGCCACGAGCAGCAGCAACGCGCACAGCAGCGGCACATCGAAGCCCGTGACGTAGGGGCGCAGGCGATGGCGTAGCGAAGGGCGGTCGATCACCGTATTCACAGGCGTTGTCCTTCGTCGGCGCAGGCGTGGTCGTGGCGTCCCCCGAAACGGCTGAACAGCGGGCCGGGCGCGCAGCGCGGCGGCGCGTACCGGCCCTCGGCCAGCGCCGCCGTCGCGGCTTCGCTGGCGGCCGACGCGGGGCGCGGCCAGGGTTGCACGGCCGGCTCGGGCGCGCTGGCGGGCTGCGCCGCCGAGGCCGCCTGCGCCTCGGGAGCCGCGTGCGCGCCGGGCACCGGCGGCAGGCCGTCGCGCGCGCCGGCATAGTGGAACTGCCGCACGCGCGGCTTGCTGCCGGAGATCTTCTCGATCTCCTGGTCGCTCGGTCGTTGCCCGAGCAGGTGGTAGTCGAGCAGCTTGCGCGCGATGGGGGCGGCCGCGCTGGCGCCCCAGCCGCCGTGTTCCACGATCAGCGCCACGCACACCTGCGGGTCGTCGGCCGGCGCATACACCGTGTACAGCGCATGGTCGAGCAGGCGGTGCGCCAGGTCGCGCGCGTGGTAGCGCTGATCCTGGCCCACCGTGAACACCTGCGCGGTGCCGGTCTTGCCGGCGCTGGTGTACGGAGCATCGTGGAACACCGCGTAGGCGGTGCCGTCCTGCGCGTGGTTCACCGCCTGCATGCCGTCGTGGATCACCTGCCAGTCGGCCGCCTGGAACTGCAGGCGTTCGGCCACGCGCGGCGGCGTCGGCTCGAAGCGCCGCGTCTGCACGTTCTCGACCATGCGCACCACCCGCGGTTCGTAGCGCGTGCCGCCGTTGGCCAGCGTGGCCAGGGCGTTGGCGAGCTGGATCGGGGTGAAGCTGTTGTAGCCCTGGCCGATGCCCAGGCTGACCGTTTCGCCCGGGTACCAGCGTTGCTGCGCCGGGCTGTGGTAGGCGTGGCGCTTCCACGCCTTGGACGGCAGGATGCCACTGACCTCGCCCGGCACGTCGATGCCGGTGTGGCTGCCGAACCCGAAGTGGCGCACGTAGTCGTGCATGCCGTCGACGCCCCAGTCGTAGGCCACCATGTAGAAGTAGGTGTCGCACGACACCTCGATGGCGCGGTGCATGTCGACCACGCCGTGCCCGCCGGGCACGTCGTCGCGGAACTTGTGGTGGCCGAGCATGAAAAAGCCGGGGTCGTGCAGCACGTAGCTGGCCGTGCGCACCCCGGTGGTGAGCGCGCCCATGCCGAGATAGGGCTTGTACGTCGACCCGGGTGGAAAGGTGCCGCGCAGCACGCGGTCGAGCAGCGGACGACGCGGGTCGGTGCTCAGGCGCTTCCAGTTCTGCGGATCGATGCCCTCGACGAACAGGTTGGAGTCGAAGGTCGGCATCGAGGCCATGGCCAGCACCTCGCCGTTGCGCGGATCCATGACCACGCAGGCGCCGCTGCGCTCGCCGTACAGGTCCTCGGCGAGCGCCTGCAGGCGTGCGTCCAGCGACAACACCAGCGTGCTGCCCGGCACCGGCGGTGAACTGCGCAACTTGCGCACCGGCTTGCCGGCGACGTTCACCTCCATTTCCTCGAAGCCCAGGCTGCCCCTGAGTTGCCGCTCCCAGCCGAGCTCGACGCCGGTCTTGCCGATGTGCTGGGCGCCCTGGTAGTTGGCCGAATCGCCGGCGTCCTGCAGTTGCTGCAGTTCGCGCGCATTGATGCGTCCGACCATGCCGATCGCGTGGCAGGCCATCGAGCCCAGCGGATAGGAGCGGAACAGCCGGGCATGCACCTCGACACCGGGAAAGCGAAAGCGCTGGGCCACGAAGGCGGCGACCTCGGCGTCGCTCAGCCGGCTGCGGATGGGAATGGACTCGAAATTGCGGCTTTGCGCCAGCAGCGCGCGAAAGCGCCGCTCGTCGTGTGCCGAGATCGGCAGCACCGCACGCAGCGCCGCGATCGTCGGCTCCAGTCCGACAGTCTTGCTCGGGGTGATCTCCAGCGTGTAGGCGGCGAAATTGTCGGCCAGCACGATGCCGTTGCGATCGACGATCAGGCCGCGCGTCGGCTGCAGCGGCACGATGGCCACGCGGTTGTCGCGCGCCTGCAGCGAATAGCGCCGATGGCGCAGCACCTGCAGCCACAGCCAGCGCCCGATCAGCAGCCCGAACGCGAGCACGATGCCGGCCACGGCCAGCAGCAGGCGGCGCCGGAACCTGTGCAGTTCGCGCTCGACGTTCCTCAGCTCGGGGGTGTTCACGGAATTACAGCGGACGGTTCCGGTCCGGCTCCGGGGCGCGGCGCTGCGGCGCCAGCAGCAGCCAGCTCAGCAACGGCCACAATGCGGCCTGTATCAGCGGGGCGGCGATGTATCCCCATCCGGGCGGCGAGCCGCCGGCCATCATCGCCACCAGGAACTCCACCAGGCGCGCCGCGGCAAACAGCGGAAGGATCTGCAGCGCCTGCTGCGCAAGTGCGAACCACAGCAGGCGCCTGTGCAGCATCACGGCGAAGAACCCGAGCAAACTGTAGGCCAAGGCATGTTCACCCAGCAATGCCGCGTGTTGCGCGTCGACCAGCAGCCCGAACAGGAAGCAGGCCCCGATGCCCACGCGCCGCGGCTGGTGCACGCTCCAGAACACCAGGGTCATGGCCAGCACATCGGGCAGCCAGGGCCGCCGCCCGAGCGGCAGGCACTCGAGCAGCAGCGCGACGCACAGCGTCAACCAGATGAACCACGGGCGCACCGCCAGCAGCAGCACTTCCCCGCGGGACGGCGCATCGTTCGCCGCGGCCGCGTGCGACGTGGCGCGCAGTCTCATTTGCGCCTCCGCGCCACGGGTGCCGGCGCGAGGGGGTGCTGCGGCGTCAGCACCAGCACGTAGCGCCCGTTGTCGACCTGCGCCAGCGGCGCGCACAGCACGCGGGCGAAGGGCGAATCCGGCTGGCGCGTCACGCGCGTGATGCGCGCCACCGCGAGGCCCGGCGGGTACACGCTGCCGAGGCCGCTGGTCACCAGGATGTCGCCCACGCGCAGATCGCTGTCATTGGCCTGCCACTGCAGTTGCAGGCTGCCCGGCGTCGAGCCGGCATCGCCGACGAGCACCCCGCGTACCCGGTTGCGCGCCACCTCGACCGGCACCGAGGAATCCCGATCGGTGATCAGGGTCACCTGCGCGCCCAGTGGCGCCACCAGCGTGACCTGGCCGAGCAGGCCGCGACCGTCGATCACCGGGGCGCCCGCCACGATGCCGCCGGCGCGCCCCTTGTCGAGCAGCAGCTTGCGCGAGAACGGGTCGCGCGCCTGCGCGGTGATCTGCGCCGCCGTGGCGTGCACCGGCACGCTCGCGCGCAGCGCGAGCAGGGCACGCAGGGTCGCGTTCTGGCGCTGCAGGTCGGCGGCGCGCTGCGCCTGCAGCGACAGGCGCAGATTCAGGCGCTGCTGCTGCGCGAGTTCGCTGCGCGCGCGCGCCACCGACTCGAAGCGCCCGGCCGCGGCATCCCAGGCGAGCAGCGGCGCGCGCGCCGCCTGGGTCACTGGCGCGAGCGCCAGATCGAGACCCTGGCGCAGCGGGCCCAGCAAGTGCCAGCGGGCGTCGAGGGCCATCAGCAGCAGGGAGAGCGCGGCGAAGAACGCCAGACGCACAGCGGCCGAAGGGCCCTGGCGAAAAAACGGCGGCGGCGAGCGCTCGAGGGTTGCGAAAGCCATGGATGAACAGGCCCGTGCCGCAACGCCCGACAGGCGCGGCGGCGCGGATTACTCGGACGTGAAAATGGTCCCCAGGCGATCCATGCGTTCCAGCGCCATGCCGCAGCCGCGCGCGACGCAGGTCAGCGGATCCTCGGCCACCAGCACGGGCAGGCCGGTTTCCTCGGCCAGCAGGCGGTCCAGGTCGCGCAGCAGCGCGCCGCCGCCGGTGAGCATCATGCCGCGCTCGGCGATGTCGGCGCCCAGCTCGGGCGGCGTCTGCTCGAGGGCGTTCTTGACCGCGGACACGATCTGGTTGATGGGGTCGGTGAGTGCCTCGAGGATTTCGTTGCTCGAAATGGTGAAGCTGCGCGGAACCCCTTCCGACAGATTGCGGCCCTTGACTTCCATCTCCCGCACTTCCGATCCGGGGAAGGCCGATCCGATCTCCTTCTTGATCGCCTCGGCCGTGGGCTCCCCGACCAGCATGCCGTAGTTGCGCCGGATGTAGTTCAGGATGGCCTCGTCGAACTTGTCGCCGCCCACGCGCACGCTGCCCTTGTAGACCATGCCGCCGAGCGAGATCACGCCGACCTCGGTGGTGCCGCCGCCGATGTCCACCACCATCGAACCGCTGGCCTCGCTCACCGGCAGGCCCGAGCCGATGGCCGCCGCCATCGGCTCCTCGATCAGGTAGACCTCGCTGGCGCCGGCGCCGAGCGCCGATTCGCGGATGGCACGGCGTTCGACCTGGGTGGATCCACAGGGCACGCAGATGATGATTCTGGGAGACGGCTTGAACAGCGTGGTCTCGTGAACCATCTTGATGAACTGCTTGAGCATCTGCTCAGTGACGGTGAAATCCGCGATCACACCGTCCTTCATCGGCCGGATCGCCTCGATGTTCCCCGGCACACGGCCCAGCATGGCCTTCGCCTTGCGGCCCACGGCCTGGATGGTTTTCTTGCCACTCGGCCCGCCTTCGTGGCGGATGGCGACCACCGACGGCTCGTCGAGCACGATGCCCTTGCCCCGCACGTAGATCAGGGTGTTGGCCGTGCCGAGGTCGATGGCCAGGTCGGTCGAGAAATATCGGCGAAAAATTCCGAACATGGCGAGGGAAGTCCGTGTGTCGTGAAAATGCAACGCTTCCGGCGGCTTTTCGCGGATTTTTTTGGCACCGGCAATCCATCTATCTTACCGGATGGCGCGCCTTACAATGGAGTGCTTGCCCGGCGCTCGGCCCGGCTTGCCCCGCGTGGCCTGCGCGCCGGAGCGAGCCGCGAACGCGGTGCCGGCAGGTTCGGCGTGTGCCGACGCCTGCCGTTCGCGCCGTGCCAGCTGATTCTCATTCCCATTTCCAACATCTCTGGATGGGCCCGCAAGCCCGCCCCGGTCATGCCCCTGCAACCCAGCGATATCCAACGCATCGCCAACCTGGCGCGGCTGCGCCTGGATGCGGCCGAGCAGGCCGCGATGCTCGACCAGATCAACGCCTTTTTCACCGAGGTCGTGGAGCCGATGCGCGGCGTCGACACCACCGGCGTGGAGCCGCTGGCCCATCCGCTGGCCGTGCTGCGCGACATGCCGCTGCGCCTGCGTGACGACGCCGCGCGGGAGCCGGCGCTGCGCGATGCCGCGCTGCGCAACGCGCCGGCCGCGCAGGACGGGCTGTTCATCGTGCCGAGGGTCGTCGAATGAGCCTGGTCGAACAGGATGCACGCGCGCAGCTCGAGGCCTTGCGCGCGCGCCGCGTGTCCAGCGCGGAATTGGTGCAGGAGCACCTGCGGCGCATCGCGCAGCACGAGGCGCTGAACGCCTTCGTGCATGTCGACGCCGACGTCGCGCTGCAGGCCGCGCGCGCCGCCGACGCCGCGCGCGCGCAGGGCGCGCAGTCCGCGCTGCTCGGCCTGCCGCTGGCGCACAAGGACGTGTTCGTGACCCGCGACATGCCTTCGACGGCCGGCTCGCGCATGCTGGCCGGCTATCGCAGCCCGTTCGACGCCACGGTGGTCGCGCGGCTGCGCGACGCCGGCGCGGTGTGCCTGGGCAAGACCAACATGGACGAATTCGCGATGGGCTCGGCGAACGAGAATTCGGCCTTCGGCGCGGTGCGCAATCCCTGGGACGCCGCGGCCATCGCGGGAGGTTCGTCGGGAGGCTCGGCGGCCGCGGTCGCGGCGCGCCTGGTGCCGGCCGCCACCGGCACCGATACCGGCGGCTCCATCCGGCAGCCGGCGGCGATGTGCGGCATCACCGGCATCAAGCCGACCTACGGCCTGTGTTCGCGCTTCGGCATGATCGCCTACGCTTCCAGCCTCGACCAGGCCGGCGTGATGGCGCGCAGCGCCTGGGACTGCGCGCTGCTGCTGGGGGCGATGGGCGGCTTCGATGCGCGCGACGCCACCAGTGTCGAGCACCCGGCGCAGGACTACTCCGGCGCGCTGGACGCGCCGCGCGAAGGCGCCGACGCGCGGCGTCCGCTCGCCGGCCTGCGCATCGGCCTGCCGCGCGAATGGTTCGCGCACGGCCTCGCCGACGAGGTCGCGCAGGCGGTGCGCGAGGCGCTGGCGCGGCTGCAGGGCCTGGGCGCCGAACTCGTCGACATCGATCTGCCGCGCAGCGAACTGTCGGTGGCCGCCTACTACATCCTGGCGCCGGCGGAGGCCTCGAGCAACCTGTCGCGTTTCGACGGCGTGCGCTACGGACATCGCGCGCAGCAGTACCGGGATCTCGCCGAGATGTACGCGAACAGCCGCGCCGAGGGTTTCGGGCCGGAGGTCAAGCGCCGCATCCTGATCGGCACCTACGTGCTGTCCCACGGCTACTACGACGCCTACTACCTGCAGGCGCAGAAGATCCGCCGCCTGATCGCCGAGGATTTCCTGCGTGCCTTCGCCAGCTGCGACCTGATCGCCGGCCCGGTGGCGCCGACGGTGGCCTGGGATCGCGGTGCCAAGGCCGACCCGGTGTCCAACTACCTGGCCGACGTGCACACGCTGCCGGCGAGTCTTGCCGGGCTGCCTGCGATGAGCCTGCCCGCCGGCTTCGGACGCGGCGCGCACGCCGCGCGCCCGGTCGGCCTGCAGCTCGTGGCGCCGCATTTCGGCGAGGCGCGCCTGCTGCACGCGGCGCACCAGTTCCAGCGCGTCACCGACTGGCACCAGCGCGCGCCGGCGAACTGAGCCGCGCGCCCCGCCCAGCCGACCCCACTTCCGAGCGAGTCCGCACATGTCCTCACGCGCCATCGACGACTGGGAGGTCGTCATCGGCCTGGAAACCCACGTCCAGCTGTCCACCGCGTCCAAGATGTTCTCGGACGCCCCCAACCGCTTCGGCTTCGCGCCCAACGCGCTGGCCAGCGAGGTCGACCTGGCGCTGCCCGGCACGCTGCCGGTGGCGAATCGCGGCGCCGTCGAGCGCGCCGTGCGGTTCGGCCTGGCCATCGGCGCCACGGTGGCGCCGCTGTCGGTGTTCGCGCGCAAGAACTACTTTTATCCCGATCTTCCCAAGGGCTACCAGATCAGCCAGTTCGAACTGCCGGTGGTGCAGGGCGGGCAGGTGCCGTACGTGTTCGACGGCCGGTCGTGCAGCGTGCAGCTGACGCGCGCCCACCTCGAGGAGGACGCCGGCAAGTCGGTGCACGGCATCGACTGGGGCGGGCACGATGCCACCGGCATCGATCTCAACCGCGCCGGCACGCCGCTGCTCGAGATCGTCAGCGAGCCGGTGCTGCGCAGCCCTGCCGAGGCGGCCGCCTATGCGCGCGCGCTGCACGCGCTGGTGGTCTGGCTGGACATCTGCGACGGCAACCTGCAGGAAGGTTCGTTCCGCTGCGACGCCAACGTGTCGGTCCGCCGCCCCGGCGCGGCGCTGGGCACGCGCTGCGAGATCAAGAACCTCAACAGCTTCCGTTTTCTCGAGCGCGCCATCGAGTACGAGGCGCGGCGCCAGATCGAGCTCATCGAGGATGGCGGCTCGGTGCGCCAGGAGACCCGGCTGTTCGATCCCGAGCGCGGCGTGACGCGCACGATGCGCACCAAGGAGGATTCGCACGACTACCGCTACTTCCCCGATCCCGACCTGCCGCCGCTGCTCATCGATCCGGCGTGGGTGCAACGGGTGCGCGCGCAACTTCCCGAACTGCCCTCGCAGATGGCCGAACGCCTGGTGCGCGAGCACGCGCTGCCGGCGGCGGATGCCGCCTACCTGACGCAAAGCCGCGCCCACGCCGCGTACTTCGAGGCCTGCGTGGCGGCCGGCGCGCAGGCCAAGCCGGCGGCGAACTGGATCATGGGGGAGCTGGCGGCGGCGCTCAACCGCGCCGAGCTCGACATGACCGAATGCCCGCTGCCGGCGGCGGAGCTGGCGCGCCTGGTGGCGCGCCAGGCCGACGGCACGCTGTCGGGCAAGACCGCGCGCGAGGTGTTCGCGGCGCTGTGGGACGGCGAGCGCGATGTCGATGCGATCATCGACCGGCGCGGCCTGCGCCAGATCCAGGACGGCGCGGCGATCGCCGACGCGGTGGCCGCGGTGCTCGCGGCGAATCCGAAGAATGTCGAGGAATACCGCGCCGGCAAGGCCAAGGCGCTGAACGCGCTGGTCGGGCAGGTCATGAAGGCCACCGGCGGGCGCGCCAACCCGCAGCAGGTCGGCGAGGCCCTGCGCGCGGCGATCGGAGCCTGAGCCGGCCGGGCGCGCGCGTCAGCGGGTCGCCGGGTCGGCCACGCCGGCGGCCGCCTCCGCGGCGTCGCGCCGCGCCCACAGCACCCGCAGACGCGCGTGCAGGCCGGCGTAGCGCTTGCGGATGCGTTGCATCTGCTGCCTTTGGGACGCGACCAGCGCAAGCTCCTGCCGGCGTTCCTGCCGGTTCATGTCCATGCGACTGCGCAGGTCCGCCGGGTAGTTTCCGGATGGATAGAACTGCGCGTCCTCGGCGAGGTGCGCGTGCTCGCGCTGCAGCACCTGCAGGCGGGCCTGGGCCGCGTCGATCAGCGCCTGCACGCTGTGCAGGTCGCTGCTTTGCGCCGCCTGCAGCACGGCGTCGTTCGGGTAGCGGGCGATCAGCGCGCGTCGCTCGCGCTGTCGTCGAAGGGTCCGCTCGCGCAGCGCATCCTGGCGCTGCTGCTGCTGCTGCTGTTCCTGCTGCTGGCGCGGCGTGAGGATCACGCGCTGCACGCTGCCGTCCGGATTCAGCTCCCTGCCGCCGTACTGCAGGCAGGCGGAACTGAGATGGTCGGTGGTCACGGTGCCGCCCTGGGCATCGCGACAGATGAACACCGCCGCCTGCGCGCCGGCCGGCAGGCACCCGGCGAGGGCGGCCCACAGCGCGGCGCGCGACAGCGGGCGAAAGGCATGGCTTGGCATCGACGGATCCTCCGGGAACTGCGGGCCTGCGCCGGCGCGGCGTACATCACCCGCATCAAGCACAATGGACGGGTGCGCAAACCGGCGATGACGCCGCCGCATGTCGCAAGTCTATCCAAGAGTTCATCGCCTACGCCATGTCCGAGCCCGCCGCCGCAGGCGCCCTGCGCATCACCTCCCTCAACGCCAACGGCCTGCGCAGCGCGGCCAGCAAGGGCCTCGGCGCGTGGCTGGAGCGGGAAGCGCGGGCCGACTGGCTGTGCCTGCAGGAGATCCGCGTGGCGCAGAGCGACCTGACGGACGCGCTGCGCGGCCTCGGCGGCCTGCGCGGCGCCTTCCACCACGCCGAGCGTGCGGGCTACAGCGGCGTGGCGCTGTACTTTCGCCACGAGCCGGATGAACTGCGCGTGGGTTTCGGCAGCCGCGAGTTCGACGCCGAGGGGCGCTATGTCGAGGCGCGCTACCGCTTGCGCGACGGCACGCGCCTTGCCATCGTCTCGGTGTACTTCCCGTCCGGCTCCAGCAGCGAGCCGCGCCAGCAGGCGAAGTACCGCTTCCTCGACGAGTTCGAGCAGCACATGCGCGAGCTGCAGGCGGCCGGAGAGGTGATCCTGTGCGGCGACGTGAACATCGCGCACAAGGAGATCGACCTGAAGAACTGGAAGGGCAACCTGAAGAACAGCGGCTTCCTGCCCGAGGAGCGCGCCTGGATGAGCCATGTGCTGGACGACCTCGGCTGGGTCGACGTGTTCCGCGCGCTGAATCCGCGGCCCGACCAGTACACCTGGTGGAGCAACCGCGGCCAGGCGCGCGCGCGCAACGTCGGCTGGCGCATCGATTACCACCTCGCCACGCCGGGCGTGGCGCGGCTGGCGCGCCGCGGCAGCGAGAGCATCTACGTGGCGCAGCGCTTTTCCGACCACGCGCCGCTGTCCATCGACTACGAGCTGGCGCTATGAACACGACATCGGGCCGGCACGCGGCGCACGCGCGGGGGTGCCATGCGCCTGCGTGACCTGCTGCTGGCGCTGCTCGTGGTGATTGTCTGGGGCAGCAATTTCGTGGTCATGAAGGTCGGGCTGCGCGGCATCCCGCCCCTCATGTTCTGCACCCTGCGATTCGGCTTCGCGGCGTTTCCGCTGGTGCTGCTGCTGCGCCCGCCGAGCGCGCCCTGGCGCAAGGTCGCGGGCTGGGGCCTGGCGCAATTCGCGGTGCAGTTCGGGCTGCTGCTGACCAGCCTGAAGCTGGGCATGTCCGCCGGGCTGGCGTCGCTGGTCATGCAACTGCAGGCCTTTTTCACCATCGCGCTGGCCTGGCTGGTGCTGCACGAGCGCGCGCGTCCCGTGCAATTGCTGGGCGGCGCCATCGCGCTCGGCGGCATGGGGCTGGTGGCCTGGAATCTGCACCAGGGCACGTCGCTCGCGGGTCTCGTGCTGCTCATCGCCGGAGCCATGTCGTGGGCCGTCGCCAACGTGCTGTCCAAGCGCCTGGGGCCGACCCACGCCGTGGCGCTGGCCGGCTGGGGCAGCCTGGTCGCCGTGCCGCCGCTGTTGGCGCTGTCGCTGCTGCTCGAAGGCCCTGCCGCGGACTGGCATGCGCTGCGCGCGATGGACACGCTGTCGTGGCTGGTGGTGGCATTCCAGTCGTACCCGGCGACGCTGTTCGGCTTCGGCGTCTGGGCCATGCTGATGCGCCGCTACCCGGCGGCGCAGATCGCGCCTTTCACGCTGCTGGTGCCGGTGTCGGGCATGCTCGCCGCCACCCTGGTGCTGCACGAGCCGCTGCAGAGCTGGAAGCTCGGCGCGGCCGCATTGGTGCTGGTCGGTCTGGGCCTGAACCAGTGGCCGGCGCTGCGCCAGCGCCTGCGCGCGCGTCGCGAGGCCGCGGCGTGATGGGATGCCGGGGCGCCGCGACAGGCCCTGGTGGACCCTGTCGACTGTGCTAAAAACCGGAGATCCGTTCGGCACGTAGCAATCTGCGCCGACAATAAAACCAACGAGTTGGCAGACCATGAGTCCTTGTTCCCAGGCATTGTCCGCATTGGATGGTGGCGGCTCGCGCGCCGGGCAGGTCGTGGCACGGCTCGGCAAGCCGCCCGGACGTTGGTCGGGGCTGCCGCAGGCCGTCGCCGGCCGGGGCCCGGGCGTGCCGCACGGCCGCCTGCTCGCCTGACTGCCGGCGGCCGGGGACGCGATGGACCTGCAACTCGCACGCCGCCGTGCGCTGGTCACCGGCGGCAGCCGCGGTATCGGCAAGGCGGTGGCGCGCGGCCTGCTCGCCGAGGGCGCGCAGGTGGCGTTGCTGGCGCGCGGCGAGGCGGCACTGCGTGACGCGGTGTCCGAGCTCGGCGCGCTCGGCGCACGCGTGGTCGGCGTGCGCGCCGACACGACCAGCGACGAACAGGTGCGCGACGCCGTGCGCCAGGCCGCGGAACGGCTCGGCGGGGGCATCGACATCCTGGTGAATGCCGCGGCCGAGCCCGCCGGCTACGCCGCGCCGCCGCAACTGGCGCAGATCCGCGCCGAATACCTGCATGCGGAGATCGACACCAAGGTCATGGGCTACCTGCGCTGCGCGCGCGAGGTGGTGCCGGGCATGCGCGAACGCGGCTGGGGGCGCATCGTCAACATCAGCGGACTGGCGGCGCGCCAGACCGGCAACACGGTGGGCAGCATCCGCAACATCGCGGTGGCGGCGCTGACCAAGAACCTCGCCGACGAGCTCGGCGGTTTCGGCATCCAGGTCAGCGCGGTGCATCCCGGCATCACCCGCACCGAGCGCACCGCGGCGCTGGTGGCGGCGCGCGCACGGCAGCGCGGCGTGGCCGAGGCGCTGATCGAGCAGGAAATGGCCGCGGCCAATTCCATCGGTCATCTGGTCGATGCCCACGAGGTGGCCGACGTGGTCGTGTTCCTGTGCTCGCCGCGCTCGCGCGCGATCAACGGCGACGTCATCGCCGCCGGTGGCGGCGCGCCGCGCAGCATCCACTACTGAGCCGGAGCGCGACGGGCATGTGCGGCATCGCGGGTGTGCTCGACTACGAACGCCCCGTGGCCACCGACATGGTCGGCGCGATGGTGCGCGCGTTGCACCATCGCGGCCCCGACGGCCACGGCGTGCGCGCGTGCGGCGCCGCGGTGCTCGGGCATGCGCGCCTGGCGATCATCGATCCGGCCGCCGGCGCGCAGCCGATGGCCAACGAGGACGCCAGCATCTGGGTCACCTTCAACGGCGAGATCTACAACCACGCCGAGCTGCGCGAGCAGTTGCTGCGGCTCGGGCACCTGTTCCGCACGCGCTGCGACACCGAGGTGCTGGTGCACGCCTACGAGACCTGGGGCGACGAGCTCGTGCGCCGGCTCGACGGCCAGTTCGCATTCGCGCTGTGGGACGGGCGCCGGCAGCGCCTGCTGCTGGCGCGCGACCGCGCCGGGATTCGTCCGCTGTTCCTGCGTCGTGACGCATCGCGCCTGGGCTTTGCCTCCGAGGTCAAGGCGCTGGCGGCGATGCCGGGCTGGACGCCGCGCCTGGCGCCGTCGGTGCTGGCGGAGGTGTTCAGCACCTGGGCGCCGTTGCCGGGGCACTGTGTGTTCGACGGCGTGCGCAGCGTCGAGCCCGGCACCTGCCTGGCCATCGACGCACGCGGCGAACATGCCTGGCGCTACTGGGACTGGTCGTTTCCGCCGGCCTCCGCGAGCCTTGCGCACGCGTCCGCCGACGCCTGTGCCGAGCAGCTGCTGGGGCACCTGCGGCGCAGCGTCGCGCAGCGCCTGCGCGCCGACGTGCCGGTCGGCGCGTATCTCAGCGGCGGCCTCGACTCGGCCGCGGTGGCCGCGCTGGCGCGCGACTGCGGGGCGAGCCGCCTGCGCACGTTTTCGATCCGTTTCGACGACCCCGAGTTCGACGAGGGCGCTCCGCAGCAACTGCTGGTGCGAGCGCTCGGCGGCGAGCACACCGAATGGCGCTGTGGCGACGACGACATCGCCGACGGCTTCGCGCAGGCCGTGTGGCACGCCGAGACACCGATGCTGCGCACGGCGCCGGTGCCGCTGATGCTGCTGGCGCGACAGGTGCATGCGGCGGGCTGCAAGGTCGTGCTGACCGGCGAGGGCGCCGACGAGGTGCTGGGCGGCTACGACTTGTTCAAGGAGGCCCGCGTGCGCCGGTTCATGGCGCGTGCGCCGGGCTCGGCGTGGCGCGGCGCGCTGCTCGCGCGCCTGTATCCCTACCTGGCGCATTCACCGACCGCGAATGCCGCGCTGGCACAGCGATTCTTTCGCCCCGAGCCCGAGCAGCTCGGGCGCCCCGGCTACGGCCACATGCCGCGCTGGAACACCACGCAGCGCACCTGGCAGCTGTTTTCGCGCGATCTGCGCGAGGCCCTGCGCGGGCGCGACGTGGCCGACGAGCTGGCGCGGCGCCTGCCCGAGGCGTTCGCCGGCTGGGGGCCGCTGCAGCAGGATCAGTACATCGAGTCGGTCACGCTGTTGTCGGGCTACCTGCTCAACACCCAGGGTGATCGCATGGCGATGGCGCATTCGGTGGAGGGCCGCTTCGCCTTCCTCGATCACCATCTGATCGAATTCGCGGCGCGGCTGCCGGCGCGCTACAAGATCATGGGCCTGGACGAGAAATGGCTGCTCAAGCGCGCGATGCGGGGTCTGCTGCCCGATGCGGTGCTGGCGCGCCCCAAGCAACCGTACCGGGCGCCCGACAGCCGCTGCTTTTTCGTCGCCGGGCGCGAGCGCGAGTGGGTCGCCGAGCTGCTCAGCGCGCAGTCGCTGCGCGACGCCGGCTATTTCGACCCGGATGCGGTGCAGCGCCTGCTGGCCAAGTGTCGCGCCGGGCGGGCCATCGGCTTCGCCGACAACATGGGGCTGGTCGGCGTGTTGTCGAGCATGCTGCTGCACCGGCAGTTCGTGCAGGGCTCGCCCCCGCAAAGGCGGGAAGCCGCGCCTGCCGCTTTTGCGTAAGCTCGCCAATCCTCCATCGCTCGTCCAACCATGGCCCATCTGCTGCATCAGACCTTCGTCGACCAGGCGCATCGCGCGCCGCACAGGATCGCGCTGATCCGCGAGGGGCGCCGCAGCAGCTACTGCGAGATCGACGCCATGAGCGCGGCGTTGGCGAGCAGCCTGCGCGAGCATGGCATCGGCCGCGGCCAGCGCGTGGCGTTGTTCCTGGACAACTCGGAGCAGATGGTGGCGGCGATCTACGCGGTACTGCGCATCGGCGCCGTGTTCATGCCGGTCAACACCCTGACCAAGGCCGACAAGCTGGGCTACATGCTCGACGATGCGCAGGCCAGCGCGCTGGTCACGCAACATGCGCTGGCAGGCGTGGCGGCGCAGGCCCTGGAGCTGGCGCCCAGCGTGCGTCATTGCTGGATGGTCGACGACGCTCATGCCGCGCCGGCGCCGCCGCTGCCGGGCCAGCTGGCATACCCGGCAGCGCCGCAGACGCCGGCGGGCGCGGCCCGCGACGCCGACGACGTCATCGACCAGGACCTGGCGGCGATCATCTATACCTCCGGTTCGACCGGGCGCCCGAAGGGCGTGATGCTCAGCCATCGCAACATGCTGAGCGCGCTGGGTTCGGTGAGCGGCTATCTCGGGTTGCGTGAAGACGACGTGCTGACGTGCGCGCTGCCGCTGGCCTTCGACTACGGGCTGTACCAGGTGCTCATGGGACTGGCGCTGGGCGCGACCGTCCTGCTCGAGCGCTCGTTCACCTACCCGGCGCGGGTGCTGCAGAACATGGCGCGCGAGGGCGCCACCGTGTTCGCCGGCGTGCCCACCATGTTCGCGCTGCTGCTGGGCATGGACCTGACGGCCTTCGATCTGCGGCGCCTGCGTCTGGTCACCAATACCGCGGCTGCGTTGCCGGTGGCGCATATCCGGCGCATTCGCGACGCGTTTCCGCAGGCCCGCTTGTTCTCCATGTACGGCCTGACCGAGTGCAAGCGGGTCAGCTACCTGCCGCCGGAGCAGCTCGAGCTGCGCCCGCAGAGCATCGGCCGCGGAATGCCCAACGAGGAGCTGTGGCTGGTCGACGAGCAGGGCCGGCGCCTGCCGCACGGCAGCACCGGCGAACTGGTGGTGCGCGGCAGCCATGTGATGCGCGGCTACTGGAACAAGCCGGCGGAGACCGCGCAGCGGCTGCACCCGGGGCCGCTGCCGGGAGAAATGGTGCTGCACACCGGCGATCTGTTCCGCAGCGACGACGAAGGCTGGCTGTATTTCGTCGCGCGCAAGGACGACATCATCAAGAGCCGCGGCGAGAAGGTCAGCCCGCGCGAGGTGGAGAACGTGCTGCACGAGATCGCCGGCGTGCGCGAGGCCGTGGTGGTCGGCGTGCCCGACGAACTGCTCGGCGAGGCGATCAAGGCCTACGTCGTGCTCGACGCCGACCGCGCGCCCGACGCGCGTGCCGTGCTGCGCCACTGCCAGGCACGGCTCGAGAGCTTCATGGTCCCGCGCGAGGTGGAGTTCGTCGCCGAGTTGCCGAAGACCGACAATGGAAAGGTACGCCGCGCGTCGCTGCAGTGAGCTGCAGCGACCGTCAGGCCCACGATGAACCAGGAGAAATCGCCATGTCCGACAGCAGCATCCAGCAGCAGGTACGCGCCTACATCCAGGAAAACTTCCTGATGGGTGCGCACGATGTCGTGTTTGCCGATGGCGATTCGCTGCTGGATCGGCACATCGTCGACTCGACCGGGATCCTCGAGCTGATCCTGTATCTCGAGGAGACCTTCGGCGTGCGCGTGCACGACGCCGAGATGGTTCCCGAGAACCTGGATTCGCTCGATGCCATCGCCGGGTTCGTGCAGCGCAAGCAGCGGGCGGGCGTCGATGCCTGACACGCAGGCCGTGGCGCGGGGGTTCTCGCCGCGGGTGTTCGAGCTCGATTGCGAACTCGAGACGCGGCGCATCGTCGAGTTCCTGCGCTCGGCGCTGCGGCGCATGCAAAAGCGCGGCCTCGTGCTGGGTGTGTCCGGCGGCGTCGACAGTTCGGTATGCGCGGCGCTGGCGGTGCGCGCGCTGGGTCACGAGCGCGTGCTGGCGCTGCTCATGCCGGAGCGCGATTCGAGTTCCGACAGCACGCGCCTGGGTGAGCAGGTGGCGCAGTCGCTGGGCCTGCGCTGCGAGCGCGAGGACATCACGCCGGCGCTGCAGGCGCTCGGCTGCTACGCGCGGCGCGACGAGGCCATGCGTTCGGTGTTCGCCGACTACGGCCCCGACTGGAAGAGCAAGCTGGCGATCGCCGACGGCGCCGCCGGGCGCCTGCACTTCTTCGATCTCGTGGTGCAGGACCCGGCCGGCCTGCAGCAGCGCCGCAGGCTGCCGCTGCAGGCCTACCTGCGCATCGTCGCCGCGACCAACTTCAAGCAGCGCGTGCGCAAGAACCTGGAGTACTTCCACGCCGACGCGCTGAACTACGCGGTGCTGGGGACCCCGAACCGTCTGGAGTTCGACCAGGGGTTCTTTGTCAAGAACGGTGACGGCGCCGCCGACATCAAGCCCATCGCGCATCTGTACAAGACCCAGGTCTATGCGCTGGCGCGGCATCTGGGCCTGCCCGAGGAGGTCTGCAACGCGCGCCCGACCACCGACACGTACAGCCTGCAGCAAGGCCAGGACGAGTTCTATTTCGCACTGCCGTGGGACCGCATGGACCTGGCCCTCTGGGCGCGCGACCACGGGCACTCCGCGCAGGAGCTGGCGCAGGCCCTGGGCATCGCACCCGCGCAGGCGCAGGCGGTGTTCGCCGACATCGACGCCAAGCGGCGCAGTACCGCCTACCTGCACATGCCGGCGCTGCGCGTGCCGGAGCCGGCGGAGTCCGAGCGATGAGCGCGGCCGTGTTCGGCGGCCCAGCATACGCCGCGCGGCTGCGTCGCCTGCAGGACGCCTTGCGCACCCTGCCGGACAAGCCCGAGGAGTCTGCCGAGTCCGCATTGCGCGCGCTGTGGTGCCGTGCCGGCGGCCGGACGCTGTCGGTGCAGGCGGCGGCGGAGCACGAACCCGCCGCCCTCGATGCGTCGCAACTGGCGGCGCTGGACGAGTTGCTCGAACGCCGTCTGCGCGGCGAGCCGCTGGCCTACCTGCTGCAGCGCCAGCGTTTCATGGGCCTGGAATTGCTCGCCGGCCCGCAGGCGCTGATCCCGCGGCGCGAAACCGAAATGCTGGGGTTCGCCGCGCTGGCGCTTTTGCGCGAGGCCGCGTGCGACGGCGCGCGACCGCTGTGCATCGACGTGTGCTGCGGCAGTGGAAATCTGGCGCTGGCGCTGGCTGCCGGGGTCGATGCGGCGCGCGTGCACGGCGCCGACCTGTCGCCCGAGGCGGTCGAGCTGGCGACGGCGAATGCCGCGCACACCGGGCTTGCGCAGCGTGTGCAATGGCATGTCGGCGACCTGCTGGCGCCGTTCGAGCAGCCGCAGTGGCAGGCTGCCGTGGACATGGTGCTGTCGGCTCCGCCGTATATCTCGACCGCCCGCCTGGACGACATGCCCCGCGAGATCATCGGCTTCGAGCCGACGCTGGCGTTCGACGGCGGAGCATTCGGCGTGGGCATTCTGATGCGCCTGCTGCGCCAGGCGCCGACGCTGCTGCGCCCCGGCGGCTGGCTGTGCGTGGAAGTCGGGCTCGGTCAGGGGCCGGCGATGGTGCAGTTGGCGCAGCGCGATGCCAGGTACGACCAGGTGCGGGCGGTGGCCGACGAGCTCGGCCGGCAGCGCGTGCTGCTGGCGCGCCGTGCCGCGGAGCCCGGCCGTGCCTGACGACGCGGCGCACCCGACGCCCGAGGCAGCCTACCGTGTCGACGTGGCGCGCCTGCCCGACGATGCGTCGGCCGTGCTCGAGGTGTGGAGCGAGGCTCTCGGGCACGCGGAGCGCAGGCCGGCGAAGTTGCAGTGGTTCTATGCGCAGCGCGGGCCCACCGCGGCGGCTGTGCTGCTGCTGCGTCACGGCGCGCGGGTGGTCGGGGCGACCGGCATCGGCCAGCGCCTGCTGCATTGGCGCGGCCAGCGCTTCGACGCCGCGCTGATGGGCGACTTTGCCGTCGACAGCCGTCATCGCACCCTGTATCCCGCGGTGTTCCTGCAGCGCACCACGCTCGAGCGAGGCCTCGAGCGCCACGCCTTGCTGTACGGCTTCCCGAACGCCAAGTCGCTTCCGGTGGTGCGCCGCGCCGGTTACCGGGTGCTCCCGGGCATGGAGCGCCATGCGCGGGCCCTGCGCAGCGAGTCCTACCTGCCGCAGATCCTGCCCGGCGGCCTGCGCCGGCTGCTTGGCGCGCTGGTCGACGCCGCGCTGCAGCTGCGTCACCTGGGCAGCATGCGCGGCACGTCGCGCGTGGCCTGGCTCGCCGCCCCGGACGCGCGCTTCGACGCGCTGTGGCAGCGCGCGCACGCCGGCCTGGACGATTGCGTCGTCGGGGTGCGCGATCGCGCGTTCCTGCAGTGGCGCTTCGCTCCCAAGGCCTGGCACAGCACGCGGTTTTTCGCCTGGCTGGATGCGTCCGGCGAGCGGCTGCTGGGGTACGCCGCCTGCGACGCGGAGCACGGCGTGATGCAGGTGCGCGATGTGCTGGTCGAGCAGCCGTCGGCGCAGATGGTCGCGCAGCTGCTGCGCCGCCTCGCGGTGCATGCGCGCGCCGCCGGTCAGCGCAGCCTGTCGCTGGAGTGCAGCGGGCCGCCGTGGCTGCTCGCGGGTCTGCGCAGGGCCGGCCTGCAGCTGCGCAAGGGCTCCCGCCAGCCGATGATTCTCGCGCTGGCCGCGCAGGCGCCGCAGCAACTGGCCGACGCCTGCTGGTACATGACGCGCGCCGACGTCGACGAGTAGCGCGGCGCCGCGCTCAGCGCGGCGTCGTCACCGCGATGCCGCGAAACTGCCCGGCCTGCGGCTTGCCTGACGGTCGCGGGTAGCGCGCCGGATCCAGGCGGTGCAGCAACTCGGCCCGGCGCGCGCGCATGCGTTCCACCGCTGCCAGCTTGACGTGTCCGAAGCCGCGCACGTCCTGCGGCAGCGCGGCCAGCGCCAGCCCCAGCGCCAGGTTGTCGGCGCGCAACTGCGGCAGCAGCTCGTCGAGCAGGGATTCGAACTCGCCGATCAGCGCGCGCTCCATGCGCCGTTCGGCGCTGTGGCCGAACGGGTCCAGCCAGCTGCCGCGCAGGCGTCGCGCGCGTGCCAGCAGCCTGAGCCCGGGCAGCACCCAGGCGCCGACCCGAAGCTTGCGCGGCGCGGCGCCGTGGCGCGTGCGCGCAAGCCACGGCGGAGCCAGGTGCAGGTGCAGCTCGGGGCGGCCGTCGAACTGCTCGGCCAGCGCGCGCGCGAAGCGTCCGTCGGTGTACAGGCGCGCGACCTCGTATTCGTCCTTGTAGCTCATCAGGCGCAGCAGGCTGCGCGCGGCGGCGTCGCCGAGGCGGCCGTCGCCGCCCAGCTCGGCTTCGCGTCGGCGCACGGCGTCGACGCGCCGTGCGAAGCGCTGCGCCCACGCGTCGTCCTGCCAGTCGCGCAGTTGCTGCATCGCCACGTCCATGAAGGCGCGTGTCGACGCCGGCTCGGGCGCCTGCGTCAGCAGCTCCCGGCAGGCCTGGGGGTCGGCGGCCGACAGGCGACCCAGCGCGAAGGCGATGCGATTGGCCTGTACCGCCACAGCGTTGAGCTCGATCGCGCGCTCGAGTGCGGCGGCGCTCAGCGGCACCAGCCCGAGCTGCCACGCGTGGCCCAGCGCCAGCACGTTGGCGGTGGTCGTTTCGCCCAGGAACTCCTCGGCCCAGGCCTGCGCGTCGACGCTGCGCACGAAGCCGTCGCCGGCCGCTGCGCGCAGCTTGTCCATCAGCGCGTCGGCCGGCCAGGGTGCGTCGCGGTCGAGCACGGCGTGCGCGGTGGGCGCCACGTGCTCGTTGACCAGCACCCGGGTACGGCCGTGGCGCACCGTCTGCAGCGCGTCGGCGCTCGCCGCCGTGACGAGGTCGCAGCCCAGCAGCGCGTCGGCCTGCTGGGCATCGATGCGTACCTGGTGCAGTCGTTCGGCGCGGTCGGCCAGGCGCACGAACGACAGCACGGCGCCGCCCTTTTGCGCGAAGCCCATGAAGTCCAGCACGCTGGCGTGGCGGTTTTCCAGGTGCGCGGCCATCGCCACCAGCGCGCCGACGGTCACCACGCCGGTGCCGCCGACGCCGGTGACCAGCAGGTCGTACGGCGCGCTCCAGTCGTGCGCGGGCGGCTGCGGCAGCGCGGCGGCGCGCGCCAGCAATGACTCGACGGCGCGCGGCTGCAACCCGATCCGGCGCTTCAGTCGCACGCCGTCGACGCTGACGAAGCTCGGGCAGAAGCCCTTGGCGCAGGAGTAGTCCTTGTTGCACGCGGTCTGATCGATGCGCCGCTTGCGCCCGAGCTCGGTCTGCAGCGGCTGCACCGCCACGCAGTTGCTCTGCACCGAGCAGTCGCCGCAGCCCTCGCACACCAGTTCGTTGATGAACAGGCGCCGGCTGCGCTCCGGCGCCAGGCCCTTCTTGCGCCGGCGCCGCAGTTCGGCGGCGCAGGTCTGCTCGAAGATCAGCACGGTCACGCCGTCGAGTTCGCGCAGCTCGCGCTGCACCGCGTCGAGTTCGTCGCGGTGATGGAACGTCGTGCCGGGCGGGAAGCGCCCGCCCATCGCGCGCCAGTGCGCGACGTTCTCCGACACCAGCGCGACGCGTCGAACGCCCTCGCTTTCCACCTGGCGCGCGATCGCATCGACGCTGATCGTGCCGTCGACCGGCTGGCCGCCGGTCATCGCCACGGCGTCGTTGAACAGGATCTTGTAGGTCATGCGCGCGCCGGCTGCCACCGCCTGGCGGATCGCCAGGTAGCCCGAGTGGTAGTAGGTGCCGTCGCCGAGGTTCTGGAACACGTGCGGTACGCGCGTGAACATGGAATGCGAGACCCAGTCCACGCCCTCGCCGCCCATCTGGATCAGGCCCGCGGTGTCGCGCTGCATCCATGTGGCCATGAAGTGGCAGCCGATGCCGGCGCGTGCGCTCGAGCCTTCGGGTACGCGGGTCGACGTGTTGTGCGGGCAGCCGGCGCAGAAATACGGGATGCGGCGCAGCGCGTCGACGCTGCTCGGCGGCAGTTGCGCGGGCAGGAAGTCGCGCACGTGGCGCCGATGGTCGTTGAAGGTGCGCTGGTCCGGGAAGTGGCGTACCAGCCAGTCGGCCAGCAGTTCGATCAGGCGCGACGGGCGCAACTCGCCGTGCGCCGGCACCAGCGCGCG
>JAKAZQ010000003.1:31295-161940 GCA_021815805.1 Pseudomonadota bacterium | reverse complement strand
CTCCTAGGCCAGCATCTGACGATGCTGGCGCAGCGCCTCCAGCACCATCGGGTCGATGCCCTTGCCGCTCTGCTCGTCCAGATAGCCGAGCAGTTCGCGACGCATGCGCGGATCCCACGAGCGCTTGACATGCAGCGCGATGCCCTCGAGGGCTTCGGCGCGATCGGGCATGGCCGAGAAGAATTGGCCGATACGGTTGACCATCGAGATCAGGTGTTCGATTTTCATGTCGGGATGAGGCTCGGGGATGGGTTCGGGGAAACTTCCAGACGGATGCGCTGCTCGCCGCTGTAGACCACCAGATCGTCGCCGCGCGCGAGCCCGGCCAGGCCCATGCCGACCTCGCGCGCGGTGCGCACCGCCAGCGCCGTCGGCGCCGACACCGCGACGAGCAGGCGCACGCCGGCCTGCGCCGCCTTCTGCACCATTTCGACGCTGGCCCGGCTGGTGATGACCATGAATCCCTGCGCCGGGTCGGCGCCGGAGCGCGCCAGCGCGCCGATCAGCTTGTCCAGCGCGTTGTGTCGCCCGACGTCCTCGCGCAGCAGCAGCAGGCGTCCCTCGTCGTCGCACCACGCGGCGGCATGCACCGAACCGGTCAGCGCGTTCAGGCGCTGCTGTGCGCGCAACGCGCGCAGCGCGCCGGCCACGGCGTGCGAACCCTGCGGCGCGCCGTGCTGCGGCGGCAGCGCGCGCAACGGGCGCAACACCTGGTCCAGGCTGTCGGTGCCGCACAAGCCGCAGCCGGTGCGTCCGGCGAGGCTGCGCCGGCGTTCGCGCAGCGCCTCCAGGCGTCGCGTCGCGATGCGCAGTTGCAGCGTGATGCCCAGCGGGCCCTGACGGGGCTCGCAGTCGTAGAACTCGGCGACCTGCTCGATGATGCCCTCGCCCAGACTGAAGCCGACCGCGAAATCCTCGAGGTCGGCGGGGGTGGCGAGCATCACGGCATGAGAGATGCCGTTGTACTCCAGCGCCACCGGCACCTCGTCGGCGAGATCGTCGTCGACGCGCTGCGCCTGCCCGCCGCGCCAGCGCAGCACGTCCAGGCGTCGCGCCCCCGCGACGGCCGCGCTCATGCCCGGCCCCGCGCCGCCGCGCACGCCCGGCGCATCATGTGGCGGCGACCTCCTGCGCCTTGTTCGTGCCGGCGGCCCGGGCCTCGCCCACCGCCTGCGCCGCGCGGCGCTGCGCCAGCAGGTCCTCCTGCGTGCGACTGAAGCGCGTGTATTCGCGCTGCCAGCTCGAAGGCTGCGACACCGGCGTGACCTGCACCGCGGTCACCTTGTACTCGGGGCAGTTGGTGGCCCAGTCGGAACTGTCGGTGGTGATCACGTTGGCGCCCGATTCCGGGAAGTGGAAGGTCGTGTAGACCACGCCGGGCTGCATGCGCTCGCTGATCTCGGCGCGCATCACGGTGTCGCCGGCACGGCTGCTCACGCCCACCCAGTCGCCTTCGCGGATGCCGCGATCCTCGGCGTCGTGCGGGTGGATCTCCAGCACGTCCTCGGCATGCCAGCGGCTGTTCTCGGTGCGGCGTGTCTGCGCCCCCACGTTGTACTGCGAAAGGATGCGCCCGGTGGTCAGCAACAGCGGATACCTGGGCGTGACCTTCTCGTCGGAGGGCACGTACTCGCTGATGATGAAACGGCCCTTGCCGCGCACGAAACCGCCCACGTGCATGGTCGGGGTGCCTTCGGGCGCCTGCTCGTTGCACGGCCATTGCACGCTGCCCAGGCGATCGATGAGGTCGAAGCTGACACCGTGGAAGGTCGGGGTGAGCGCGGCGATCTCGTCCATGATTTCGCTCGGGTGCTTGTAGTGCATCGGGTAGCCGAGCGCGTTGGACAGCAGCTGCGTGGCCTCCCAGTCGGCGTAGCCGGCGAGCGGCGCCATGACCTGGCGCACGCGCGAGATGCGTCGCTCGGCGTTGGTGAAGGTGCCGTCCTTCTCGAGGAACGACGAACCGGGCAGGAACACGTGCGCGTACTTGGCGGTCTCGTTGAGGAAGATGTCCTGCACCACGATGCATTCCATCGCCGCCAGCGCGGCCGCCACGTGCTGCGTGTTGGGGTCGGACTGCACGATGTCCTCGCCCTGGCAGTACAGGCCCATGAACGAACCGTCGAGCGCGGCGTCGAGCATGTTGGGAATGCGCAGCCCCGGTTCGGGCTCGAGCGTCACGCCCCAAGCCTGCTCGAACTGCGTGCGCACCGTGGTGTCCGACACATGGCGATACCCGGGGAGTTCATGCGGGAAGGAGCCGATGTCGCAGGAGCCCTGCACGTTGTTCTGGCCGCGCATCGGGTTCACGCCGACGCCCTCGCGGCCGACATTGCCGGTGGCCATGGCCAGGTTGGCGATCGCGATCACCGCGGTCGAACCCTGCGCATGCTCGGTCACGCCGAGGCCGTAGTAGATCGCCGAGTTGGGGCGCCTGGCGCCCAGCTTGCCCTGCGCATTGCCGGTGGCGAACAGGCGCGCCGCGGCGCGCAGGTCGGCCGCCGGCACGCCGGTGACGGATTCGACGGCCTCCGGCGCATGCTCCGGACGCGCGATGAACTCACGCCATTGCGCGAAGGCCTTGGCCTCGCAGCGCTCGGCGACGAAGGCCTCGTCGACCAGACCCTCCGTCACCACGACATGCGCCAGCGCGTTGAGCACGGCGACGTTGGTGCCGGGGCGCAGCGGCAGGTGGTACTGCGCCTGCACGTGCGGGGCGCGCGCGATGTCGATGCGCCGCGGGTCGACCACGATCAGCTTGGCGCCCTGGCGCAGACGGCGCTTCATGCGCGACGCGAACACCGGGTGGCCGTCGCTCGGGTTGGAGCCGATGACCATGATCACGTCGGCCTTCTCGACCGACTTGAAGGTCTGCGTGCCGGCCGACTCGCCGAGGGTCTGCTTGAGGCCGTAGCCGGTGGGCGAATGGCACACGCGCGCGCAGGTGTCGACGTTGTTGTTGCCGAAGGCGGTGCGCACCAGCTTTTGCACCAGGTAGCCTTCCTCGTTGGTGCAGCGCGACGAGACGATGCCGCCGACGGATCCGCGCCCGTACTTGGCCTGGATGCGCTTGAACTCGCTGGCGGCATGCGAGATCGCCTGCTCCCAGCTCACCTCCTGCCAGGGATCGCTGATGCTCTTGCGGATCATCGGCTTGGTGATGCGGTCCTTGTGCGTGGCGTAGCCCCAGGCGAAGCGCCCCTTGACGCAGCTGTGGCCCTCGTTGGCCGCGCCGTCCTTCCACGGCACCATGCGCACCACCTGGTCGCCCTTCATCTCGGCCTTGAAGCCGCAGCCCACGCCGCAGTAGGCGCAGGTGGTGGTGAGGCTGTGCTCGGCCTGTCCGAGCTCGATGACCGACTTTTCCATCAGCGTGGCGGTGGGGCAGGCCTGCACGCAGGCGCCGCAGCTCACGCATTCGGACTCCATGAACGGCTGGCTGGTTCCGGCCGACACGCGGGACTCGAAGCCGCGCCCGCTGATGGTCAGCGCGAAGGTGCCCTGGGTCTCCTCGCAGGCCCGCACGCAGCGGTTGCACACGATGCATTTGGACGGGTCGTAGGTGAAGTACGGGTTCGACTCGTCCTTCGCGTCGCCGAGGTGGTTGGCCCCGGTGTAGCCGTAGCGCACGTTGCGCAGGCCGGTGACCCCGGCCATGTCCTGCAGCTCGCAGTTGCCGTTGGCGGCGCAGGTCAGGCAGTCCAGCGGGTGGTCGGAGATGTACAGCTCCATCACGCCCTTGCGCAACTGCTGCAGGCGCGGCGATTGCGTGCGCACCTTCATGCCGGCCTCGGCGGGCGTCGTGCAGGACGCCGGAAAGCCCTTGCGGCCCTCGATTTCCACCAGGCACAGGCGGCACGAGCCGAACGGCTCCAGGCTGTCGGTGGCGCACAGCTTGGGCACCATCACGCCGGCCTCGGCAGCGGCGCGCATGAGGGAGGTGCCCTCGGGCACCGTGATCTGCACGCCATCGATGTCGAGGGTCACCTCGCGTTCGGATTCGCGTCGTGGGGTACCCAGATCAGGTTGCTGGAGTTGCTCGAGCATGGGTTGTCTCTCCGTGTCCGGTGATGCGTGAATCGAGGCGCGCGCGCGCTCAGGCGGCCGCCGCGCCGCTGGCGTCGAGTCCGAAGTCCTGGGGGTAGTGGTTGAGTGCGGACAGCACCGGATAGGGGGTCATGCCCCCCATCGCGCACAGGCTGCCGTTCACCATGGTGTCGCACAGATCGCGCAGCAGGTGCACCTGCTGCGTGCGCTGCGCCGCATCGCGCGCCGCGGTGATGCGGTCGATGACCTCGACGCCGCGCGTCGAGCCGATGCGGCAGGGGGTGCACTTGCCGCACGACTCGATGGCGCAGAACTCCATGGCATAGCGCGCCAGCCCGGCCATGTCGGCGCTGTCGTCGTGGGCCACGATGCCGCCATGGCCGACCACCGCGCCGACCGCCGCGTAGGCCTCGTAGTCCAGCGGCAGATCCCACTGCGACTCGGGCAGGTAGGTGCCGAGCGGGCCGCCGACCTGCACCGCCTTGATCGGACGCCCGCTGGCGCTGCCGCCGGCGAAGTCGAACAGCAGTTCGCGCAGCGTGATGCCGAAAGCCACCTCGACCAGGCCCGGCCGCTTGAGGTTGCCGGCCAGCTGCAACGGCAGGGTGCCGCGCGAACGGCCCATGCCGTAGTCGCGATAGAACGCCGCGCCGCGCGCCAGGATCAGCGGCACCGAGGCGAAGCTGATGACGTTGTTGATCACCGTCGGGCGGCCGAACAGTCCCTCGATCGCCGGCAGCGGCGGCTTGGCGCGCACGATGCCGCGCTTGCCTTCGAGGCTTTCGAGCATCGCGGTTTCCTCGCCGCACACATAGGAGCCGGCGCCCAGGCGCGCCTCCAGGTGGAATGCGCGCCCCGAGCCGAGGATGTCGTCGCCGAGGAAGCCGGCGGCCTGCGCGGCGGCGATGGCCTCGCACATCGTGGCCATGGCATCCGGGTATTCCGAACGAATGTAGACGAAGCCGCGCGTGGCGCCGGCGGCCAGCGCGGCGATGGTCATGCCCTCGATGAGCATGAAGGGATCGCCCTCCATGGTCATGCGATCCGAGTACGTACCGGAATCGCCCTCGTCGGCGTTGCACACCACGTATTTCTGCGGCGCCGGCGTGTTCAGCACGGTGCGCCACTTGATGGCGGTCGGGAACGCCGCGCCGCCGCGCCCGCGCAGACCCGATTCCATGACCTGCTCGACGATCTGCTGCGGTTGCAGCTTCAGCGCCGCGCGCAGGCCGGCCCAGCCTTCGTGCGCTTCGTAGTCGGCCAGCGAAAGCGGATCGGTGATGCCCATGCGCGCGAAGCACAGCCGTTGCTGGCGCGCCAGGTACTCGATCTTGTCGGTCGGGCCGTGGCACAGCGCGTGCGCGCCGCCCTGCAGCATGCCGGCGTCGAGCAGGCCGGCGACATCGGCCGCCTGCACCGGCCCGTAGGCGACGCGCCCGGCCGGCGTCAGCACCTCGACCATCGGCTCGAGCCAGAACAGACCGCGCGAGCCGTTGCGCAGCAGGTTCAGGGCCAGGCCGCGGCGCGCGCACTCGTCGCGCAAGGCCTGCGCCACCTCGTCGGCGCCGCAGGCGCGCGCCGCCGAGTCTCGAGGAACGTAGACGGTGACTGCACTCATGACTTGTCCTCCAGGCCGTCCACCAGGGCATCCAGGCGCGCCGGGGTCATGCGCGCGTGCAGCTTGCCGTCGAGCATCACCGCGGGCGACGCCGCGCACAGGCCGAGGCAATACACCGCCTCGACCTGCAGGCTGCCGTCGGCGCTGCGACAGGCATGCGCAGCGCTGCCATGGGCTTGGCAGCCCGTGCGCTGCACGGCCTGGCGATACAGCGCGTCGGCGCCCATCGCCTGGCAGGACTCGGCGCGGCAGACCTGCAGCACATGCCCCGCCGGGGCTTCGCTGCGGAAGTGGTGGTAGTAGGTGATCACGCCATGCACTTCGGCGCGCGACAGGTTGAGACCCTTGGCGATCTGCGGCACGACCTCGCCGGGAATGTAACCGAGGGTCTCCTGGATCTGGTGCAGGATGGGCAGCAGCGGCCCCGGCTCGTGGGCCCAGCGCGACAAGGCCTGGTCGGCCACGTCGCGCGCGCTCGATTCTTCCGCGCTTGGTGAGGTTTCGCGCATGGTGTCTCCGTGCAGGAACTGCGGGAACAGTGGTTCCGGTCCATACAGGTGCGCTGCGCCCCGCGGCCGGACTGCGTGTGTTGTTCTTTCACTTTAGGATCCAGCCATGCATCACGCAATATGCTCCGAGGGGCGTATTCCATAAGATCTGCATGTCATAAGGTCAAACCCGATGTTCGAGGTCTCGATCCAACCCCGCTGGTCGCTGCGCCTGAATGCCGGGGAAGCGCTTTCCGAGCGCACCATCGAACTGCTGCTGGCGGTGGCCGAGCACGGCAGCCTGTTGCGCGCCTGCGCCGGCGTGGGCATGTCGTATCGCCACGGCTGGGCGCTGATCCGCGAGGGCGAGGCGCGCCTGGGCATGCCGTTGCTGATCATGGAGCGCGGCAAGGGTTCGCGCCTCAGCCCGTTGTCGGAAAAGCTCGTGTGGGCCGACCGGCGCATCGCCGCGCGCCTGTCGCCGACGCTGGATTCGCTGGCCTCGGAGCTCGAGGCGGAGATTTCCCGCGTGCAGCGCGACCACGACCCGATGCTGCGCATTCGCGCCAGCCACGGCTTCGCGGTGGAGTCGCTGCATCACTTCCTGACCCGCGAAGGCGTGCTCAACGAACTGCGCTACTGCAGCACCACCGACGCCGTGGCCTCGCTGGCGCTGGGCAATTGCGAACTCGCCGGCTTTCACATCCCGGGGGGAGACTTCGAGCAGCATGCGCTGGAACATTACCGCGCCTGGCTGCAGCCGGAGTCGCAGCGCCTGATCGGCCTGGCCACGCGGCGCGTCGGGCTGATCATCGCGCGCGGCGACCCGAAGAAGATTTTCGGCATCGACGACCTGGCGCGCGACGACCTGCGCTTCATCAACCGCCAGCCGGGCTCGGGCACGCGCTTCCTGCTCGACCTGTTGTTGCGTCGCGCGGGCATCGAGCCGGCACGCGTGCACGGCTACGAGCAATGCGAGCTCACGCACGCCGCGGTGGCGGCCTACGTGGCCAGCGACATGGCGGACGTGGGCATCGGCGTCGAAACCCCGGCGCGACGCTTCAACCTCGACTTCGTGCCGCTGCTGGTCGAACGGTATTTCCTCCTGTGCCATGAACAGCACCTCGCCGATCCGGCCATCCAGCAGATGCTGCGCACGCTGCGCAGCGCGGAATTCCGCCAGTCGGTGGATCAACTGCCCGGCTACCAGGCCGACCACTCGGGCAGCGTGTTCCGCCTGGGCGAGGTATTCCCCACGCTGCTCGAGTCCCCGGGGCGAGCGCGGCGCCGCGCCTCACGCTCCGGATGAACCGGCGACGCGGTCATGGTATTTCTGTGGCAACATGGCTGCATAACAACGCACAAGGACGCCGCGCCCACCGCAGGCCGCGACGCAACGAGGAGTCAGGACATGGAAACCCGCCCGCCGCTGCCGCCGTTCACCGTGGAGAGCGCCACGCAGAAGGTGCGCATGGCCGAGGATGCCTGGAATTCGCGCGATCCCGAGCGCGTGGTGCTGGTCTACACCCCGGACACGCGCTGGCGCAATCGCGCCGAATTTCCGGTCGGGCGCCAGCAGGTGGCCGAGTTCCTGCGCCGCAAGTGGGCGCGTGAACTCGATTACCGCCTGATCAAGGAACTGTGGGCCTGCGCCGGGTCGCGCATCGCCGTGCGCTTCGTGTACGAGTGGCACGACGACTCCGGACAATGGTTCCGCAGCCATGGCAACGAAAACTGGGAGTTCACCGCGCAGGGGCTGATGCAGGCGCGACACGCCAGCATCAACGATCAGCCGATCGCCGAATCGGAGCGCAAGTTCTTCTGGCCCCTCGGCCGACGTCCGGACGACCACCCGGGGCTGAGCGAGCTCGGCCTTTGATCGTGCCGGAAGCGGCGCAAGCGCGCCGCGCCCGTACATGCTCTCGCGCAAGTACCGCTATCTGATCGCGCTCGCCAACGAGCGCCATTTCGGGCGCGCCGCGGCGGCCTGCCATGTCTCGCCTTCGACCCTGTCGGCGGCCATCCGCGACCTCGAGCAGGAACTCGGCGTGGCCATCGTGGAGCGCGGCCAGAGCTTCGCCGGCCTGACCACCGAAGGCCTCACGGTGCTCGACTACGCACGCCGCATGGCGGCCGTCGAAGCCGATTTCCGCATGCACCTGAGCAAGATGACCGGTGGACTCGACGGTCGCCTGCGCATCGGGGTCATTCCCACCGCGCTGCCGGTGGTGGCGGAACTGTCGGCGGCCTTGCGTCTGCGCAACCGCACGCTGACCCTGGAGATCCTGTCCATGACCACCGACGCCATCGTGCGCGGGGTCCAGGGCTTCGAACTCGACGGCGGCATCGTGTACACGGAGTCGAGCCGGCTCGACGGCGTGCACTACCTGCCCATCTGGCACGAGCACCATGTGCTGGTCGCCGGCGGCGACACCACGGCGGCGCAGCTCGACTGCGCGACCTGGGCACAGGCGGCGCAGCAGCCGCTGTGCCTGCTCACCGCCGACATGCACAGCCGCAAGACCATCGATCGGGTGTTCGACAGCCTCGGCGTGTGCGCGCAACCCGGCCTGGAGACCAACTCCATCGTCAGCCTGCTGTCGCATGTCGCCAGCGGCGCGTGGTGCTCGATCCTGCCGCTGAGCGTGCTCGACGTCGTCGGCACGCCGGGCGACGTCAGGGTGGTGCGCCTGGTGCAGCCCGAGGTGGCCTGGGAGACCGGGCTGATCACGCTGGCGCGCAATCCCCTGCCTGTCGGCGTGGAACTGCTGCGCGCGGCGGCCGCCGAGGTGGTGCGGGGGATGCCGCGCGCCACCCCGCTGCCTGCCGGCGTGGCGGCATTGCCGGCGGCCCGCGGGCGCGCCGGCGCGCGCCGCGCCCGCGCCTGAGCCCGGCGCCGCCGGGTCGCGCCCGCCGCGTACGCCGCGGCCGAATGCGCGTTCGAAATTTTTCACGCTTGCGGCTCCCGAACCAAGGGTCGACCATGAGAAGCATTTGGTCGCATGCGGTTATAAACATGCGTCGAGAAGTCACGGACCGTAGGGCCGTGATCCATTGCATGACCATTTGTTTTCGAGGAGACGAGATGTCCGAGGTATTGACACAACCCGTTGCCAACCCGGGACTGCTGGCGCGCGAGCGCATCGTGGCGGGCCCGGGCTTCAACCGCTGGCTGGTTCCTCCCGCGGCGCTGGCGATCCACCTGTGCATCGGCATGGCCTACGGGTTCTCCGTGTTCTGGCTGCCGCTGAGCCGACTGCTGGCGGGGCCCGATGCCACCTGCACGGGCGCCGGCATCGGCACGCTGATGTTCTCCACCAGCTGCAACTGGACCGTGCCGCTGGTCACCTCGACCTTCGAAATGTTCATCGCCGTGCTCGGCGTGGCCGCCGCCGTGTGGGGCGGCTGGCTCGAGCATGCCGGTCCGCGCAAGGCCGGGTTCATCGCCGCGCTCTGCTGGGGCGGCGGCATGGCGCTCGGCGGCATCGGCGTGTCCATGCACCAGCTGTGGCTGCTCTGGCTGGGCTGCGGCGTCATCGGCGGCGTCGGCCAGGGCCTCGGATACATCACTCCCGTGTCCACGCTCATCAAGTGGTTCCCGGATCGTCGCGGCATGGCCACCGGCATGGCCATCATGGGCTACGGCGGCGGCGCGATGATCGGCGCGCCGATCGCCGTGGCGCTGATGAAGCACTTCGGCAGCGGCAACGCCTCGGCGGGGGTCGCGGCCACCCTCATCAGCATGGGCATCCTGTACATCGTCGTGATGTCGCTGGGCGCCTTCGGGATGCGCGTGCCGCCCAGCGGCTGGAAGCCCGAAGGCTGGACCGAGCCGGCGACGGCCAAGGCGATGGTGACCAGCAAGCACGTGCACCTCGACGTTGCCTGGAAGACCCCGCAGTTCTGGCTGATCTGGGGCGTGCTGTTCCTCAACGTGACGGCCGGCATCGGCGTGATCTCGATGGCCAGCCCGATGCTGCAGGATGTGTTCGGCGGTCACCTGATCGGGCTCGACGGCGCCACCGCGCTGAGCGCGGCGCAGAAGGCGGCGATCGCCGCGTCGGCGGCCGGGCTGGTGGGGCTGATCAGCCTGTTCAACAGCCTGGGGCGGTTTTTCTGGGCCAGCATCTCCGACCGCATCGGGCGCAAGACCACCTATGCGCTGTTCTTCATCCTCGGCATGGCGCTGTACGTCAGCCTGCCGACCTTCGGTCACCTCGGCATGGCCGGCGCCTTCCTCGTCGCGATCTGCCTGATCCTGTCGATGTACGGCGGCGGCTTCTCCACGGTGCCGGCCTACCTGGCCGACATCTTCGGCACGCAGATGGTCGGCGCCATCCATGGCCGGCTGCTCACCGCGTGGTCGGCCGCCGGCATCGCCGGACCGTTCCTGATCGCCCACCTGCGCCAGGCGCAGATCAAGGCCGGCGTGCCGCACAACCTGGTCTACGACCGCACCCTGTACATCCTGGCGGGGCTGCTGCTGATCGGGCTGCTGCTCAACGCGATGGTGCGTCCGGTGCACGAGAAGCACCACATGGACGACGAGCACCTGGCGCGCGAAAAGGCGCTGCAGCACGAGCGCCAGGGCGGCGAGGGAGCGCATACCGCGGCACGCGGCTCGTTCGGTTCGCTCGGCCTGGTGTCGTGGCTGGCGATCGGCATCCCGTTCCTGATCGGCGTGTACATCGCGCTGCAGAAGGCCGCCGCGCTGTTCTGAGCGCGCGCTGCGGGCCGCGCGGCCCGCAGCATGCAAAAGGGGGCCGGCTGCACGCAGCCGGCCCCCTTGCGCTGGCGCGCCGATCGATCAGGGAAAGCCCACGCGCAGGTTGCCCCACTGGCGCGCGCCGACATAGATCGGCACGTCCAGTTCGCGCAGCACCTCGCCGGTGTCGCGAGCGTAGATCATCAGGTGGATCGGCTTGCTGTTGTGCGCCGCCTCGAGCCCCGCCGAGTCGTCGAAGATGCGCATGGCGCGGTTGCCCACCAGGTCCTTCTGCGGATCGCCGGTCAGGGGCTTGTCGTAGATGGTGTTGTGGGTCGGCGTGTAGCCGTTGCGATCCACCGCGAACGCGAAGCGCAGGCCCTTGCCGCGCCCCAGCGTGCGATCGAGCAGAGGTTGCACGCGCTGCTTGAACAGATCGCTGGCGCGGGTGCGGAACTTGGGCGGCCGGCTGCCCGGGATCGGCACGTACTGCTCGTCGAACAGCGCATCCTCGCTGATCAGCCCCTGGTCGAGCGCCTGCTTCAGCGCCTGCCCGATTTCGGCGGCGCCGGCGTAGGCGGCGCGTGATGCCACGCTCAGTTCCGAGCCGGTGTCGAAATCCAGGTTCATCTCGAGCAGCACCTTGTTCTCGTTCAGGGTCTCGAGCAACTGGGCGGACATCTCGGCCGCGCCCTGGATGCCTTCCTCGTTCGCCTGGCGGATGCCCGCGGCCATCTGCTCGAAGCTCGTCGACAACTCGCCGATCGCCTTCTGCGCGGTGCGCCCGAGACTCGTGGTCTCCTCGAAGGTGGCCTGGTTCTGCTCGATGCCCTCGCGGATTTCCGTGAAGCCGCGCAGCACGCCGGCCATCTGCTCCGAACTGCGCCCGACGGCGTCGCCCAGATTGCGCGCGGCCTGGTGCGCCACCGTGACGGATTCCTGGATGGCCTCGATGGACTCGCCCGCGCTGACCACCGTCTGCGCGGCCTTGGTGGCCAGGCGCCGCACCTCGTCGGCGACCACGGCGAAGCCACGCCCGGCCTCGCCCGCGCGCGCGGCCTCGATGGCCGCGTTGAGCGCGAGCAGGTTGGTCTGCCCGGAGATGTCGCGGATCACCTGGAGCACGCGCGTGATGCCCTGGGCGTGTTCGTGAATGCGATCCAGATGCTCGCCATTGCGCGCGGCTTCCTCGGTGAGCGCCTGGAACTGCTCGCGCGCGCCGTGCACGTCGCGCTGGCGCGCTTCGGCGACGCGGAAAATCCCGAGGGCGCGGTCGGCCGCCTGCGCGATGTTGTGCTCCATGGCCTGGTTGGCCTGCACCACCTGCTGCACGCTTCGGCCAACATGGGCGATCAGCGCGTCCTGCTCGGCCTGGCGTTCCTTGAACACCTGCACCGAGCCCTTGGGGGAGAAATACCCGCGCGCCGAGGCCAGTCCGACCTTGGTGGACCCGTTTTCCCATGCCAGCGCGCGCTCGCGCAGGAACGCCAGGATCGAGCGCTCGGCGCCGTCGAAGCCGGCGATCTGCTCGGCGCTGATCGCCAGCGGACGCTGCGACAGGTGCTCGACCAGACGCTGCGCCGACGTGCCGGCCGCCGCCGCGTCGGCGCCCTGCCACGACAGCTGCCAGGCCTCGACCAGGCCCTGCTCGTCGTGCAGCGGCCGCAAGGCCAGCAGCCAGTCGCCGTCGCTGCGCGGGCACGGCAGCTGGGCGGTTTCGGGCTCGCCGCCGCCGAGCCCATGCAGCGCCTGCTGGACGCGCGCGGCATCGAGCCCGCAGGCCTCGATCCAGGCACCCAGCGTGGCGCCCTCCTGCACCGCGAGCGGCTGCAGCAGGCGCTGCGCCTGCAGGTTCAACAGCACGATGCGTCCGTCGAGCGCGGGATCTGCCGCCTCGACCAGCATCTCGCAACTCGGCCGGGACGCCAGCGCCTGGCGCAGCGCACGCAACGCGGCGGGGTGAAGTGTGGACGTGGCCATGGAATGCCTGGAATGTGCTCTGGTCTGGATGCGCCGACGGGCCTGGCCCGAGGGTAGCGCATGCCCCGGCGCCCGCGGAATCGAGCCAACCCTGGGGCGGCTCGCGGCACCTCGGCATGCACGCGTGCCTTGACCGGCTAACGGCACGTCCGGGCCCGGACTTGAGCCGCGCGGGCCACGGCCCGGGCGGCGCGCAAGCGGTGCGCACGCCGCGCGCCACGCCACCCCCTGGCCGCGCCGCGCTGCGCGTGCGGCTCAGACGGCGATGACGCACTCCGGGACAAAGGCCGTGTTCTCGAAGGCCAGGTCCGCCACGCTGCCTGCCTGGTCGCGCCCGCGCGCGTAGCCGCGCGGATTCGCCACCACGCGGCAGCAGCGCCCGCCGGCGTCGGCGATCCGGTAGTCGAAGCTGTCGTGCACGTGGCCGTGCAGCCAGACATCGGCACGCGCCACCAGCGCGTCGAGCCGGCTGGCGAAGGCCGGATTCGATGCGTGCCCGGAGAACCGCGGATGAATCGAGCGGGCGCTCGGCGCGTGATGGCTGACGACCACCGTGGGGCCGTCGAAGGGCTGCTCCAGCTGTGCCTGCAGCCAGGCGCGGTTGCGCCGGTGCTCGGCGAGCGCGTGCGACGGCGTGAACCAGGCGTCGTCGACGCGGATCACGGCATGGTCGCGGATGCGTCCGGCGCAGCGCCGCATCTGGTCGGCCTGCGGCACGTCGGGCTCCAGGCCGTAGTCGGTCCACAGCGTACAGCCGAGAAACCGCACGCCGCGCCAGACCCAGGCGTCGCTGTCGAGCACGACCACGCGCGTGCCTTCGGCCGCGCGCCGCAGCGCGCGACGCGTCGCCTGCCAGTCGGCGTCGAAGAACTCGTGGTTGCCCGGCACGTAGACCACCGGCACCGGCCAGTCGGCGAACAGGCGCACGGCATCGGTGGTCGGTGCGATGTCGCCGGCGAGCACCAGCAGGTCGGCGGCCGCGGCGGGACGGATCAGGGTTTCGCCCGGAAAGCGTGCTGCCAGATGCTCGAGGTGCAGATCGGAGGCAAGCTGGAGGTTCATGCCGCGCATTGTGCGCCGGCGGGCGATCCGGCGCGCCCGACGCGGCGCCTGGCGGCTGTTTCGCCCGCGCGCATTGCACACGATGCAATTTCACAACGTGCGATGCGATTTCGTTTTGCAAAATCGCAAACTCGTCCTATATTAGGGTTAACCCGATGCCCAACGAAGGGCGCTTCATCCCCACGAGGGAGTTCATCATGTTCAATCCCGTCAAGTTCCTCGACCAACTGATCCACTTCGACCCCCAGCAGCGCATGGACGAGGCCTATCTCGCCCAGGCCAGCGACATCAGCGATCTCGAACGCCGCATGCTGGAACTCGAGACCCATGTGCACCACGGCATCAGCGCCGATTACGCGCCATCCGACGCGTTCGGCGCGCACATGCGCCCGCGTTGGTAGATCCGCGCGCCCCGCGGCCGGAGCGCCCGACAGGGTCGGCGACGGCCGGTGCCGCGGGGCTGCAGTGCCGTCGTCGCGACATTCGCAGGCCGCCCTTGCCGGGGCCGGACGCCCAGTCCTGACCCCGTGCGGGCGGCCGGCGAGGGCCCCGCAGGCGCCGAACCCGATACGGCCCAGCGAAATGACAGGTAGTTACGCGACAGGACACTAGAACAGCGCGACCTGCAGGCCCGGCAGCGGCCGCGATCGCTGCGCCCGCGGCGCCTGCGCCGGCAGCGTGAGGTGCAACTCGTCGGCCACGGCCGGCGGACGCGGGGCAAGCAGCGCGGTGCGCCGCAGCGCCGCGGCACGCACACGCGCGGCTCCTCGGCACTGCACCAGCCAGGCCAGCTGCTCGAGATCCTCGGGCGTGTCGATGCGCACGCCGAGGCGCCACAAAGGCTGTTCGTCGATTCGTTGCCGGAAGAACATCGCCACCTCCAAGTCTCGTCGCCGAGGGGGGCAAGGTCATGCCCGGCTCGGCTGCACACTGTTTGATACAACCTTAGCGCACGCCGTACGGCGGGCATTGCGTTGCATCAAGTGCGGATCACGCACGAAATCAGGGTGAACCCGCAACGCGCCGGCGACCGCGGCGCCAGCCGGCGGAGGTGCGCGACCGACGCGGCGCGACGCGCCGCCGCGCGCTGGTTCCGCGGCTTTGCGCAGCCGCCGCGGCGAGGCATGCGGGCATCGCCCCGTCGGCGGCCATCGCAGGTCGAGGCAGGCCGATGGTGGCCGATGGTGACAGATGGGTGCCGATGGGCGAGCGCAACGCGGCGCCCGCGGTGGGTGTGCGGCACCGCCGCTGCGACACGCCGGCGCGGCGACCCGCCCGACGCTCGGCAGGCCTGCTCAGGCTTGCGTGCCGGCAGGCCCCGGCGATAGCGCGCCGGCCGCCACGGCGCCGCCCAGCAAGGCGCGCTCGGACTCGCCCAGGTAGCACCAGGCGCCCTGCTCCAGCGCCAGACTGCGCAGGCACAGTCCGCCGATGGCGACGCGCTGCAATGCCACGCAGTGGTGCCCGGCCGCCGCCAGCATGCGCTTGACCTGATGGTATTTGCCCTGGTCCACGGCGATCATGATCCGGTGCGTCCCCACGGCTTCGCAGGCGAGCGCCGCCAGCGGCTGCGGCTCGTCGCGCAGGCACACGCCGGCGAGCAGCCTGGCGACGAGTTGCGCATCGACCGCGTCGTGGGTGGTCGCGAGATAGCGCTTGGGCACCTTGCGCCGCGGCGACGACTGGGCATGGACGAAGCCGCCGTCGTCGGACAGCAGCAGCAGGCCGGTGGTGTCGTGGTCCAGCCGGCCCACCGGTTGCACGCCGCGCTCGCGCAACGGCTGCGGCAGCAGTTCGAGCACGGATGGGTGGTGGCTGGGACGCCGCGAACATTCATGGCCGGGCGGCTTGTTCAGGGCCACGTAGACACGCTCGCGGTATGTCCACGCCTCACCCCGAACCGTGAACTGCAGTGCAGCGGTGTCGAATGGCCGTTGCGCATCCAGCACGGTTTCGCCGCCCACACACACATGTCCGGCGGCGACCAGCGCACGACACTGCCGGCGGGTTCCGAAGCCCTGCGACTGCAGCAGGCGATCCAGCGCGATGGCACTCACGCGGTGTCCCCCGGCGGCATCCCGCGTCGCATGCCGATCCCCCGCACCAGCGCCCGCCGCGCTCACACCGGCGCCAGCATGTCGGCGAAGCGCTCGGCCGCGGCGCGACGTAGCGGCAGCGCAACCGCAGCTCGCTGCAAGGTGCGCAGGCCGGCGATGGCGGCCATCGTCGCCGCACACAATCCTTCGGCATCCTGTCCCGCCGGCACGACCTGCGCGATCGCATCGCGCAGCGCCTGCGCCAGCGCGGCGAACGCACGCCGGGCGCTGGCGGCGCTGGCGGCGTCGGCGGCGCGCAGTTGGTGCAGCGCATTCACCAGCAGGCAGCCGCGCCCGCCCGCGTTGTCCAGCGCGGCCTCCAGCAGCATGTCGCGCACGGCGCCCAGGCCGCGCCGCGCGAACAACTCGCGTATGCCCGCGCCTTGCCGCTCGGCATAGCGCTGCAGCGCGAGTCGGGCCAGCTGCTCCCGACTGCCGAAACGGTTGTACAGAGCGGAGCGCGCCAGGCCGCTGGCACGCAGCAGGTCGTCGACGCTGGTGGCCATCAGCCCGTCGTCCCAGAACGCCTGCATGGCGGCCTCGACGACGGACTGCTGATCAAAGGGGCGGGCTCGGTTCATGGGCGACGCGGCGATACGCAGCCTGCGCATGCTACCCCGTCGCGCGCCGCCCCGGCGCATCCGCTCAGGGCAGCGCGCAGGCCTGCCCCTGGGCGTCGGAGGTGCCGGGCGCGCTGCGCTGCAACCATTGTCCGAGCGCCGGGAGGACGCGCGCGGCCGGCTGGAAACCGTGGGTCACGAGACTGTACGGCTGGCCCTCTGCGGTCCCGGCGATCAGCGTGGGAAAGCCCTGGATGCCCGCGCCCTGGGTCATGGCGAAATCGGCGCGGGTTTCCTGCAGGGCGGCATCGGCGACGAATTCGTCGCGGAAGGCCTGCTGGTCCACGCCGACATCGGCGGCCAGCGCGGCCAGCGTATCCAGCCGGGTCACGTCCTGGTTCTCGGCGTAGAACGCCTGCTGGATGCGCCGCAGGCCCGCCAGCGCGGTGTGCATGCCGCGGCGCCGCATCACGACCACCGCCCTGCATGCCGGCTCCGTGTCGTAGACGAAATGTTCGCGCTCGAAAAAGTCGAAGTCGAAAGGCTGGCCGGAGGCCTCGTGCACATGCTCCCAGTGGCCGCGCACGTCGCTGCGCTGGGCGGCATCCATCGGCTCGCGCGTCCACGGGCGCAGGCCGCCGAGAACCAGGCGCACCGGCAACGACGCGCCGAACTCCCGGGAGATCTGCTCGATCACCGGGGAGAAGCCCCAGCACCAGGAACACATCGGATCCGCGAAATACACGAGATGGGGGCCTTGCACGTTCAGGTTCCTTCAGATTCAGGGGCCGCGGGGCCCTGGAGACTGGAGATGCTTGATCTGCATCGATCGTTCCATTATTCTCCCGGAAAAGTTTCCTGCAAGCAACCGCGATGCCCCGTGCCCGCAGCCTGTCCGACCATGCCGTGCTGGAACGCGCAGCAGACGTGTTCTGGCGCAACGGCTATGCCGCGACCTCGCTGCGCGACCTGACGCAGGCCACCGGGCTCAGCGCCTCCGCCCTCTATCACCGCTTCCGCGACAAGGACGGGCTGTTCGTCGAGGCGCTGCAGCGCTATGCCGACGACGGCCTGCGGCAACGCCTGGCCGGCCTTGCGGCGACCACCGATCCGCTGCAGGCCATCGCCAGCCTGCTCGAGCAGCTGGCCCGGGCGTCCGCGCAGGATGCGCAACGGCGCGGCTGCCTGTTGGTCAACACCGTGCTCGACGGAGCGCCGATGTCGGAGGCGGCGCGCGAGGTCGCGCGCGCCCGGCTGGGCGAGATCGAGGTGTTTTTCGCGCAACGCCTGCGCCAGGCCGTCGCCATGGGCCTGCTCGCGCCCGATACCGACACCGACGGCCGCGCCTCGGCCCTGCTCGGCGCGGTGCTCGCCGTGCGCGTGCTGGCGCGTCTCGACGACGACGCCACGCGCATGCAGGCGGTGGTCACGCAGGCGCTGGCCGGCCTGCAGCGCACCGCCGCGGACGCCCGACCGGTGCCCCGCGCATGAACCGCCGACGCGTTCCAACCATCCCTTACCGTGGCGCGCCCGCGCGCATGCGCCACACCATCACCCCGGAGACCACCGAGCCATGAAGCAAACCCTGCGCATGTTCGATCTGGCCGGCGCGCACGAGGACGTGCGCTTCAGCCCCAACTGCTGGCGCACGCGCCTGGCGCTGGCCCACAAGGGCCTGCCGGTGCAGACCGTAGCGTGGCGATTCACCGAGAAGGACGCCATCGCGCGCAGCGGCCAGGGCAAGGTGCCCGTGCTGGTGGCGGGAGAGCAGTGGCTGCATGAGAGCTGGGACATCGCCGAGTATCTCGAGGATCACCACCCCGAAGGCCCGTCCCTGTTCGGCTGCGCCAACGGTCGCGCCACGGCGCGCTTCGTCAACCAGTGGGCCAGCGACGTGCTGCATCCGGCGATCGCGCGCGTCGTCGTGCCGGACATCCCGGCGGCGCTGCACGCCAAGGACCAGGAATATTTCCGCACGACGCGCGAGGCGGCCTTCGGGCGCAGCTTCGAGACCATCGCCGGCGAGCGCGAGCCGGCGCTGGCGGCGCTGCGCCAGACCGTGACGCCGCTGCGCAACCTGCTGCAGCACCAGCCGTACGTGGCGGGCGCCGCGCCGGCCTATGCCGACCACGCCGTGTTCGGCGCCTTTCAATGGGCGCGCATCATCACCCCGCTCGCACTGGTCGCGCCCGACGACCCGGTCGCGGCCTGGGTCGATCGCATGCTCGACGCCTACGGCGGACTCGCGCGCCGCGCCCGCCTGGCGTACGCGGCCTGACGCGCGCGACGCAACCCCTGAGCTGCCCTCCCGACGGAGTCCATCCCATGCAAACCAGCCCCAAACTGCATCCCGGCCAGCCGTTCCACCCGATCACGCTGCGCCGTCTCGACGGCGCCGACTTCACCTTCGGCGCGCCCGGCGCGTGGCAGGCGCTGTTCGTGGTCCGCGGCCAGCACTGCCCGATCTGCAAGTCGTACCTGAGCGAGATCGAGCAGCGCCGCGAGGAATTCGACCGGCTCGGCGTATCGGTGGCGGCCGTGTCGTGCGACAACGAGACGCAGACACGCGCCATCGCGGACGCCGCGAAGCCGGGTTTCCCGCTGCTCTACGGGCTCGACGAAGCCACCATGCAGCGCCTCGGGCTGTACATCTCCGAGCCGCGCTCGGCGCAGGAGACCGATCACCGCTTCGCCGAGCCTGCTCTGTTCGTGGTCAATCCGCAGGGCGTGCTGCAGCTCGTGGACGTGGCGAACGCGCCCTTCCTGCGCCCGGGCATCGACCTGCTGCTGCGCGGCCTGCGTTTCGTGATCGAGAACAACTACCCGATCCGGGGGACGGTATGACGCAGCTCCAGGGAATCCGTGCCTGCGTGTTCGACGCCTACGGCACGATCTTCGATTTCGCCTCGGCCGCCGCGCGCTGTCCCGACATTCCCGACGACAAGCGCGCCGCGCTCACCGCCACCTGGCGCGACAAGCAGCTGCAATACACCTGGCTGCGTTCGCTGCAGGGGCGCTACGCCGACTTCTGGCAAGTCACCGGGGAGGCGCTGGACTTCGCGCTGGACAGTCTCGGCATCGCGACGCCGGCGCTGCGCCAGCGCCTGATGGATCTGTACGGCACGCTGTCGGCCTTCCCCGAAGTGGCCGATACCCTGCGCCGGCTGCGCGAGGCAGGATTCGTCACCGCCATCCTGTCGAACGGCTCGCCCGCCATGCTCGACGCCGCGGTGCGCGGCGCCGGGCTGCACGGCCTGCTCGATGCGGTGCTCTCGGCCGACGCCGTGAAGGTGTTCAAGACCCACCCGCGGGTCTACGAGTACGGCCTGCAGCAGCTCGGGCTGGCGGCGGACCAGGTGTCGTTCCAGTCCTCCAACGCGTGGGACGCGTTCGCCGCGTCGGACTTCGGCATGCGCGTGGTCTGGTGCAACCGCTACGGCCAGCGTCGCGAGTGCCTGCCGGGCTCTCCGGATCACGAAATCCGCAGCCTGGCCGAACTCCCGGCGCTGCTGCAGGCGCCCGGCGCGCCGGCCGACGACCGCGCCGCACGCTGAACCGGCGCCGGCGTCCGGGCCGCGCTCACGGCAGGCCCCCGCGAGCCGCTGCGGCGGCGGCCAGCGGCGCCACCGGTGCCGGCTGCAGCACACGCCAGCGCGGCCCCCGGCCGGAGGCTGTCTCGGCGGCCGCCAGCGCCTGGCGCGCCAGCGTCAGCAGGTCTCCCTGCGGCGTACCCGCGGCGCCGGCCAGCGCGAGTCCGGCGCGCAGCATGCCACTCCCGCGCGACGCCGGCGCGCCGGCACCGCGGTCCTGCAGCAGCACCGGCAGCAGGCGCTCCAGCTCCTGGCGCGGCTGGCGCGCGTCGAGCCCGCGCAGCAGCACGCCGAACAGATCGTCGCCGATGCGCGCGAGATAGTCGCCACGGCGCAAGCGCCCACGCAGACGCTGCGCGAGCGCACGCACGGCCGCGTCGTCGGCGCCCGCAACGGCCACACGCCGGCCGCGACGCAGCAGCGCCACGGCGAAGCAGGCGCCACGCTCCTGCGCCAGCGCGGCCTCGCGCTGCACGCGTTCCGTGAAGGCGCGCGCATTGGGCAGCGCGGTCACCGCGTCATGGCGTGCCGCATAGCCCTGTCGCGCGCAGTCGAGCATCAGCGAAGCCTTCAGGTCGATGTCGTCGAGCGCGCGGCCGAGCAACTCGGCGACCCAGCCGACCAGCGCGGGGGCTTCGGCGGGCATCTCGGCCGCGCCGACGCCGCGCAGCGCCAGCAACAGATGGGCCTTGCCGGCGCGACGCACCGGCGCGACGAGGAAGCGCGCCGGCTCGCCCGGCCGGCGCGCCTGCTCCACGCTGCCACGCTCCCAGCTGCGCGCTGCCGCTTCGCACACCTCGGCGCGCTGCGTCAGCGCGTCGTCGTCGCCCTGCACATGCACGCTCTCCCAGCGCAGCACGCCGCTGCCCGGCCTGAGCAGCGCGGCCTGCCCGAACACCGAGCCGCAGAGCATGATGCGGCATACCGCGTGCAGCGCGTGATCCGCGCTCGGCGGCGCGAGCAGCGCATCGGCATCGAACACCAGTGCGCGGTACAAGGCGCCCATGGCCGACTGCGCAGTCATGGCCGCCCCGCCGCTTGCGCCCGCCTGCGCCACGCTGCTGCTCCGCGCCGTGTCAGAAGTGCTTGAAGCCGCGTTCGTCGGCGTCCAGCGGCAGCACCCTTCCGGGCACCCGCGAGCGTGCCGCCGGGCGCGCGGCGGCGCGCGGCGCCGGCGCCTCCTGCAGGCCGAGCAATGCCTTGAGCTGGCGCAGCTGCTCCGGGCTGAGTTCGCCCAGCCCAGGCACCTGGAGTGCGGCGAGCTGGCGCGGGCGCAGCTTGAAGCGCGCCATCTCCTCGCGCAGCTGCGCCGACACGCTGCTCAGCTGCGACGACGAGGAGGCCAGCTCCTCGGCCTGCTGGCTGCCCTGCTGCGCCGCCGTCGCCACCTGGCCCATTGCGGTGTTGATCTGCGACACGCCGCGTGACTGCTCGGCGCTCGCCGTGGCGATCTCACCCACCAGTTCGCGCACCTGCATCACGTTGCCGACGATCGCCTGCAGCGCGCTGCTCGTCTCGGCCGCGATCGCCACCCCCTGGGTGACGCGCTTCGACGAGTCGTCGATCAACTCGGCGGTCTCGCGCGCCGCCTTGGCGCTGCGCCCGGCCAGGTTGCGCACCTCCTGCGCGACCACCGCGAAGCCGCGGCCGTGCTGCCCGGCGCGCGCCGCCTCCACGGCGGCGTTCAGCGCCAGGATATTGGTCTGGAACGCGATCTCGTCGATGACCTTGATGATCTTGGCGATGTTCTGCGACGATGCGTTGATCGATGCCATGGACTCGCTCATCGACGCCATCTTCTCCTGTCCGTTGGAGGCGAACTGGGAAGCTTCATTGACCAGCTTGTTGGCGCTGTTGGCGTTGTCGGTGTTGGCCTTCACCTGGCTGTCGGTCTGCTCCAGGCTGGCGGTCACCTCCTCCACCGCCGACGACTGCTCCTCGGACGAGGATGCCATGTCCTGCGACGCCGCGCTCAGTTGCTGCGACGCCTCGCTGACCTGCTCCACCGCATCCACGACCTGCGCGAACGTGGCGTTCAGGCCGTCGAAGGCGCGCCCGAAGGCTTCGATGATCCTGCGATACTCGCCGGCATAGGCGCTGGCGTCCACGCTGCGATCGAGCTGGCCGTCGACGATCGCCTGCGACAGGTCGGCGGTGTCGCGCGCGATGTTCGCGATGTTGGTCTTCAGCAGCATCAGCCACTCGTGGATCTGGTCGTCGTCGGAGGCCTTGGCCATCTCGACCTCGAGGTCGCCGTTGGCGACATGCGTGACAAAGCTGATCAGCTTCTCGAGCCAGGCATGCACGCCGTTCACGGCGTTTTTCATCTGCTCGTGGTCGCCCTTGCAGGCGATCTCGACCTTCTCGCGCAGGTTGCCGCCGCGGATCTGGCGCAGGATGCGATTGCCCTCGGCGATCGGCAGCAGGATCTCGTCGAGCATGCGGTTGATGCCGCCGACCAGCCCGGCGAAATCGCCTTCCAGGCTGCCGGTGCGGGCGCGTTCGCCGAGCTTGCCCTCGCCGGACGCGGTGATCAGGCGCTGCAGTTCGGCGACCAGCTGCTTGAGGTTGCCGCGCAGGGTCTCGATGGTGTCGTTGATGAAGGCCTTCTTGCCCGGGAAGCGCTCCAGTTCGGCGTCGAAATCGCCATGCGCGAAGCCGGCCACGCAGGCCATCGCCTTCCGTTTCACGGCGATGTGCCCGGCCACCATGTTGTTGATGCCGGTGGCCATGGTGCCGAAGGCGCCGCCGAAGCGCGCGGCGTCGATGAACACATCGATGTCGCCCTTGTCGTGCTCGCGGGACATCTGGTTCATCGCGTCGATCATCCCGCGCAGGTTGGCGCGCAGCTTCTCGATGGTGTCGTTGATGAAGGCCTTCTTGCCGGGGAAGCGCTCCAGCGGCGCATCGAAGTTGCCGTCGGCGATCTGCGCCACGCAGGCCATGGCTGCGCGCTTCACGGCGATGTGGCCGCCGACCATGGTGTTCACGGCTTCGGCCACGCTGGCGAACGCGCCGCGGTGGCGCGAGCTGTCCACGACCGCGTCGATCTCGCCCTGCTGGTGCAGGCGCGAGACGGTCTCGAGATCCTCGAGCAGACGCGCGGTCTGCTCGTCGGCGCGCTGCTCCCGCCACTCGACGATGGTGGCGATGCGCTCGCCATGCTCGTCGAACACCGGATCGATGCTGCAGCACAGGTGGGCGTCGCCGAGCTGGAATTCGGCGCTCATCGGCTGCGTCAGATTCTCCACCGAGCGGCGCGTGGTCGCGCCGCGGGCGTGGAAGCTGTCGATCGACTGGCCGACCAGGCGGGAGGCGTCGAAGCCGGGGCGATCCTTGCGGATCTCGGGCTCGAGGCGCTGGAACATCTGGTTCGCGGCCTGGTTGACCATGCGGATGGTGAGATCGGCATCCGCCAGCATGAGCGGCTGGGTCATGGCCCGCAGGCAGGCGACGGCGCCATCGAAGGGAGACTGGACTACGGCGTTCACGGTGGACTCCTTGGTTCGCGGTTCAATGCAATTGCGGCGCCGACAACTGGCCCTCGAGCATGCGCTCGACGTCGACGATCGCGGCAAAACGGTTGGCCTGCTTGCCGAAGCCGCGGATCATGGACGCGCCGCGGCCGCCGGTCTGCACGGCGGTATCGATATGCGCCGGAGGAATCTCCAGCACCTCGCTGACATGGTCGACCACCAGGCCGACCGGTACTTCGTTGACCGACAGCACGATGATCACCGTGCGCTCGGTGTATTCCTTGGTCTCCAGGCCGAAGCGCAGGCGCAGGTCCATCACCGGAATCACCTTGCCCCGCAGATTGATGATTCCCTTGATCGACGGGGCCGACTCCGGGATCTGCACGATGTGCTGCATGCTGACGATCTCGGTGACGTAGCCGATGCCGATGCCGTATTCCTCCGTGGCGACGCCGAAGGTCAGGTACATGTCGTCGACGTTGTCGTCGTCGCGAAACACCAGTTCGGTGTATTCATCGCCCGGTTCGGCATCGAGCCGGTCGCTGCTTCGCTCAAATTCCTGGTTTTGCGTCATGGAGTTCTCCTGCGTTCGTGGGGGGGCGCGCCGCGGCAGGACGCTGCGACGCCATGAGTCTTGCGAGGGTCGCCGGAATCGACGACAGCGGCGCCACCGCCTCGGCGGCGCCCATGCGGCGCGCCATCTGCGGCATGCCGAACACGACCGACGTGGCCTCGTCCTGCGCCACCGTATGGCCGCCGCTGCGCCGGATCGCCAGCATCCCGGCGGCGCCGTCGCGTCCCATGCCGGTGAGCAGGATGGCCGCGGCGCGCGCCCCCGCCTGCGCGGCGACGGACTCGAACAGCACGTCCACCGACGGGCGGCTGTAGTTCACCGGCGCGCCTTCGACCAGGCGCACGCGGAATTGCGCTCCGGCGCGCACCAGCACCATGTGCCGCGTGCCGCCGGGGGCCAGCAGCGCGTGGCCGCGCAATACGCGATCGCCGTCGCTCGCCTCGCGCACGCGCAGGCGCCCGAGGCCGTCGAGGCGACGCGCCAGCGAGCCCGTGAAGCCGGCCGGCATGTGCTGCACGATGACCATGCCCGGCGTCTGCTCGTCGAACGCCGGCAACAGTTGGTGCAGCGCCTCGACGCCGCCGGTGGACGATCCCACCGCGATCAGTCGCTCGCTGGCGCGCTGCGTGGTGTCGTCGGTGCGCGCGGGGTCGGCCGGCGCCGCGCCGGGGCGGCCGCGCGCGGCCGCCTTGATGCGCGACAGCAGCAGGTCGAGCTGACGCTGCCGGCGTGTCGGATCGTCCGCGCAGGGCCGCGGCGCGACGCCGGCGGCGCCGGCGGCAAGCGCCTGCGCCAGGCGCGCCTTGTCGGCGGCACGGCCCGCGTCGAGCACCACCGTCGGAGTCGGCAGCGTCGGCATGTAGCGCCCGAGCAGCGCGAGCCCGTCGATGCCCGGCAGTTCCAGGTCGAGCACCACGACATCGGGTTCCTGCAGCACCAGGGCGTCGCGCGCGGCCCACGCGTCGGCGGCTTGCGCCAGCACCTCGAGCCCGGCATCGGCGGCGATCGCCCGGCACATCAGGCGCCTGCGGGTCGGCGAGGCGTCGACCACGAGCACGCGCAGGATCCGCGGCGGCTTCATGTCAGTCCAGCCGGCGATACACGCCGCTTTGCACCTGGGTCCAGCGCGAGTTCAGGTCGCGCAGCGGCTCGGTGACGCTGGTCAGCAGCCAGCCGCCGCGTTCGGTGACGTCGTAGATGGCCTCCACCGTGGCGCGCTGCTGCTGCCGGTCGAAGTAGTACAGCACGTTGCGGCAGAACACGACATGGAAGTTGCGCTGGAACGGCAGCGGCATGCTCTTCAGGTTCAGGCGCCGGAAGGTGCACATGGCGCGAATCGGCGCCGCCACGCGCAGTCGCGCCTGCGGCAACTCCTCGAGGTAGCGCTCGCGCAACGGCGCCGGCAGCGCGCTCAGGCGCGACGCCGGATACACCGCCTGCTCGGCGGCCTCGATCATCACGGCGCTGATGTCGGTGCCGAGAATCGATACCCCGCAGGACGCGGCGTCGAGGCCGTAGGCCTGCGCCGCGAGCATGGCCGCGGTGTAGGCCTCGTCGCCCGACGATGCCGCGGCGCTCCACATGCGCAGGTCGCCCGGTCGCAGCGCCGGCAGGATGACCTGCGCGAAAAACTGCAGCACCTGCGGCTCGCGGTAGAAATAGGTGTGGTTGGTCGACGCCGCGTGCAGCACCGAAAGCTGCAGCGCGGTGTCGCCGCCGCGCTCCAGGCGCTCGGCCAGCTCGCCCATCGAAGCCAGTTGCTCGCGCTCGCAGACGCGCCGCATGCGATGCTCCAGCAGCTCGCGCTTGTTCTCGCGGTAGTCCATGCCGCACTGCTGGCGCAGCCAGTCGCACACACGCTGGAAGTCGCGCTCGGAACTCGCGAAGCGAGCGGCTTCGATGGCGATGGGGACGGGCAGGAGGGACACGGGCAGGGACTCGGAGGCGGCCCGGCTGCACGACGCCCGACCGACGCCCTCACTCTAGGCGGGCAGCTGCTCCCGGACCATCCACCGCACGGCCGTTCGCCACGGCGCGCAGGGACTAGTCCTTTCGGATACCGCCTGCCGCGCCGCTGGCGAGCACCGCGATCTGCACCCTCGAGCGCAGCCCGAGCTTGCGCAGGATCACCCGCACATGGGCCTTCACGGTGGCCTCCGCCATGTCGAGGTCGAGTGCGATGCGCTTGTTGCTCGCGCCGCGCGCGATGGCCTGCGCGACGGCGTGCTCGCGCGCGCTCAGGCAGGCGAACACGTCGTCGACAGCCAGCGCGCGATGCTCCGAAGCCGGCGCCGGCGCCGGCTCGGGCGCGAAGGCCTGCATCACCTTGGTCGACAGCCCGCTGCCGATCACGGTCTCGCCGAGCAGGGCACGGCGCATCGCCCCGAGCAGTTCGGCGGGGGCGCAGCTCTTGAGCACATAGCCGGCGGCGCCGCTGCGCAGCGCGGTGCGCAGGTCCTCCACCGACTCGCTCACCGTGAGCATGAGCACGCGCGCGGCGGGCGCGCAGCCGCGCAGCGGCTCGATCGCCTGCACCCCGGGCACCCCCGGCAGGTGGTTGTCGAGCAGCACCAGCTCCGGCTGCAGCGCATGGGCCAGGCGCAGCGCCTCGTTGACGTCGCCGGCCTCGCCGACCAGGCTCAGGTCCGGCTGCTCCGCCAGCAGCGCCGCGAGCCCGCGCCGGAACAGCGCATGGTCGTCGACCAGCAGCACGCGCGCCTCAGGCACCCCCGACATGCAGCCTCCGTTCGCCGGCGCCGGCCGCCGCATGCGGCGGCGCGCGCTCCACCACCACCTCGGTGCCTTCGCCGGGCCGCGAGCGCAGGCGCACGGTGGCGCCGATCTGCGCCGCGCGCTCGCGCATGATCTGCAGCCCGACATGGGCCTGCGCGTCGCGCGCGCGCGCCGCCGGGTCGAAACCGCGGCCATCGTCGCGCACCTCGATGCGCCAGTGCGGGATGCTGCGCACGACCACGTGCACGCGCGTGGCGCAGGCGTGCTTGCGAACGTTCGACAGCGCCTCCTGCAGGATGTGCAACAGCTGCACCTGCACATCGGCGTCCAGACTGCGGCCGCGGGTGTCCAGATCCAGTTGCACCGGCACGGCGCACTGCAACTCGAACTTCTGCAGCGTGCTGCGAATCGCCGGCGCGATGTCCTCGGCCGTGGTGCGAGTGCGGAAGTGCAGCAGCAGTTCCCGCACGTCCTCCGAGCTCTCGCGCAAACCGGCGTCGAGTTCCTCGAGCGCGTGGGCGGTGCGCGCTGCGTCCGCGGCCTGCAAGGCGGAGCGCAGGATTTCCAGCTGGATGTTCATGAACGCCAGCGCCTGGGCGATGGAATCGTGCAATTCACGCGCCAGCAGCCCGCGCTCGGCGGCGACGGCCGCCTCGCGCTCGAGGGCCGCACTGCGCAGCGCCTCCATGCCGGAGGCCAGATGCCCGACGGCGGCCTCCAGCAGGGGCAGTTCATCGGCGCCCGGCAAGCGCGCGTCGCCGGCGTAGGCGAGGTCCAGCACGGCGAGCCTGCGTCCCTGCGAGACCACCGGCATGCGCAGCATGCGGCGCGCGTGCGCCGGCAGGCAGCGCGGCCACGCGCCGCCCGCGTCGATGCCGCAGGCGCCGTCCGGGGCGCCGCTCGGATCGCAGTTCCCCGGAAGCAGGCACTCCTCGCGCGGCACTCCCGCCGCGGCGAGCACCTCGCCGAAGCCTTGCTGCGGGTCGCAGCGCCGCAACACCACGGCGTCGGCCGCGGCGAGACGGCGCAGCGCCACGACGAACTCGTCGCCCATCTGCGCCATGGTCTGCGCCGCCGCGACCTGCGAGCTGATCGCGTACAGGGACTCCACGCGCCGGCGCTGCACCACCAGATCGGCGGTCTTCTCGCGCACCCTGCGCTCGAGTTCGGCCTGGGTGTCCGCGGCGCTGGCCTCGGCCTGCTTGCGCAGGCTGATGTTCAGCACATGCGCGATCAGGCTTCCGGGAACCCCGCCGACCGCGCCCAGGCAGGCCAGGCTGAGGTCGCCCCAGAAATCGTTACCGTCGCGCCGGCACATGCGCAACTCCAGACGCACGCGCGTGTCCACGCCATCGCGCAACTGCCGCACCGCCGCGTGCAGCGCGCCCAGATCCTGCGCATGCACCAGCGAAGGCAGCGAGACCTCGTCCAGCCCCGCCTGCGGCAGATCGAACATGCGGCAGGCCACCGGGTTGGCTTCGAGCAGGCGATACGCGTCGAGCTCGAACACCAGCACCGAGGTCGGGGCATGCGCGAACACGGCTTCGAAACGCTCCCCGACACGTCGCAGCTGGGTACCGGCGTCACCCAGCGCGCGCAACTGCGCGGCGGCGTCGCGCATGCGGCGAACGGCGTGCGGCAACAGGTCGTGGCGAGCGCCGCCGAGCACCCAGGCACAGCCCTTGTCGAGCAGTTCGAGCTCCTGCGCCGGCTCGACCTCGCCCAGCAGCAGCAGCAGCGGCGGCGCATCGGGGCGGCGCTGCAGGCGCGCCAGCAGCGTGGCCGCCGCACGCGCGCAGCCCAGACGCGCGACGACGAAATCGCAGGATCGCAGCTGCGTCAGGGCCTTGGCCGATCCGGCGCGCGCCAGCGCGTCGTCGGGTGCCACCTCGCATACCTCCAGGCCGGCCGCGTCCAGCACGGCCCGCAGGCCGTCGCGCGTCGCGTCGTCGCCTTCGTCGAGCAGGCCGGCGCGAACCTGCAGGCGTGGCGCATGCAACCGCGAGGCGCCCGCTGTCGTCGACGAAGTTCCAGCTGCGGAGTGGCGTGTCATGATTTTTGCTCGCCCTGCGAACGATTGTGCCTTGACGCGGGGTTTTTGCGCAATTGTCGAGCAATTGCCAGCGCAGCCTGGCGGCCGGCCGTGGCAGCGCCCCGACTGGCGCAGCCGGGCAAGCACGGCAGACGCCGGCGCCGGGCAGCCCGCCGCGCATCCGGCCGATGCTCAGGCGCGCGACCGACGATCCGGTGCGGCGCCCGCGGCGTGCTCGAACACCGCCAGCGGAACCGGCCTGCCGAACAGGTAGCCCTGGAACGCATGGCAGCCGTGCAAGGCCAGGAACTCGCGCTGCTCGAGCGTCTCCACGCCCTCGGCGATGACGTGCAGGCCGAGGCCGCCGCCCATGGCGATGATGGTCTGCGCGACCATCGCGGCGCTGTGGCTGGCGGGCAGCTGGTCGACGAAGGACTTGTCGATCTTCAACTGGTTCAGCGGCAGGCGCGTGAGGTAGGTGAGCGAGGAGTTGCCGGTGCCGAAGTCGTCGATCGACAGCAGGATCCCGGCGTCGCGCAGGGCCTGCAGTTTTGCGACCGAGGTCTCGAAGTCGTCGATGGCCAGGCTCTCGGTGATCTCGAGCTTGAGTCGCTCGGGCTGGGCGCCGCATCGCGCGACCTCGCCGAGCACCTCGTCGACGAACTGCGGCGCGCGGAATTGGCGCGTGCTGACATTCACCGACAGCGTCAGGTCGCGGCATTCGCTGCGCGTCGACCAGCGTGCCAGCTGGCGGCATGCCTGCTGCAGCACCCATTGCCCGATCGGCCGGATCAGCCCGGTGTCCTCGGCCAGCGCGATGAACTCGCCCGGGCTCACCAGGCCGCGCTGCGGGTGCTGCCAGCGCAGCAGCGCCTCGGCGCCGATCACGCCGCCGGAGGCGTCGACCTGCGCCTGATAGTGCAGCACGAACTGGCGCCGCTCGATGGCCTCGCGCAACTCCGCCTCCAGGCGCGCGCGCGCCTCCACCTCGGCCTGCATCGCGTCCTCGAACAGGCGGGCGGCATTGCCGCCGCGCTGCTGGCTCTTGTGCATGGCGAGCTCGGCCTCGCGCAACAGCACCCCGCGCCTTGCGTCGCTGCCCAGGAACACGGTGGCGCCGATGGACGCCGTGCAGACCCGGTTCTGGCCGGCCAGGCCGAGCGGCTGCTCGATGGCGCGGCGGATCTTCTCGGCGACCTTCATGGCGCGCGTCACCGCCTGGGCCGGCGCGGTGCCGAGGTCCTCGGTGACGACGGCGAAGCTCGCACCGCCGAAGCGAGCCAGGGTGTCGCCGTCCCGCACGACCCACTGGATGCGCCGCGCGATCTCGACCAGCAACTCGTCGCCCGCGCCGTGCCCGAGCGCGTCGTTCACGCGCTGGAAGGCATCGAGCTCGATCACCAGCACCGCGCCGAACTGGCGCGACTCCTCGCTGGCGGCCTGCGCGTGCGCGATGCGGTCGTCCAGCAGACTGCGATTGGGCAGGTGGGTCAGGGGATCGAACAACTTGAGATGCTCGGCCTCCTGCCGCGCCTGGCGTTCGGCGCTGATGTCCTGGAACGCCGCCACATAGTGCAGCAGCCGGCCCTGCGCGTCGGTCACCATGCTGATCCCGCAGCGCGCGCTGAACAACTCTCCGTTCCTGCGCCGATTCACGAACTCCCCCGACCAGCGTCCGTTCGCCTTGAGCTCCGCCCACAGGCGTTCGTAGAAGGAGCGGTCATGGCTGCCCGAGCGCAGCAGGGCCGGGGTCCTGCCGATGGCCTCGCCCGCCGTGTACCCGGTGATGCGGGTGAAGGCGGCGTTGACGCGCTCGATGACATTGTCGGCATCGGTCACGATCATCGCGTCCTGTCCCTCGAACGCCGCGGCGGCCAGCCGTGTCTCGCGCTCGGCGTGGCGGCGCGCCGTGATGTCGCGCCCGACCCCGAGCAGGCCGATGCGGTCGCCTGCCGGCGAACGCACCGGCACCTTGAGGATCTCGAGCGTGCCGGAAACACCGTCGGCACGCTGGATCTGCAATTCGACGCGCTGCTCGGCGCCGGTGCGCGCGACCTCCCGGTCGACCGCGCGCACCGCCTCGACCAACGCGGGATTGCCGTGCAACTCGGCGTCGGTGCGCCCCAGGATGCGCTCGCGCGGCTGTCCGATGACGTCGACCGCACGCGCGTTGCACTCCAGATAGCGCCCCTGGTCGTCCTTCAGCCACATCGCATCGGGACTGCTCTCCAGCAGCGTGCGCAACTGCGCGCGATCCTGGCTGAGCTCGGTCGTCTTCGCACGCACCGCGCGGTGCAGCATGCCGATCCAGACCGCCGCGGCGACCAGCGCCGCCAGCGCCGCGCCGACCGCCAGCGCGGCCATGCGCAGGTAGGGCTGGAACTGCGGCGGGTGGGAGAACCACTTGCGCCGCAGCGCCGCGCGCTCGGCCGGCGTGATCATCGCCATGCCCCGGCTGACCAGCGCGAAGGTGGCCGCATCGCCACGACGCACGGCCCAGTGGAAATGGCCCTGGTACAGCGTGAAAGCCTTGGCGAAGCGCAGTTGATCGCGCAACAGGTACAGGTAGTAGTTCGCTGGGTCGTCGTCCATGCAGAACATCTTTATCGCGCCTTGGTTCGCGGCCCGCAGAATGTCGCGATAGTCCGCATAGAGGGCAAGGCGCGTCAATCCCAGGCTGGCCAGCTTGTCGATGCAGGCATCGCCGCGCTCCACGCCGATGGTGAAGCCACGCAACGAGCGTGGGCCGGTGATGCCCTGGATGTCGTGGTCGACGTAGATGCCCACGCTCTGCGTGGAGTACGGTCTGGAGAATTCGTACAGGCGCTCGCGCGCGGGAGTGCGGAACAGCATGTCGATGACGTCGGCCTTGCCGTCGCGCATGGCGCGCTGCGCGGCCGCCCAGCGCATGGGCTCGAGGTCGACACGCACGCCCGTCCTGGCCTGCCAGAGCTTCCACAGATCGACCAGGTAGCCCTGCGCACGGCCGTCGCTGCCGAGGAACAGGTAGGGCGGATAGTTGTTGTCGGTGACCACGCGCAGGGCGCGCGCATGCGCGCTGGCGGTCATCAGGCCCAGGCCGGCCAGCAGCGCGCACAGCAAGCCGCGCAGCGCGCGCAGCGATGCTGCGCGACGGGTCGCCCGGGCGCGTCGCGGACGGTCCGCGGCCGGCGCGGCGGCGCGGCCGTCGCGCAAGGCGGGTTCGCAAAGACACCGGAATGGGCGCATGGCAGGGGCTCAGGCGTGTCTCGCCGCAGCCCCGAGGATGACACAAAGCATGCCGGCCTGGGCTGTCGCAAGTCCCGCAGGGGCCGATCACGAATGTAACGTTGTGCAACCAGCGGACCGTTCAGGCGTGGCTTGCGGCTTGCGGCGTGCCGGAGCGGCCCGGCGCAGGGGCCGGCGCGCGGTGGCATGAACGCGACGCTTTGGCGAGGTTCAGCTCCGAATGCGCGGAAGCGGCGCCGCTTCGTGAAATCCTTCCTTGGCCGTGCCAGTCCGCGCCTGTACAAAACCGAGGTGGCTGCGCAGCGACTGCGCTTTCCCGAACTTCCCGCATCGCCTGTTCGTCGTCTCGGGCAGGGTGTGGATTCCACGGCGCCCCGCCGGGCCGATGCAATTTTCGCGATGAGCACTTCCCTCCCCCACGGCGAGGCGCCGAAGCAGGCGTCGGCCGGCGCGCCGGCCGACGTCGCGCGGCGCTTCGCCGCAGACGCTGCCGCCACGCCGGATCCGCATGCCCCGGACGCGTCCATGCCGCCGATCCCGGCGCTGCCCTGGCGCGCCATGCCCGAGAATCTGCGCGCCTTCCAGCTCACCGACGGCGAGGTGCTGCGCAACCGGGTCGCGCTGCTGCTCAGCCCGATCCCGCTGGCCCTGCTGTCGAGCTACCTGTCGGCGGGCATGACGGCGTGGCTGCTGCACACCCTGATCCCGGCGTGGAAACTCGTGACCTGGCTCGCGTTTCTCGGGCTGGCGCATGTCGTGCGACTCATCGGCTGGCACGACATGCGCAGGCCGGGACGCGCGCCGGACCTGCACGGATGTCTGCGGCGCCTGCGCGCGGGGGTGCTGCTCACCGCCCTCGCCTGGACCGCGCTGCCGCTGTTCATGTTTCCGCGCTCCGTCGTGGGCCAGCTGCAACTGGCCACCATCATCGCGGCGATCTGCGGCGCGGGCGCCAGCGAGCTGGCCTCCGACGCGCGCTCGGCCAGCCTGTTCGTGGTGCCCACGCTCGTGGCGTTGCTCGTGCGCCTGCTTGGCTCCGCGGTGCCCGGAATCCAGGCACTCGGGGTCATGGGCGCCGTGTTCGGCCTGTACCTGGTCAAGTCGGCGCAAAAGACCGAGCGCATCTTCCTGCACATCGCCTACCTGCGGGCGAAGGCCGCCGAGCGCATCCACATCGACGAAATCACCGGCCTGCGCAACCGCAGCGGACTGAACCAGTTGCTGCGCGAAACCATCGCCCGCGCCGCCGCGCGAGGCGGTCTGCTCGCGGTGGGATACATCGACCTCGACGACTTCAAGCCGGTCAACGACCAGCACGGCCACGCCGCGGGCGACCAGATCCTGCGCGCACTCGGGCAGCGCCTGCGCCAGCACCTCGGCGGCGACGGCGAGGCGGCGCGCATTTCCGGCGACGAATTCGTCGTCGTGCTGCCTCGCCTCGACGCCGACTACCTGCAGGTGACCCTGGACACGGTGTTCGAGCGCCTGCATCGCGCCGTCGAGGAGCCCTTCCATCTCGACGGCGGCCACACCCTGCGCATCGACATGACCATGGGCGTGGCGCTGTACCCGAGCCAGGCCAACGACGCCGACGGACTGCTGCGCACCGCCGATGCCGCGATGTACCAGGTCAAGCGCCGCAAGGGCGAACGCGCCAGCTGGTGGCAACTCGGCGTGCGCCAGGTGGGCGCCGCGGAGGTCGAGCAGCCGGTCGATCCCTACGGCGCGGAAGCGGCGCTGCGCATGACCCAGCTCGGCCCGGTGTTCGAGCGCATCAGCGACGACTTCATCAGTGCCTTCTATGCGATGCTGGCCGACGACGCCGAAGCGCTGTCGATCCTCCGATCCCTCGGCGAAACCGGCACCGAGCGCCTGCGCGGTGCGCAGGCCGCGCACCTGCGCCGGCTCGCCGACCCGGAGCTGGACCGGCAGACGCTGCGCGAGGCCTCCCGACGCATCGGGCGCGCGCATGCGCTGGTCGGCGTCAACACGCGCATGCTGGTCAAGTCGTCCTCGCTGTTCCGCTCCATCCTCTCCAGCAAGATCGCCGGCGAACGCCTGGTCGCCAGACGACGGCTTCGCATGTTCCAGATCATCGATGCACGCCTGCAGGACGACCTGGAGCAGCAGGTCAGCATGCTCGAGGAGACCAACCGGGCCTACATGGCCTACCTGTCACGGCCGGGCTCGGATCGACAGTCGCTGTGGGCCGACGCCGCGCACGCCGAATTGCAAGCGCTGGACACGCTGCCCGGAATCGTCATGGTCACGCTGAGTCGCCTGAACCTGGAGGGCGAGATCATCGTCGAGCACAGTGCCGGGGTGCTGAGCCTGGAGCTCGGCCAGCGTCTGAGCCACGGCGACCTGCGCGCGTCCATCGATCCCAACGCGCCCGGCGGCCAGACGCCGACGGCCGTCGCGTGGCGCACCCAGGAGATTCATCGTGTCGACTCCTGCCTGCACGACCCGCGCATGCAGCATCCGCAGATGCAGGCCTGGCGCGAGATGGCCGAGGCTTGCGCGATCCACTCCAACGTGTCGATTCCGTTCGTCGGGCGCGACCGGCATGTCGAGGGCGTGCTGACCCTGTACGGCGCCTATCCGCGCCAGTTCGCATCGGAATGGGTGCAGCAGTGGGCCGGCGCCGTGCAGCGGCGCATGGAGTCGATCTGGCTCGGATCCACCAGCGTGCAGCACATGGCCATCAGCCAGGCCCGCGCCGTGGCCTTCCGCGAGATCCTGTTCTCGGGCGGCCTGGAAATGTTCTACCAGCCGATCGTCGACCTGCAGACGGGACAGGTCGCCAAGCTCGAAGCGCTGGCGCGCCTGAAGATGCCGGACGGCACGATCATCGGGCCGGCCGGGTTCATCCCGCTGCTCGGCGGCAACGAACTCGGGCGGGTGTTCCGCGAAGGGCTGCGCCAGTCGCTGGCCGACCTGCGCAGGTGGAGCGAGCAGGGGCTGCAACTGGGCGTGGCGCTGAACCTGCCGCCGTCGGTGCTGTCGGATGTCGACTGCGCGGCATGGATCGACCAGGCACTGCGCGCGCACGCCATCGAGCCGCGACGCCTGACCCTCGAGCTGCTCGAGGTGCAGCTCGACGACGACGTGGCGCAGGCCGAGGAGATGGATCGGCTGCGCGCCCTCGGCGTGCATCTGGCGATGGACGACTTCGGCGCCGGCTACAGCAACATCCACCGGCTCTCCAGCATCCGCTTCGAGGCCATCAAGATCGACCAGAACCTGACGCGGCAGTTCCGGCAGAGTCCGCTGGAGACCACGACCATGCTCGGAACCCTGATCCGGCTGGTGCGCGAACTCGGGCGCGATGTCACCGTCGAGGGCCTCGAGCACCTGGACTCCATGGAGGCCGCGGCCGTGCTGGGCGCGCGCTTCGGCCAGGGCTACGCCATCGCGCGCCCGATGCCCGCGCATGACGTGCCGGAGTGGGTCAGGCACTACCGCCTGCCCATCGACGTTCGCGCCGGGAAGCTGCAGACCAGCCTGGGCGCGCTGGCCTTCCAATGGCAACACACCGGCTTCGGCGCGGGCCGCCATCCGCTCGAGCCGGCGCAGTGCCCGCTGCACGGCTTCCTGCACGGCGTGGCCGGCGAGCACGACGACGTCCAGCGCTGGCACGCGCAGGTGCATGACGCAGGCGCCGACGCGAGCGAGGCCTCGCGCCGCCTGATGCATTGGCTGGCCGGGCGCGTGCCGCCGGGCCAGCCCGCGCGCGGCGTGCCCGACGGCGGCGCGATGCAGGACCTGCCGGCCTGCGCGGCCGGGACCTGAGCGGCGGCGTCGCGCGCGCCGCGGTGCCTCAGCGCGCCGGCCCGTGCAGCGTGTGCAGATAGGCCACGATCGCACGCGCCTGTGTCGGGCTGAGCCGCCCGCGCCACGCCGGCATCGGCTGGTCGAGCCGCTCCCCGTCCTCGTCGCGTGCCTCGAGGATCGCGCGCACGATCAGCGCATCGCTGTGGTGGTAGTCGCGCTCAAGCCCGGGGGCCTGCAGGTCGGCCGATACGGCGTGCGCGAAGTGCACACCACCCCGTCCGTCGGCGCGGTGGCACGACGCGCAGTGCTCGTCGTACAGGTGGTGGCCGAGCTCGATCTGTCGCGCCGCATCATGCGAAGGCATCGCGGCGCCCGCCATGGGCGCCAGAACGGCCAGAGCCAAGGCCCCCAGAGAAGTCGAAAACCAAGGATTCATTGCGAAAAGCTCCTGGATTGAGGTCAAGACAAGTTGAAATGGCACCGGGTACGCGGTGCCGACGCATAGGGGCCCGGGATCGGGCCCCGGTTTGTGGGCCTGGGCTGGCTCCCTGAGCAGCGCCGCTGCAGGAACCGGTGGGCACGTGCCGGCCGAGGCGCTGGTGCGCAGCGATCCGCAGGGGAATCCGCGCGGCGCGCGCTTGCGCCCTCGAGGTCCGGCGCGCGGCATGCGACATCGCCGTGCCGCCGGCGGCCCGGGCGGGCGAGGCCCTCGGGCGGCGCGCGCGCGCAAGGTGGTGGTGCATGGCAAGGTCGCGGGCGGGGAGTCTGCAGGCATAGAGGCTGCCCAGAACCGCGGCCGCCATGGTGGCAACGGCGTATTTCAGGGGAACACGATGACCGAACCGTGACATTTCGTCGCAAGGCCAGGCGCATCTGTGTCCGGGCGTTACCCGGCCGCGCCCGAACGCCCGGGGTCGCGACCCGCGAAGCGGGCCAGGCTGCAGGGGGCGACGCTGAGTGCCTTGTCTGAGCACGCCCGCGCCTTGCGAGCGTCGCCGAAGCCGATGGGTCAGCCAGCCAGCCAGGCCTTGACCTTGGGATGTTTGTGGCTGCCGTAGTTGTCGAGCAAGCGTCCTGCGATCCCCTTGATGGACAGCCTTCAGATCACCCGGATCGCCCGGGCCCGCGCGGCCGCCGTCATGCGCTGCCACGGCAGGCCGGCCACGAGCCACTCCCATTGCCGGGCGCTCAGTCGCACCGTGGCCGCCTCGTCGTGCGGCCAGGCCAAGCCGCGTTGGTGCAGCATCGGGATGACGGGCGTGCGCCGGATCGCAGCGCGGGCTGGGCGCCCGCGCAAGATCCGGGGTGCGGCCAGCGCCCGATTCCGCACCAAGCCTTCGGGCGCAGGCGCTGCGGGCGATCTGCGGCGTTGCCCAGGCAGGCCAGGCGCCCAGCCTGGCCTTGGCCTGGGCGCCTTGCAGCTCATCCCGCAGCGCCTGCGCGCGGCCCCCTGGGGTATTGCAACAGCCTGTCAGGCGAGCCGCCGAGCCTGAGGCCGCGGGCACGGCCTGTTGCGCGCGACCTCCTGCGGCCGGCATGCGAGGGCCTCGGCCGGCGGTTTCCGTGCTCAGCGTGCAGGCAAGGCCGCGCTGGGCGGCGGCACTCCGCCCAGCACCTCGAAGGGCACCGGTCCGAGCCGCAGCGGCGCTGCCGCCCCGCGCAGCCACACCCGTGCCTGCAGGCGATGCGCGCCCGCGGTGATGGGCCAGTCGACACCATCGGCGCCGCCGCCGCGCAGCTTGCGTCCGTCGAGTAGCCACTCGACGCGACGCGGCACGCGTCCCACGGTGTCGAGCGTGAAGCGGTAGACCTGAACCCGGCGTGGCAGGCGCGGATCCAGCGCCAGGGTCTCGCCGGGCAGCGGGCGCGCGATGGCCAGCGCGCGCACTTGCGCTTGCGCTGGCGCTGACGCGCCGGGCCGCGCTGCCGGCAGGCGCCAGTCCTGGCGCCGCACGCAGGGCGGCGGGCCGATCCACTCGCAGGTGGCTACCCGGTGCAGTCGCGGATCCTGCCACAGCCCGGCATAGGGCGCATCGCGCCGCAGGCGCGCGAAAATCTCGCGCAGCACCGGCGCAGGGCCGCTCGAGCCGGTCAGGCCGTCGGTGGATCCGCCGCCCAGGCGCCCCATCCACACGCCGACGGTGTAGCGGTTGTCGAAGCCCACGCTCCAGGTGTCGCGGTAGTCGCTGGAGGTGCCGGTCTTCAGCGCGGTCGGGTACGGCAGGTCGAGCACGCTGCCGGCGCCGAACTCGGCGGCTCGCGCATCGGGGTCGGACAGGATGCTGGCCAGCACCGAGGTGACCTCGGGCGACAGCAGCCGCCGCGGCTGCGGCCGCGGCAGACCAGCCAGCACATGCAGCGGCAGCCAGCGGCCGCGGCGCGCCAGGGTGGCGTAGCCCTGGACGAGTTCGTACAGGCTGACCGCGCCATCGCCCAGCACGATGGCCGGGCCGTAGTAGTCGGAGCCCTGCCGCAGGCTGTGAAAACCCAGCTGCTGCAGCAACCCGACGATGCGGGCGATGCCCACCGCCTGCGCCGTGCGCACGGCCGGAATGTTCAGCGAGTTGGCCAGCGCATAGCGCAGGCTGGCCCGGCCGTAATGGCGCCCGCTGTAGTTGCGGTAGCGGTGCACCCCCGGTCCGACGGTCTCGGCCAGCGGCGTGTCGCGCAGCACCGTGTCGGGCTGCCAGCCCAGATCCTGCATCGCCAGTCCGTAGACAAAGGGTTTGAGCGCCGAGCCGGGCTGGCGCGGGCTGAGCACCGGGTCGACGGCGAACGATCCATGCTGCGGCGCCACGGCCCACGCCAGTACCGCGCCGCTGCGGTTGTCCACGACCAGCGCGGCGGCATCGGCGACGCCGCGCGCGGCCAGCAGGCGCTGGCGGCGCGTCAGCGCGGCCTGCACGAAGCGCTGCAGCGGCGCGTCCAGCGTGGTGCGCTGGATGGGGGCCTGGCGTCCCAGCGCGCGGGCGCGCGCCGCGGCATGCACCACGAAAGTCCCCGCGTCGAGCGCCAGGGTCTGCCGGCCCGGGGTGATCGGGGCGCGACGCACCGCATCGGCCTGAAGCTGCGCCATGCTGCCCGCGGCCTGCATGCGCCCGGCCAGCTGATCCACCGCGCGGCGCAATGCCCGGGGGTGGCGGCGCGGGTCATAGCGCGTCGGCGAACGCACCAGCACGGCCAGCGCGAGCTGCTCGGCCGGATCCAGCGCCTGCGGATCGCGGCCGAAGTAGTAGCGCGCGGCCTGCACCACGCCGCGGCGGCGCGCGCCGTACGGGACCTGGTTCAGGTAGAACTCCAGCACCTGCGCGTGCCCGAAGCGGCGCAGCAGGCGCGCGGCATCGAAGCCCGCGATCCAGTGGCTCCAGTAGCTGCGCGGGCGGGGGTGCAGGATGCGCACGACCTGCTCGCCGATGGTGCTGGCCCCGCGCACCACGCGGCCCGCGCGCAGGTTGGCCCACAGCGCGTCGAAGCGCGCGATCCAGTCCGCCCCGCCATGCCGCCAGTAGCGCTTGTCCTCGGAGTCGACGAAGGCGTCGCGCAGCAGCGGCGGCACCTGCCACAGCGCCAGCGTGGCGTTGGCGTTGAGCGCGCCGCGGTAGCTGTAGCTCAACGGCGTGCCGTCGGCGGCGAGGAACTGCGGCGCCACCGCCGCTGCCGGCGGCCGCAGCGAGCGCGGCAGCGGCATGCTCGAGCGCCAGGTCGCCACGCCCAGCACGACCGCGGCGGCGACCGCCACGGACGCGGCGGCGCCGACGCGGCGACGCAGGCGCGGGCTCATCGCGAACCGCGCAGGCGCACGTCCACGGTCTGCGATGCGCCGCGCCCGAACACGTCGGGCTCGTAGATCTCGCGCACCGTCGGCGCCGGCGCGATGAATCGCCCCGGGGCGATGACCTGCGCCGCATACACCAGACGGTAATGCCCGGCCGGCAGGGTGTCGGCGTAGAAGCGCACGGCGTCGAAGCTGGTCTCGCGGTGGTAGAAGCCGCCGCTGACCATGGACATGCCGGGCCACGCACCGGCGTCGAACATCAGCACCGAGCGCCCTGCCAGGTCGGCCGGGCTGCTGTCCATCGCGGTGGCCAACTGCCGGTTCACGGCCTCGAAGCCGCCGGGCAGCGGGTCGCTGACCACCACGTAATGGCGCTCGGTGGGCGCGTCGACGTCGAGCTCCACGCGCACCACGTCGCCGCGCAGCAGAACCGTGCCCGGCACCACCGGCACCCAGCGCAGGCCCCGCTGCACCGCGTAGCTGCGCCGGATGCTGAAGCCGGCGTCGGCCGGGGCCAGCGCATCGGGGGGCATCGCGTAGCTCAGGCGCAGCTGGTAGTACAGGCGCCCGTGCCCGGAGCGGGCGATGCGGATGCTCGCCGTGCTCCCCGGCGCGGGCGCCGGCAGCCGCAGGGAGACCGGCGCCGAGCCGCGGGAAGCGAAGCGCGCGTGCCGGGCCGGCGCTGCGCTGCCCGTCACGCGCGCGCCCAGGTCGCGCACCGGGGGTTCATAGGCGTCGGCGTAGTGCACGACGGCCGTGGTGCAGAACACGTTCTCCTGGCTGTTCGGCCAGCCCCCCGAATTGCGTCGGCGCGCGGTGATCCAGCGCATGGCTTTTTGCGGGGTCGTGCCCAGCAGGCCCTGGTCGCCGAAGCGTCGTTTGTACAGCGACAGCGCGTCGAGCACGGCACAGTTGTCCCTCAGCGGCGTGGCCAGCAGCGAGGCGTACGCGTCGCTGCGCTGTTCGTTGAAGGAAATCTCCCCGGCAGACTCCTCGGCGCTGGACAGCAGCGAGCGCACGATGGCGCGGGCGCTGGCGCGGTCGTCGGTGTCCAGCGCAGCATCGAGCAGCAGTGCGCGTCCGAACAGTCCGAGCTGCGGCAGCTGCGGCAGCATGCCCGCCACCTCGCCGGGCCGCACGCCGCCCGCGGGGGCCAGCGCGGCCAGCGCGCCGGCGCGCAGCACCGGGTCCGTATGGGCGGCGTCCAGCACGTGCCTGCGCAGGTAGCCCTGCAGAGCGGCCTGCACGTCCTGCGGGATCGCGTGCCCGGCCTGATGCAGCCAGTGGAAGGCCAGCGCCGTGTACACGCTCAGGTAGGGACTGACGAAACGATCGTTGGGGATCCAGAAGGCCATGCCTCCGTCGGGCGCCTGGAAGTCGCCGGCGGCCTCCAGCGTGCGCTGCACCTCCCCGGCCGCGTCGGGCCACGCCAGCGTCGCGCCCAGCGCGCGACCGAGACGCAGGTAGTCGCTGGCCAGCACGCCGCGGCTGAGCCGGATCTCCCAGGTCTGCAGCAGGTCGTCGCGCAGCACCTCGAAGGCACCGTCGAGTCCGCCGACCAGGGTCGGCGCCAGTTGCAGCTGCACGCGGGCACTGCCGGGCAGGGCCGCGGCTGGCGCCTGCAGCGCAATCTGCGCGGCCGGCCCGATCGTGCTGCCGTACTCGGCGGCCACGACGCGCGCCTGCGCCTGCGCCACCGCAACCCGTGCGCGCATCGCGTCGGACAGCGCGCCCGCGCGGGCATCGGCCTGCAGCTCGATGCTGCCGGGCGCGTCGGCGTGCAGGCGCAGCCAGCTCAGGCCATGCGCGAAGCTGCCCAGTTGCAGCGTCGAGTCGGCCGCCGCGCTGGCGCCGGCGATCGGCCCGCGGGCCTGCAGGTGCGTGAGCACCCGCAACGCCCCCTGGGTGCGGTTGGTCACGCTGAAGCCGGCGTCGAATGCATCGCCCACGCGCACCTGGTTGGGCAGCGCCTGACGCAACTCCAGCGGCAGGTCCACGCGCACGCTGGACTTGCCCAGGCCCATCGCGTCGCCGCGGCCCATGGCGATGACCACGATGCGCCAACGGGTCAGGTTGTCGGGCAGCGTGAAGCGGAAATGCGCGCGCCCACGCGCATCGGTGCGCAGCTGGTCGTTCCAGTAGACCGCGTAGCGGAAGTCGCTGCGCATGTTCGGCCCGACGCTTGCGCCACCATCGCCGCCGGGACTTTCGCCCTTGCCGGCCCTGGGTTGAAGCCGCGTGACCAGTTGCTCGGCCAGGCTGTAGTTCGTGATGTCCGGGCCCTGGGGCGGCGCCTGGAAGGTGCTCGACGGGTCGTAGTACCCCAGGCCTTGCTGCAGCAGATCCACCACCGACTGGTCGACCACCACCGCGACCAGTCGCGTGCCCGGCGCGACCGCGCCGCCCGCGTGGCGCACCCGCACCGCCACGTCGACCTGCTGGCGCGGCTTGTGCTGCGGCGCGTCGGGGCTGACCTGCACCTGCAGCGCGCCGCCAGGGCCGAGCACCGGCAGCGCCATGTAGCCCAGCGCCAGCGCGGGCTTGCCCAGGTCGGGATCGGCCGGCGGCGCCACGCGCGGCGAAAAGACGGCCACCGAGACATAGGCCCCGGGAAAGAAGTCGGCCCGGATCGGAAGGTTCACCACCGGGGCGCCGCCGTGCAGGGTCAGCAGCTTTTTCCACAGCACGCCATAGCGTTCGACCGTGACCAGCGCGCGGGCGCCGGGGAAGGGATTCTGGATCAGCAGGTGCGCCGTGTCGCCCACGTGGTAGGCCTTGCGGTCGGGCACGATGGTCACGCCCCTGCCCTGGCTCCACAACACCTCGCCGGGGCCGGTGACCCAGGTTTCCAGCGCGGCGCGATCGACGCGGCCGCGCGTGTCGTCGACCTCGGCCTCGATGCGGTAGTCCCCCGCATGCCTGGGGGTCAGCGAGCAATGGCCCGGGGCCGCCGACGCCGTCGCCGCGCAGCGGTCCTCGGTGACCCAGGAGACATGGTCGTCCGGCGCGAAGTCGCCGGCGCCGTTCTTGAGTTGCACGCGGTCGATGCGCTGGCGCTGCAGCAGCAGGCGCACGCGGCTGCCGGCGCGCGGCGTGCCCTGGGGGTCGACCACCAGGTACTGCACGCTGAAGGGCTGGCCGGCGGTCTGCAGCCAGTTGTCGGTGCGCAGGCCGATGAAACGGTCGCGCGCGGCGTAGACGGCCTGCGCACTGCGCGCCACCCAGGTGGCACGCGCCGACTCCACCGCCGCCTCCACGACCACCTGGCCGTACACCGTGCCGGAGACCGCGGGCAGGCGCAGGTGCATGCTCGCGCGCCCGGCGTGGTCCAGGCGCAGTTGCTGCATCGACACCGTGCGTGTCGACAAGGTGTCGGTGTCGCCATCGCTGCCGCCGAACTGGAACCCGGCGGCCAGCGGGTTGTCCGGCGCGAAGGGGGCCGCCACCAGCGTGGTGGTGAACTTGACCGCGGCGTCGGCATAGGGGCCGCCGGCCTGCAGCGTGGCACTCGCCTGGGCGCCGATCAGGCTGCCCGGGCCCACCACCTTCTGGCGCAGCGACGTATGCACCTGGTAGGACGCGGGCACGAAGTCGGTGACCAGGAAGCCGCCGGCGTCGCGCGTGACGGTGCCGTTGGCGGTCGGCCAGCTCAGGCTGATCGAGTACTGGCCGCTGGCCGCGTTGCGCCCCACATGCAGTTCGCCCGACACCGAGCCGAACTCCGACAGCCGCACATGCTGGCGCCGCAGCACCACCTTGCCGGTGGCGTCGGTGATGCGCAGGGCATAGTCCAGGCGCGGCGGCGCCCGCAGCTCGGTCGGCCCCTCGGCGCGCACGAAGGCGATGTAGCGCACCTCGCTGCCCGGCTTGTAGATGCCCTGTCCGGTCACCGCCCAGGCCCGCATGTGGCCGTGGGCCGCCTGGTTGTCGGCCTGCAGGCTGTAGTGGCTGGCGTCCAGCACGGTGCGCGTGAAAGCATCGTTCAGTGGCAGCAGCGCCAGCTGACGGCCGCGGGTGACTCCGACGAAGTACTCGCGCTTGCGCTGCCAGGGGTCGAACCAGTCCTTCGGCAGCGTGGCCGAGCCCGGCAGTCGGGCCAGGCCCTGCGCGTCGGTGAGCACCGCAGGGGGGCCCACGCGCGTCGGCCTGCCCGGGTCGGCGCGCGGCGTGGTGTACAGCGCCACGCGGGCACCGGCCACGGGCCGGCCGTCGGCCAGCCGGCTGAGCCAGATCAGACTGTCGTAATGGCCGATCTTGGCCAGCACCTGATAGGGCGTGACCTCGGCCATCAGCCGGGTGGACGCACCGCCGAGCGGCGGCACGGCGCGCAGGCGGCCCCACAGCACCCCGGAACGCCCGTCGAGCAGGCGGCGCACGCCCAGGGAGCCGCGCACCTGCTTGTCCAGGCGCGGTGCCAGGTCCTTGCGTTGCAGGAGATCCTGCGCGCGCTCGGGCGCGGCCGCACGATCGTGCTCCAGATCCGCGGCGAACAGACGGCGCTCGTGCAGCGTCAGGCTTTGCAGGTTGGTGAAACGCAGCGGCACGATCGTGTGCAAGCCGGACTCGAGCACGGCCAGCGCCGGCGGCGGGTCGAGAAACGGCCCATCGTGCCCGGTCTGGAAGCGCAGTTCCACGGACCTGGCGAGCCTGCGCCCGAAGCGATCCCTCACGCCGGCCGGCACACGCAGCACGTAGTCGTGCATCGGCTGGAGCCTGAAGGTCAGCGGGTAGGAATCGGGTTGCGTCGCGTCGGCATCGCTGTTGCGCGGGCGCAGGAACCAGTCGGGGTAGTCGGCCCAGTGCCGCGCCAGCTGGCCCGGCGCCAGCGGGTCGGGTTGCCAGCCGATGGCCGCCAGCGTGGCACGCGGGACCGGCGCGCTGAACAGCAGGTTCACGCTGCCCGGGCGACAGCGCCGCGACTGGACGGCGCCCGGCAGCCACTGGAAGTGGTCGCCGTGGCCGTCGCCGCAGGACACACCCTGGAAACTGAACTCCCCATAGGTGCTCGCGGTCGTGTACAGGTCGGCCGCCACGCCGGGCAGCGGCCCCAGCGCAGACAGCAGGCCCGCGCGCAGCCGCAGTGCATAGTTGCGCCCGCCCTGCAGCGCCCGGGCGGGCCGAGCCAGCCACACGCGCCGCCCGGCGGCGGCCGCGGCCTTCGCGTCGAGTGGTCGATCCGGCCGGGGCGAGACGACTTCGAGCACCGCGCCCGGGGCCCCCGGCACCGGCAGCCACAACGGACCTTCGCGCCGGCGTGTGAACGGCTCGATGCGTGCCGCGACGCCATCGCCGTGGCCGTCGCTGAAGAACACGCTGCGCTGCGCTGCCTGCGCGGTCACCGGCACGTTGAAGTGCAGCAGGTACAGCGGCGTCACCGGGGACTCCCAGCGCTGGAACTCCACCCACTGAATCTGCGGGCGCCAGGTGCTGAACGAGCCGGTCACGGGCCGCGCAAGATGGTTTCCATCCAGCGCGCGCAGGCCGGTTCCCACGCGCACCGTGTAGTTCGTGGCGGGAGCGAAACGCTGCTTGCCGGGCAGGCGGCAGGCCAGTTCGCTGGTGTCCAGCCAGCGCCACTGGCAGCCGGGATCGGGCCTCACCGAGACGTCGAGCGGCTGGGGCTTGCGCGCCATCGCGCCCAGCGCCACCATCGCGCGATCGAACTGGATCACCAGTTCCCGGCCGGGCTCGATCGCCTGGCCGGACGGGGAGATGCGGCGCACCTGCAGCGCGTCGCCCCCCGCGGAGACACTCCGCGCGGGCCGGGCCTGTCGCGGCGCACCCAGCAGCGCGCGCTTCAGGCCGGTCTCATGCCGCCCGCAGGCTCCCAACGCCAGAGCCAGCAGCACCGTGGCCACCCGGCCTGCGGCCCAACACCCACGCGGTCGTCTCACGATCATCCTCGGAACGGGTCTGCACGCCACCTGCAAGGCGCGGGCGCCGGGTCAGCACGGCGGCCAGCATACCGAAACTCCCGGTGTCCCGATGGCTCCGGGCCCAAGGCCGAGCGCCGCTCCAGCACGCGAAGCTTCCTGTTCACAGCGCACAGCGGCGCCCCGCAAGCCGGCGGCGCGTCGACTCAAGCGTTGACGACACCGATGGCACGCATCGAGTTGGCATCCGAGGCTGTGCAAGATTTCGATCGTTTGCTCGACCACCTCACGCAGTTTGCTGACGATGTCCGCGGCCGCATCGCGGAAATCCTGGAGGCGATCCAGATCCTGCGACACAGCCCCGAGATCGGCCGCAAGCTCAAGGCTGGCATGCGCGAGTTGGTCATCGGTCATGGTTCGCACGGAGATGTCGCGCTCTACCGTTTCGTGCCGCAAATCGATGTGGCTTTCGTGCTCGCCATCCGCGCGCAGCGCGAGGCCGACTACAAGCCGCACAGAGGCCCGCCATAAACGACGAAGCCCGGCGCTTGGCCGGGCTTCGTCGTTCAAAGCGTGGGGTGCGGGGCGAGACGAAGACGGGAACTGGACGAGCACCCTGACGCTCCGAGGAGTCTGATGCGACGAGACCGACACGCCACCTGATGCCTGCTGAAACCGCTGCCACGCGGCGTGGCCTGGGCGTTCGCGTCGCGCCTCAAGGCCGCGAAGTCCGAAGGACGCATGGTGCTGGCGACACCGAGCAAGTCCCACGCTGCCCGCTGGGCCTGCTGCGCCTGCACCATGATCGCATCGAAGCCTGGATGCTGGAGCAAGCCGGCATCGAGTTCACACCGGCTGCCGAGGACGAGCCGGCCTCGCGACTTGTCGGGCAATAGCAAAAAGGCGATACCATGCGACCATGGAAGGTGCAGTTTCATCCCGCTTCCGAGCCCGAGCTGCGGGCGCTTCCGGCGGACATGCAGGCGCGCTTGCTGCGAGTGGCTGACATGCTGGAGACCTTCGGGCCGCAGCGCGTCGGGATGCCCCATGTTCGCCCGCTGGAGGACAAGCTATGGGAGATGCGAGCGAAGGGTCGTGACGGCATCGCACGCGCCGTCTACGTTGCCCAGCACGACCGCACCCTGACCGTGCTGCATCTGTTCGTGAAGAAGACGCAGACTACCCCGCGCGCCGCCATCGAGATCGCGCGCAAACGCCTGGAGGCCATGCGATGAAGTCCTTGAAGCAGATGAAGGCCGAGTTGCTGGCCACCCCGGAAACCAAGGCAGCGTACGACGCACTGGCCGAGGAATTCGCCATCGCGCGCGAGCTGACCGCTGCCCGCGCTCGCGCCGGGCTGTCCCAGGCCGAGGTCGCGCAGCGCATGGGCACGACCCAAAGCGTGGTCGCCCGCCTGGAGAGCGGCCGCCGCCCGCCGTCGCTACGCACCGTGCAACGCTACGCCCACGCCGTCGGCGGCCGTGCCGTGGTTCGCATCGAGGGCTGACCGTTTGCTGCCATGGCCATTCTGACGGTTCGAAATCTCCCGGACGAGGTCCATCGCGCACTGCGGGTGCGCGCGGCGCAGCACGGCCGCAGCACCGAGGCCGAAGTTCGTGACATCCTGGAGCAGGCAGCAAGGCCCGAAGGTCGACTCAAACTCGGCTTGCTGCTTGCCTCGATCGCTCGGGAAGCCGGCGGCTTGGCCGACGCCGAATTCGAGCAGTTCAGCCAGCTCCGCGACAAGACGCCTGCTTTGCCACCGAGCATCGAATGATCCTCGTCGACACCAACGTCCTTTCCGAACTGTGGCCCAACGCGCCCGATTTGAACGCGAGGTCTTAACAGGCTGTTGAAATACCGCAGGGGGGCGCGTTCTGCCCTTCGATCTCGATGCGTCGCAGACCTACGCGACTCTGATGGCCCGGGCGCGACGCGAGGGCAAGGCCATCAGCACGGCGAACGGCTACATCGCCGCGACCGACGCCTCGCGAGCCTTGATGGTCACCGCGTCTCGGTGTGGCTGGCTTCATGGCAAGCGTCTTCGCTTTTGCCGCTTTTTGACGGTCTCACCAGCTTTCGTGAGATGCGGGCGGTGTACTCGTTGGCCATCCGTCAGCAGCGCAGCGCCGCCGACGAGCGGGCAGGCCATCCGGGAGACGTCAAGCCGGTTCGCGGCGACGTCTCCGAAATGCGCGTCGACATCGGACCGGGCTACCGCTTGTACTTCACGATCCGGGAGAGGATGGGGGTGTTTCTGTTGATCGGTGGGGACAAGTCCACGCAGAGTGCCGATATACGGCGCGCCGTGAGAATGTCCAAGGAGATCTGAATCATGCACAAGAACTTCATCCCCTTCGACATCGTCGCGGAGCTCGACTCGGACGAAGCCATCGCGGAGTACCTGCGCCAGGTGTTCACCGACGGGGACTCCGACGAGATCCTCCGCGCCCTGGGTCATGTCGCACGTGCGCGCGGAATGGCGAAGCTGGCAGCCGACAGCGGACTCGGTCGTGAGAACCTCTACAACGCGCCGAAGCCCGGAGCCAAGCCGCGATTCGACACCATCCTGCGCGTCTGCCGGGCACTGGGTGTCGACCTGGTCACGCAGCACGACGTTCAGTCGCCGGCCTGACCACCGCTACGCCCCCCGATGAAACGCCACTTGCTCGGAGAAATCGCAGAAGGCCTCGAAGCCTTGGCCGCCGGCCATCGCGAACACAGCGCATTGCAGCTCCATGGCATCAAGACCGTGAACCAGCCCGTCGACCCCGCAGCCGACACCGTCCTGCTCCGCGACCTTCTCGTGACCCTGGAGACGACGCTTCACGATCCATCCCTCCTTCCAGGCCGCCATCCTCCGTAATGACAGAGTCGTTACAACCTGATAGTCTCCTGCATGTTTTCCTCCACAGGATCGGAGCGCACGACATGACCGCAGCCACCACCGACAAACCGCGTCGGGACACGCTGAACCTGCGCATTCCGGCAGCCGAGCGCAACCTCATCGACCGCGCAGCCGCGTCGACCGGCAAGACGCGCACCGACTTCATCCTCGAGGCTGCCCGGCGCGCGGCCGAAGAAATTTTGCTCGACCGCGCGCTGACAGTCGTCAGCCCGGAGGCTTACGCGCAGTTCCTCGCACGTCTCGATCAGCCGGCGCAGCCCAACGAACGCCTTCGGAAGACCATGCGCGCGAAGGCTCCCTGGAAATCCGCCTGAACCATGCTGCACCCGCCGGAACCTTTGAGCGCCGGTCACGCGCTGGCCGGGTTCGATTGCGGCGTGACTTCGCTGAACCAGTGGCTCGTGCGTCGCGCAAGCCCCAACCAGACCAGCGGCGCTTCCCGCACCTTCGTGGTCCACGACGACAGACGCGTGGTCGCCTATTACGCCCTCGCCTCGAGCGCGATCGCCGTGGTCTCGGCTCCGGGTCGCTTCCGTCGCAACATGCCCGATCCCATACCAGTCGTCGTACTCGGGAGGTTGGCCGTCGCCACGACGCACCACCGACGGGGTCTGGGCCGAGCACTGTTCCACGACGCGGGTCTGCGCGTGATCCAGGCCGCCGATGCCATCGGCATACGCGGCATGATCGTGCATGCCCTGTCCGAGCAGGCACGCGACTTTTACCTTGGCCTCGGCCTGGATGCCTCGCCGCTGGATCCCATGATCTTGATGAGCACGGTCGCAGACCTGCGTGCGGCCTGCGGCACCGCAACCAGGTAATCACCCCGCCGTTGCAACCTCGCACAGCGGTTGGCCGTAAACGACGAAGCTGCAAGCAACAGCCCGCGGCGCGTGGTCTGCGGCATGGCGTCCCTGCTCGAATCGCTCTCGCCCAACCAGCTGTCGGCGATGAACGCGGTCAGCTTGGGCAACGACTGGGGAGACCGCAGTCGTCGTCAAAGTAGGGACTTGAGCGGCACGGACGCGTCGCACACAGTTTCCGGGGATGGTGAAGCAGAGGCGGCCAGTAGTTTGCGCGCCATCATATGATCTATCGGCGCGTTAACTGATTCCACACATTGGAGCTGGTCACCCCTATAGTGGAAAAGGCTGAAGCTCCCACTCGTCGAGCCAGCGCGCTCGTGTGCGTCGAGGCCTTCGCGCCAGAGCCCTGCGATCTGAATGCGCGCATCGCCACGCGCGACGTGACGCCGTTTCAGGCGGCCGGCCTCAAGGTCATCAACCCGTGGGATGCGTAGGCAAGTCGCGGCGAGACGCTGGCGCCATGTGCTTCATACAGAATTCTGTATGATTGACGCATGAAAACCACGCTCGATCTCAACGACCAGCTTCTCGCCAATGCGAAGGCGCTGGCGGCTCGACAGCGCACCAGCCTGACCCGCATCATCGAGGAAGGGCTGCAGCTGCGGCTGCGCGCCAAGGTCCCTGGCGCCGACAGCCCAGGGAAGAAGCTGCCGGTATTCCACGGGCGCGGCGGCCTCGTCGAAGGCATCGATCCGACAAGCAACAAGGCGCTTCTGGAGGCACTCGGAGATGACGCCTGACGTCAACGTTCTCGTCGCAGCCTCGCGCAGCGACCATCCGCATCATCGGGTGGCACGCGCGTGGCTGGAGCAGGCGCTTGCGACTGCGCAGAGCGGTGGCACGTTGACCTTGATGCCGATGGTTCTGTCCAGCCTGCTGCGGCTGGTCACGAGCGCGAAGATCTTCCTTCAACCGACCCCCACGGCCGATGCGGTCGCTTTCGTGGACGCCATGCTGGCAGCCCCCGGTGTCGAGCTGGCACCCCTCGGCCCGGAATGGGTGAGGCTGCGACAGTTGTGCCTGGACAAGCAGCTATCCGGCAACGATCTTCCCGATGCCTGGCTGGCCGCCGCCGTGGAGCAGCTGGGCGAACATCTGGTGAGCTTCGACCGCGACTTCAGGAAACTGTTGTCGCGTTCGCGGTTCACGCACTTGAAGGCGTGATCACGCGACGCCAGCTCCCTGAAACAGGCCGGAACCCAACGACGAAGCCCGGCACTTGGCCGGGCTTCGTCGCCCAATGCTTGGGGTGGCTGATGGGACTCGAACCCACGACAACAGGAATCACAATCCTGGACTCTACCAACTGAGCTACAGCCACCGCCGGAAACCCGCCATTATAGGCATGTTCGCCGCTGCCACGGCAAGATTCTTTCGCCGCGTCAACCCTGCGCCTGCTTGGTGGGGTTGTAGAGGATCTTCACCCCGTACTGCTTCTTCAGTGACTCGATGTAGGCCTGCACCGCAGCCTGGCCCAGGATCTGTTCGATCACGCCTTGCTGGGAGCGGACGTCCTCGGGGCTCGGCTGGGCATGGCGCACGGCATCCAGGGAAACCAGCATGTATCCCTCGTGCGGCAGACGCACCCCCAGCACCCGCGGCAGCTTGTCGGTGTCGGTGCGGAACACCGCGTCGACCACCGGCGCGGGCAGCGCACTGGCCGACTCCTGCGCCAGGGAAACCTGCTGCGTCGGCCCCCAGGCCGGCTGCAGCTTGCCGGCGCGCGCCTGCGCCAGGGCCTGCTCGCCCGCCTTCACCGCCTGCTGCACGGCCAGTTCATGCACCAGCAGCGCGCGCGCGCGATCGCGGGCCTGCGCGAAACTGAGGGTGGTCGCCGGCTGCAGGCTGACGATGCGCCCCGAAGCGAGGGTCGACGGGGCCACCTGGACCGCGGCAATGTTGCGCTTGTCGCGCACGCTGAGCTTGCCGAACAGCGCCTGCAGGAACGCCGGGCTGGCCAGCGGATCGAAGCGCGGATCCCCGCTGCGCGGCTGCGGCGTCACGTCGCTGGCCGTGTAGACCTGCAGGTGCAGTTGGTTGGCCACCTTGTCGAAGCTGCGGCTGTCTTCATAGACCATCGAACTGAATTTGTCCGATTCCTGCTGGAACAGCTTTTGCGCGGCCTGCTTGCGCAGCGCCTCGTCGATCTGGGCCCTGGCCTGCGCCAGGGTCTTGTGTTCGGCCGGGCGGATCCCGGTGAGCTCGACGATGTGGAAGCCGAACTGCGAGCGTACCGGACCGGCGATCTCCCCGACCTTGTGCAGGCCGAATACCGCCGTCGCCACCGGCTTGACCATGGCATCCGACGTGAACCAGCCGAGGTCTCCGCCGGATGCGGCCGTGCCGGGATCCTGCGAGTCCTTGCGCGCCAGCGCGGCGAAGTCCCCCGGGTGCTGGCGCGCCTGCTGCGCGATGGCGTTCGCCCGGGCCTTGGCCGCCGCCACCTGCGCCGGCGTGGCGTGGGCCGGCAGCGTGATCAGGATGTGGCTGGCGCGACGCTGCGCGGCGGTCTGGAACAGGCTCTTGTGCGCGTCGTAATAGGCCTGCTCCTGCGCCGGGGTGATCTGCGCGCCGTCACCCAGGCTGCCGACGCCGAAGACCACGTACTGCACGGTGGCCTTCTCGGGCACCTGAAACTGCGACAGGTGCGCCTTGTAGTAGGCCTCGATCTGAGCATTGCCCGGCTGCACGTCCGCGGAATAGCTCGACGCGTCGAAGCGCGCCACGCGCACGCTGCGCGTCTGCATGCGCCACTCGACGAGCTGGCGCGCCACGTCGCGGCTGGCGAGCGCGTTGTCGCCGATGCCGCCCAGCGCCTGCTGCTGCAGCAGGCGCGCACCCACGCTGGCCTCGAACTGCGCGGGGGTCATGCCCTGCTCTGCCAGCAGCCTGCGATAGGCCTGCACGTCGAAGTCGCCCTTCTTGTCGTGCAACGCGGCGATCTGCGGGATCTGCAGGATGGCATGCTGCAGCGCCGACGCGTCCACGCTCAGGTGCTGCTTGCGTGCGGCCACCTGCAGCAGCACCTCGCGCACCAGCGCATCCAGCGTGCGCAGGCGCATCTGCGGCGTGTCGAGCGAGCGCAAGTCGACGTTCGGACCCAGTTGCTGCTCCAGGCGCGCGACCTGCTCGCGCTGCGCCTCGTCGAGTTGTTCCCGCGTGATCGGAATGCCGTCGACCTTGGCTGCCAGGTTGCCGTCGCCCGTGAAGTGGTTGTAGCCCTGGATGCCGAACAGCACGAAGGACGGGAAGATCAGCAGGAACAGCACGACCTGCAGAAACTTGTTGTGCTTGCGGACGAACTCGAACATGGCGACGAAGGGCGGCGCCGCGAAGCAGCCTGCCGTGGGGAACCTCGAGACAAGAGGCACCAAAACAAAAGGCGAACCGAGGTTCGCCTTCGTGTGCCCCAGCGAAGGGCGCGGACGGGAGATGGTGGGTGCTGAGGGGTTCGAACCCCCGACCTACGCCTTGTAAGGGCGCCGCTCTACCAACTGAGCTAAGCACCCGTGTGCGTGCTTCCGGACCGCGCGAGCCTGGCGCGCAAGTTTAATTCAGCGCGTCCTTCAGGCCCTTGCCCGCGCGGAACTTGGGCACCTTGGCCGCCTTGATCTTGATGGTCGCGCCGGTGCGCGGGTTGCGACCCGTACGCGCCGGGCGCTTGGTCACGGCGAAGGTGCCGAAGCCGATGAGGGTGACGCTGTTGCCCTTCTTCAGCGTGACCTTGATGCCCTCGATCATCGAATCCAGTGCGCGCGCGGCAGCCGCCTTGGAAATGTCGCTCTTCTTGGCGATGTGTTCGATCAGTTCTGTTTTATTCACTCTGGCCCCCTGAATGAGGATGGTGTGGTTGAACGACGAATCGACGATGCGCTGCCACGGCGCCTGCGCAGGCTCGCGGACCGCTGTCGTGATGCCTCCCGAAACTGCGCACGCGCCCCGGGCGACCGACACCCAGCGCGCCCGTACCCGGTTGGGCAAGATCCCGCAACGCCGCGCGGCCCTCCGGCTTCCCGACCTCCATACTGGAAAGGGTACCTGGAAGCACGCTGCCCGCACCACGGCGATTGCGCCCAACGCCGCGCTTTTCAAGGCCCGCGGCGCCAGCCCACGCATTAGAGCGAGCGCGACAGCGCGTGTCAATCAAGGGAACTGCGGGCATGCGGGCGGCGTGGCGCGCACGCCGCGAGGGCTGCCGCCGCACGGCGCCTCAGGCGCCGCGCGCCACCTGTTCGGCGATGGCCCGCCCGAGGTCGCGCGTGCCGGCGTTGCCGCCGAGGTCGGGGGTGCGCGGGCCCTGCGCGGCCGGATCCAGGGCGGCCTCGATGGCCGCCACGATGGCGTCATGCGCATCGCGATGGCCGAGAAAGTCCAGCATCATCGCCGCACTCCAGATCTGGCCGATCGGATTGGCCACGCCCTTGCCGGCGATGTCGGGCGCCGAACCGTGCACCGGCTCGAACAATGACGGAGCACTGCGCTGCGGGTTCAGGTTCGCCGATGGCGCGATACCCAGGGTTCCGCACAAGGCCGGAGCGAGATCGCTGAGGATGTCGCCGAATAGATTGGAGCCGACGATGACATCGAAATCCTCCGGGCGCTGCACCAGCCGGGCGCACAGGGCATCGATGTGGAACTGGTTCCAGCGCACCTGCGGATGGCCCTGCGCGACGGCGCGCACGCGCTCGTCCCAGAACGGCATGGTGCGCGAGATCCCGTTGGATTTGGTGGCCGACGTGAGCAGGCGCCGCGGCCGGCGCGCGGCCTCCTGGAAGCCGTGCTGCAGCACGCGATCCACGCCGATGCGGGTCATGATGGTGTCCTGCACCACCATCTCGCGCTCGGTGCCCGCGAACATGCGCCCGCCGCAGTCCGAGTATTCGCCCTCGGTGTTCTCGCGCACGATCAACAGGTCGATATCGCCCGCCGAGCGCCCGGCCAATGGCGAACGCACCCCGGGCATCAGGCGCGCCGGACGCAGGTTCACGTACTGGTCGAACACGCGGCGGAATTGCAGCAGCGAGCCCCACAGCGAAACGTGGTCGGGAACCTTGTCGGGCCAGCCGACGGCCCCGAACAGAATGGCGTCGAAGCCGCCCAGCAGCTGCTCCCAGCCTTCGGGCAGCATGCGGCCGTGGCGCAGGTAGTAGTCGCACGAGGCGAACTCGAATTCCTCGATCTGCAGCGCGATGCCGAACCGGGTGGCCGCGGCCTGCAGCACGCGCAGGCCCTCGGGCATGACCTCGAGGCCGATGCCGTCGCCGGGGATCACGGCGATGCGCCAGGCGCGGGAGCCGGCGCCGGCCGGCGACGAAACTCGGGAGATGTCGGACGAAGGGTTCATGGGAAGGGTCAGTCGGACAATTTGACGCCCGCCAGCGCGAGCTTGAAGTAATACAGCATGGACCACAGCGTGAGCACGGCGGCGATGTCGAGCAGCCAGCCGCCCCACCACGCCGCCGACAGCAGCCCGAACGGACGCCCGTCGAACAGCAGCAGCGGAATCGCCACCATCTGCGTGGCGGTCTTGACCTTGCCCAGCCAGTTCACGGCCACCGCGCGCGAGCGTCCGATGCGCGCCATCCACTCGCGCAGCGCCGAGATGGCGATCTCGCGCCCGATGATGACCAGTGCCACCAGCGCGTCGATGCGCCCGAGCTGCAGCAGCACCAGCAACGCCGCCGAGACCATCAGCTTGTCGGCCACCGGGTCGAGAAAGGAGCCGAAGGCCGAGACCTGGTTCCAGCGCCGCGCCAGGAATCCGTCGAACCAGTCGGTCAGTCCGGCCAGCACGAACAGCAGGGCGGCGATCAGGTTGCGCGTGGGCAGGTCCATCCAGGCCGACGGCAGCGCGTACACGCCGATGACCAGGGGAATGGCAGCCACGCGCAGCCAGGTGAGCAGGGTCGGCACGTTCATGGTGCGGGCCATTATTCCATCGCCCACGGCGCCGGCCCAGGGGCAGCGCCCCGCGGCGCGCCGGGAATCAGCGCAGCGCGGCGTGGATCGCCTGCGCCAGCTCGCGCGAAATGCCCTGGACGCTCATCAGATCCTCCACGCTGGCCTGCGCGACGCCGCGCAGACCGCCGAAGCGGGCGAGCAGGCGCGCCCTGCGCTTCGGACCGACGCCGGCGATGTCTTCCAGGCGCGAACCCCCGGTGCGCGCCTTGGCGCGCCGCGCGCGCATGCCGGTGATGGCGAAACGGTGCGCCTCGTCGCGGATCTGCGCCACCAGCAGCAGCGCCGGGCTGTCGGGCGCCAGCGCCAGCTTGGGACGGCCGTCGGCGAACACCAGCTCCTCCAGGCCGACCTTGCGCCCCTCGCCCTTCTCGACGCCGACGAGGCGCCCGATGTCGAGCCCGAGTTCCTCGAACACGGCGCGCGCGGCCGCCACCTGGCCGCGCCCGCCGTCGATCAGCACGACGTCCGGCAGGCCCTCGCCGCTGTTCTCGGCCACCCTGGCGTAGCGCCGATGCAGCACCTGGCGCATCGCCGCGTAGTCGTCGCCGGGCGTGATGCCCTCGATGCCGTATCGGCGATACCGCGAAGGCTGCATGGCGTGGTGCTGGAACACCACGCAGGAGGCCTGCGTGGCCTCGCCCGCGGTGTGGCTGATGTCGAAGCACTCCACGCACAGCGCGTCGGGATCGTCGCCGGGCAGGCCGAGCGCCTGCACCAGGGCATCGGTGCGACGATGCTGCGACCCCTCGTCGGCGAGCAGGCGTGCCAGCGCCAGGCGCGCCCCCTGCTCGGCCAGCTCCAGCCAGCGCCGCCGCGTGCCGCGCGGATTGCTGACCAGGCGGCAACGCTGCCCGCGATGCTGCTCCAGCACCTGCAGCAGATCGGCGGGGAGTTCGCTGGAGGCGATCAGCACCGCCGGCAGCGGCAGTTCCAGGTAGTGCTGCGAGACGAAGGCCTCGAGCACCGCCTGCTCGGGCGCCATGCCCGCAGCCACCTCGTCCAGCCCTCCGAGCTGGCTGGGGAAGTAGGCGCGGTCGCCGAGATGGCGTCCGCCGCGCACCATGGCCAGGTTGACGCAGGCGCGCGCGCCCTGCACCGCCACCGCGACGATGTCGGCATCCTGGTCGGCGTCGACCTCCATGCTCTGCTGCTGCAGCACGCGCGAAAGCGCGCCGATCTGATCGCGCAGCACCGCCGCCTCCTCGAAGCGCAGCTGCTCCGAGAGCTCCTGCATGCGCTGCTGCAGCTCGCCCAGCACGACCTCGTGCTCGCCGCGAAGGAAACGCGTCGCGGCGTCGACGTCGGCGGCGTAGTCGGCCTGCGAGATCCGCGCCACGCACGGCGCCGAGCAGCGCTGGATCTGGTGCAGCAGGCAGGGCCGGCTGCGGTTGGCGAACACCGTGTCCTCGCAGGTGCGCAGGCGAAACACCTTCTGCAGCACGGCGATGCTCTCCTTCACCGCCCACGCGCTCGGGTAGGGCCCGAAATAGCGATTGCGCCGATCCACCGCACCGCGGAAATAGGCCATGCGCGGGAATGCATGGCTGGTTCCCAGCTTCAGGTAAGGATAGGACTTGTCGTCGCGGAACAGGATGTTGAACCGCGGGTTCTGGGTCTTGATGAGATTGTTCTCGAGCAGCAGCGCCTCGGCCTCGGAGCCCGTCACCGTGGTCTCCAGGCGCTCGATGCGCGACACCATGTGCCCGATGCGCGTGCCGCCGTGATCCTTCTGGAAATAGCTGGACACGCGCTTGCGCAGGTCGCGCGCCTTGCCCACGTACAGCAATACGCCGGCGGCGTCGAAATAGCGGTACACGCCGGGCAGGTGCGGCAGCGCCGCCACCTGGCGCGCAAGCGCCTCGCGCGCCGGCGCCGCGGCGTCCACGGCGGCGTCGGCCGACGCGTCAGCGGCCGCTGCTCCATCCGGGGCATCGCGACCCGGGGTGCTCACGGCGCCTCTCCGGCCGCGGCCTCGGCCGCGGCGCGTGCCAGCACGGCGTGGAACATCTCCGCGGTGAGCCGGCCGGTGTTCTGGTTGTAGCGGCTGCAGTGGTAGCTGTCGTACAGCACCGGGCCGTCCAGCGCATGCCGCGCGCCGTGGCCGAAGCGCGCCGCCGAGGCCTTGTACCCGAGCGCGCGCAGCACCGCGCCGTGCGCCACGGTGCCCAGCGCCAGCACGACGCGCAGCCGCGGCATCGCCGCGAGCTCGGCGCGCAGATAGGCGTTGCACTCGCGGATCTCCGCCGGATTCGGCTTGTTCGCGGGCGGCAGGCACTTGACGGCGTTGCAGATGCGGCAATCCAGCAGGCGCATGCCGTCGGCGGCGCGGATGCTGGCGGCCGCATCGCCGACCTGCACCGCCGGCTCGCGCGCGGCGAGCCCCAGCCGGGCGAGGGTTCCGTACAGCAGCGGGCCGGCGCCGTCGCCGGTGAACGGGCGGTTGGTGGCGTTCGCGCCGTGCAGTCCCGGCGCCAGCCCGACGACCAGCAGGCGCGCGTCGCGTGGCCCGAAAGAGGGCACGGGAAGGCAGGCGTAGTGCGGATGCTGCAATCGAACCGCGTCGCGAAACCCGGCAAGACGCGAACAGCGGCGACAATCCGGGTCGTACACCGGATGCTGGATTCCCGGCGCGCGCTCGACCGGTGCCCGCGCGGGCGCGCCCTCCTGCCACGAATGCTGTCGATGAGCCATCCTCTGAATTGTGATCTGTTGTGCCATGTCGTGGACAATTTCGGCGACGTGGGCGTGGCGTGGCGCCTGGCACGGCAACTGACCCACGAACACGGCTGCGTGGTGCGCCTGTTCGTCGACGATTTGAACACCTTCGCGGCCATCTGCCCGGAGATCCAGCCGCGCATGGGCCAGCAGACCGTGGACTCGGTGAACATTCTGCCGTGGTCCCGGCAGCAGCAACTCGACCCTGGTGACGTCGTGGTCGAAATGTTCGGCTGCCACCTGATGCCCGGGTTCATCGAACGCATCCAGCGACTCGGGGCGAAGCGCGTGCGCTGGTTCAACCTGGAACACCTCAGCGCCGAGGACTGGGTCGAGGGCGCGCACCTGCGCGCATCGCCGCAACCCGGCGGCATCGACAAGCTGTTCTTCTTTCCCGGCTTCACAGCCGCCACCGGAGGCCTGCTGCGCGAGAGCGACCTGCTGGCGCGGCGCGCGTCGTGGGATCGCCTGCCGAGCGCGCGGCGCATCGCCCTGCGCTCGCTGGGCCTGCCGCCGCCTCCCGAGCACGCGCTGACCGTGTTGCTGTTCAGCTATGCGCGCGGCGGTCTGGCACCGTGGCTGCAGGCGATGGCCGAGGCCAGCCGGCCGACCACGTTGTGGATCTGCCCGGGCCCGATGCGCGCGGAGGTCGACAACTGGCTGAGCATGCAGCTGGCCACGGGCCAGAGCACGGTGCGCGGCAGCCTGACGCTGTGCGCGCTGCCGTTCGTGCCGCAGGAGCGCTTCGACGAGTTGCTGTGGGCAGCCGACGTCTGCGTGGTGCGCGGCGAGGACTCCTTCGTGCGCGCGCAATGGGCCGCACGGCCGATGATCTGGCATGCCTACGTGCAGCACGACCAGGCGCACCTGGACAAGCTCGAGGCCTTCCTGCGACGTTACCTTGCGGCAGCCGAGCCGGCCGTGCACGACGCGGTGACGGCGATGTGGGAAGCCTGGAACGAGGGCGGCGAGCTCCGCCATGCATGGCAGGAGTTCTGCGCGCGACTGCCGCAGATCCGGCGCCATGCGCAGGCGTGGTGCGAGCAGCTGTCGGCGATGCCCGACCTGGCGAGCCAGCTGGCGCGTGCCTGGCAGGCCGCGCCCGCGGCGCCGGCCGAGGCTTCCGCGCCCATGCCCGGTGCGGAGCCGTTAAAATAACGACTTGATTCTCTCCGAAACCCTTTTTCGAAGTCTATGAAACTCGCTCAAGAAATCCGTGCCGGCAATGTGATCATGGTCGGCAAGGATCCGATGGTCGTGCAGAAGACCGAGTACAGCCGCGGCGGGCGCAATGCCGCCACGGTCAAGATGAAGCTCAAGAACCTGCTGACCAGCGGTGGCACCGAGCTCGTGTACAAGGCGGACGACAAGCTCGACCCGATCGTGCTCGACCGCAAGGAGTGCACCTACTCCTACTTTGCCGACCCCATGTATGTGTTCATGGACACCGAGTACAACCAGTACGAGGTCGAGAAGGACAACCTGGGCGACGCGCTGCTGTACCTCGAGGACGGCATGCCCGTCGAGGTCGTGTTCTACGACGGCAAGGCGATCTCCCTGGAGATGCCGACCACGGTGGTGCGCGAGGTGATCTACACCGAGCCCGCCGTCAAGGGCGACACCTCGGGCAAGGTGCTCAAGCCGGCCAAGATCTCGACCGGCGCCGAGATCCCGGTGCCGATCTTCGTGGCCATCGGCGACAAGATCGAGATCGACACCCGCACCGGCGAGTACAAGGGCCGCGTCTGACGCGCCCGGCGCGCGCCGGCCCGCTGGCTGGACGCGCGCCCGGCGCCTGCGCTGCGTCGGCCGCGACCTGCAGGCACGGCGCATGCTCGCCGACCCCCAGCCTGCGCGGGCGCGGGCCTGCCGGCTTGGCGCCGCCACTTTGCTGGTGTTGCGACGCCTGGCGCGGCACGCGGTCGAAGCGGCGCGCCGCGCTGCCTAGAATCCGCCGGACATGCGCCAGGAGATACGGCGAGCCCACCGCGAGGAGCAGACACCCATGCGCCAGCCCATCCCGTTGCGCCACCTCGCCACGGCCTGCCTGCTGAGCCTGGCGGCGCTGTGGCCCGGCGCGCGCGCCGCGCAACCGATCGTCGCCGGCAGCCTCGCCGACAGCCCGCCGATGATCGCCGATGCCGGCCACGGCAGGCCGCTGCGGGGCGTGCTCGTCGATCTGGCCGCGGCGATGAGCCGATACCTGCCGGCTCCGATCGAATTCAGGCCGCAGGCCTCGGCCGGCCTGCTCGCGGCGCTGCATTCGCACCGGATCGACGTCGCCTTCACGTTGATGCACGACACCTCCGCGCGCGAACAACGCGTGGATTTCATCGATTTTTTCCACCTCGGCACGCGTCTGCTGGTACGCCATGGCAACCCGCAGCACGTGAAGGATCTGCACAGCCTGTGCGGCAAGGCGGTGGCGACGCTGCGGGGATCGACGCAACTCGACCTCGTCACGCGGGCCAGCGAGTGGTGCACGGCGCGCCGCAAGCCGCCGCTGACCGTCCTGCAGTTCGCACGCGTCGCGCAGGCGCGCAGGCAGTTGCGCGCCGGACACGTGGTCGCGCTTCTCGGCGACTCGCCGGCCATGCTGTATCTCGCGCACAACACCGACGGCGGGCACCTGTTCGCGCTCGCGGGCCCGGAATATCAGCCGGTTCCGGTGGGCATCGCCGTGCCCAGGAATCGACCGAAGCTGCGCGAGGAACTGCAGGTGGCACTGCAGAAAGTGATCGATGACGGTAGCTACCTGAAGATCCTCCGCAGGTACGGCGTGCAAGGCGGCGCCGTCCATGCCGCGCGCATCGACGCCGGCGCGGCTTCCTGATCGCCGCCAGGATGCCGGCGCCGCGCCCCGGAGTCGCGCAGGGGCGAGCGCGCCAGGTCGGCGCAAGCGCGCGCAGGCGTATCCTTCGGCGCATGGCAACCTGTCGGCGGCCCGCCGCGGCCACCGCACCCCACATGCAGACCCTGATCATCGGCATTCACCTGGCGCGCAGCGTGCGCGGCCGGCCCGGCGCGCCCCCGCGCGCGGCCTGAGCCTGCCCGACGCGCGCGGCGTGCAGCGGCATGCCGCACGCCGCTGCCCACCTGATGCCCTGCAGGAGTCCGACATGCCTGACCTGTTTGAAAACCCCATGGGGTTGTGCGGATTCGAGTTCGTCGAATTCGCCTCGCCCACCCCCGGTGTGCTCGAGCCGCTGTTCCAGCAGCTCGGTTTCGCACGCGTGGCCCGCCATCGCAGCAAGGACGTGGAGCTGTGGTGCCAGGGCGACATCCGCTTCATCGTGAATCGCGAGCCGCGCAGCCTTGCCGCGTATTTCGCCGCCGAGCACGGCCCCAGCGCCTGCGGCCTGGCGTTCCGCGTGCGCGACGCGCACAAGGCCTACGCCCGCGCGCTGGAACTCGGCGCGCAGCCGATCGACATTCCCACCGGTCCGATGGAACTTCGCCTGCCGGCGATCAAGGGCATCGGCGGCGCCCCGCTGTACCTGATCGACCGCTTCGAAGACGGCAGGAGCATCTACGACATCGACTTCGAGTGGCTCGAAGGCGTGCCGCGACGTCCGCAGGGCCACGGCCTGAAGCTCATCGACCACCTGACCCACAATGTCTACCGTGGACGCATGGGCTTCTGGGCCGATTTCTACGAACGCCTGTTCAACTTCCGCGAGATCCGCTACTTCGACATCAAGGGCGAGTACACCGGGCTGACCAGCCGCGCGATGTCGGCGCCCGACGGACGCATCCGCATCCCGCTGAACGAGGAGGCCGCCGGCGGCAGCGGTCAGATCGAGGAGTTCCTGATGCAGTTCAACGGCGAGGGCATCCAGCACGTGGCGCTGCTCACCGACGACCTGATCGCCAGCGTCGATGCCTTGCGCGCCGCCGGCGTGGAATTGATGAGCGCGCCCAACGACGTCTACTACGAGATGCTCGAGGAACGCCTGCCGGGGCACGGCGAACCGGTGGAGCAGTTGCGCACCCGCGGCATCCTGCTCGACGGATCCACGGCGGGTGGCGAGAGGCGCCTGCTGCTGCAGATTTTCTCGCGCCCTGCGCTCGGACCCGTGTTCTTCGAGTTCATCCAGCGCAAGGCCGACGAAGGTTTCGGCGAGGGCAACTTCAAGGCCCTGTTCGAGTCCATCGAGCGCGACCAGGTGCGCCGCGGCGTCATCGCGGCGGGGCGGGCGCCGACCCAGGCCTGAGCAACGCGAGCCTGCGCGGCGTCAACGCGGACGCGCCGCGCCGCAGTTCCAGCATTGCGCGAACTGCGGCCCGTGGTGCTCGCCGCATTCGAGGCAGTTCCAGCCGGGCCCGCGCAGCGGGCGGCGCAGTTCCCGCAGCAACGCGCGGGCGCGATCGAGATCGGCGTCGTCGAGCACCCAGACCGTGGGTTCCGCCTCGTTGGGCGGAATCTCTCCGGCGATGCTCGACAGGTAGCGCGAGAACACCCGCGCCTCGATGCCGGCGGAGGTCAGCGCATCCGCCCACAGCGTGGCGATGACCAGGTTGGGCGCGGAGTCGACGCGTCGCATGCACCGAGCATACCCGCCGCACGGGCCCGGCACCTCAGGCGCTTCGCAGGCGCGCCGCGGGACGCAGGCGCCATGCCGCGTACACCATGATGATCCACAGGGGGATGGCATAGACCGAATGCCGCGTGTCCGGAGCGATCCACAGCACCACCACGACCATGCCGAGAAAGGCCAGACACAGGTAGTTGCTCCACGGCGCGAACAACGCCGGGAACGCGCTGACGCGTCCGCCTGCGCGCATGCGCGCACGGAATTTCAGGTGGGTGGCGACGATCGTGGCCCAGATCAGCACCAGCGCGCTGGTCACCAGGGACAGCAGGATCTCGATCACCTGGCGCGGCATCAGGTAGTTGAGAAGCACGCACAGCGCGGTCATCGCGGCGGTGCATCCGATCGCGCGCACCGGCACGCCGCGGCGGTCGGCCTGTCCGAGAAAGCGCGGCGCGCTGCCCTGGCGGGCCATGCCGAAGAGCATGCGGCTGGCAGCGAAGGTCAAGCCGTTGTACACCGACAGCGCGGCGATCATGATCACCAGGTTCAGCGCATTCGCCGCGAAGCGATCCCCGAGCACGGAAAAGATCAGCGTGAACGGACTCGCACCGTAGGTGCCGCGGCCGTGCTCCATGACCTCCACCAGGCGGTTCCAGGGAAACAGCACCAGCAGCACGAGGGAGGAGCCGACGTAGAAGATGAGCACGCGGTAGACGATGCGGTTGATCGCGCGCGGGATCACGCGCCGCGGGTCGTCGGTCTCCGCCGCCGCATAGCCCATGACCTCGATGCCGCCGTAGGCGAAGACGATCAGCGCCATGGACATCAGCAGGCCGCGCAGGCCGGTCGGAAACAGGCCGCCGTGGCGCCACAGGTTGGACACGCCGATCTGCGGCTCGCCGTAGCGCGCCACCACCAGGTAGGCGCCGAAGCCGATCATCGCCAGCACCGCGCACACCTTCAGCAAGGCGAACCAGAATTCGGCTTCCCCGAACAGGCGCACGCTGATCAGGTTCAGGCCGCTGACCGCGAGCAGGCAGGTGGCGGCGCTGATCCAGGTCGGCATCCACGGCCACCAGAACTGCACGAAACGACCCACCGCGCTGATTTCGAGCATGCCGGCGAGCACATAAAGCGCAATCGAATTCCAGCCGGCGAAAAACCCGGCAAATGACCCCCAATATCGATCGGCAAAATAACTGAACGAATGGGATACAGGATTTTCCACCAGCATTTCACCCAGGAAACGCATGATCAGGAAGACGATCAAGCCCGCCACCACGTAGCCGAGCAGCATCGATGGGCCGGCGCTCTCGAGCACCCCGGCGGAGCCCAGGAAAAGCCCGGTGCCGATGGTGCCGCCGAGGGCGAGGAACTGGATGTGACGATTGCGCAAGGCCGGATTGAGGCCCTGCGACTCCGAATTGTTATGGAACATAATATTTCGAGATGATGGGGCCGGGAAACCAAGCCCAGCCAGCATTCCGCAGCTCCTATCGGCTGTTCCGGCATTATTCCTTGCGTAGCCCTGCACTTTGGATGGTCTCCAAATAACCCGAGTAACCTCGCCATGCAAATGGATAAACCACCGTTGCCGGCGCGTCGCTCGCCAGTCTTTCGTGCAAACAGTTGGCTGTGGTAAAGCTGCGACAAATGCCGCGTGCTGTGCTACAATTGTTGAAATAGCCGGTTCCCATGCCCGATCTTTCGGAGTCCGGGCGGAGTCCGGGTTCGCGGCACGGACGGGTGGCGTGTCCCCTGTCTGCCCGTCGTTCACCGAAGATTGCTTATTCGTTCCGCCGTCCATGTCGACAAGTACCGAGTCTGGCCACCGTCCCGCCGTCCTTCCGACGGCGGCGCCAGGCTTTCGGTGTCGACGCGCGAAGGTCCTGGGAGCGTGAGCCACGACCGCGTAATGCGCTTCGTGCCGGTGTTTGGAACCCGTGAGCGGGTGGTGCGCGTGGGCGGGGAGCAGGTGTCGACCTCTGCCGGCGCCGCGGCGCTGCTGCCGCGAGCCCGGTTCGCCCCCTTCCCCCTTCATTCCCAAGGAGCCCCATGTCCAAGGAAGAACTGATCGAAATGCGCGGCGTGGTCAACGAGGTCCTGCCGGACTCGCGTTACCGCGTGACCCTCGAGAACGGCCACGTGCTGATCGCCTACAGCGCCGGCAAGATGCGCAAGCACCACATCCGCATCCTGGCCGGTGACAACGTGTCGCTGGAACTCTCGCCCTACGACCTGTCGAAGGGCCGCATCACCTTCCGTCACCTCGAGCGCCGCAACGCGCCGCCGTCGCGCTAGCAGGCTGCTGCAATACCCCAGGGGGCCGCGCGCAGGCGCTGCGGGGTGAACTGCGAGGCGTCCAATCCAAGCCGAGGCTGGGCACCTGGCCTGCCCGGGCAACGCCGCAGATCGCGCGCAGCGCCTGCGCCCGAAGGGTTGGCGCGGAATCGGGCGCCGGCCGCACCGCGGGGTGCGCGCGCACCAACCCCGAGCAGCCTGTCGTGCCACGACGGCATGCGCCTCGTCGTTGCGCCTCGGCTCGGCCGGATCTGCCGGCTGCGAAACCTGCCGGCTGCGAAACCTGCCGGCTGCGAAACTCCTGGCCGTACCCTGTGCCCGCGACCGCGGCGCCACCCGGCATGCGCGCCGGCCGGATGAGGCGGGCATGACCGTCGGGTCAGCGGTGCCCGCACGCCGCACAGGGGCCGCAAGCCGTGTCTATGCTGGGCAGTCCGCGAGCCGATTCGCGGCAGCGAGCCGCCCATGCCTGAGCCACGCCCCCCCGCGCTCGATCGCCCGCTGGCCTGTTTGCGCGGGCTGTGCACGCCGCGCCGCGCGGCGTTCGTGCTGCGCAGTTCCGCGGCGGCGACGTTGTCCTACCTGATCGCACAGCGCGTCGGACTGCCCTTTCCGGTGTGGGCCGCGATCTCGGCGACCATCGTGTCGCAGGAACGCTATCGCGACACCCGCTTCAACCTGCTGGCGCGAACCGCGGGCACGGTGATCGGCATGGTCGCGGCCGTCGCGGTGCACGAGCTTGTGGCTCGCCTGGGCGGCATCGGCGTGCCGGCGCAAATCGCGATCGGCACGGCGCTGTGCGCGCTCGTCGCGCTGGCCGCCCCGGCGCTGCGCGTGTGCATGCGGACCTTTCTCATCGTGCTGCTCGGCGCGCAACCCGCGCTGCCGCTGCGCCAGGTGGCGCTTTACCGCGGCGGCGAGGTCCTGATCGGGGCGTTGCTCACCACGCTGCTGCACTGGGTCAGCGAGCCGCGGCGCCGGGTGCGCCGCTGAAGCGAGGCATCGCCGCCGCCGTCAGCAATCGACTCGGCGCGACATGTCCCGCGCCGACTCCAGCTCCAGCGCACGCGCCAGGAACGGCCCGAGGATGCGCAGCGCCTCGCTGTTGAAGCTCAGACGCCCGAGACGGTGCAGGCGCAGCCAGCCGTGCAGCACGCCGCAGGCCACGCCGTCAGGCGCCGCGTTGTCGAGCAGCGACGCGCGCAGATCGGCCGCGGCGAGTTCATTGATGCGAAGAGTCATGACCACACGCTCCCAGCGCGGCGCGGCCGGATCGCGCCGACAGAGCCGGAGACGGGGGCTGGGTCTCCATGGGATCCGACGCGGCCGCGAAGCACGACGTGCGGATCGGAACGGGCGGCCGGGGGCTCGGGCCACGTGCGGCAGCGGTGGGCGGATTCGGGCCGCAGGCACCACGCCGCGTGCAAAAGGTCTTCTGGTCAAAGTCTCGCACAAAACTTTGCACCAGTCACCATTTTTGGTTTTTAATGACAATATTCAAGTATTACAAGAAATATAACTTACCTTCCGGTCAATTTTTGCACACGCAAATCCCCTGCGCATGCCTGCTCCCGATCTCCTGCTCGTCGACGACGATCGACTCGCCCTCGCCACGCTGCTGCAGGGCCTGCGCGAAGCGGGGTACCGCGCCGACGCGGCCGATGGTGCCGAGCAGGCCCTCGCGCTCGCCGCGCAGCGCGGGCACGACCTGGCCATCCTGGACATCCGCATGAACGGCCTCAACGGCATCGAACTGGCCCATCTGCTGGAGCGCCGGCACGGCCTGCGCAGCCTGTTCCTGAGCGCCCACGGCGAGCGCGGCGAGGTGGCCGAGGCGATTCGCGAGGGAGGCCTGGGCTACCTGGTCAAGCCGATCGAGCCCGGCCAGCTGATCCCGGCCATCGAGACCGCGCTGGCGCGCGCGCGCGACCTCGACGGGCTCGCCGAGACCCGACGCCAGCTCGAGCAGGCGCTCGGCGACGCGCGACGCACCAGCATGGCGATCGGCATCGTGATGGCACAGCGCGGCCTGTCCGAGCCTGCCGCGTTCGCGACCCTGCGCGACGAGGCACGCCGAGAGCGCCGCAAGCTCGCGCAACATTGCGACGACGTGATCGCCGCGTTGCAGCGCAAGTCAGGCGCCGCGCGGTGAATCGGGATCGGGCCGCGGCAGGGTCGGACGCCCAGGATCTGGCGCAACGCCAGGCGGCGATTCTCGCCAACGTCAGCGATGCGGTGGTCGTGGTGTCGGTGCGCGACGCGTGCATCGTCTACAACAATGCCGCGTTCGAGCGCCTGCTCGGCTACGCCGCAGGCGAACTGCTGGGCATGCCGATCGCCCGCGTCCACGCGGCGGACGCGGGTTCGCCGGAGGCGGTTGCCGAAAAACTCATGAACGAGGCGCGACGCAGCGGCCGATGGGACGGCGAAATCCTGCATCGGCGCAAGGACGGCGGAACGCTGTGGACGCTCGGCGCGATCAGCACCCACGATCTGCCGGGTTGGGGAACCGTGTGCCTGGGCATCCATCGGGACATCGGCGAGCGCAAGCGCGCCGAGGCGGCGCTGCGCGCCAGCGAGGAACAACTGCGCGTCATTGCCGAGCACGCACTGGACGGCATTTTTTTCATCGACCGCGCCCACGGCATCAAGTACCTCAACCCGGCCACTCTGGAGTGGCTGCGCGGACTGCTCGATCTGCCGGAGCTCACGCTGGAGCAAATGCTCGGGCGCCGGGTATGGGACGTCCTCGGCAACACCGAGCTGAGCCGCAGCTACCGCGAGAACAGCGAACGTGCAATGGCCAGCGGCGAGTCCTCCAGCGTCGAGGAGCGTGTCGGACGCGGCCGCCAGGCGCGCAACCGCCTCACGCTGCGCGTGCCGATCCGGGATGCCGCAGGCGAGGTCGTGGGACTGCTCGGCATCGCGCGCGACATCACCGCGCGCGCGCAGCAGGAGGCCGCGCGCCTGGCGGCGATGCGCCGGCAGCGCGACCTGCTGGTGCGCGAGGTGCACCACCGCATCAAGAACCACCTGCAGGGCGTGCTCGGCCTGCTGCGCCTGCGCCTCGGGCAGTCGCCGGAACTCGCCGCGCCCATCGCCGAGGCGATGGCTCAGGTTCGCGCCATCGCCGGGGTGTACGGGCTCACCGGCCGCAGCTCGCAACGCGGCATCGACCTCGCCCGCATCGTCCACCTGGTGGCACAGGCGGCCACCGGAGCGGTGCGCGTGACCGTGGACCTCGAGGAGGCCGGCAGCATCCTGCTGCGCGAACCCGACGCCGTGCCGATCGCGCTGGTGATCAATGAACTGGTGACGAATGCCATGAAGCACCTGTCTCCGGTCGAGGCTCCGCGACCGGTGCGCGTGTCGCTGCGACGCGACGGCGACGCCGTGCGGGTCGAGGTCTGCAACGGACCGGCCTGGCTGCCGCGCGGCTTCGACCTCGCGCAAGGACGGGGCATCGGCACCGGTCTGCAACTGCTGAGCACCCTGGCACCCAGCGAGGGCGCCAGCGTGCTCATCCGCCAGCATGCCGACGAGGTGCATGCGCAACTCGAGTTGCGCGCGCCGGTGGTGTCGCTGCGCTGACCGCCGCGCGCCACACCCGCGCTACGGGACAGCACATTGCCGGCAGCCCATGGCGGCGCCCGCCGCACGGCGCCGGTGGTTGGCACCCTGGATCCGGCGCGGGCCGACCACGATGCTCTCGGCCGCGCCGCACGGCGCGCGCTGGTGCAGGCGGTAGCGCATGGCGCGCAGCGCGGCGCGCGCGTGCGGTCGAAGATGGCCGGGCTCGACGTCGATGCGGTCGGGCCACCACGGCATGTGCATGCGCGGGGCGTCCACCGCCTGTTGCGCATTCATGCCGAAGTCCATCACGTCGAGCATGGTCTCGACGGTGGTCGAGATGATGGTCGAGCCGCCCGGACTGCCGGTGAGCATGAAGAGCCTGCCGTGGCGCGGCACGATGCTCGGACACATCGACGACAGCGACCGCTTGCCGGCGGCGCCGTGGCGGCTGCCACGGCCGCGCCGGGCAACGCCATCAGCATGCCCCGCAGCCACGCCCACGGTCGACCTGCCGGATTCGAACAGCCGATGGTCCGCTCCTCCAGGCAGCTTATGTCGATTGGTGTCTAAGCCTATGAGAACACTGTCGTTGGGGTCTGCCGCGCCAGACCCTAGCATCCGGTCTTTCCCCCGGCTCCGAACACCCGTCACCATGGACCCGCATCTGCATCCCGCGATTCCCGAAGCCTGCGGCCGGCACGGCCAGCCCATCGAGACCGACGCCGTGATCGTCGGCGCCGGCCCGGTCGGCCTGTTCCAGGTCTTCGAGCTCGGCCTGCTCGACATCCGCGCGCATGTGATCGACAGCCTCGCATACCCCGGCGGGCAGTGCATCGAGCTGTACCCGGACAAGCCGATCTACGACATCCCGGCGCTGCCGGTATGCACCGGGCGCGAGCTCACCGACAACCTGCTCAAGCAGATCGAGCCGTTCCAGCCGACCTTCCACTTCGGCCAGGACGTGGTCGAGGTGCAGCGCCAGCCCGATGGGCGCCTGCTCGTGCGCACGTCGAAGGACACGCTGCTGCTGACCCGAACCCTGTTCATCGCCGCCGGCGTCGGCAGCTTCCAGCCGCGCACGCTGAAGGCCGAGGGCATCGAGGCCTTCGAGGGCAGCCAGGTGTTCTACCGCGTGAAGGATCCGGAGCAGTTCAAGGGCCGCAACCTGGTGGTGGTCGGCGGCGGCGACTCGGCACTGGACTGGGCCCTGCACTTCGCCACCAGCCCCGAGCACCGCGCCGAGAGCGTGACCCTGCTGCACCGCCGCGACGGCTTTCGTGCCGCGCCAGCGTCGGTGGCGCGCATGCATGCGCTGTGCGAACAGTACGAGATGCAGTTCCTGGTCGGGCAGATCAGCGGTTGCGAGAGTCGCGACGGTCGCCTGAGCGAAATCCGTGTCAGCGGCGGCGACGGCGTGACGCGCCGCCTGCCGCTGGACATGCTGCTGGTGTTCTTCGGGCTCAGCCCCAAGCTCGGCCCCATCGCCGACTGGGGCCTGGCGCTGGAGCGCAAGCAGATCGTGGTCGATACCGAGAAGTTCCAGACCAGCGAGCCCGGGATTTTCGCGGTCGGCGACATCAACACCTACCCGGGCAAGAAGAAGCTCATCCTGTCGGGGTTCCACGAGGCCGCGCTGGCCGCGTTCGGGGCCGCGGACTACGTGTTCCCGCAGAAGAAGGTGCATCTGCAGTACACGACCACCAGCCCGAAGCTGCACAAGGTGCTGGGCGTCGAGACGCCGGTCTTCGACTGAGGCAGCGCTTCGCCGCGCCGTCCCGCGGCGTCCCGCGCCGTCCCGCGCGCGGACAGGCGCGCGGCGCGCGCACTACGGCGAAGCCGCGCTGCAGCCTCCGGACGGAGTCACCGACCCGGCGCCCTGGAGCAGACTGTGCAGCGCCTGGCTGCTGATGCCCGAACGCAGCACCGGCGTGTCGGAACCCTTGGCGCAGATCAGCAGCGTGGGCGTGGCCAGTTGCCCGGAGCCTTGCTCGAGCAGGGCGCGATTGGCACGCAGCGCGCGATCGCTGGTGAAGGTGACGCTGGCCACCGGGTAGCCGCCCTCCTCCTGCGCATGATGGAACTGCGCCATGTTCCGTTCCCAGGCCGCTGCCGGGTGCCGAGCCTGCAGGATGGCCGCGGCACGCCCCAGGCTGTCGGGCTTCAGGAAGGCCACGGGCACGACCCGCACGCGCAGCTTGCCCGCCTGCACCAGCGGTGCCGTCTCGCGGCTCAGGCGTTCGCAGAACATGCAGTTGGGATCCTCGAACGAGACGATCAGCGGGCCCGCCCTGCCCAGCGTGAAGCCGGTGGCGGCCATGGCCCGTTTGGCGAAATCCCTGGTCTTTGCCGCGTTGGCCGCGAACAGCGGCGGCATGCACAGCGCGCAGGCGGCGAACGCCACGATGAACCGCGCCAGTCGTCGTTGCATGATGCGAATCTCCCGAGAATGAGTACCTATGGAACTGCCGGGGGGCGTGCGTGCTTGGCGTGCTCGCCCCGGAACCGGGCGGCGCCCGCAATCGTGGCAGTGTCCGGCTCGACATGGTACCGAGGCCGGCAAGACCCGTGGCGGCTGCGGGCACGACGCAGCGCATGCGGCGCCCGCCACGGCGCGCCTGCGGGATCCGCAGCGCGGGCGCTGCGGTTTGCGCGCGTCGCGCGCGTCACGGGCGGCGGGCGCGCAAGCGCACCCTCGCGGCTCACGCCACCGTCATGCACGCCTGTCAGCGCGTGCGCCGGAGCGCTGACACGGCAAGCCAGCGCAGGCGCGCCGCAGCCGGTCTGCGTCAGGCGTCGGCGCGCAGCGCGATGGCGACGATCTCGATGCGCCAGCGCGGATCGGCCAGCGCCGCCTGCACGGTGGCGCGCGGCGGCGCCGCGCCGGGCGCCACCCAGGCATCCCAGACCGCGTTCATGGCGGCGATGTCGCCGATGTCGGCAAGAAAGATCTGCACGCTGAGCAGGCGGCTCTTGTCCGACCCGCATTCACTCAGCAGGCGGTCGATGTGCCCCAGCACCTCGCGCGTCTGCCCGGTGATGTCCGCGTCGGGTCGCTGCTCCGCGACCTGCCCCGCGAGATAGATCACGCCATTGGCGACGGCCGCCTCGCTCAGGCGCGCACCGACATGCAATCGCTGCATCATGGACTCCCGACTCCCGGCCCGGGATACCGCAGGCGCTGCCGCGCAACGCCGCCCGCACGCGCCATGGGCTGCCCGTGTCACCCATGCCCACACCATAGCCCAAGCGCCGACGCCGGGCGTCGCGCGCGCACGCCGGCGTGCCGCTCGCACGCGGGCGTGCCGCTTGTAGACTGCGCCCGACCATGAGCGACATCTTCGCCCTCGAGCCGGGAACCGTCATCGACCGGCGGGCCTCGTACATTCTTTCGTACCCGTACCTGCTGAGCTACTTCGCCGCGAAGCCGGAACTCGGCGTCGAGGACGTGGTGCGCGGCGCGCACATGGTCTACGGCTGGATGCCCACCGTGCTCGAGCTGCATGCGCGCGCCCCGGACACCGCCCTGGCCGACGCCGCGGAACTGCTGAACCGGGCGAAGCAGCGACAGCCGCTCGCCGACCCCGACATCGAGCGACTTGCCGGAATCGTCAACCACTCGCTGGTCGGCGCGTCCAAGCTGCTGCATTTCGTCGCGCCGCACACGTTCCCGATCTGGGACTCGAAGATCTACGCCTTCATGTTCCGTCAGCGGGCGTACAACGATCGGGTCGCACGCGTCGAGAGCTACCGCAAGTAACAGGGGCATCTCGAGCAGTTGCGCGGCGATCGGCGCTTCGCCGGCTTCCATGACAGCGTCAACCGGAAGATCGGCTACGAGGTCGGCGCCTTGCGCGCCGCCGAGCTGATCATGTTCCTCAACGCGCCGGATCTGCGGCGCGGCGCGGCCCCGACGACCGCGACCCCGCACGCCGCCTGAGCCCGCCGGCCATGGCCGGCGGGCTGGCGGGGCGCGGCGCGCTGCGCGTACGATCCGAGGCTTCTCACGCCTTGCACGGACCCCATGCTGCCCGATTCCCAGGACAAACCCCTTGACGCCATCGTGGCCGCGGTGCAACTGCCCGAGGTCAGCGACGGGGACTTCGAGTCCTCGCTCGCCGAACTGCGCGAACTGGCGAAGACCCTGGGTTATCGGGTGGTGCAGACCTTCACCCAGAAGCGCGCCAACTTCGACACCACGGCCTACCTGGGCACGGGCAAACGCGAGGAAGTGCGCGAATTCGTGGAAAGCCAGGCCGGCGCTGCACGCGACGAGCGCCCCGGCCACGCGACGACCCCGGAGCTCGAGGGTATCCAGGTGCTGTTGATCGACCACGAGATCTCGCCGTCCCAGGCGCGCAACCTGGAGAAGGCCGTGGGCTGCGAGGTGATGGACCGCACCATGGTGATCCTGGAGATCTTCCACCGCCACGCGCGCTCGCGCGCCGCGCGCGCGCAGGTGGAGATCGCGCGCCTGGGCTACATGGCGCCGCGCCTGCGCGAGGCGGCCAAGCTGGCGGGGCCGCAGGGACGACAGCGCAGCGGCACGGGGGGCCGCGGCGCCGGTGAATCCCACACCGAGCTGGACCGGCGCAAGATCCGCGACCGCATCGCCGAGCTGCAGATGGAAATCGACGCCATGGGCACCGAGCGCCAGACCCAGCGCGCGCGGCGCCAGCAGGGCCAGGGCGTGGCCGGCGTGGCGCTGGTGGGCTATACCAACGCCGGCAAGTCCACGCTGATGCGCGCGCTCACGGGCAGCGAGGTGCTGGTGGCGAACAAGCTGTTCGCCACCCTGGACACCACCGTGCGCGTGCTGCACCCGGAAAGCGTGCCGCGGGTTCTGGTCAGCGATACCGTGGGCTTCATCAAGAACCTGCCCCACGGCCTGGTGGAATCCTTCAAGTCCACGCTGGACGAGGCGCTGGACGCCGCGCTGCTGCTGCACGTGATCGACGCCAGCGACGCGGGCTTCGAGCGCCAGCGCCAGGTCACCGACGACGTGCTGGAGGAGATCGGCGCGCAGGAGATCCCGCGCATCCGCGTGTTCAACAAGATCGATCAGGTCGGCGACGCGCACAGGCAACGGGAGGTGGAAGCCGAACTGCGCGCCAGCTACCCCGGCTGCGTCGTGATGAGCGCCCGCCGCGCCGACGACGTGGCGAAACTGCGCTCGCTCATCGTGCGCTTTTTCCAGAAGGACCTGGTGGAGGCCGAGCTGTTCGTGGCGTGGTCCGCGCAGCAGCTGCGGCGCGACATCTACGCCCGCTGCGAGGTCCTGGCCGAAACCGCCGACGAGGCCGGCGCCAGGTTCCGTGTGCGCGCGGAGCCCTCGGCCATCCGTTTGCTTGAAGAACGCGGCGCCGAGCGCGCGTCGTGATGCCGCGACGTCAGCCTGCGCTCGCCGACGACGAGCTCGCTCGCGTCGGGGCTGGCCAACTGCCAATAACCAGCGCTGGCGGCCTTCGCCTACACGCTCATCATCCAGTTGCGCCGGCGCGCGCTGCAGGGCAGCGAACTCGCGCGGGCCTGCGCGGCATCCATCCGCATCAAGCTGCTCAAGATCGGCGCGGCCGTCGTGCGCAACACCCGCCGCGTGCGCCTGCTGCTGGCCTCCAGTCACCCCCTCAAGCGCGTGTTCCTCAGCGCCGCCCACGCCCTGGCTCCTTGAGCGATCAAGAGTGCTGTCCCCGGCACGTTGATGAACTTCTGCTGCTGCCACCGGTCGCACGCAGCGTCAACCTCCCGAGCGTCAGCTCCCTGCATCCGCGGACTGGCGATCTCGACCCGTTGCTGCCATTCCGCTTTGAGACAATCTGTCGTCCAACGCTTGAGATAAGCGGCGGCGGTACGCCGTGCGCTTGACTGAATAGTCAGATTGCCTTTAGCCGAAACCCCCTAAAGACCTTGAAAACAACCTCGGGGTCGACCTGGGCATGATAGTTGAAGTACAGGCGCAGAGTTCCTTGCTCGTAGTCCAGGTCCTCTTGACGTGCCATAAACATACGAGGCTCCGACCATTGCTGTGCAACGACGGCCAGTACGGTATTAGACGTGACCGACCAGGTCGCGTGGCCACCTGCAATGCTTGGCAGGTAACCCGATTGAACAATACCTTTGATGATTTCGACTAGCTCGGTGCCGTCCGGCACAGAGAGCGACTTTGCGTTTGGCGCGTCGACGTCGTCACCAGCAGCGACGCTGCCACGGGATATATAGACTTTCATGTGCGATCTAACGTTTGAAATCATCGGCCTGCGCGGCTTTTCGCGCAGGTCCGGTGGAATGAAGGGTTAGATCTCTGATGACCCGAAGCAGGCTTCAGGTTTCTGCAGTGGCTGCAGCTCGTCAATATCACCCATGAGCACAATTGCATCTGAGGTGAGACCATTTATTGACGGCCCAAACACTCCCTTGATCTTCCCCGGACGGTGACGAACGACGTAGAACCTGTCATGGAATTTGAGTTGGGAGGCGTAATCCTTAACAGGCTGTTGAAATACCGCAGGGGGCCGCGTTGGTGCAGCATCGGGATGATGGGCGTGCGCCGGATCGCAGCGCGGGCTGGGCGCCCGCGCAAGATCCGGGGTGCGGCCAGCGCCCGATTCTGCACCAACCCTTCGGGCGCAGGCGCTGCGGGCGATCTGCGGCGTTGCCCAGGCAGGCCAGGCGCCCAGCCTGGCCTGCCTGGGCGCCTTGCAGCTCATCCCGCAGCGCCTGCGCGCGGCCCCCTGGGGTATTTCAACAGCCTGTTAAGCTGAATGTTCTTGAACTGAGCCTTGAGGTGGCGATGCAAGTTTATCTTTGCCGTCTTGGTCCCCCGCTTTGGCGATGGGGTTGTGCGAAGGATAAAGGTGTCATCAGCGGATATTCCGAGTGCTTCAAGATGGGCAACCAGATTGAAAAAACCGCCTTCGTGACCATCTTCGCTGACGTCGGAATAGATGTAAGGATCAGTCAGTATGACCTTTCTAGCAGGCTTTTGAAATACCCCAGGGCCGCAGTTCCCTGAGGCAGGCTCCGGGCATGAGCGGGCGTTCGCCTCTCAGTTCGCCTCTCATCGTCACCCTGCTTGGCGCAAGGTGAACTGAACTGGAGGGCGGGCGTGTGCTACAGTGTACATACGATGTAACACAATGGACCCAGGGGATGAGTGACACGACCTTCACCTTCAGAGTCGACGACGACTTGAAGAAGCAATTCGCCATGGCAGCCAAGGAACACGATCGCACCGGCGCGCAGCTGCTGCGCGATTTCATGCGCGAGTTCGTCCAGCAGCAACAGCACGCGGCCGAGGAAGACGCGTGGTTTCGCCGCCAGGTTCAAGCTGGCCTCGATTCTGCGAACGCCGGGCGACTGACGCCCAATGATCAAGTCGAAGCGCGGTTTGCCGCGCGTCGAGACGCGACACGGCGACGACTCGAACCCTCCCGCTGATGGAATTGCGATGGACGCCCGAGGCCATCGCTGACCGCGAGTCGATCTACGACCATGTCGAGGCCGACAATCCAGCGGCAGCTCTTGCCCTCGATGAATTGTTCTCCGCATGTGCTGCCAGGTTGCTCGACCATCCTGGGCTCGGTCGCGCCGGACGGGTTCAGGGCACACGCGAACTCGTCGCGCATCGGAACTACATTTTGGTCTATGACGTCGCCGGCGAGCTGGTGCGGTTGCTGCGCGTATTGCACGCCGCACGACGCTGGCCTCCTGCTTAACAGGCTGTCAAGGGAATCGGTCGCGCCACTGCTCAGAGCCTGCTTGCCGTCGCTCACCCTGGCGCCCCTGAACGACAGTTCTGGCCGCTGAACGAACATTCGGCTCCGATCATTGGCGAACTGCCGAGCGCCGCCGTCAATTGCCGTCGCCAGGCCCAGCTACTTGACGGCGCGTCTTGAAAAAAGACACCAAGCCGCCAATCAAGAAGAACGCGGGGATCAAGTACCGAAACGCGCCTGCAAATATTTCCGCAACCGGTACCCAAGCGTGCGCCAGAGCGGAGTTCACCGCGGTCACGACAGGTGGGGCGGCATGGGCAGCAGCACTATTCGGGATAGACACCCCGATTTGCAGTACCAGGTGTTCGCGGAGCAACCCAAAGCCGATGTAAGCACCAAGCGCGAGGAGCAGATCGATCCACCACGGAATGCGTGATGCAAGAGTCAGAAGCAATTCAGCAGCCGACGGTGTGCGACCAGATGGCATCGTTACGTTCCTCGCCAAGGGATGCGGCGCCTGCTTATGTTGCCCACGCGCCGATCGTACGAAAAGAGACTGCCGCCCACACTCCTAGCCGCAGCTGCCGATGTAGCCGCAGTTGTCGCAGCGGTCGCAACCGTCGACGCGACGCAGGTACGGGCCGCCGCAGTCCGGGCACACGCGAGCGCCGGCGAGCAGCGGCGGCAGCGCCTCGGCCTGATCGAGGTCGATGTGCAGCGCGCGCGGCTGCGGCTGGCGTTGCGCCAGCACCTCCAGCGGCTGTTCGCGCCCATCCTCGCGCAGGAAGCCGCGGCGCTTGAGCATCTCCTGCAGTGCGAAGGCGATCGCCGCGACCTCGGACTGGTGGAATCGGGGCGCGCGCGTGCCGTCGGACTTGAGCAGTTCGCCGCAGCGCACCGGCCCCTTGTCCCAGACCACCTCGCGCATGTTGAGCAGCGACTTGGCGACCGAACCGCCGGAGCGCGCGACCAGCGACAACAGGCGCATGTTGGAGGCGATCCACTGCTGGCCCTCGTCGCGCTGGCCGGCCGGCATGAAGAACTCGACGGGACGCTCGATGCGCACCGGCTTGCCGTCGCGCAGGCCCTCGACCTCGGCGAACGAGATCGACAGGTAGACGGTCTTGCCGCCGTCCGAGGTCATGTAGCTGACCTTGCTGGTCACGGCCTCCAGGTCGCCGCCGGGGCGGCCCTCGATGCGTCGCGTCAGCGGGTCGACGTCCACGCTCAGCGGCGCGGGCGCGGCGGAGGCCGGCGCGGCGGCCTGCAGCACGGCGCCCAGCACGCTGTTCGGACGATAGGTGGCCAGGCCCTTGAGCCCGGCCTGCCAGGCCTCGAAGTACAGGTTCTGGAAATCCTCGAACGGGTAGTCCTCGGCGACGTTGACGGTCTTGGAGATGCCGGTGTCCACGTAGGGCTGCACCGCGGCCAGCATCTGCATGTGTTCGTGCGCGGGCATGTCCAGCGCGGTGACGAAACTCGGCGGCAGCTTGCCGGTGTCGCCGCCGCGCTGGCGCCACAGGCGCCAGGCATGGTCGGCCACCTCGTATTCGCGCGTGGTGTCGTCGGGCATGCGCTTGCGGCGCGTGTAAGTCCACGAGAACGCCGGCTCGATGCCGTTGCTGGCGTTGTCGGCGAAGGCCAGGCTGATGGTGCCGGTCGGCGCCACGGCCAGCAGGTGCGAGTTGCGCAGGCCGTGGCGGCGGATGCGTTCACGCAAGTCCTGCGGCAATCGGCTGGCGAAGCCTCCGGCCAGGTACTTGTCGGCATCGAACAGCGGGAACGCGCCCTTCTCCTGCGCCAGCTCGACCGACGCCTCGTAGGCCGCGTCGCGCAGGTTGCGGGCCATGTCGGCAGCGAAGGCGCGCGCGCCCTGGCTGTCGTAGCGCAGGCCGAGCTCGATGCAGGCATCGCCGAGCCCGAGAAAGCCGAGCCCGACGCGCCGCTTGTTGCGCGCCTCGGCGGCCTGCTGGGCGAGCGGCCAGAAGGTGATGTCGAGCACGTTGTCGAGCATGCGCACGGCAGTGCGCGCGACCTCGCGCAGCGCCGGCATGTCGAAGCGCGCCCCCGGCTCGAACGGGTCGATGACAAAGCGCGTCAGGTTCAGCGAGCCGAGGCAGCAGCAGCCGTAATCGGGCAGGAATTCCTCGGCGCAGGGGTTGGTGGCCTCGAAGGTCTCGCAGTAATGCAGATTGTTGTCGCGATTCGCCGCGTCCAGGAACAGGATGCCCGGCTCGGCGTGGTCGTAGGTGCAGTGCATGATCTGCTGCCACAGCGCGCGCGCGCGCACCCGGCGGTACGCCCACAGCCCGTCGTCGCGCTGGCGCGCACCCTGCGCGATCTGCTCCTCGCCCGGGCGCGCCTTGTGCACCAGGTCGATCTCGGCATCGTCGCGCACCGCCTGCATGAACCCGTCGCCCACCCCCACGGACAGATTGAAATTGCGGAATGCGCCGGCATCCTTGGCATGGATGAAGGCTTCGATATCGGGGTGGTCGATGCGCAGCACGCCCATCTGTGCGCCGCGGCGCGCGCCGGCCGACTCCACCGTCTGGCACGAAGCGTCGAACACGCGCATGAACGACAGCGGCCCGCTGGCACGGCTGCGCGTGGCCCCGACCAGCGCGCCGGACGGCCGGATGCGGCTGAAGTCGTAGCCCACGCCGCCGCCGCGCCGCATGGTTTCCGCGGCCTCGGCCAGCGCGCGATAGATGGCGGGCTTGCCGTCGGAGTCCTCGGAGACGGAGTCACCCACCGGCTGCACGAAGCAGTTGATCAGCGTCGCCTGGATGCCGCTGCCCGCCGCCGACAGGATGCGCCCGGCCGGAATGAAGCCGCGCTGCATGGCGCTCAGGAACCGGGTCTGCGCCGCGGCCGCATCGGACTCCACCGCAGCCAGTGCGCGCGCCACGCGCTGCTGGATGTCTTCGATGCTGCGCTCGCCATTCTTGGCGTATTTCTCGGCGAGAACGTCCAGGCTGATGTCTTGCGCCTGCATGCGGGGCTCCTTGGTCTGACGGGCGTGAGGGTGCCGCGCGCGCCTGCGGCAGGTGCGGCCCATCCGTCCTTTATAGCTCCGCCGGGTCCTCCTCCGGGTTGATCGGGGGCAAACCAAGCACGCTCCGGCTCTGCTCGGGCGGCAACTCCTCCACCGCCTTCAGCTGACGTCCCATGACCCGGGTGCGGGTTTCGGCGTCCCCCAGCGTGTTGCCGGCCTCGTCGAGCTTCCTGCGCACGCGCCGCAGCACGTCGCCGAACCTGTGGAACTCGGTCTTCACCGCTCCGAGCACCTTCCACACCTCGGTCGACCGCTGCTGCAGCGCCAGGGTGCGAAAACCCATCTGCAGGCTGTTCAGCAGGGCCAGCAGGGTGGTCGGTCCGGCCAGCATCACGCGCTGCTCGCGCTGCAGCGCCTCGACCAGCCCGGGCCGCCGCAGCGCCTCGGCATACAGCCCCTCGGTGGGCAGGAACAGGATCGCGAAATCGGTGGTGTGCGGCGCCGCCACGTACTTGGTGCGGATGCTCCGGGCCTCGTCGCGCAAGCGCTGCTCCAGCGCCCTGGCGGCGGCCTCGGCGCCCGCCTTGTCGGCCGTTTCCTGGGCCTCCAGCAGGCGCTCGTAGTCCTCGCGCGGGAACTTGGCGTCGATCGGCAGCCACAGCGCGCCCTCGCCGTCGCCGGGCAGGCGCACCGCGTATTCGACGCGCGCCCCGCTGCCCGGCACGGTCTCCACGTTCACGCCGTACTGTTCGGGCGTGAACACCTGCTCGATCAGCGACGCGAGCTGGATCTCGCCGAACAGGCCGCGCGACTTCACGTTGGAGAACACGCGCTTGAGATCGCCCACCCCCTGCGCCAGGGTGCGCATCTCGCCGAGCCCGTTGTGTACCTGCTCGAGGCGCTCGGCCACCTGCCGGAAGCTCTCGCCCAGGCGCTGCTCCAGCGTGGCATGCAGCTTCTCGTCGACCGTCAGGCGCATCTGCTCGAGCTTTTTCTCGTTGTCGGCCTGCAACTCGCGCAGGCGCTGCTCGACCGTGGCGCGCATTTCCGCATGCCGCTGGTCGGTGCTCGCGCGCAACGCCTCGAAGCGCTCGCCGAGCTGCAGCTGCAGGCCCTGCAGCGCCTGCGTACTGGCCTGGTTCAGCGCGCCCACCTGCTGCGCCAGCGTATCGGCCAGGGATTTCTGCAGGCTCTGCAATTGCTGCACCACGGCCTCGAGCTGCGCATTGCTGGTACGCGCCGCCTCCGCCTGCTGGGTCAGCAGCATCTGCTGGAACTGCGCGAGCTGCATCGCCTGCTCGGTGCGCAGCGACTGTCCGCTGTCGTGCACCGCCGCACGCAGTTCACGCTCCAGGCGCTCGAGCGCCGGCGCGGGGCCGGCGCCCTGCGCGCGCTGCTGCGCCGCCTGCAGACGCAGCCGCAACAGCAGCAGTGCGCCCACCACCACCACGAGCAGCAGCAGCCCGACGACCAGCGGCAGCGGCGTCACGGACGGCATGCGCAAGCGGCGGCGGCCGCCTCAGGCATTCGCGGCCGGCACCGGGGTCAGCGGCGCCGCGCCGCGCAGCACCGCCAGCAGGTTGTCCACCGCGACGCGCGCCATGGCGCGGCGGGTCGGCAGCGAGGCGCTGGCGATGTGCGGGGTGATGAGCAGGCGCGGCGCCTGCAGCAGCACCGGGTTGGGCACCGGCTCGCCCTCGAAGACATCCAGGCCGGCCGCGCCGAGGTGCCCGGAGTGCAGCGCGGCGGCCAGCGCCGGTTCGTCGACCAGGCCGCCGCGTCCGATGTTCACCAGGGTCGCGCCACGCCGCATGCGCGCCAGCTGCGGCGCGCCGATGACATGGCGCGCGGCGTCGCTGTAGGGCAGCGCCAGCAGCACGTGGTCGCTCTGCTGCAGCAGCTCGTCGAGGCTGCGCCAGCTGGCGCCGCTCTCGCGCTCCAGCGCCGCGTCGAGCGGGCGCCGGTTGTGGTAGAGCACGCGCATGCCGAAGCCCAGCGCCGCGCGCCTGGCGACGGCGCGCCCGATGCGCCCCATGCCGACGATGCCCAGCGTGGTGCCGTGCACGTCGCTGCCGGCGAACAGGTCGGCGCTCCAGCGGGTCCACCTGCCGGCGCGCAGATAGGTCTGCGCGTCGCCGAGCTGGCGCGCCGCGCCCAGCAGCAGCGCCATGCCGAAATCGGCGGTGGTCTCGGTCAGCACGTCCGGCGCGTGGGTCACGACCACGCCGCGCCGCGCGCAGGCGTCGACGTCGATGTGGTCGAAACCCACCGTCATCGTGGCGACCACGCGCAGGCGCGGGCAGGCGTCGAGCAGTGCCTCGTCGATGCGCTCGGTGGCGGTGATCAGCAGGCCGTCCTGGTCGGCGGCCAGCGCCCGCAACTGCGCCGGCGAGGCGATCGCGTCGTCGGGGTTGCAATGCAGCTCGAAGCTCTGGCGCAGCGGCTCGAGCACGTCGTCGAACAGCCTGCGCGCCACCAGCACGCGGGCCCGCTGCGGGGGATCCTGGGTCTTGGTCATGGGGGACTCACGCGGCGCCGCGGGGCCGGTCCTGCGGCGCCGGAATCTGGAACACCTCGCGCAGATACGCGAGGTAGGCGGGATCGTCGCACATGTTCTTCGCCGGCTCGTCGCTGATCTTGGCCACGGGCTGGCCGTTGCAGCGCACCATCTTGATCACCATCTGGGGCGCGACGTGGCCGAGATCGTGCATCAGGTTGGTGCCGATGCCGAAGGCCAGCCCGACCCGCCCGTGGAAGCGCCGGTACAGCGCCACCACCTTGTCCACGGTCAGGGCGTCGCTGAACACCAGGGTCTTGCCGCGCGGGTCGACGCGGTGGCGCGCGTAATGCGCGAGCATCTGCTCGCCCCACGCGAAGGGATCCCCGGAGTCGTGCCGCGCGCCGTCGAACAGCTTGCAGAAATACAGGTCGAAGTCCCGCAGGAAGGCCTGCAGGCCGTAGACGTCGGCCAGCGCGATGCCCAGATCGCCGCGGTACTCGCGTGCCCAGGTCTCGAAGCCGAAGACCTGGGTATCGCGCAGCCGCGGGCCCAGCGACTGGCACGCCTGCAGGTACTCGTGGGCCATCGTGCCCAGCGGCACCAGGCCCATCTCGCGGGCCAGCGCCACGTTGCTGGTGCCGGCGAGCTGCTCGCCGAGCCCGCTGCGCAGACGCTCCAGCACGCGCCTCTGCCAGGCCCGCGAATACCGCCGACGCGTGCCGTAATCGGCGATGCGGCAGTGCTCGAGCCCGGGCTGGCGCAACTGCGCGATCTTCGCGTCCAGGCGCGCCAGCGCGGCGTGCTGGTCGGCGTCGGCATGGGCGTGGCCGGCCCAGATCTCGCCGACGATCGCCAGCACCGGAACCTCGAACAGGATGGTGTGCAGCCACGGGCCGCGGATGGTGATGTCGATCTCCCCGCGGGCGCGCGCCTCGGCATCGTCGGCCGCGCGCGCGTCGATGCGCGCGCGGTTCAGGCGAAACAGCTCCAGGAAGTCGATGAAATCGCTCTTGATGAAGCGCAGGCCGCGCAGGTAGTCGAGTTCGTCGGCGCGAAAGCGCAGTTCGCACAGCGCGTCGAGCTCGGCGTGGATGCGCGGCAGCAGCGGCGCCAGCGCGATGCCCGGGGTGCGGCAGCGAAAGCGGTACTCGACGTGGGCGCCGGGGAACTGATGCAGCACCGCCTGCATCATCGTGAACTTGTACAGGTCGGTGTCGAGCAGCGACTCGATGATCATCGGTCGCGGAAGGTGGTGAACTCGTGCACTTCGGCGCGCTCCGTGTGCAGCGTGTTCTCCACCGCGTCGGGGTCGGCCCAGCCCAGCGCCATGCCGCACACCACCTGCTGCTGCGGACCGAGGCCGAGTTCGTCCGAGATGATGCGATGAAACGGCGTGAACGCCGCCTGCGGGCAGGTATCGAGCCCGCGTCCGCGCGCCGCCACCATGATGCTCTGCAGGAACATGCCGTAATCCAGCCAGCTGCCCTGCTCCATGACGCGGTCGATGCTGAACATCAGCCCCACCGGAGCATCGAAGAACAGCAGGTTGCGGCGATGCTGCTCGTGCATGCGCTGCTTGTCACCCTTGGCGATGCCGAGCAGCCCGTACAGGTCCCAGCCGACCTTGCGCCGCCGCTCGACGTACGGACTTTGCCACTGCCGCGGGTAGTAGGCGTACTCCTCGGTGTGGGCGGCCACCTGCGCCGGGTCGTCGTAGGCCTGCACCAGGCGCCGGCTCAGGCGCTCGAGGGCGCCGCCGGTCAGCACATGCACCTGCCAGGGCTGGGTGTTGCTGCCCGACGGCGCGCGCGAGGCGACGCGGAGAATCTGCTCGATGCACTCGCGCGACACCGGGCGAGGCAGGAAACGGCGCACGGATCGTCGCGAGGTGATGGCCTCGTCGACCGGGAACTGCACGGGGGAGAGCTCGGCGGACATGGCCACGCAGTGTAGGAGAGCCGCGCGCCGAGTGCGCGCAGCGGCCCCGTGACGACTTGTGCTGCAAGACAGCATGATGAACCCCGGGAAGCGGCGCGCGATTTCGCTCCCGACGGCCCCTCCGCGCCCCCGCCACGCTGCGAACAGGGGTATAAAAATAGTTTTATGTCATTGTTTTTATTGCCTTTTCATCGCGAACCCACAACTTTGTTGCGACGCAACAAAAAAGCCCTTGACAGGTCGACGCGAAGGCCTAGAATTGCCATTGTGCATTGCACAAACGATCCGCTCGGACACATCAACGCGTCACAGTGCGGACTTGTGGAACCAACACAATCGAGCAAGGCTGGGTCGAATCCAGCCCCCCGCGAACCAGAAGCAGCCCACCTTTCTCTCAGGAGCCGATGATGATGACCCCCGAACAACTGATCGCCGCCCAGAAGTCGCAACTCGAAACCCTGTTCGCCCTGCAGGGCAAGGCCGTCGACGGCCTCGAGCGCCTCGTCGAACTCAACCTGCAGACCATGAAGACCGCGATGCACGAGTCCTCGGAAGCCGCGATGGCCGCGCTGTCCGTGAAGGACCTGCAGGAGCTGACTTCGCTGCAACCGAACCTGGCGCAACCGCTGGCCGAGAAGATGCTGTCGTACTCGCACCACGTGTACGAAATCGCCTCGGGCACCCAGGCCGAGCTGGCCAAGGCCGTGGAAGCCAGCGCCGCCGAACTGAACCGCAAGGTGCAGGCTCTGGTGGACACCGCGACCAAGAACGCCCCGGCCGGCACCGAGACCGCGGTGGCGATCCTGAAGAGCGCGATGAGCGCGGCCAACAACGCCTACGACTCGCTGCACAAGGCGAGCAAGCAGGCCGCCGAAGTCGTCGAAGCCAACATCAGCACGGTGACCAGCACCGCGATGAAGGCCGCTCAAGGCACCACGAGCAGCCGCGTCAAGCGCGCCGCCAGCGCCGCCTGAGCGCAGCAACATCAGCGCGAGCGGCCCTTGCGGGCCGCCGCGAACAGGCCGCGCAGACGGTCGTACAAGTTGTCTCCTCGGTACTTTCCAGTACCTTCGCAGGCCGATCGGCGACGATCGGCCTTCTTTTTTTCAGCCGCGCTCGAACAGCGCCAGCAATGCGCGCACCAGCGCATCGGGCTGTTCCTGCATCAGCGCGTGCCCGGCCGGCAGCATGGTCACGGCGGCCTGCGGCAGGGCCTGCTGCAATGCCTGCGTGGCGCGCGCCGGGGTCATGCGATCGGCCTCGCCGAGCACCAGCCCCACCGGCACCTGCAGGCGGCGCGCCATCTCCAGTCCGTCGGCATAGGCATTGCAGGCCTCGAGGTCGTTGGCGAGCAGATCGCCGGCCGGCCAGCGCGCCTGCACCGAGCGCATCAACTGCAGGCTGGCCTCGACCAGCGCCGCATCGGGCGGCTGCTCGCGCGAGCCCTTGTGCGACCAGCGCGCGATGTCCCGCATGGCCGATTCGACATCGCCGCGCGCCTGCTCGAGCAGCACCGGCGAGACGGCCATCGGGAAGGCCGTGGCAACCATCGCCAGGTGGCTGACGCGGCGCGGCGCCAGCGCCGCCGCGTGCAGCCCGACCAGCGAACCCATGCTGTGGCCGACCAGCGCGCAGCGCTCCAGCGCCAGCACATCGAGCAGTTCCAGCAGCCAGCCGACGAGTTCGGGCACGCCGACGCACGGCGGCCCCGCACTCGCCGAATGCCCCGGCAGGTCGGGGGCGTAGACGGCGTGACCGGCGCGCGCCAGGCCGGGCATCACTGGCAGCCACGCGCGGTGATCCTGGCAGGCGCCGTGCAGCAGCACCACCGGCGGCAGCCGCTGCGGGGAGGCGCCAGGCACGCAGTGCACATGCACTTCACGCGAATCGACCAGACATTGCATGGAACCCTCCGCACGCGCGCCCGGCGCGCTGACGAACCCGCCGAAACCCCGGCGCCGCACCGGCCCGTGGCGCCGCACCGCGACCCTGTCCGCAGCGTGGCGGCATGGAATCGGGCCGACGCCTCCACTATATTGGCTGCATGCTCGTAACGCCCACCGGAGACCGCGATGCAAGTCAGTGATATTTTGCGCATCAAGGGGACTGCACTGTTCACCGTCGCGCCCGACACCCCGCTGCACGAGGCAGCGCGCACCATGGCGCTGCACGACGTCGGCTCGCTGGTCGTCATGCACGACGGCCGGCTCGCCGGCATGCTCACCTTCCGCGAGGTGTTGGCGGCGATGAGCGCGCACGCCGACGCGCACCCGCCCGTGGGCGAGCTCATGCAGCGCGACCCCGTGCATTGCGCGCCCCACACCAGCCTCGACGAACTGCGCCGGCTGCTGCTCGACAGCGGCACCCGCTACATGCCGGTGATGGACGGCTCCACGCTGCTCGGCGTGATCTCGTTCCGCGACGTGGCGCGCGCCGTGGTGCAGGAGCAGGATTTCGAGAACCGCATGCTCAAGGCCTACATCCGCGACTGGCCGCCCGAGCCGGCGCAGCCCGGCACCGCCTGACACCGGCCGCTCCCGGGAGGCCGCACCGGGGCGCCTGCCGGCGCGGCCGCAGACGCTACGATTGGGGCCTGCCGTAGCGATGCCAGCGCGCATCCGGCGCCCGTCCACGTCCGCCCGCGAGCATGCCCGCCACCGATTCCTCCCTGCGACCCTCGCACCTGCTGTACCTGCACGGGTTCCGTTCCTCGCCGGGTTCCGCGAAGGCGCGCCTCACGCACCAGCGGCTGCAGCAGCTGCAGCGCCCCGCACGGCCGCGGGTGGAATGGTTGTGCCCCCAGCTGCCGGCCTCCCCGCGCGACGCCGTCGAAGGCCTGCTGCGCCTGGTGCAGCAGGCCGCGCCCAGGCGCCTGGCGCTGGTCGGCAGTTCGCTCGGCGGTTTCTACGCCACCTGGCTGGCGCAGCGCCTCGACTGCCGCGCCGCGTTGCTCAACCCCGCGGTGAACCCGGCGCGCGACCTCGCGGCGCAGATCGGCGAACTGGGCAGCTGGCACGATCCGTCGCTGCGCTTGCAGTTCACGGCAAGCCACGTCGCGCAGCTGCGCGACTACGAAATCGGCCAGCTCGATCGTCCGGTGCCGCACCCGCAGCGCTACCTCGCGGTGATCGCGCGCGACGACGAGGTGCTCGACTGGCGCGAGATGCAGGCACGCTATCGCGGCGCGATGCTGCGCGTGGTGGACAGCGGCGGGCACGCACTGGAAGACTACGCCGAGCGTCACTGCGACGCCGTGCTCGAATTTCTCGGCCTGCGCGCCGACTGAATGGATGGACTCGTGAGTTACGTTGTGTTCGAAGAGGCGGGCAAGCTCGCCACCGCCCGCGTCATGAGCCAGGCCGACGCCTCGATGCAGGTCGAACTGGCCAGCGGCAAGCGGCAGAAGATCAAGCAGCAGCAGGCGTTGCTGCGGTTCGACAGCCCGGCTCCCGCGGAACTGCTCGACTGGGCGCAGGCGCAGCAGGACGGCATCGAGCTGGATCTGCTGTGGGAGTTCGCCCCGGAGGACGAGTTCGCCTTCGAGGAACTGGCCGCCGAGTACTACGGCGACGCCACCGACGCTCGCCAGAAGGCCGCCGTGCTGCTGCGCCTGCACGGCGCGCCGCACTACTTCTCGCGCCGCGGCAAGGGCCGCTTCCGCAAGGCCAGCCGCGAAACGCTGCAGGCGGCGCTGGCCGGCATCGCGCGACGCCAGGAGCTCGAGCAGCGCATCCAGGCCGACGCGCTGGAACTGCAGCAGGGGCGCTGCCCGCCGGCGATCGCCGAGCGACTCTACAGCCTGCTGTTCAAGCCGGACAAGAACAGCCCCGAATACAAGGCGCTGGCGCTCGCCGTGCGACAAGGCGCGAAGGGCGCACTGCAGCTGCTGCGCGAGGCCGGCGCCATCGCTTCGCCGTGGCGCTTTCACATGCAGCGCTTCCTGCTGGAGTACTTCCCGCGCGGCACCGGTTTCGGCGATGCCGCGCTACCCGAGACCGGCGGCGACGAACTGCCGCGCGCCGAGGTGCAGGCGTTCAGCATCGACGACTCTCAGACCACCGAGATCGACGACGCGCTGTCGGTGCGCGCGACCGCCGACGGCGGCCTCACGGTGGGCATCCACATCGCCGCGCCGGCGCTGGCGCTGGCCCGCGACAGCGCCTGGGACCAGGCGGCGCGCGGCCGCATGTCGACGGTGTACATGCCGGGCGACAAGATCACCATGCTGCCCGACGCGCTGGTGCAGGCCTTCACGCTCGGCGAGGGTGCCTGCCCGCCCGCGGTGAGCCTGTATGTCGAGTTCGACGCCGAACTCCAGGTGCGCGGCCACGAGACCCGCATCGAACGCGTGCCGATCGTCGCCAACCTGCGCCACGACCTGCTCGACGAGCGCATCACCGAGCACACGCTGCAGGCGCCGGCGGGCGCGCAGGACTACCCCTGCGCGCAGGAGCTGGCGCAGCTCTGGCGCGTGGCGCAGCGCCTGAAGGCCGGACGCGAACAGGTGCGCGGGCGGGCCGAGCGCCCGGGCGGCGTCGACTACACCTTTCGCGTGCAGGACCTGGACCAGGGCGAGGAGCACGCGCGCGTGGACATCGTGCCGCGCCGGCGCGGCGCACCGCTGGACCTGATCGTGGCCGAGATGATGATCCTCGCCAACGCCACCTGGGGCGGCTGGCTGGCCGAGCTCGGCCTGCCGGCGATCTACCGCAGCCAGAGCGGCATGGGGGCCAACCTGCGCACCCGCATGGGCACGCGCGCCGCGCCGCACCAGGGGCTGGGCGTGGCGCAGTACGCGTGGTGCACGTCGCCGCTGCGCCGCTATGCGGATCTGGTCAACCAGGGCCAGATCATCGCCGCCGCGCGCCACGGGCGGGCCGCGGCGCTGGTCGCGCCGTATCGCCCGAAGGACGCGCAGCTGTTCGCCGTCGTCGGCGCCTTCGAGGAGGCCTACAAGGCCTACGCCGATTTCCAGCGCGGCATGGAACGCTACTGGACCTTGCGCTACCTGCGCCAGCAGGGCATTTCGCAGGCCGACGGCGCGGTGCTGCGCGACGGACTCGTGCGCGTCGACGGGCTGCCGCTGGTACTTGCCGCGGCCGGCGCGCAGGAGCTGCCGCGCGGCACGCGCGTGCGCGTGCAGTTCGGCGAGCCCGACCTGATCACCCTGGAGCAACCGTGCCGGGTCGCCCAGGTGCTGCACGACGCGGTCGCCGCGGAGCCCGCGGAAGCCGCGGAACCCGACGAGGAGGCCGACCTGGCGGGCGGTCTGCGCCTCGAGGTCGACGCGGTCGACGCGGTCGACGCGGTCGACGAAGCGGCGGCCGGCGGCAGCGAAGCGCCGAGCGAGCCGGCCCAGCACAGTGGCGGCCACGTGCACGACGGCGTGCACGGCGGCGGCGCCGAAACCCCGTCCGCCTGAAGCCGCGCGTGCGACCCGCGACCTTGCGCCTACCGCGCCCGAGCCCGCTGCAGTGGGCGCTCGGCATCTCGGTGGCTGCGCACCTGCTGCTGCTCGGCCTGCGCCTGGGCGCGCCGCGCATGGTCGATCGCCTGTTGCGCAGCCCGACGCTGTCGGTGATTCTCGTGAACCGCGCCAGCCCGCGGCCGCCGGCCCGGGCGCAGGCGCTGGCGCAGGCCGACCTGGCCGGTGGCGGCAGTGCGCGCAGCGGGCTCGCGGCGACCCCGCTGCCGGCCGCGCCGCGCAACGCCACGGGCGACGCCGCGCACGACGCGCAGGCCCATCTGGAGCGTCTCGAGCAACGCGAACGCGAGTTGCTGAGCACTGCGCAAAGCCAGGTCGTCACGCTGCAGCAGGCGCTGCAGCGGCGCGACGTGACGACGCAGTCGCAGCAGGCCCTGCAGCAGCAGCGCCGCGAGATGCTCGACCTGATCGGCGCCATCCAGCGTCGCATCGCGTTGAACAACGCACGCCCGCGCCGACGCTTCGTCGGCCCCAGCACGCGCAGCGTGCCGTACGCGCTGTACTACGACCGCATGCGCGAGAAGATCGAACGCTTGGGAACCGCGGATTTTCCGCAACGCGGCGGCCACAAGCTGTACGGGCGCCTGATCATGGCCATCACGGTGGACGCCGGCGGGCATGTGCTGAAGGCCGACGTGGTGCGCAGTTCCGGCGACCCCACGCTCGACAGCATGGCGCAGGCGATCGTCGACGCGGCGCAGCCGTTCGGCGGCTTCAGCACGCAGATGCGCCAGGACGCCGACCAGATCGTGGTCGTGGCCGGCTTCGATTTCACGCACGAAGGCGACCTGAACACCGACCTGCGCGCCAGCGCGCCGGCGCGTACCCCCGCTGCCTCCCGATGACATCCCCCGATCTCTACGCCGTGCTCGGCAATCCGGTGCAGCACAGCCGCTCGCCGCGCATCCACCAGCTGTTCGCCGAACAGGCCGGCAAGCCGCTGCGCTACGAAAGCCGCCTGGTCGCGCCAGACGGCTTCGACGCCGCACTCGCGGCGTTTCGCGCGGAAGGCGGCCGAGGCTGCAATGTCACGGTGCCGTGCAAGTTCGACGCGGCGCGCGCCGCGTCCCGGCTGTCCGAGCGCGCCCGCCTGGCCGAGGCCGCCAACACCCTCGGCTGGGACGCGCAAGGCGAGGTCTGGGGCGACAACACCGATGGCATCGGGCTGGTACGCGACCTTGCACGCCTGCTGCAGCGCGAGCCGGCGCAGGCGCTGCACGGGCTCGACATCCTGCTGCTGGGCGCCGGCGGCGCCGCCAGCGGCGTGCTGGGCGCGCTGATCGCCGCGGGCGCCGCGGACATCGAGGTCTGGAACCGCGGCGCGGCGCGCGCCGCGCAACTGGTCGCACGCCATGCGCGATTCGCCGCCGGGCACGCGACGCGGCTGCACGCGAGCCAGACGCCGCGCTCGGGGCACGCGCTGGTGATCCACGCCACCGCCGGCGGGCTGGGTGGCGCCACGCCGACGCTGCCGCCGGGCGTGCTGCAGGGGGCGCAGTTCGCCTACGACATGATGTACGGCGCGACGCCGACCGCCTTCGTGCGCCTGGCGCGCGACGCCGGCGCGCGCGCCCATGACGGGCTGGGCATGCTGGTCGAGCAGGCGGCCGAGAGTTTCGCGCTGTGGCATGGCGTGCGCGTGGATACCGCGCCGGTGCTGCGCAGCCTGCGCGCCGAGCTCGACGCCGAGGCCGCGCGGGCCTGATGCGACGCGCCACGCTGGGCAGCCGACGATGAAGCGCGCGCGCCGCACCCCGACAACGCGCCTGCTGCTGCTGGGCCTGTGCTCGGTGCTCGTGCTGCAGGGCTATTTCGCGCTGCGCATCGCGCTGTGGTCGGTGCTGCCGGTGCATGAAACCGCGTTCATGCGCGCCGCGCAGATGCGCATGCTGCTCGGACACCAGGCGCTTCGCTGGCAGCATCGCTGGGTCGCCTACCCGAGCATCAGCCCCTGGCTGAAGCGCGCCGTGGTGGCCTCCGAGGACGCCACCTTCGAGCACAACATGGGGGTCGACTGGCAGGCCCTGCGCGAAGCCTGGATTCGCGACCACACGCGACGCGTGGAGCGCGATCATCGCATCGTCGGCGGCTCCACCATCACCCAGCAACTGGCCAAGAACCTGTTCCTGTCGCCGGAACGCAGCTATGTGCGCAAGGCGCAGGAACTGCTGATCACCGGCATGCTGGAACTGCTGCTGGACAAGCGGCGCATCCTCGAGATGTACCTCAACAGCGTCGAATGGGGCGGTGGGGTGTACGGGGCGCAGGCGGCGGCACGCGCCTATTTCCACGCGCCGGCGGCGCGCCTGCAGCGCATGCAGGCGGCGCGCCTGGCCGTCATGCTGCCGGCGCCGCGGCGCCTCGAGCACGACCTGTACGGACCGTACGTGGACCGCCGCAGCGCGACCATCGCGGCGCGCGCGCTCGACGCCCAGGTACCTCGCTGACGCGCCGCGCCGGCGCGCGCCTCAGCGCGCCGCGAGCTCGGCGAACGCGGCGTCGGCCGCCTGCAGCGTGGCGTCGATCACGCCGGCATCGTGCGCGCTGGACACGAAACCGGCCTCGAACATGCTGGGAGCCAGGTAGACCCCGCGCGCCAGCATGGCATGGAAAAAAGCCTTGAAGGCCTGCAGGTCGGCCTTCGCGACCTCGGCATAGTTGCGCGGCAGGTCGGTGGCGAAGTACAGACCGAACATGCCGCCCTGGCAATCGGTGCGCAACGCCACGCCATGGCGTGCCGCCGCCTGCTCCAGACCCTGCATCAGGCGCCGCGTGGTCTCGCCCAGCGCGTCGTGGAAGCCGGCGCGGCGCACGATGCGCAGCTGCGCCATGCCGGCGGCCACCGCCACCGGGTTGCCGGACAGCGTGCCGGCCTGGTAGACGGCGCCGAGCGGCGACAGCTGCTGCATGACGTCGGCGCGGCCGCCGAACGCGGCCATCGGCATGCCGCCGCCCATGACCTTGCCCAGCACCACCAGGTCGGGCCGGATGCCATAGACCTGCTGCGCGCCGCCGAGCGCGACGCGAAAGCCGGTCATCACCTCGTCCCACACGAGCAGCGCGCCATGCTGGGTGCACAGTTCGCGCAGGCGCTGGTGCCACGCGGCGCTGCCCCGGACGAAGTTCATGTTGCCGGCGATCGGCTCGACCAGGACGCAGGCGATCTCCGCGCCGCGCGACGCGAACAGCTGGTCGAGCTGCGCGATGTTGTTGTACTCGAGCACCAGGGTGTGCGCCGCGACGTCCGCGGGCACGCCCGCCGAGCTCGGGTTGCCGAAGGTCAGCAGGCCGGAGCCGGCCTTGACCAGCAGGCTGTCGGCGTGCCCGTGGTAACACCCCTCGAACTTGACGATGGCATCGCGCCCGGTGAAGCCGCGCGCCAGACGCAACGCGCTCATCGCCGCCTCGGTGCCGCTGGACACCAGACGCACCATCTCGACCGCCGGCATGAGCTCGCGCAGCAGTTCGGCGATCTCGATCTCGTCGGCGGTGGGCGCACCGAAGGACAGCGAGCGCGTGGCCGCGCGCTGCACCGCGTCGATCACCTCGGGATGCGCATGGCCGGCGATCATCGGCCCCCACGAACCGATGTAGTCGATGTAGCGCCGACCCTCGACATCGAACATGTAGGGGCCTTCGGCACGCTGCATGAAGCGCGGCACGCCGCCGACCTGGCGAAACGCCCGGACCGGCGAATTCACGCCTCCGGGGATGCTGCGCTGCGCGCGCTCGAACAGGTCTTCGTTGCTCGTCTGCTGGTCCATGGAGAACTCGATGCGAAGGCGTCGCGCGGCGCTTGCGCGCGGCGCCGGGACGTGGCGCCGAGCGACGCGGCGCGCACGCTGTTTCAGTGCATGCTCACTGCAATCCGACCGGGGAGATCGAATCGCCCTCTGCCTCGGGCCCGGTCTGCGCCCAGAAGAAGCGATCCGGCACCAGATTGCCCATGCCCGGTCGGTAGGCGAAATCCAGGCTCTGGTCGAGGAACTCCAGCGCCTCGTGCACCGCCTGGTCCAGCTTCGCGCCGGTGCCGAGCAGCGACGCGACGGCGGCCGACAGCGTGTCGCCGGCGCCGGAAAAGCCGGCGTCGAACATCTCGAAGCGCTCGCGCAGCAATTGCCGGCGCGGGCTCAGCAGCACGTTCTCGACGTGGTTCTCGGGCACCAGCACGCCGCTGGCCAGCACGTACTGCACGCCCAGCGCGTGCGCCTGCTGCATCAGCGCGTCGGGCGTAGGCGGCTGCTCGCGCTCGACGTCGGGGAACAGGAACTGGCTGAGCGCGGTGACGTTGCCGCACAGCACGCGGGTCTGCGGCAGGATCAGCTCCTGCATCGCCTTGATGTACTCCTCGACCTGGGACTCCTCCAGCGCCTGCAGGTTGCCGACGTAGGTGACCAGCGGGAGCTGCGCGTAGTCGGCAAGCAGTTCGGCCACCGCGCTGACCACCTCGACGCCACCCAGGAAGCCGACCTTCCACGCGGCCAGCTCGACGTCCTGCAGCACCGCGCGCGCCTGCTCCACGACGGCGTCGGCGTCGATCTCGACGATGTCGAAGACCTCCGCGGTGTCGCACACCCAGATCGACGTGGTCACCGGCAGCGCATGACAGCCCACCGCCGCGCACACGGCCTGATCCGCGCTCAGACCCGCCGCCCCGCTCGGATCGGCCGCGTTGAGAAACATGATGGCGGGAGGAGATTCGGGGGCTTCGCTGTTTGGAGGCATGATGGCGCGATCACGAAAGTGGACGGCGGGGACGGCCAAGCCCTCGGCCGTCGGGTCGGCAGGACGCCACAAATGCGGCGCCACTGTTTCTTAGAATGATTGAATCTTATGCCAGAGGACGATACGCTGTGACGCAACCTGACTTCAAGACCTGGATGTGCCTGATCTGCGGGTTCGTATACCAGGAGGAGCTGGGCGATCCGCAAAGCGGCGTTGCCCCGGGCACGCGTTGGGAGGACGTGCCGATGAACTGGACATGTCCGGAATGCGGCGCGCGCAAGGACGATTTCGAAATGGTGCAGATCTGACCGACGCGGAGCACTGAACACCACGTTCCATGCGTTGCCGGCGCCAGCCTGCGCCAGCATCTGCACCCCATTCCCCCAGACTCACGGAGATGACCTTTGAGCACGGCTTCCGCTTCGTTCAAGGTGCTGGTGATCGACGACAGCAACACCATCCGGCGCAGTGCGGAAATCTTTCTGAGGCAGGCCGGGTTCGACGTATTGTTGTCCGAGGATGGCTTCGACGCGTTGTCCAAGGTCAACGACACGATGCCGGACCTGATCTTCTGTGACGTGCTGATGCCGCGCCTGGACGGCTACCAGACGGTGGCCATCATCAAGCGCAGCCCGCGGCATGCGACCATTCCGGTGATCATGCTGTCGTCCAAGGATGGCGTGTTCGACAAGGCGCGCGGGCGCATGGTGGGGGCCGAGGACTACCTGACCAAGCCTTTCACGAAGGATCAGTTGCTGCGGGCGGTGAACGTGCACCGCCAGGCCGCGCATGCGCCCGCTGCGGGCGCGCCGAGCGACAAACCTGCCCAATCATGAGCATCCGCAAGATCCTGATCGTCGACGACTCGCGCACCGAGTTGTATTTCCTGTCCGACCTGCTGCACAAGAACGGCTATTCGGTGCGCACCGCCGAGAACGGCCAGCAGGCGCTGGCGGCGATCGAGCAGGAGCGCCCGGATCTGGTGCTGATGGACATCGTCATGCCGGGGCTCAACGGCTTTCAGCTGACGCGCCAGATCACGCGCAACCCGGCCTATCGGGAACTGCCGATCATCGTGTGCACCAGCAAGAACCAGGAAACCGACAAGTTGTGGGCGATGCGCCAGGGCGCGCGCGACTACGTCACCAAGCCGGTCGACCCGCACGACCTGCTGAGCAAGATCATGGCGCTGAAATGAGGCCGCCGGCCTGACACACCCATGGCACGAAGCTCGCTGATCGAATTCCAGGGGCGCCTGGCCGCCCGCCTGCGAGGCGCGCAGCAGAACCGCAGCGAATCGCGCTGGCTCGCCGTGGTGGCAGGCGCCCACCACCTGCTGCTGCCGCTGTCGCAGTCCGGCGAGATCTCGAACTGGGAGACGCCGACGCCGCTGCCCCATGCGCGGGACTGGTTCGTCGGCCTGCTGAATCTGCGCGGCGTGCTGTGCGGGGTGGTCGACCTCGCCGCATTCCTCGACGGCGACGGCGTGGGGGAGGCTCGCCCCAGGGCCGCCGCGTACAGCCGTCTGGTGCAGTTCTCGCCGCGCCTGGAGATCAACTGCGCGCTGCTCGTCGACAACCTGGCCGGACTGCGCATGCCCTCGCAACTGCAGGCCGATGCGCAGGCTTCGACGCCGGGGCCGGCATGGCTCGGCGCGCCGTTGCAGGACACCGCAGGCCAGACCTGGCGCGAGCTGAATCTGGAAGTCCTGTCGCAGGACCCACGTTTTCTGCAAGTGGTCTGAGACCCCACGACACCGTCGTCGATCACCGTCGGAGCACCCATGGCACTGTTTCCCCTGTTCTCCCCCAAGCGCCCGTCGGCGGAGGTCACCGCCTTCGCCGCCAGCGACGCCACCGTCAGCGGTGCCACGCTGTCGGCCGCCGTGCAGGATCAGCGCGAGGACGAGAGCAGCCATGTCGAGGAGGACATCCGGCGCCTGCCGCTGATCGGCCGCATGGCCGTGGCCAGCCAGCAGCGCCTGCTGATCGTGGTGCTGGTGATCGCCATGGTGATGGTGGCCGTCGGCCTCGCCGCCACGCTGCGCGTGACCTCCTACTCGGCGCGCCTGCTCAACACCTCGGGCGATGCGCTGATGCAGTCGCAACGCCTGGCCAAGTCGGTGAGCACGGCCCTGCTCGGCTCGCGCGAGGGTTTCAGCGAACTGGCGACGAGCGCCGACGCGCTGGAATCGGATCTGCAGCGCCTGCGCGCGGGCGATGCGCTGGGCATCGGCGGGCCGCAACTGCGGGCCGTCACGCCGATGGTCGAGGCGTCGGTGAAAAACGCGCGCGACGTGGGCAAGCTGCAGGCGCTGCTGACGGGCACGAACGAGTCCCTGCGCACGATCAGCCACGACACCGATTCGCTGCTGCAGGCAGCCCAGACCCTGACCTCGCTGCTGCTGCAGCAGGGCGCGCCGGCGGCCGACGTGTCGGCCGCCGCGCAGCTCGAGATGCTGACCCAGCGAATCGGCAAGTCGGCCAACGAGTTCCTGTCCTACCAGGGCATCAGCCCGGAAGCGGTGTTCGCGCTGGGACGCGACCTGCACACCTTCGACCAGCTCAGCAGCGGGCTGCTGGACGGCAACCCCGATCTTTCGCTGAGCGCCGTGCACGGCGAGGCGCGCACCCAGCTCGAGGCCATGCGCAAGGCCTTCGCCGGCGTCTCCGGACTGTCGGCGCCGATCCTGCGCGACCTGCAGCAGCTGAGCGGCGCGCGCCTCGCCCAGGCGGCCGTGCTGCGTGACTCGGTGCCGCTGCTCGGAGCGCTGCACGCGCTGCAGGAACACTACTCGTCGCAGGCGGGCCTCGGCAGCCTGGAACTGTGGATCCTCGTCGGCGCCGCGCTGCTCGCGCTGCTCGCGCTGCTCGGGCTGGCCCAGCTGTACGTGCAGGGCTCGCGCGAGCGCGCGCTGCAGTCGGAGCGCGAGCGTCGGCGCGCGGAGCGCCAGGAACAGGAGGCGCGGCGCAGCAACGAAGCCAACCAGGCCGCGATCCTGCGGCTCATGAACGAGCTGCAGAACGTGGCCGAGGGGGATCTCACCCAGCAGGCGACGGTGACCGAGGACATCACCGGCGCCATCGCCGACTCGGTGAACTACACCGTCGAGGAACTGCGCAGCCTGGTCGCCCAGGTGCAGAAGACGGCCGAGCAGGTGCGGCGTTCCTCGTCGCAGGCGCAGAGCACCTCGGGCGACCTGCTGCGCTCGTCCGAGCAGCAACTCGTCGAGATCCGCGAGGCCGGCCGCGCCGTGCTGGACATGGCCGAGCGCATCAACAACGTGTCGGCGCAGGCGCAGCACTCCTCGACGGTGGCACGGCAGTCGCTGGATGCGGCCGAACAGGGTCTGCTGGCGGTGCGCAACTCGATCGAGGGCATGAATGCCATCCGCAGCCAGATCCAGGACACCTCCAAGCGCATCAAGCGCCTGGGAGAATCCTCGCAGGAGATCGGGGAGATCACCGAACTGATCTCCGATCTCACCGAGCAGACCAACGTGCTCGCGCTGAACGCGGCCATTCAGGCGGCATCGGCGGGCGATGCCGGGCGTGGCTTCTCGGTGGTGGCCGAGGAGGTGCAACGCCTGGCCGAGCGTTCGGCCGAGGCGGCCAAGCAGATCGCCGCGCTCGTGCGCACCATCCAGACGGACACCCAGGACGCGGTCGCGGCCATGGAAAAGAGCACCCATGGCGTGGTCGAGGGTGCGCGCCTGTCGGACAGCGCCGGCTCCGCGCTGAGCGAGATCGATCGCGTATCGCGCCAGCTCGCCGAACTGATCGAGCGCATTTCGCAGCAGACCCTGACCGAGGCCCAGTCGGCGAACCACGTGGCCACCAGCATCCAGCACATCTTCGCGGTGACCGAACAGACCGGCGAGGGCACGCGCTCCACCGCCGAACTGGTCGCCGAACTGGCGCGCGTGGCCGAGGTGCTGCGCGAATCGGTATCGCGCTTCAAGATCGCCTGAACGCCGGCCACACCGTGACCATCCCCGCCACCGGCGCCACCCAGCCTCCCGTCCCGGCATGAACGACGTCGTCTCGACACCGCTGAGCAGCGCGCCACCCGACACGGCCTCCCTGGCCTGGGTCCTGGAGCAGGTTCGCGAGAATCTGCTGACCGCGCTGGCCGCGGTGCGCCGGCAGGCCCAGCTCGGCATCCTCGAGGGCGCCGAATCCGAAACCGCGAGCGCGCTGCTGCAGGCGCGCACCCATGTGCACCAGGCGGCGGGGGCGCTGGAGCTGCTCGGCCAGGGCGGCGCGGCGCGCGTGCTGCATGCCGCAGAGCGCGTGCTGGTCGGCGCGCTGGAACAGCCGCAGCGCCTCGACGCGTCGATGGTGCAGGCGCTGGAGGCCGCGCTGCATGCGGCGCTCGACTACCTCGAGGCGCGTTCGGGTGGGCGCGACGACTCGGCCGTCAAGCTGTTCCGCCAGTATCGCGGCCTCGCCGACCTCGCCGGCGGCGACCCGCCGCACCCGGCGGATCTGTGGGATTTCGCCTGGAGCTGGCCGCAGCCGCCGGAGCGCGGCGATACGCCGCACGCGCTCGGCGCGCAGGCGCGCAGCGATTACGAACGCGCCCTGCTCGACGTGCTGCGGGCCGGTGATCTGCGCGGCGCTGCCGCCACCATGCAGGCCGTGGCGCGCCAGGCGCAGCGGGCATGCAGTGGCGATGAGCGCTCGCTGTGGTGGATCGCCGAGGGTTTCTTCGCCGCGCTCGGCGACGACCTGCTGGACACCGACATCTACGTCAAGCGCCTGTGCAACCGCCTCAACCTGCAGTTGCGCCAGATGCTCGCCGGCAAGTCGCAGGCGCCGCGCGGCCTGGGCCAGGAGCTGCTGTTCTTCTGCGACCAGGCGCTGGCGCGGGCGCGTCAGCGCCAGCGCGCGATCGCGCCGGGCCTGCAGGCCCTCGCGCAGGCGGTCGGCCTGCGCGGCGTCGACGCGGTGGACTGGCAACAGGCGCATTTCGGACTGGTCGACCCCGCCCTGGTGCAGGCGGCGCGCAAGCGCATGGTGCAGGTCAAGGAAGGCTGGACGCACATCGGCAATGGTGATTTCGGACGCATCGGCCGCCTGCAGGAGAACCTGCAGCAGCTCGGCGTGCTGCTGCGCCAGCTGAGCGCAGGCGCCGAGGTGCTGCCCGCGGCGATCGAGCGCCTGCTGCAGGTGGTCGGGACCCAGCACGGACTGCTGACTCCCGAGCGCGTGCTCGAGGTCGCCACCGCACTGCTGTTCCTGGAAGCGTCGCTGGTGCACTTCCGCGCGGACGACGCCGAATTCCTGCCGCGCGCACGCGAGCTCGCGCGGCGCCTGCAGCGCAGTGCCGACGGCTATGCCAGCGAGCCCTTCGCGCCGTGGATGGAGGAGCTGTACCGCAAGGTCTCGGAAACCCAGACCCTGGGCACCGTGGTGCAGGAGCTGCGCCACGACATGGGCACTGTCGAACATCTGCTGGACGCCTACTTCCGCGACCCCGACGGGCTGCCGGATCTGGAGCCGGTACCGCGCCTGCTCGGCCAGATGCGCGGCGTGCTGTCGGTGCTCGGCATGGACGTCGGCGCCCAGGCGCTCGGCCATATCCGCCAGAGCGTGGAGAACCTGATGGTGTCGCCGCCCGGCGAAGCCCAGGCGCGGCAGCCCGGCGGTGTGTTCGAACGCCTGGGCGCGAACATCGGCGCGCTCGGGTTCCTGATCGACATGCTGGGCTACCAGCCCGAACTGGCCAGGAGCTCGTTCCAGTTCGACCCGCAGACCGGGGAACTGCGTCCCGTGGTGCCGCATGGGCGACAGGCGCGGGCGGATGCGCCGGCGGCGGAGCATGCCGCGGCGCCGGCCGGCCCCGCGAGCCAGACGCCGCCGGCCGCCGCGGCCGTGCCGGGCGCCACGCACGACGAGGACACGTTGCCGACGCCGGCGCTGGAGGACGTGGATACCCTGATCCCCCCCGAGGCGCCCGACGAGACCGAGGCGCAGCCGCAAGCCGATCTGCACGACGAGGCCCTGCTCGCAGGTTCGCCCGCCGAAGCCGCGCCCGCCGAAGCCGCGTCGTACGCGCAGGTGCCGAGTGCCGACGTGCCGCATCAGCGCGAAGCAGCAGCGCAGCCCGCGACGCCGGAGCCCGCCGAGGCCGTCGACCCGGAACTGCTCGGGATCTTTCTGGATGAGGTCGACGAGGTGGTCATGGAGGGCCGCCGGCGCCTCGACGACCTGCACTCGGCGGAACCGGCAGACGACTCCCTGACGGCGCTGCGGCGTTGCTTCCACACGCTGAAGGGCAGTTCGCGCATGGTCGGCATGCGCGATTTCGGCGAAGCCGCCTGGGCCCTCGAGCAATCGTTGAACCAGGTGCTGGCCGAAGGACGGGTGGCGCCGCCTGCGCTGCTCGACCTGAGCGCGCATGCCCTGGAGCAATTGCACGCGTGGGCCCAGGCGCTGCGCACCGGAGACGCCGGCGCGCATTCGAGCGCCTACCTCGTGGACGCGGCACGGCGCGTGCGCGAAGGCGGCGAAGCCGCGCCGCCGCCAGCGTCGCTCGCGCACGCCGAGCCAACGGCGCATGCCGCCGAGACCGCGCCGCTGCCTGTCGAGCCCGCGCCGGCAGCGCCGGCCGAGCGCCTGCCGGAAGCCTTGCCGGCCATCGCGCTCGCCGAGGCTGCGCCATGGCCCACGGCCGCCGACGCGATCGATCGCAGGGTGCCGGATGCGCCGACGCATGCCGAGCCGGATGCAGTGCCGGATGAGCTGTCGCATCCGGCCATGGAGCCCGCTGACGCGCACGCGGGCGCGCCGCAGCCCGAACCACCGTCGGTCATCGCCGACGACGACCTGGACACGGCGCGCCCCGGCGAGGCCGTGGGCTGGCCGGCTCCGGTCATGCCAGCGTGGCCGGATGCGTCGCTGCTCGACCTCGGGGCGGCACCTGCCGCCGCCCCCCAGGATGCCGGGCAGGCCGAAACACGACCGCAGCTGGAAGCCTTGCCGCGCGCTGGCGCCGACGCCGACGCCACGGGCGCCGGGGTGGCGGCGTGGGGACAGCCGGCCGACGCCGAGCTGCGGCCTGCGGCCTACGGCGCAGGCACGGCAGAGCCGGAAACCCAGCCGGAAACCCAGCCGGAAGCCGAGCCGGAAGCCCAGTCTGACGCCGAAGCCGACGCCATCGACGCGGCAGCGGTCGAACCGCCAGCCGACACGCATGCCTGGCATGCCGGCGAAGCCGCCCTCCCTGCCGAACCGCAGCCCTGGTTCGGGGGCGACGACGCCAGCGCTGTCGCACCCGCGCACGAACAGGCCGCCAACGCCGACGCCGACGCGCAGCATGCTGCCGAAGGCGCGGGCGTGGCCGAACCGGGAGCCGCGGCTGAATCCGGATCCGGATCCGCAGCCGAATCCGCAGCCGGATCCGCAGCCGCAGCCTCAGCCGCTGCGACCGTGACGCCGGAGCACGTGGAGCCACAGCCCGCGGCCACTCCGGAGGCACGGCTCGAGCCCGAATCGCCAGCCGGGCCCGCCGCCGGGGCGCAGCGGGAACCGGAGCCGCAGGCCGAGCCCGCCATGCCGGATGCGACGACGCCGTCCGGCGAACGGCACGGCTTGGATGCATTGCATATCCCGCAGGCGCTGCACGCCATCTACCTGAACGAAGCCGATGAACTGGTGCGCCAGCTCGACCAGGCGCTGTCGGTCTGGTCGCTGCAGCCTCTGCAGGCCATCGGTTCCGACGCGATGGCGCTGGCGCACCAGCTGCGCGGCAGCTCGGCCACCGTCGGCCTGCACAGCGTGCAGCAGCTCGCCGGCCTGCTCGAGCAGGCCATCCAGGCGCAGGGTGAGCAGCCGCGCCAGCTGAGCGAGGCCGAGCGCGCGCTGCTGCCGCGCACGGTCGAACAGATGCGCGGACTGCTGCATCAGTTCGCCGCCGGATTCCTGCGCCCGCCGCAACCGGAAACCGTCCAGGCGCTGCAGGACCTGCTGCGGCGCCTCGAGGAATCGTCGGGCGACGCCATGCATGCGCACGACGGCCGGCGCGCGCCGATCGTGGACCTGCCGCAGCCGCCGCGGCATGCCGATGTCGACAGCTTCGCGCCGGCGCCACTGCCGGCGGCCGCGCTGCCGCCGACGTCTGCGCTCGACGCGGATGCGGCGCCGGCGGGCATCGACCCGTGGCAGCCGGCGGGCGCCGACGCCTGGCAGCCGGAGGTCGAAGCCGCTGCGGGCGCACAAGCCCAGGCCGAGCCGCAAATCGAGGCGCAAATCGAGGCGCAAATCGAGGCGCAAATCGAGGCTCAAAGCGAGGCTCAAAGCGAGGCTCAAAGCGAGGCTCAAAGCGAGCCGAAAGACGAGCCGCGAACCGAGCCGGCGGCAGAGCGCGGCGCCGCGCCGGCGTTCGAGCCGCAGGCTGCAGACGACTGGGAGCCGATGGAACCGGTCGACGAACTCGGGCCGCGCGATGCAGCGGCGGTCGAGCCGGCGCCGCAGATCCTGCCGGGGCCGGCCACGGCCCTGGCCGTGGCCGAGCCCGTGCCGGCGCCCGAACCGGCTGCGGCGCCGCAGCCGGAGGCACCGACCCAGGCCAGGGACGTCATCGACCCCGAGCTGTTTCCGATTTTCGAATTCGAGGCCGCCGAACTGCTGCCCCAGCTCGGCACCGCGCTGCGCCAATGGGAGGCGCGCACGGGCGACACCGCGGCGCCGCGCCAGGCGATGCGCCTGCTGCACACCTTCAAGGGCAGCGCGCGCATGGCCGGAACCATGGCGCTGGGGGACATGGCCCACGCGCTGGAGTCCGACATCGAGGCGCTGCTCGGCGACGAGGCACGCCCGGCCGAGCAGGCGGTGCTCGAATTGACTGTGCGTTTCGACGCGCTGAACACGCGCTTCGAGCGCTTGCGCGAGGCCAGCGGACGCGGCGAGACCGAGCTCGGCGACATCCACCTCGAACGCGCGCTGCTCGAACAGCAGGCGCAGGGCGACGACGCGGCTGCACCTGCCGAAGCGGCCGGCGTGCCGCCACCGGCGGCGGCCGCCGAGGTGCCGCGCGGCTTCGCCCGCTCGCAACCGGTGCGGGTACAGGCGGCGCTGCTCGACCGCCTGGTCAACCAGGTGGGCGAGGTGAGCATCGCGCGGGCGCGGCTGGACAGCGAGTTCGACAGCATCCGCGGCAGTGTGCGCGACCTCGGCGACAACCTCGCGCGACTGCGCGGACAGGTGCGCGACATCGAGTTGCAGGCTGACGCGCAGATGGCCGCCCGCACCCAGGCGGCGCGCGACGACGGGCGCGACTTCGATCCGCTCGAGTTCGACCGCTTCACGCGCTTCCAGGAACTCACGCGCATGATGGCCGAGTCGGTCGACGACCTGGCGTTGGTGCAGACCTCGCTCGGGCGTGCGCTGCAGTCGACCGAGGACAGCCTGAGCCGGCAGTCCCGCCTCACGCGTGAATTGCAGCGCGACCTGCTGCGCACGCGCATGGTCGAGTTCGACAGCATTTGCGAGCGCCTGTACCGCACCGTGCGGCAGGCCAGCAAGGACGCGGGCAAGGCGGTGCGCCTGGACATCCAGGGCGGCACCATCGAACTGGATCGGGGCGTGCTCGACCGCATGGCACCGGCCTTCGAGCATCTGCTGCGCAACGCCGTGGCGCACGGACTGGAAACGCCGTCGCAGCGCGAGATCGCGGGCAAGCCGGCGGTCGGCACGATCACCCTCGGACTGCGCCACGAAGGCAGCGAAGTGGTGGTATCGGTGAGCGACGACGGCAGCGGGCTGCATTACGCGGACATCGCCGCGAAGGCGCGCGCGCAGGGCCTGCTGGGCGAGCACGAGCAGGCGTCGCACGAGCAGTTGCGCGAACTCATCTTCCAGCCCGGCTTCTCGAGCGCCGAGCGGACCACCGAGATGGCCGGACGCGGCGTCGGCCTGGACGTGGTGCGCACCGACACGCGGGCGCTGGGCGGGCGCATCGAGATCGACTCCACGCCCGGCCGCGGCACCACGTTCACCATGGTGCTGCCGCTGACCACCGCGGTCACCCAGGTCGTGCTGCTGCGCACCGGGGAACGCATCCACGCGGTGCCGTCGAGCCTGATCGACCTCGTGCTGCGCCTGCGCCCGGCCGAGCTGGAAGCTGCGCTGCGCGAGCAACAGCTGGAGCATGGCGGCCAGCAGATCGGGCTGTACTGGCTGGGCGCGCTGACCGACGAATCGGGCGCGAGCTCGGAGATTCCCGGGCGCACGGTGCCGGTGGTGCTGGTGCGCAGCGCCGCGCAGCGCCTCGCCCTGCATGTGGACGAAGTGCTGGGCAACCAGGAAGTGGTGGTCAAGAACCTCGGACCGCAGCTCTCGAGGGTTCCCGGGCTGGCGGGCATTTCCGTGTTGCCCGACGGTGCCGTGGTGCTCATCTACAACCCGGTGGCGCTGGCCGCCGTGTATGGCGACAAGGCCGTCGCGCGCATGCGCGAGCACGCCGGGACGCGGCACGAGGAGCCCAGCACGCCGGCGCCGCAGACCCCCGTGCCCAGCGCGAACACCGTGCTGGTGGTCGACGACTCCATCACCGTGCGCCGCGTGACCCAGCGCTTTCTCACGCGCAACGGCTATTCGGTGATGCTGGCGAAGGACGGGCTGGACGCGCTCGAGCAACTGCAGCAGGCGCTGCCCGATGTCGTGCTCACCGACATCGAGATGCCGCGCATGGATGGCTTCGACCTCACGCGCAACATCCGCGCCGACCAGCGCACGCGCCACCTGCCGGTGATCATGATCACCTCGCGCATCGCCGACAAGCACCGCAACTACGCGCAGGAGCTGGGCGTCAACCACTACCTGGGCAAGCCCTACTCCGAGGATGAACTGCTGGCACTGCTGCGGGAGTACGTGCTGGAGAGCAGTTCGGCCTGAGGTTCGCGGCTTCAGAACAAGGCGCCCTGCCCCGCCGCGCCGGGGGCCTGCCCGACGTCGTCGCGCGCCACCGCATAGCGTGCGAGCGTGCGGCGGCGCGCCTCGGCGTGGTCGACCACCGGCAGCGGATAATCGCGTCCCAGGCGCAGCCCGGCCGCCTGCAGGGCCGCCGGCGCGGCCAGCCAGGGAGCGTGGATCGCGCGCGCGTCGAGCAGGCGCAGCTCGGGCAGCTGGCGGCGGATGTAGTGGCCGTCGGGATCGAAGCGCCGGCTCTGCTCCAGCGGGTTGAAGATGCGGAACCACGGCTGGGCGTCGCAGCCGCTGGACGATGCCCATTGCCATCCGCCATTGTTCGACGCCAGGTCGAAGTCGAGCAGGTGGCGCGCGAAATGCGCCTCCCCCAGGCGCCAGTCGATGCCCAGGTCCTTGCACAGGAAGCTCGCCACCACCATGCGCAGGCGGTTGTGCATGCGCCCGCTGTGCAACAGCTCGCGCATCGCCGCATCGACCAGCGGGTAGCCGGTTCGACCCTCGCACCAGGCCTGCAGCAGTTGCGGGTCGTCGGCCCATTCGATGCGGTCGTAGGCCGCGCGGAACGAGCGCCCCTGCGCCAGGTCCGGGCGGTGATGCAGCACCTGTGCGTAGAAATCGCGCCAGATCAGTTCGGACAACCAGGTCTGCGCGCCATCGTTTCCTCGCTGCGCGGCCTGCCAGGCGTGGCGTCCGAGCTCGCGCACGCTGATGGTGCCGAAGCGCAGGTGCACCGACAGGCCGCTGGTGGCCTCGCGCGCCGGATAGTCGCGCTGCGCGGCATAGTCGTGCAGGCGCGCCTGGAACGACTCCCAGGCGCGCAGCGCCCCGCGGCGCCCGGGTTCGATGCCCGGCGGAAGTTCCGACGCCGCGTCGAAGCCGATCTGCGCCAGGCGCGGCAGCGTGGGCAGGTCCTGGGGCGGCGCCAACAGCCGCTGCGCGTCCAGCGCACAGACCCGCTCGTCGAGAGCCGCGCCGGCCTCGCTGCGCATGCGCGCCATCCAGGCGTTGCGATACGGCGTGAACACGCTGTACGGGCGCCCCTGGCCGGTGCGCAACGCCGTCGGCGGCAGCATCACCTGGTCGTCGAAGGCGTGGAATTCCACGCCGCGGCCGGCGAGCTCGCCGGCCACCGCGGCGTCGCGCCGCCGCGCCTGCGGCTCGTAGTCGTGATGCGTGAACACGGCCTGCGCCGACAGGCGCCCGGCCAGCTCCGGCAGCGCGTGCTCGGCGCGCCCGTGCAGCACGCACAGGGCGCCGCCGAGACGCCGCAGGGCTGCGTCGAGTTCGGCCAGGCTGTCGTGGATGAAGCGCACGCGGCGATCGCCGCGCAGCCCCGCGTCCAGCAGCGGCTGCAGGATCTCGGTGTCGAACAGGAACACCAGTTGCACGCGTCGGCAGACGGCCAGCGCATGCTGCAGCGCGGTATGGTCATGCAGGCGCAGATCGCGCCGCAGCCAGACCAGGCCGAGGTCGACGGCGGCGCCGGAAACGGGAGATGTCGCGGACATGGAGACGGATCGCTGCGGGGGGTGCGCGCCTCGGCGGCGCCCGGGCACGGGCCCGCCGCGATAATATGTGTCGCCATGAATCCCCGCAGCGATGCCTCGAACCTGAGCAACCAGTTCCTGATCGCCATGCCCGGCATGATCGACTCGTCGTTCGCCGGCAGCGTGATCTACGTCTGCGAGCACTCCGCGCGCGGCGCCCTGGGGCTGGTCATCAACCGCCCCACGGACATCGCGCTGAAGGACCTGTTCGAGCGCCTCGAACTGCCGCTGGCGCAGCCCGATCTGGCGGGGCGCACCGTCTATTACGGCGGACCGGTGCAGACCGAGCGGGGTTTCGTGCTGCACGACCCGACGGATCGCGCCTACGCATCCACGCTGCAGGTCGCGGGCGGCCTGCAGATGACCACCTCGAAGGACGTGCTCGAGCACATCTCGGCCGCCGACGGCCCGAAGCGCTTTTTCGTGGCGCTGGGATATTCCGGCTGGAGCGCCGGGCAGCTCGAGGACGAAATCTCGCGCAATGGCTGGCTCACCGTCGAGGCCGATTCCGACATCGTATTCGAGGTCGCTGCCGAGCAGCGCTTCGATGCCGCCATGTCCCTCATGGGGATCAGTGCGATGAGTCTTTCCAACACGGCAGGACATGCCTGAGCCGCGCACCGTCAGCGCCGACCCTGCCATTCTGATGGGATTCGATTACGGCACGCTGCGCATCGGCGTGGCCGTGGGCAACACCATCACGCGCAGCGCCAGCGCGTTGTGCAGCGTGCCCGCGCTGCGGCGCCAGGAGCGCTTCGACGCCATCGCGCGGCTGCTGTCGGACTGGCATCCGCACCGGCTGGTGGTCGGCCTGCCGCTGTCGCGCGACGAGGGCGCCGAGCAGCCGCGCAGCGCGCAGGCGCGCCGCTTCGCCAACCAGTTGCACGGGCGCTTCGGGCTGCCGGTGGCGCTGGTCGATGAGCGCTACACGTCGCGCGCGGCCGAGGCGGCCGGCGCCGCCGACGTGGACGCCGATTCGGCGCGCCTGATTCTGGAACAATATCTTCAAAACCCCAGCGCATGATTCCATCCACTCCCCCCGACGCCGAGGCGCTGTACGCCCGTCTGCGCGACCTCGTGCGCGCCTGGATACGCTCGCAGGCGGACGAGCCGACGCTGGTCGGCGTGTATTCCGGCGGCGCCTGGCTGGCCGAGCGCCTGCATGCCGAACTGGCGCCGGCGACCCCGCTGGGCGTGGTCTCGTCGACGCTGCATCGCGACGATTTCGGCACCCGCGGGCTGCACCCCAGCGGCAATCGCACCATGCTGCCGTTCGAGGTCAACGGACGCTCGATCCTGCTCGTCGACGACGTGCTCTACACCGGACGCACGATCCGCGCGGCGATGAACGAGCTGTACGACTTCGGACGCCCGGCGCGCATCGACCTCGCCGTGCTGGTCGACCGCGGCGGGCGTGAGCTGCCGATCTGCGCGGGCATGGTCGGCGCCCATCTCGAGCTGCCGCCGCAGACCATGCTGGCGCTGGAGCGCGATCCGGCGCGGGGGCCGCAGGCGATGCGCATGGTGTACCTGGATTCGGAGTCCTGATGCCCGTCCACCCGCAACTCAACCGCCACGGCGAACTGCGCCACCTGCTGTCCATCGAGGGTCTGCCGCGCGACGTGCTGTCGCACATCATGGACACCGCGCAAGGGTTCATGAGCTTCGGCGAACGCGAGGTCAAGAAGGTTCCGCTGCTGCGCGGCAAAAGCGTGTTCAACCTGTTCTTCGAGAACTCCACGCGCACCCGCACGACCTTCGAGATCGCGGCGCAGCGCCTGTCGGCCGACGTGTTCAACCTGGACATCCAGCGCTCCAGCACGTCGAAGGGAGAATCCCTGCTCGACACCATCGCCAACCTCGAGGCGATGGACGCCGACATCTTCGTCGTGCGCCACAGCCAGAGCGGCGCCCCCTTTCTCATCGCGTCGCACACCCCCGCGCACGTGCACGTGGTCAACGCCGGCGACGGGCGCCATGCGCACCCGACGCAGGGCCTGCTCGACATGATGACCATCCGCCACTACAAGCGCGATTTCAGCGCGCTGACGGTGGCCATCGTCGGCGACATCGTGCACTCGCGCGTGGCGCGCTCCGACATCCACGCGCTGACCACGCTGGGCGTTCCCGAGGTGCGCGCGGTCGGGCCCAAGACCCTGGTGCCGGCCGACCTGCGCGACATGGGCGTGCGCGTGTGCCACGACATCGACGATGGCCTGCGCGACGCCGACGTGGTGATCGCGCTGCGCCTGCAGAACGAGCGCATGTCGGGCGGGCTGCTTCCGTCGGCCAGCGAGTTCCACATGATGTACGGACTCACCCCCGAACGCCTGCGCCTGGCACGCCCCGACGCCATCGTCATGCACCCCGGTCCGATCAACCGCGGCGTCGAACTCGACTCCGCGGTGGCCGACGGACCGCAGAGCGTGATCCTGCCGCAGGTTCGCTTCGGCATCGCAGTGCGCATGGCGGTGCTTTCGATCATCGCCAACACCTCCGCCTGATCCGCCATGAACGACGCCAAGACCCTACTCGTGCGCGGGGGCATGCTGGTCGACCCGGCCAGCGGCATGCACGCCGTCGGCGACCTCGCCGTCGCCGGGGAACGCATCCACGCCGTCGGCGCCGCGGCCGCCGGCTTCGCCGCCGAGCGCGTGATCGACGCGCACGGCTGCCTGGTCATACCCGGGCTGATCGACCTCTGCGCCCGCCTCGGCGAACCCGGCGGCGAGGCCGCCGGCCTGCTCGACTCGGAACTCGCCGCCGCCGGCGCCGGCGGTGTGACCCGCGTGGTCTGCCCGCCGGACACCGATCCGGTGCTGGACGAACCCAGCCTGGTCGAGATGCTGCGCTGGCGCGCGCGGCGCATCAAGCGCTCGCGCGTGTATCCGCTGGGCGCGCTGACCGTCGGCCTGCAAGGCGAGCGTCTCGCCGAAATGGCCTCGCTGGTGAAGGCCAGCTGCATCGGACTGTCGCAGGCCGGCGTGCCGGTGACGGACACCCAGTTGCTGCTGCGCGCGATGCAGTACGCCAGCACCTTCGGCTACAAGGTCTGGCTGCCGGTGCTCGACCCGCATCTCGGGCGCGGCGTCGCCGCCAGCGGACCCTATGCCCAGCGTCTCGGCCTGCCCGGCGTGCCGGTGGTGGCCGAGACGGTGGCGCTGCACACCATCCTCGAACTCGTGCGCGCCACCGGCTGCGCCGTGCACCTGTGCCGGCTTTCCAGTGCCGCCGGCGTCGAGTTGCTGCGCCGCGCCAAGGCCGAGGGGCTGCCGGTGAGCGCTGACGTGTCGATGCACAACCTGCTGCTCACCGACCTGGACATCGGCTGGTTCGACGCGCGCATGCGCCTGGATCCCCCGCTGCGCCGGCCGTCGGATCGCGACGCGCTGATGCAGGCCCTGCTTGACGGCACCATCGACGCGCTGGTGTCGGATCACACCCCGGTGGGCAGCGACGACAAGGTGCTGCCCTTCGGCGAGGCCGCGCCGGGGGCCAGCGGGCTGGAGCTGCTGCTGCCCGCGGTACTCGAATTCGCGCGGCGCGCCGAGCTTCCACTGGCGCGCGCGCTGGCCTGCGTGACCACGCGCGCGGCCGCAGCCGCGCGCATGGAAACGCCCCGCCTCGAAGCCGGCGCCGCGGCGGAGCTGATCGTCGTCGACCCGCAGGCCTGCTGGCGGCCGACGCCGCAGATGCTGCGCTCGCGCGCCAAGCACACGCCGCTCGGCGACACCGAATTGCGCGGCCGCGTGCGCGCCACGATCATCGACGGGCGCGTGATCCACGACGAGCCCGCGGCGCGGCTCGCCCAGACACCGGCATGAGGCGCCACCTGCGCCTGGGCGCCATGCTGTTGCGCCTGGGACTCGAACTGGCGCGCGGCCTGTGGCGCGTGCGCACCTTTCCGGGGCTGCCTGCGCAGCAGCGCCATGCCGCGGTGCGCGCCTGGTCGCGGCGCATGCTGCGCGCCACGCGCGTGCACCTGCGCATGCATGGCACGCCCCACCACGGCGCCTGCCTGATGGCCGCGAACCACGTGTCGTGGCTGGACATCATGGCGCTCAACGCGGCGCACCCGACGCGTTTCGTGGCCAAGTCGGAGGTTCGCCAGTGGCCGCTGCTGGGCCGCCTGGTGGCGGGGGCCGGAACGCTGTTCATCGAGCGCGGGCGTCCGCGCGACGCCATGCGCGTGATGCACGACATGGCGCATTGCCTGCGCAACGGCGAGCATGTCAGCGTGTTCCCGGAGGGCACGACCTCGGACGGCACGCATGTGCTCGCGCTGCACGCCAACCTGTTCCAGGCCGCGATCAGCGCCGGCACCCCGGTGCAGCCGGTGCTGCTGCGCTATGTCGACGCCAGCGGCGCTCCCAGCCGTGCTGCGGCCTACGTCGACGACGACACCATCCTCGACACCCTGCGGCGCATCGCCGAGGGGCCGCCGATCGGCGTCGAGGTGCACTACCTGCCGGTGCTGCAGGGCGAGGATCGCCGGCAGCTCGCGGCCAGCGTGCAGCAGGCGTTGCGCGCCGCGCTGCACGCCACGACCAGCGTGGGCTGAGTCGACGCACGCCGGCGCAGCGTGCTGACGAGCCGCTAGACTTGCGCCTTGGCCCGCGCAGGCTCGCCATAGTTCAATGGATAGAACAAGCCCCTCCTAAGGGCTAGATGTAGGTTCGATTCCTACTGGCGAGGCCAATCCGAGGGTTCGAGCTTCCGGAGGTGCGGCACGCCGCGTGCGCCCCGCGGATCGGGCATGGAGCCATGGCGGCGCATGCGTCACGGAGGACAGCGAGAAGTCGCCCACGCGGCGAAAACCATCCTGTTCCGGGAGCGAGACGTGGAAGTGGTACCGTGCGTACGGCCGGGTCTCGCCGTCGCCGTTGGGCACGTACGCGACATTCACGTGGTAGGTCCCGAGGATCAGCGTCCGCGGCGCCAGGACATTCGCGAAGTCGCGCTCGCCGGGCTGCTGCGTCTCGCCCGCGATGTCGATCCTGCAACGCTCGATCACCATCATCTTGTGGGGTGTCATCCACTTCGTCACCCAGCCATGGTCCACACCCGGAGTGGGATGGTTGTTCGAGGTGGTGCACACGTAGGTGCTGTCGCCGACCAGACTGAGCACGATCAACGTGTCCGCCTTCTGCGGCTGCCCCGCGGGATAGATCATGAACGTGATGTGTCTGTAGAACGCCAGCCACGGCGCCTCCGTGTACAGCGCGGGGCTGGTCGAGTGCGGGGCCACCACGACATGATCGACAAAGTTGTAGCGATACCAGTTCCTGGCCGGCTTCACCGTGTCGAAGTCGACCAGGATGGGGGTGTCGCTGTCGTTGCTGAAGGTGAAGCGATAGCCCTGGCCGGCGCTTGCGGTGCAAGTGCAGGCCAGCAGCAGCAGGGGCAGGCATTGCAGACGGGTCATGGTGCCTTTTCCGGTGGCAACTGCGGCGGGATCGCCCGACCCGCAACGGGACGCGGCAGACAGGACCCCATGCTGGCACAGGAAGCGCGCTGCCGCACGAACCACGGCGCAAGGCACGCCATGCGTCGACGCGAGGCGCGCGCGACCCCGGCTTGTGCGCTCCGCGCGCGCCGCGCCAGCGGACGCCGGCGCACCCTGGCGCACCGCTCGACCCTTGCCCTGCGGCGGGCCGCGCATGCGCGCGCCCTCACACCCATGGCATGCGGCGCAGACACCCGGCTCACAGGACGCGCAGCAGCACCCGGCGGCGCAGGCGAAGCTCAGGACCGCCGCGCATCTTGCGTTATATTCCTTCATATATTGCGCCTGAACTGACGGCGAGCCGATTTCACGCCGGCACTGCCGGGGTTTTCCATCCACCGAGGAGACATTGATGCAGCGTAGAACCGCACTTTCCCTACTCGCCACCGGAGCCGGGGCCGGCCTCGCCCAGGCCGGCCTGGCGCCGCTTGCCCTGGCCGCCGGGCGCACGCTCCAGGTCGCGTACGCCGGCTCGATGGGGGCGGTGATGGACAAGGGCCTGGGCCCGGCCATCGAGCGTTCCGCCGGAGTGCGGTTCCAGGGGCGCGGCGCCGGCGCCTTCGGCCTGGCCCACCTGCTGGCCTCGCACCAGATCCGCGCCGATGTGTTCGTCTCCATCACGCCGGGGCCGATGCGCGTGGTGCAGAAGGCCGGACTGGCGGGGCCCGCGCAGCCCATCGCCAGCACCGAGATGGTCATCGCCTACAGCCCGCAGGGACCGCATGCGCGCGCCTTCGCCGAGGCGGCGCGCGGCAAGCGCGCGTGGTACGAGGTTTTGCAGCAGCCCGGCATGCGTTTCGGGCGCACCGACCCGGCGACCGACCCGCAGGGACGCAACATCGTGTTCGCCATGCTGCTGGCCGAGCGCTATTACAAGCAGCCCGGCCTGGCGCACCGCCTGCTCGGGGATTTCACCGGCAACACGTCGCAGATCTTCAGCGAGCCGTCGCTGCTCAGCCGCCTCGAGTCGGGCCAGATCGACGCCTCGTCGGGCTACCTCAGCGCCGTGATCTCGCACAAGCTTCCCTACATCCGCCTGCCGGCGCAGGTGAATCTGAGCGATCCGGGCATGGGCGCGCAGTGGTACGACCGCGTGCACTTCTCGATTCCGGGCGCCGCCGGCAAGCCGAAGCGACTGTCGATCCAGCCCCTCGTGTTCTACGCCGCGGCGCTGCGCGGCAGCGCCGACCCGAAGGGCGCGCAGGCCTTCATCGAGCTGCTGCGCAGCCACGAGGGCCAGCAACTGCTGCACGACTACGGCTACAGCCGTCCGAAGGGCGGAGTGCTCGCATAGGCTGCACCGCGCGGCACGGGCGCGCGCATGGCGTGGCGCGACAGCCCTGCCTCGGCGCGCCCGCTGGGGCGTCGCAGACGGGGGCGCGCGGCGAGCCCGTGTCGCCACGCTGGCACCGACGGGACGTCGGCGCCTCGACCCGGCCTGCGCGATGACCCGCGGCGCCCGGCAGGCTGGCCCGCCGGGCGCCGATGCGCCGCGGGCCGAACCGGCGGCCGCGCGCCGCAGCGCCTCCATGGCTGCCGCCGCACCCCGCGGCAGTGCGCGAACCGGCGCCGCGGTCTGCCGGATTCACGTTCGCATCTCGATTCTCTACCGGCGCGACTGCACCAAAGGTACGTGATTTCGCATTCTTGAAGTCGCGAGACACGCCTATACTTGATTCGTAGCTTTTTGTCACGTTTTGCGGGCGTGGCCGCGGGCGCGCGCTCGCACGCGCCGGTCACCCACGCCGTCGCGGCCAGGAGCCGACGCCCGCGACCTGCCGGCGCGCCGCGCACTTCCGGTGGCCCTCGTGCCACGCCCTCCGTCCCCCTTCCCGCCATGAAACGCATCCTGCTGTTCCTCGCCACCAACCTCGCCGTGCTGGTCGTGCTGGGCGTGGTCACCCGACTGCTCGGCGTCGATCGCTTTCTCGGGGCCCAGGGCCTCGATCTCGGCGCGCTGCTCGGATTCGCCGCCGTGATCGGCTTCGGCGGCTCGTTCATCTCGCTGCTGATGTCCAAGACCATCGCCAAGTTCAGTACCGGGGCGCAGGTCATCGAGCAGGCGAGCACGCCGGCCGAGGCCTGGCTGCTCGATACCGTCGCGCGCCTCGCCGCCGGCGCCGGCATCGGCACGCCCGAGGTCGCCGTCTACGAGGGGGAGCCGAACGCCTTCGCCACCGGGGCGAGCCGCGACCATGCGCTGGTCGCGGTATCCACCGGCCTGCTGCAAACCATGTCGCGCGAGCAGGCGACGGCGGTTCTGGGTCACGAGATCAGCCACATCGCCAACGGAGACATGGTGACCCTCACGCTGATCCAGGGCGTGGTCAACACCTTCGTCGTCTTCCTGTCGCGCGTGATCGGCTACGTGGTCGACTCCGCGCTGCGCCGCGACGACACCGAGTACCACGGCCCGGGCATCGGCTACCTGGTCACCACGGTGGTGTGCGACATCCTGTTCGGCGTGCTGGCCAGCATGATCGTCGCCTATTTTTCGCGCCAGCGCGAATTCCGCGCCGACGCAGGCTCGGCACGCCTGCTCGGCACCCCGCAACCCATGATCAGCGCGCTGCAACGCCTGGGCGAGATGCAGCCGGGCGGCCTGCCGCAGAACCTCGCCACCGCCGGCATCACCGACCGCCCGGCCTGGATGGAATGGTTCGCCAGCCATCCGCCGCTGGCGCAACGCATCGACGCACTGCAGCGCGCGCGTGCCTGAGGCCGCAGGCGCCGATGCGGCACGAACGCCCCCGCCATGCCCGCTGCGTCGCCGTCACCGCCGCCGATGCTGCGCAGCATCGCGCTGGGCGCGCTGCTGGTCCTGCTGCTGGGGCTCGCCTATCTGGTCATGCGCCCCTTCCTGGCGGCGCTCGCCTGGGCCGTGATCCTCGGTTTCACGAGCTGGCCGTTGTACGAGCGCCTGCGCGCGCGCGTGCCGCGACATCCCGGCCTGGCCGCGCTGCTCATGACCCTGGCCCTGGCGTTGGCCTTCATGCTGCCGCTGCTGTGGCTCGGGGTGCTGCTGCGCAACGAGCTGACCGGCGCGCTGGCCGACGCCGGGGCGCGCCTGGCCGCCGGCACCTGGCAGCTGCCCGAGGCGCTGGCGCGCCTGCCGCTGCTCGGCGGCAGGCTGCAGGATCTGCTGCGCGAGCTCGCGCAGCAACCCGTGAGCGCGCGACTGCGCAGTTCGCCATGGAACACCCAGGCAGCCGAGCAGGTCTTCACCTTGCTGGGCGGTGCCGGGCGCAACGCGGCCAAGTTCGGTTTCGCGCTGCTCACGGTGTTGTTCGTGTATCGCGATGGAGAGCGCGGCCTGCGCCAGGTGCAGGCGGTGTTGCGCCACCTGATCGGCCAGCGCGTGGATGCCTACCTGCGGGCGGCCGCCGACATGACCCGCGGCGTGCTGTGGGGCCTGCTGGTGACGGCGCTGGTGCAAGGCGTGTTCGCCGGCGTGGGCTACTGGTGGGCGGGCCTGCCGGCTCCGGTGCTGCTGGCCGCGCTGACCGCGTTGTTCGCGCTGGCGCCCTTCGGCACGCCGCTGGTGTGGGTGCCGGCGGCGCTGTGGCTGTTCGCGCAGGGGCATGCGGCGGCCGGCGCCGGGCTCATGGCATGGGGCCTGCTGGTCGTCAGCTGGGTGGACAACCTGGTGCGCCCGCTGGTGATCAGCGGCAGCACGCGCGTGCCCTTCCTGCTCGTGGTGTTCGGCGTGCTCGGTGGTCTGGGCAGCTTCGGCCTGGTGGGCCTGTTCCTCGGCCCGGTGGTGCTGGCCGTGCTGCTCGCGGTGTGGCGCGAGTGGCTGGAGGAATCGCGCCTCGGGGACGCCGCCGCCCCATCCGCCACCACGGCCGCAGGCCGCGCATCAGCCGCCGCCGACGCTCCCGGCAAGGCCTGATCCGCCGCCGGATGGGTCGCCCCGCGGCTCGCGCCACGGGCGCAGCACGATCACCTTCACGTCGTCCTGCGCGGCCACGCGCAACGTGATCTGGCGATAGCACTGCACGCCCTCGGGGGTCGCGAAACTGCGCAGCCCGCCTTCGCGCTCGAGCACCTGCTGCGAGCGCCAGGCCTGGGCGAAGGCCGGGCTTTGCGCGCACAGCGCATCGACGCGGCGCCGATGCTCCGCGTCGTCACGCAGGCGCGCGGTGTCGGCCCGGTACTCGGCCGTCAGGCGCGCCGCGCGCGCCTCCCAGTCGACGATCAAGCTGCGCGCCAGCGCATCCAGGTACACCCAGCGCAGCAGGTTCGGCTCGACGACGCCGCGCTGTCCCAGCCATGGCGAGAACAGGCGCGCCGCGGCGCGATTCCAGGCCAGCACATCCCAGTGCGCGTCGAGCACGTAGGCCGGGCCGCGCAGCATGCGCACCAGCGCGGCATGATCCTCGGCGTCGCCCGCAGTGCGTGCGCCGGCCGCGTCGTGCCGGGGGTCGGCGCGCTGTGCCAGCCGGAACAGATAGGCGCGCTCGGCAGGCGCCAGGCGCAGGCCCTGGGCCAGCGCGTCGAGCGTGCCGGCCGAGACGGCGCGCGTGCGCCCCTGCTCGATCCAGGTGTACCAGGTCGGGCTGATGGCGCACAGCGCCGCCACCTCCTCGCGCCGCAGGCCGCGGGTGCGCCGCCTGCGCCCGCCGGGCAGGCCGATGTCCTGCGGTTGCAGGCGCTCGCGCGCCGCGCGCAGGAACGCGCCGAGGCGCGCAGCCTCGCCGGCTGCGGCCGGCACGTTCTGCATGTTCTGCGCGTCCTGCGCGTCCTGCGCGTCCTGCGCGTCCTGCGCGTCCTGCGCATCCTGCACGTTCTGCGCGCTCTGCGCCGCCTGCGCCGTCTGCGCCGCAGACTGCCGGGAGCCGCGCCCGGGCCTCGCGTCAGGGTGTTCCACGGGCTTGTTCCATCATTTCTGATACCAGGATAAACAACTGTCTTGTTGCAGGATCCGGTCCGGCCTATGGTACGTCCATCCCGGTTCCCTTCCACATGGAGTCCGCGCATGAACCCGCACCTCGATGCCGTCCAGGCCCGCTTCGACCCGCGCGCCCGCGCCTACCTGGAAAGCGCCGTGCACGCGCAGGGAGCCGACCTGCTGTGCGCGCGGGAACTCGTCGCCGCGCTGCCGCGGCGCCCGGCACGGGCGCTCGACCTCGGCTGCGGCGCCGGGCACCTGGCCTACGCGCTGGCGGGCGATGTCGACAGCGTGCTGGCGTTCGACGCCTCCACCGCCATGCTGGAGGTGGTGCGCGAAAGCGCGGCGCAACGCCAATTGCACAACCTGCAGGTGCAGGCGGGCGACGTGCATCGACTGCCGTTCGACGACGCCGCCTTCGAGCTCGTGGCGACGCGCTACAGCGCGCACCACTGGAGCGACCTGGAGCGCGCGATGCGCGAGGTCCGGCGCGTGCTGCGCCCCGGTGGTCACCTGCTGGTGATCGACCTCGAGGGCCCGGCCGAGGCGCTGGTCGACACCCACCTGCAATGCATTGAACTGCTGCGCGACCCCTCGCATGTGCGCAACCGTTCGCGCACCGAATGGCTGGCGCTGCTGCGGGGCATCGGCGCCGAGGCGCTGCACGAGCAGCGTTGGCCGACCCGCCTGCAATTCGACACCTGGACGCAACGCATGCAGACGCCGCAGCCCATGGTGCAGGCGATCCGCGCCTTGCTGCGACAGGCTCCGGCCGAGGTGCATGCGGCACTGCGCATCGAGCCGGACGGCAGCTTCACGCCGAGCACCGTGCTCTGGTGGGCGCGCTGCCCGTGATCGCCTGCAGGCATCGCGGAAAGCCGTAATAATTTCAGGGTTTCTACCGATTCGAGCTCGCGTGCGCGCCGTGGCGCGCCGCCGGCTCGACGCTCCGGCCCAACCTCAACGCAAGGACTTCCGCATGCAGGCAACCCAGGCCCGAGGCAGCGACGCGCACAGCGCCGACGCCAAGCTGTTCCAACCCACGCGCATCGGCTGCATCGACATCGCCAACCGCGTGGTGATGGCGCCCCTCACGCGCTGCCGCGCCGATGAGCCGGCCGGCGACGTGCCGGGCAGCGACATCAACGTCGAGTACTACCGCCAGCGCAGCGGCGCCGGCCTGATCATCAGCGAAGGCACGCAGATCAGCCCCGTGGGCAAGGGCTACATGGCCACGCCGGGCATCTATTCCGAGGCCCAGGTCGAAGGCTGGCGGCGCATCACCGACACCGTGCATGCGGCCGGCTCGAAGATGCTGGCGCAGATCTGGCACGTCGGCCGCATCACGCATCCGGCGCTGACCGGCGGCGCGCAGCCGATCGCCCCGTCGGCGATCGCGCCGCGCGACGTGGTCGCCTACACGCACCAGGGCAAGGTCGACATCCCGACACCGCAGGCCATGAGCGTGCAGCAGATCGCCGATGTCGTGGCCCAGTTCCGCCAGGCGGCCGCGAATGCGCTGCGCGCCGGCTTTGACGGCGTGGAAATCCACGGTGCCAACGGCTATCTGATCGACCAGTTCCTGCGCGACGGCGCGAACCGGCGTGACGATGCCTACGGCGGCTCGGTGGCGGCGCGTTGCCGCCTTGCGCTGGAGATCGTCGATGCGGTGGCCGCCGAGATCGGCGCGGCGCGCGTGGGCATCCGGCTTTCGCCGCTGACACCGTTCAACGACCTCGCCGACAGCGATCCGCAGCGCACCTTCGACCACCTGGTGGAGCAACTCGACGCGCGCGGCATTGCCTTCGTGCATTTCATCGAGGGCTCCACCGGCGGTGCGCGCGACCTGCCCGGCTTCGACTACGCGAAGGCACGCAAGTCGTTCCGCGGCGCCTACATCGCGAACAACGGCTACGACCGTGCCATGGCCATCGAGGCCGTCGAGTCCGGGCGTGCGGATGCCGTGGCCTTCGGACGCGCCTTCCTCGCCAATCCGGATCTGGTGCAACGCCTGCGCGTCGGCGCGCCGCTGAACGCCCCGGATGCGCAGACTTTCTACACGCCGGGAGCCGCCGGCTACACCGACTACCCGACGCTGGATGCCCAGCCGGCGGTGGCCTGAGCGGGAGCCCCTTGCCATGGACATCGGATTCATAGGGCTGGGCAGCATGGGCCACGCGATGGCCTCCAATCTGCTGCAGGCAGGCTTCAAGCTGCGCGTCTGGAACCGCTCGCCCGACAAGGCGCAGGCCCTGGAGCGCCAGGGGGCCACGCGTGTGGACCACCCGGCCGACGTGGCGCAGCCGGGCGGCGTGGTCATCACCATGGTGGCGGACGACGCCGCGCTGCGCGAGGTGGTGCTCGGCGAGCACGGCATCGGGCAACGCCTCGGCGCCGGCGCCATCCATCTGTCGATGAGCACCATCGCGCCCCAGACCACGCGCGAGCTGGCCGCGTTGCACGCCGCGCGCGAAACGCACTACGTCGCCGCGCCGGTGTTCGGGCGCCCCGACGCAGCCGCGGCGCGCAAGCTGTTCGTGCTCTGCGCCGGGCCGCAGCAGGCGCGCCGCGCCGTGCAACCGGCGCTCGAGGCCATGGGCCAGCGCGTGTTCGACCTCGGCGACGACCCGGTGACCGCGAACGTGGTCAAGCTCTCGGGCAATTTCATGATCCTCGGCGTGATCGAAGCGCTGGCCGAGGCGATGGCCCTGGGCGAGCGCCACGGCGTGGCGCGGCAAAGCATGGTGGACGTGCTCACGCAGTCGATTTTCCCGGCGCCGATTTTTGTCAACTACGGCGCGCAGATCGCCGCGCATGCGTATCAGCCGGCGCGCTTCAAGCTGTCGCTGGGCCTGAAGGACGCCGATCTGGTGCTCGCGGCAGCGCGCCAGGTGGCCGTACCGATGCCGCTGGCGCAGCTGATGCAGGGCCGGCTGCTGTCGGCGACGGCGCATGGCCGCGGCGACCTCGACTGGACCGCGGCTGCGCTCGGCGTCAGCGAGGACGCCGGGCTGAAGCCGGGCGCCTGACGCGTCGGCCGCGACGCGGCCGACTCAGCGGCGCGGCACGGGCACGGGCACGGCGGAGGCCGCGCCGCGCGGCGCCGGCATGCGCACCTGCGGGCCACGCGGCAGCGGCTGCGGGCGCGTTTGGCGCTGCCCGGGCGCCGGGTCCCGATCGCGCTGCGTGCCCGGCGCCGGCGCATGCGGGCGAGGCGGCGCGAACAGCGGCGGATAGCCGAAACCCGGCTGCTCGCGCGGCACATGCAGCGGGTACGTCGGCATGGCCTTGCCCGGCAGTCCCGGTGGCGCCGGTGCGGCCGCGGGTGGTGGGCGCAGCGGCTGCCGCGGCGCTTGGCGCGGCCGCGGGCGCCACCACGGCGGAGCCGGCTGGTGCGGCATCCATCGATGCCAGAGTTGCGGATCCACCCAGACGCCATGGTCCGACCAGTCGATGCCGGCCCATGGCGCATCGTCCGCGAGCGGCGCCGCCCCTGCCGGCAGCAGCACGACCCGACGCGATGGCGCATCGCAGACCGCCGGCGCCGGCTCGTAGAGCGGGAATGCGCGCTGCGCAGCCGACCAGGGGCCGTAGACGCACCAGGGATCGTAGAGCGGCAGCGGCGGCGGCGGCGCCGCATGGATCGAAATCATGTCGCCGAGCCATTGCACCACGTGCCCTGGCGCCTGCGTCAGCGTGCCGGCGTCCCAGGCGCGCCGGCGCAGACGCTGCACCGCGCGCAGAACATCGGCCTGCTGCCCGACGAAGGCCTCGCCCAGTTGCCGGCTCCAGCCGGGATGCTCGGCCAGCATGTCGAGCACATACGGCACGTGCGCCAACTCCCGGACACCCGGTGCCAGCCCGGCCTGCGCGGCGGCGATCGGCCGTCCGTCGCGCAGCTGGCTGCGCGCCTGCAGCACCTGCAACGGGTGGCGGCTCGCGTCCAGGGTGTCGAGCAGCAACCGGTCGTCGAACAAGGCCACCGGGGCCAGCAGCACCTCGAGCTGCGCATCGTCGCGCGACGCGGCGGCGTAAGCCGAAGCGCCGACGCCCAGCAGAGCGTAGCCTGCCAGCAGGCATGCGGCGAAACGGCCGGCGCAGGCACGCCAGGCGATGCGCAAGCGCCTGCGCGCCGCGCTGCTGCGACCACCAGCTGTGCCGTACGGATCCTGCATGAGCGCCCGCTCCCACCGACGGACCCGACCGCGGGCCCTGCGCCTTGCGGCGCCGCGAGCCGCGTTCCGCGACGCCGCAGACATGATGGCGCGATCGCGCGTGCGCAGCCTTGCGCGTGCGCAAGAACGCCCAGCGCCATGCGCAGCGGGGTACGAAACGTCGCCGCAAGCAGCCCGCCCGGTCGCATGGCCGCCTGCCGGTGTCCTGTCCCGCCGATGACCGTGCTTTGGTTCGTGTGCGGGCGGGAGCGATCGTCGGTGGCCCGCGCAGGCACCGAGCCCTTTGGGCTGGGCCGCGTCGGGGCGCATGCTGCGTTGCGACCACGGGGCCACGGGACCAGCTGTACAGCCTGGATGCGCGCCCGTGCCTTGCCTGCGCCTCCATGCGGTCCAGCGAAATGACCATTCTCAGCGGGACAGGACACACCTACTGGCGCCCAGGCTCCCGGGCCTGCCAGGGCTCGGCCGGCGCCGCCCCCAGCGCGTGGTACTCGATCCATGCCCGCACCCGCTGCAGCTGCTGCCGCACCTGCTCGGCCGCCTGGCTGAACGCTGCCACCATGATGTCGCGCTTGTGGTGCACGGCCATGGCCACCAGCAAGTCCCAGGCGCTGGCGTCGGCGAGTTCGGCCATCAGCAGCGCGTGCAGCGACTGCACGACGCTGGTGCGCGGGTCCGTGACGGCCTGCACCAGCCCCGCCGTCTCGACCCCGACGAGATCGGCGCAAGGGGTCTGCGCGGTGCAATCCCCGCCAGCCTGCTCGATGCTGCGCGCCAGCAACCCGACATGGCAGGCCTTCTGGTCGCGATGCTCCAGCAGGGGCTGCAGCGGAACCACCGTATCGCCGTTGTCGGCCGCGGTCGCCCGGACCTTGGTGATCAGCGCGTCGTACAGACGCGTCGCGATGCGCTCGAAGGCCATGCGCTCGCCGAGCTTGTCCAGCAGCAACTGCGGACTGCCGCCGCTGAGCAGCGCCACGCCCGTGCTGAGCACGCCGCGCACGCTGCCTGGCGGCGGCACCGAACCCAGCGGCGGGGCATCGGCGAGATCGCGGGCGCGCAGGGCGGCCATGGCCGCGGCGCAAGGCGACTGCAGCATCGGCGGCGGAACATCGACGTGGTGCTCGCGCATGCGCCGGGCGTCGACCGGGGACATCTGGATTCCGGTGCGATTGCTGCCCATGCGGGGTCCCTGGGGCTTCATGCCGGCGACTCCTTGCGATCAGGGCGTGGTCGCGGCGGCGGCATGCCATCGCGCCAGTTCGGTGCCCGGGCTCCACGTGTAGCCGGCGCCCACGGCCTCGCTGGGCGAGCCTTCGGCGTTGACCTGCGCGCGGTAGTCGCGCGTGGCCTGGCTCTCCTGGCCGCGCGGCACATAGGCCGAGCCGCTTGCACTGCGCTCGAGTTCCTCGCCGAGCACCTTGCGCACCGTGTCGCGCTGGCTGGAAAACGCGAGCATCTCCGGCAGGTCACGGGGAACGACGCGCTGCGGATCCTGACCCGAGTAGGCATGAAACAACTCCGCGACGACATGGAATTGCCCGATCTCGAACTCGAGCATGCGCTCCCAGAGGGCCTTCACGCGCGGCTCGGACTCGTGCTGCACGCAGCAGTGGTAGGCCAGTGCCTCGCCGGCCTGCTGCAGCAGCCACTGCTCCAGCCAGCCGGCGCGCGGATCGAGCAGTGACGCGTACTGCGTGGCGTGCTGCTCGGCGATCGATGCGATCTCGGCATGCAGCTGACGCACCAAGGGGTCGGCGTGACGCCACGCCGCCTGCGCGAACAGCGCGCCCAGGCGCCGTGACAGCGCCAGCAGGACCAGCACGTGGATGCGCGTCGCGGCGCGCGCGGTGGCGGCGTCGCAGGGCCTGCGCAGATCGTCCTGCGGCGCTCGGTGCTGCAGGATGGTCGGGCGCCCCGGAAGGATGTCGGTGTAGCTCTGCAGCAGGTTGTTCGCGTCCTGGCCCTCGACGCGATCGAGCAGCGCCACCAGGCGATAGAGATGGTCGAATTCCTCGATCAGGCTGAAGCGCAGCGCCGCTGCCACGCCCGCGTCGGGCTCCTGCCTGGCCAGCGCCGCGGTGACCTCGATCGAGCACTGCTTGCAGCTCACCGACAGCTCGAGCAGCGAGTGATCGGCGCCGAGCAGCGCTTGCACCGCCAGCGCCTGGTGCCACTCGATGCGCCGCAGCCGCGCCAGGGGTTCACGCCATTCGCCCGCAGCGAGCGAGGCCGCGTGCGCGAACTCCACTGCGCCGTGCTCGAGTGCGGCCATCAGGACGATGCGCACACGGGTGAAGGCGTCGTCGTCGAGCTTGCTGATCGGCATCGGCGCCATGTCGCGCCAATGCAGGTGCTGCAACTCGATGGGCCGGCCCGCGTGGGCGTACAGATCCAGTCCCATGCCTGTTCCTTTGTCGGTGTGCGAGGTACGTGCCGGATGCGGCACGCGCGGGCACGCACCGGCAATACCGGCTCAGACCCCGCAAACGGCGGGCGAGTTCCCGAGCGCCGCGACGACGCCGCGCGGCAGGCGCCGGGCGGCGCGCAACCGAGAACCGCGCAGCGGCAACGTTTCGCTGCGCCGACCGCCGACGCCTCAGGCGCGGTCGGGAGCCGCCGGCCGGAGCAGGCTGCCGGGCAGCGGCCCGACGTCGTGCCGCACGTCGGCGCACTGCGCGCGAAAGCGCAGCGCGTGATCCATCAGCACCAGCGCCAGCAGCGCCTCGGCGATCGGCGTGGCGCGCAGGCCCACGCACGGATCGTGACGCCCCAGGGTCTCCACGCTCACCGGCTGCCCCGCGCGATCCACCGAGCGCCGCGGCAGGCGGATGCTCGACGTCGGCTTGAGCGCGATCGACACCGTCACCGGCTGTCCGCTGCTGATGCCCCCCAGCACGCCACCGGCATGGTTGCCGGCGAAGCCTTCGGGGGTCAGTTCGTCGCCGTGTTCGCTGCCCTTTTGCGTCACGCTGGCGAACCCGGCGCCGATTTCCACGCCCTTGACGGCGTTGAGCCCCATCATCGCGTGCGCGATGTCGGCGTCCAGCCGGTCGTACAGCGGCTCGCCCCAGCCCGCCGGCACGTTCAGCGCCTCGACGTACACGCGCGCGCCGCAGGAGTCGCCCGCCTTGCGCAAGGCGTCCATGTAGGCCTCGAGCCGCGGCACGACGTCCTGGTTGGGCGAGAAGAAGGCGTTGCCGTCGACATGATCCCAGGACTGGAACTCGATGGTCACGTCCCCGACCTGCTGCATGCAGCCGCGCACCTGGATGCCGTGGCGCTCGCGCAGCCACTTGCGCGCCACCGCGGCGGCGCCGACCAGCGGGGCCGTCAGGCGGGCCGACGAACGCCCGCCGCCGCGCGGGTCGCGCAGGCCGTACTTGCGCCAGTAGGTGTAGTCCGCGTGGCCCGGCCGGAAGGTGTCCAGGATGGATGCATAGTCCCTGCTGCGCTGATCCTGGTTGCGGATCAGCAGCGCGATCGGGGTGCCGGTGGTGCGTCCTTCGTAGACCCCGGACAGGATCTCCACCTGGTCCGGTTCGCGCCGCTGCGTGACATGGCGCGACGTGCCCGGGCGCCGCCGATCGAGCTCCGGCTGGATGTCGGCCTCGGACAGTTCCATGCCCGGCGGACAGCCGTCGATGACACAGCCGATGGCGGGACCATGGGACTCGCCGAAGGTGGTGACGGCGAACAGCAGACCTAGCGTATTTCCGGACATGCGCGCATTGTAGGCAGCGGCGGCGCCGCGTCAGCGCGACGCCGCGCCCGCCGCGAACCCGCCGCCGGCGCGCTCGCGCAAGGCCTGCAGCAGGCGCTCATGGATGCCGCCGAAGGCGCCGTTGCTCATGACCAGCACGTGGTCGCCGGCGCGCGCACTGGCGACCACGTCGTCGACCAGGGCCTGCAGCTCGTGGTGGGCGCGCGCGCGCGCGCCCAGCGGCGCCAGCGCCTGCGCCAGATCCCACTCGAGGCCGGCGGCGTAGCCCAGGCTGAGGTCGGCAAGTTCCAGCGCCTGCGGCAATTGCTGCTTCATCGCGCCCAGCTTCATGGTGTTCGAGCGCGGCTCGAACACCGCCAGGATGCGCCCCTGCGGACGCGCCTGGCGCAAGCCGGCGAGGGTCGTGGCGATGGCCGTCGGATGGTGCGCGAAGTCGTCGTACACGTCCACCCCGCCGGCGCTGCCGCGCCACTGCATGCGCCGGCGCACGCCCTGGAAGCGTCCGAGCGCGCGACACGCGGCGTCGGGCTCGACCCCGACATGCGCGGCCGCGGCCAGCGCGGCCAGCGCGTTGGCGCGGTTGTGCGCGCCCATGAGTTGCCAGCGCACGCGCCCGACCACGCGCCCCTGGTGCATGACCTCGAAATCCTGTTCGTCGCCGCGCGCGCTCCAGCCGGCGACATCGCCGAAGCGCTCGAGTTCGCTCCAGCAACCGCGCTGCAGCACGCGCTCCAGCGCGGCGCTGCCGCAGGGCGCGATGATGCGGCCGCGGCGAGGCACCGTGCGTACCAGATGGTGGAACTGGGTCTCGATCGCGGCCAGATCCGGAAAAATGTCGGCGTGGTCGTATTCCAGATTGTTGAGAATCGCCGTGCGCGGCCGGTAATGCACGAACTTGGAGCGTTTGTCGCAAAACGCAGTGTCGTACTCGTCGGCCTCGACGACGAAGGCCTCGCCGTCGCCCAGGCGCGCGGACACGCCGAAATCCTGCGCCACGCCGCCGATCAGGAACCCCGGACGGCGGCCCGCCTGCTCGAGAATCCACGCCAGCATCGACGCCGTGGTGGTCTTGCCGTGGGTGCCCGCCACCGCCAGGGTCCAGCGCCCGGCCAGCACATGCTCGGCCAGCCATTGCGGCCCGCTGGTATAGGGCTGCCCGGAGTCGAGGATCGCCTCGAGCAGCGGATTGCCGCGGCTGATCGCGTTGCCCACCACCCACAGATCCGGCGCCAGGCGCGTCTGCGACGCATCGAAGCCCTCGATGAGCTCGATGCCCAGGGCGTCGAGCTGATCGCTCATCGGCGGGTAGACGCGCGCGTCGCAGCCGGTCACGCGGTGCCCGGCGGCCTGCGCCAGCGCCGCCACGCCGCCCATGAAAGTGCCGCAGATTCCGAGAATGTGGATGTGCATGCGGGCATTGTAGGAAGCCCCCCGCGCGGGCCGGCGTGCAGGCCGCCGCGCCACTACACTGGGATCATGAGTGCGCTACGCGACGAGCTGGCGGCGGTCGCCGCCCGCCTGGTGGTGGAGGATGGCCTGGACTACGCCAGCGCCAAGCGCAAGGCCATGCACCGTGTGCTCGGCCCCGGCGCGCGCAGCGACATGCAGCCGGACAACGCCGACGTGCGGGCGCAGGTCGAGCAGTACCTGCTGCTGTTCCACGGCGCGGAGCATCCGCGCCTGCTGTGGCGCCTGCGCAAGGCGGCTCTGGCACTGATGCAGGAGTTCGCCGAATTCCGCCCCTACCTGGCGGGAGCGGTGTGGAACGGCACGGCCACCGAGCACTCGGGCCTGCACGTGCTGCTGTTCTGCGACGACCCCAAGGAAGTCGAGATCCACTGCATCAACCTCGGCATGCACTACGCCACCTCGCAGGCCGGGCACTACGCCGGGCGGCGCAGCGTGGAACGACTCGAATTCCTCTGGCCGCTGGATGACCAGCCCGGCGCCGCGCCGGGCGAGATCGAAGCCACCCTCAGCCTGTATCCGGCGAACGACGAGCGCGGGGTGCTGGTGCACGGCGGGCGCGGCGCGCAGGCCGAACGCGGCAGCATGCAGGCGCTGCGCCAGCTGGTCGAGGCCGGGCCCACCCTGGCGCCCTGAGGCCGGGCCTGCTGCGCTATGCTTCAGCAGGCTCCCGCCGGAGCCGCCCCGCCGCCGTGGCGCACGAAACCGCCTGCTGATGAAACCTCGCATCGCCGTGCTGCACGGCCCCAATCTGAACCTGCTCGGCACCCGTGAACCGGCGGTGTACGGCAGCACGACGCTGGCGCGCATCGACCAGGATCTGCGCGACCTGGCCGAACAGCTCGGCGTGCAGGTGGATTGCATGCAGAGCAACCACGAGGGCGCGCTGGTGGATCGGGTGCAGGCCATGGCGCAGGACGGCACCCGGTTCGTGTTGCTCAATCCGGCGGCCTACACCCACACCAGCGTGGCGCTGCGCGACGCTCTCGCCGCGGTGGCCCTGCCGTTCGTCGAGGTGCATCTGTCGAACGTGTATCGACGCGAGGCGTTTCGACGCACTTCCTATTTCTCGGATCTGGCCGAAGCGGTCATCAGCGGTTGCGGTGCGCTCGGCTACAGTCTGGCGCTGCGTTTCGCGGCTGACAGATTACTGACGAAAGCCCAGAATTGAGTACAATTGTCGGCAAATAGCGAAAAAACGCTGCGTCATTACCGTCAGCGCTCGCCTGGCAACCATACGGCGGGCGCGCCCTGGACGGCCCACCTCCCGCGCCACGCGCGGCGGCATGCCGGGCGCTCCCGGCTCGCGCGGTGCGGCCGTTGCCAGCCCACTCCTTCCCAACGCCGCTTCGGCGGCCTGCCCATCATGGATCTGCGCAAGCTCAAGACCCTGGTCGACCTGGTTTCGGAATCGAACATCTCCGAGTTGGAAATCACCGAGGCCGAGGGGAAGGTGCGCATCGTCAAGGCCGCGCCGGTCGGCGCGGCGATGCCACCGTACATGGTGCCGATGAGCGCGCCGGCGGCGAGCGCCGCGGTGCTCGAGGCGGCGCCGGTGGCGGCGCCCGCCGCGCCGGCCACGGCCGCGCCGCCGGCGGGCAAGATCATCAAGTCGCCGATGGTGGGCACCTTCTACCGCGCCTCGGCGCCCGGCGCCAAGCCGTTCGTCGAGATCGGCGACAGCGTCAAGCAGGGGCAGCCGGTATGCATCGTCGAGGCCATGAAGATCCTCAACGAGATCGAATCGGAGGTGGACGGCGTGGTCAAGCAGGTGCTGGTCGAGAACGGGCAGCCGGTGGAGTACGGACAGGCCCTGTTCGAACTCGAGTAAGCATGCCCGGTGGCCGCACGCAGCCCCGCGTCGGGCTCCTATCCTCCAGGTCCAGGCCAGCAGCCGAGGCCCGCCCAGCCATGTTCAAGAAAATCCTGATCGCCAACCGCGGCGAAATCGCCCTTCGCATCCAGCGCGCCTGCCGCGAACTGGGCATCAAGACGGTCGTCGTCTATTCGGAAGCCGACCGCGACGCCAAGTACGTCAAGCTCGCCGACGAATCGGTGTGCATCGGCCCGCCGCCGTCGGCCGCCAGCTACCTCAACATGCCGGCGATCATCTCGGCCGCCGAGGTCACGGACGCCGAGGCCATCCACCCGGGCTACGGCTTCCTGTCGGAGAACGCCGATTTCGCCGAGCGCGTGGAGCGCTCCGGCTTCACCTTCATCGGCCCGCGCCCCGAGTCCATCCGCATCATGGGGGACAAGGTTTCCGCCAAGCAGGCCATGATCAAGGCGGGCGTGCCCTGCGTGCCCGGCTCCGAGGGCGAACTGCCCGACGACCCGCGCGAGATCACGCGCGTGGCGCGTGCCATCGGCTATCCGGTGATCATCAAGGCGGCGGGCGGCGGCGGCGGCCGCGGCATGCGCGTGGTGCACACCGAGGCGGCGCTGCTCAACGCGGTCGCGACGACCAAGGCGGAGGCGCAGAACGCCTTCGGCAACGCCGCCGTGTACATGGAGAAATTCCTCACCGACCCGCGCCACATCGAGATCCAGGTGCTGGCCGACGAGCACGGCAATGCGGTCTGGCTGGGCGAGCGCGACTGCTCGATGCAGCGACGCCACCAGAAGATTCTCGAGGAGGCGCCGGCGCCGGGCATCGCGCGGCGCCTGGTCGAGCGCATCGGCGCACGCTGCGCCGATGCCTGCCGCAAGCTCGGCTACCGGGGCGCCGGCACCTTCGAGTTCCTGTACGAGAACGGCGAGTTCTATTTCATCGAGATGAACACCCGGGTGCAGGTCGAGCACCCGGTGACCGAACTGACCACCGGCGTCGACATCGTGGTGCAGCAGATCCGCGTCGCCGCCGGCGAGGTGCTCACGCTCAAGCAGCGTGCCATCCAGTGCAACGGCCATGCCATCGAGTGCCGCGTGAACGCCGAGGATCCGGTGCGCTTCACGCCGAGCCCGGGGCGCATCACGACATGGCACGTGCCGGGCGGCCCGGGGGTGCGTGTCGATTCGCATGTGTACAGCGGCTATTTCGTGCCGCCCAACTACGACTCCATGATCGCCAAGATCATCGTGCACGGCGCGACCCGCGAACAGGCGCTGGCGCGCATGCGCACGGCGCTGTCGGAAATGGTCGTCGACGGCATCTCGACCAACATCGCGCTGCATCGGGAACTGCTGGTCGACGCGCGTTTCATCGAAGGTGGAACGAACATCCACTACCTCGAGGAATACATGGCGGCGCGCCAGGCCTGAGCGGGCGCGACGACACACCATGCCGTACCGCGAGGTCCTGATCGCCGCCGGCCACGAACTGGCGCTCGAACTGTCGGACATGCTGCTCGAGCTCGGCGCGCTCAGCGTGGATGTCGAGGATCGCCTGGCCGGCTCCGCACAGGAGCAGGCGCTGTTCGCCGAGCCGGACATGCCGGCGCCGGAGCAGGCGTGGACCGACAACCTGGTGCGCGCGCTGTTCCCCGACGAATCCGCCGCCGACGCCGCGCTGCTCGGGCTGCTGAGCAGCGGCGCGCTGCCGGATGTGCAGGGCGTGCGCCAGCGCGACGTGGCCGAGCAGGACTGGGTGCGCCTGACGCAGTCGCAATTCCAGCCGGTCAGCATCGAGCAACGCCTGTGGATCGTGCCGAGCTGGCACGAGGCTCCGCCGCAGGCACGCGAGGTGATCCGCCTGGATCCCGGGCTGGCCTTCGGCACCGGCACCCACCCGACCACCCGCCTGTGCCTGAGCTGGCTGGTGCGGCACGCGCCGCTGGACGGCCTGCGGGTGCTCGACTACGGCTGCGGCTCGGGCATCCTGGCGCTCGCCGCCGGCCGTCTCGGCGCGCGCGACGTGTCCGCCGTGGACATCGACGACGCGGCGATCCAGGCCACGCGCGCCAATGCCCAGGCGAACGCGGTGGATCTGCGGCGCGCATGCCATGTCGACGAACTGCCGGCACAACGTTTCGACATCGTGCTGGCCAACATCCTGGCCTCGCCGCTGCGCATCCTGGCGCCATTGCTGGCAGCGCGTGTCGCGCCCGGCGGGCGGCTGGTGCTGTCGGGCATCCTGACGCGCCAGGCCGAGGAGATGATCCAGGTCTACGCTGCGTACGCGCGCCTGGAGCCGTGGGCCGAGATGGACGGCTGGGTCTGCCTGGCCGCAGCGGTGGACGGCTGAGCGCGGCAGCGCCCGGCCGCTCGCCGCCCAGCGCTTCTTATACTCTGCGCCGATGACCCTGGCCACCCGCTGCCCCCATTGCCAGACGGCCTTCCGGCTGGTACGCGACCAGCTGCTGCTGAGCGGCGGCTGGGTGCGCTGCGGACACTGTGGCGAGGCCTTCGACGCCGCGGCCGCCCAGTTCGAGTTCGTCACGCCGGCTGAACCGAGCGCGGAGCCCGCTGCGCAAGCGGCCGGCGCAGCGCAGCCCGAAGCGGTTCCCGCACCAGCCGGGCAGCCGGCCGTCGCGCCGGCCGCGCAAGCGTTTCCCGCGCAGAGCGTCGAGCCGCCTGCTGAACGCCATCCCGAACCAGCCTTCGAACCGGCTGCGCAGGCGCCTGCCGAAGCGCCCGC
>JAKAZQ010000003.1:0-31195 GCA_021815805.1 Pseudomonadota bacterium | reverse complement strand
AGCCGCCCGTCGAAGCGGCTCCCGAACCCGTTTTCGAGCCGGCTGCGCAGGCGGTTGCCGAAGCGCTTGCCGAACCGCCGCTCCAGCCGCCCGTCGAAGCGGCTCCCGAACCCGTTTTCGCGCCGGCTGCGCAGGCGGCTGCCGAAGCGCTTGCCGAACCGCCGCTCGAGCCGCCTGCCGAAGCGGCTGCCGAACCAGTCTTCGAGCCGGCTGCGCAGGCGGCTGCCCAAACGCTCGCCGAACCACCCGCCGAGCCGCCAGTCGACGCGGCTCGCGGGCGAACTCCCGGGCCGGACGAGCCAGCCGACGGCGAATCCGCCCCCGCGCACGCGGACGGCGCGCCGGTACAACCGTGGCCGGAGGATCCGGAGAACGTCGCCGCCGGCGATCGGGGGCAGACAGCAGCCCACGCGCCGTGGATCCCCGGCGCGGCGGCAGCGGCGGTGCCGGCAACCCACGCGCCGGGAGCCACGACGGCACCGGAGGCGTCGGACACGGCATGGCTGACCCAACCTCCCGCCGAACTCGCCGCGCAGGGGCACGCCACGGATCCGCTGGATCTGCCGGTGGCCCTGCCTGGCGGCGTGGACAGCCCGGACGCCGGGGTGGACGACAACGGGCAGACCCGCGTGGAGCCGAGTTTCGAGCCCGGCTTCGTGCGCCAGGCGCGGCGCCGCGAGCGCTGGCAAAGCCCCTGGGTGCGTGCCGTGCTCGGCGCGCTGGCCTTGCTGCTGCTGGTGGGCGGACTCGTGCAGGGCGCCTGGATCTGGCGCGACGACATGGGCGCGCGCTGGCCGCAACTGCGCCCGCTGCTGGGTGCGATGTGCCGGATCGGCGGCTGCCGCCTGGCGCCGCCGCGCCGACCCCAGGATCTGGTGATCGACGCCTCGAGCATGGCGCCGGACGGCGCGGCGCGCCTGCGCCTGGACATCTCGCTGCGCAACCGCGGGGCGACGTCCGTCGCCTACCCCTGGCTTCAACTCAGCCTGGGCGCGGGCGGGGACGAGCATCGTCTGCTGGCGCGCAAGGTCATCGCGCCCATCGACTACCTGCGCGCGCAGGGATGGAGCCCGCAGGACATCCATCGCCGACTTCTGCAGGGGCTGTCGCCCGGAGAGGAACTGCGGCTGCACCTGCCGTTCGCGGTGCGCGCCGCGGCAGCCTCCTACACCGTCTACCTGTTCTACCCGTGAACGCGCGCCGCGTGAGCGGGCTCAGACCAGCTGCGCCAGTTCGTCCAGCGCCGCAACATAGGCGGCGTCGCGCATCAGCGTATCCCATGCCTGGGGAGGCTGCGTCGACAGCAGCGCGGCACGGCGCGCCGCGCCAGCCGGGTCCGGCTGCCAGCTCCCGTCGCGCTGCGCCCGCTGCAGGCCGTCGAGCAGCGCGTCCAGACGCGCCCCCTCGTCGAGGTGCGACAGGTTGCACGCCAGCGCCATGTCGCAGCCTGCCTGCAGCGCCATGTGCAGCGCGCGCAGTTCGTCGCCGGCGATTCCCACCGCGCCCTGCATGGTCAGGTCGTCGCTGATGATCGCGCCCTGGAAGCCGAGTTGCTCGCGCAGGACCTGCCGCAGCCAGCGCGGACTGAAGCCCGCCGGCAGGGCGTCGACCTTCGGGTAGACCACATGCGCGGGCATCACGGCGCGCGCGCCATGGCGCAGCCAGCCGTAGGGTGCCGCGTCGCAACGCAGAATGCTGCGCAGCCCGCGCCGATCCACCGGCATGGCGACGTGGGAATCGGCGGCGGCCCAGCCATGACCGGGAAAATGCTTCAGGCAGTGCGTCAGTCCGACCGACTGCAGGCCCCCGATCAGGGACTGCGCGAGCACGGTGACGACGCGCGCGTCGGCGTGCAGCGCCCGATCCCCGATGACCGCGGAGCGCCCCCAGTCGAGATCGACCACGGGCGTGAAGCTCAGGTCCACGGCGCAGGCCCGCAACTCCGCGCCGAGCACCCGGCCGACCGCGGCGGCGGCCTGCACCGCGCGCATCGCATCACGCATCCACAGGCGACCGAGCGCGGCCATCGGCGGCAGCGCCGTGAAACCGTCGCTGCGAAAGCGCTGCACCCGCCCGCCCTCGTGGTCCACGGCGATCACGACATCGGCGCGCAGTGCCTTGATCTGCGCCGTCAGGCGCACCAGTTGCGCACGCGACTCCCAGTTGCGCGCGAACAGGATGACTCCGCCGACCAGCGGGTCGTGCAGACGTCGCACTTCGCGCGGCTGCAGTTCCAGGCCGGCGACGTCGATGAACAGTGGGGCGTGGGGCAGGCTCATGAAGGATTCCGGCAGTGCGGACGGGGCGGCGGACGGGGCGGCGGACGGGGCGGCGGACGGGGCGGCCGACGCGGCGGCCTACGCGGCGCTGACGGGATGCGCCGGGGTACGCTCGGCGACCGCGAAAGCCACCGCGGTGTGCAGTTCGTCGCTCAGGCTGATGTGCAGCAACAGCCCGCGCTGGGCGCACCACTGCGCCAGTTCGCCGTGCAGATGCACCTGCGGGCGCCCGTCGGCGGCATTCAGCACCTCGCAGGCCTGCCAGGTCATGGGCATGCGCAGGCCGAGTCCCAGGGCCTTGGAGATCGCCTCCTTGGCGGCGAATCGACTGCCCAGGTAGGCCATGCCGCGGCGCGCGCAGCGCGCGTGGCGTGCCTCGAACACCGCCCGCTCGCGCGTGCCGAGCACGCGCGCGACGAAGCGCGCGCCGTGGCGTCCCCACACCTCCTCGATGCGCCGCAGGTCGCAGACATCGGTGCCGATGCCGTGCAGCGCCGCGTTCATCGACCGGCTCCGAGCGCCGCGCCCGCGGCCTTCTCGATGCAGGCCTTGAAGTCTCGCACGGCCTGTTCGATGCCGACGAACAGCGCGTGCCCGACCAATGCGTGGCCGATGTGCAGTTCGCGCATCTCGGGCATGCCCGCCAGTGGCGGCGTGCTCTGCAGGTTCAGGCCATGCCCGGCGTTGGTCTGCAAACCGGCCGCCCGTGCCAGCGCCACGCCGTTGCGCAGGCGCTCCAGATGGCGCCGCGCGAGTTCGGCGTCGCCGGCGTCCACCGCGTTCGCGAATGCGCCGGTATGCAGTTCCACGCAGGGTGCGCCGCTGGCCGCCGCGGCCTCGATCTGCGCCGGATCGGCCTCGATGAACAGCGAGACCCGACAGGCCGCCGCGCCCAGGCGCGCGCAGGCGTCGCGCACGCGATCGAACTGCCCACGCACGTCGAGCCCGCCCTCGGTGGTCAGTTCCTGGCGCCGCTCCGGTACCAGGCAGACCATCTGCGGGCGCATGCGCTCGATGATGTCGAGCATCTCGGGGGTCAGCGCCGACTCGAAATTCAGCGGCGCGCCGACCTGTTCGCGCAGGCCCTGCACGTCGCCGTCGCGAATGTGGCGCCGATCCTCGCGCAAGTGAAAGGTGATGATGTCGGCGCCGCCGCGCAGCGCGTGCAGCGCCGCCTGCACGGGGTCGGGGAAGGACCCGCCGCGGGCATTGCGCAGCGTGGCCACATGATCGATGTTGACCCCCAGCAGGGGGCCGCGCGGGGCCGGTTGGACGAGCGGATTCATAGCTGGTGCAGGTCGATCAGCAACTGGCGGGTGCGCAGCGGCCGCGAGCCGAGATGATAGCCAAGCAGTTCGCGCATCAGCGCCTTGGCCGCGCGCAGCGCTCCGGGTTGCTCCCAGCGGCGCGCCGCGATGGCCAGCAGCAATGCGCCGTCGATCGCCGCGCCGGCCTGCCCCGCGGGCGGCTCGAGCACGCCGCGTTGCGCATCCACGAGATAGCGCCCCTGCTCGCGCAGCGGCTCGTCGCTGCTGCTCAGCACGTGCAGCGGCGGCAGATGTCCGAGCTCGCGCAGCAGATCCATCTCGAAACCGCGCAGCAGCGGCTCGACCTGCGGGCGCGTCGCGCAGGCAGACTCCCCAAGCTGCATGAGCGCCGCGTGGTAGGCGTCGAACAGCGCCTCGTGGGCGTCCTCACGCGGCAGCAGGCGCATGAGCAGTTCGTTGAAATAGAAGCCGCACATCAGCGACAGACCGGACAGCGGCGCCACGCCGCCGCTCCACTCGGCGCGCGTCAGGGTGCGCACTTCGCCGTGGCCGCTCCAGGCCGCCGAGAACGGCGCGAAACCGAGCAGCACGGTGCGCAGCGCGGAATGCGGGCGCTTCGCCCCCTTGGCCACCAGCGCCACGCGCCCGTGATGTCGGCTGAACACGTCGCAAATCAGGCTGGTCTCGCGCCATGCGTGCGCATGCAGCACGTAGGCGGGCTCGTCGTGCACGCGCTCGATGCGCGGGGAAGCGCGGCCGCGGGCCATCGGCTGCGCGCTCAGTCGTCGTAGCCGAAGGCGCGCACCGCGGCCTGGTCGTCCGCCCAACCCGAACGGGTCTTCACCCAGACTTCGAGGAATACCGGAGCATCGAACAGCTTCTGCATGTCCTGGCGCGCCTCCGTGGACATGCGCCGGATGGCCGTACCGCCGCTGCCGATGATCATGGCCTTGTGGCTGTCGCGCTCGACCACGATGCTCGCGGCGATGCGTCGCAATTCGCCCTCCTGCTCGAAACGATCGATGATCACCGTGCTGCTGTACGGCAGTTCGTCGCCGGTGAGCCGGAACAGCTTCTCGCGCAGGATCTCCGCCGCCAGGAAACGCTCGCTGCGATCGGTCAGCGCGTCGGGGTCGAAGCCCCACGGGCCCTGCGGCAGATAGGGCGCGACGATGCCCAGCAGGCGCTGCGCGTCCGCCGCCCGGCGCGCCGACAGCGGCACGATCTCGGCCAGGCGCGCGTCCTTGCCGCGCTCGGCCAGCCACGGCAGCAGTTTGTCGCGTCCGTGGATGCGATCGAGCTTGTTGACCACCAGGATCACCGGGCGCCCGCTCGGCAGCAATTGTCCGACGCGCTCGTCGTCGGCACCCCAGATGCCGGCCTCCACCACCCACAGCACGACGTCGACCTCGGCCAGCGCCGCGCGCACCGTGCGGTTCATCGCCCGGTTCAGCGCGCGCGTGTGGCGGGTCTGAAACCCCGGGGTGTCGACAAAGGCGAACTGCACCGAACCCTCGGTGCGCACGCCGAGCAGGCGGTGGCGCGTGGTCTGCGCCTTGTCCGACGTGATGCTGATCTTCTGTCCCACCAGCGCGTTCAGCAGGGTCGACTTGCCGACGTTGGGGCGCCCGACGATGGCGACGGTGCCGAAGCGCGACGCGGCGGTGGTTGCGGACGGGATCGGATTCATGACGCGTGCCTCGGGCCGGAGCCGCCGCGCTGCCCCGACGCCTGGGCGCCGAGCAGCGTGATCATGGACTGCGCCGCGTCCTGTTCGGCGGCGCGCCGACTCGGCCCCTCGCCGAGGCTGCGCAGTGCGAGCTCGACGACTTCGCACTGTACGACAAAGCGCTGGGCGTGCGGCGGACCGCTGGTCGAGCACACGCTGTAGGCCGGCAGGTGCATGCGACGCGCCTGCAGGATCTCCTGCAGCGTGGTCTTGGCGTCCTTCGCGCTGGCATGCAGGTTGAGATCGCGCAGGCGCGCGCCGTACAGCCGGCGCACCAGCGCTGTCGCGGCGTCGATGCCGGCGTCGAGATACACGGCGCCGATCAGCGCCTCCAGCGCGTCGGCGAGAATCGAGCTGCGCCGGCTTCCGCCGCTGCGCTGCTCGCCATCGCCGAGCACCAGCGCGGCGCCCAGTTCGAGTTCGTGCGCCAGTTCGGCGAGCGTGGCCTCGCGCACCAGCGCGGCACGCCAGTACGACAGGTGCCCCTCGTCGGCCTGGCCGTCGGCGTACAGCTCGGCGGCGATGATCAGGTTCAGCGCGGCATCGCCGAGAAACTCCAGGCGTTCGTTGTTGCGCGCGCCGAAGCTGCGATGCGTAAGCGCCAGGCGCAGCAGCTCCGGGTCACGGAAGCGGTGCCGCAAGCGCGCCTGCAAATCGTCCAGCGAACTCACCACGTGCACCCGCCCGCGACGCCCCGTGCGCGGGCCCAGGTCGCATGCGGCCCATGCGCGCGACGCGATGTCAATGCGACTTTCCGGAGAACTTGAGCAGCAGGTAGGCCGGCCCCACGAGGTGGATCTCCTTGTGGTAGGCGTAGGACACCACGACGCTGCCATTGACCTTGGTGATCTGCAGGTCCTTGCCGGTGATCGAGCTGATGTAGTCGACCTCGGCCATCTTGTCGAACTTGGTCCGGATATCCATCACCGTCGGCCCAGCCTTGGCCGCCTGATCCACCGCGTGCTGCACGGAAATGGACTCCTGCCAGTCGGGCACGACCTGCAGGCCGATGATCACGAGGATCGCGACCAGAGCCCCCCAGAACAGGAGGCCGATCAACGTGATGCCGCGTTGACGCTGTATGTGGCTCATAGTGCACGCCCTAACCCAGCTGCTCCACCAGCATTGGTCAATGAATCGGCCCGATGTTCTTCAAGCCGCTGAAGTTCATCCACACGAAGAACGCCTTGCCGACGATGTTGCGCTGCGGCACGAAGCCCCAGTAGCGCGAATCCAGCGAATTGTCGCGGTTGTCCCCCATCACGAAGTACATGCCGCGCGGCACCTTGCAGACGAAACCCTGCGCATCATAATGACACGCATCCCGGTGCGGAAAGTTGTCGGGGCCGCCGATGACATACGGCGGCGCGTCGGGATTGATCAGGATGTCGTGCTTCACCCCGCCGAGATCCTCGCGGTAGCGCCGGTAGTAGCTCATGGTCGACGGGTCGAACCACTGTCCGGCCTCGGACTCGCTCACGGCGGCGCCATTGATCACGAGGTGCTTGTTCTCGTAGGACACGGTGTCGCCGGGCAGCCCGACGATGCGCTTGATGTAGTCGATCGACGGATCCTTGGGCAGCCGGAACACGATCACCGATCCGCGCTGCGGTGCCTCTCCGGGCGTCAGGCGTTCGTGTCCGAGCGGCAGGCGCAGGCCGTACAGGAACTTGTTCACCAGGATCAGGTCTCCGGGCACGAGCGTGGGCTCCATCGATCCCGAGGGGATCTTGAACGGCTCGGCGACGAAGGATCGCAGCACGAACACCAGCGCGATCACCGGAAACAGGCCCGCGGTCCATTCCAGCCACCACGGCTGGCGCAGCAGGCGCTCGCGCGTCGCGGCGATGCTCTCGTCGCTGAGCGACGCGTCGGCGCGAATGCCCTGACGCTGCAGTTCCTCGCGCCGGGTACGCAACGCCGAGACCGCCGCCTCGGCGGCGGCCACACGCTGGCGCGCGAAGCGCAGGCGCTCGGCGATCCAGAACACGCCGGTGACGACCAGCAGGATGAACAGGAGGAGTGTGAAATTGACGGCCGGGGCTTCCATGGAGCAGGTGCGGGGGCTTCAGTCTTCGACTTTGAGAATCGCCAGGAACGCTTCCTGGGGTACCTCGACGGTGCCGATCTGCTTCATGCGCTTCTTGCCGGCTTTTTGCTTTTCGAGCAGCTTGCGCTTGCGCGTGATATCCCCGCCATAGCACTTCGCGAGCACGTTCTTGCGCATGGCCTTGATTGTCTCACGGGCGATGATGTTGGCCCCGACGGCCGCCTGGATCGCCACGTCGAACATCTGGCGCGGGATGAGTTCGCGCATCTTCGCCGCCACGTCGCGTCCGCGGTACTGGCTCTGCGAGCGATGCACGATCAGCGACAGCGCATCCACGCGCTCGCCGTTGATCAGCATGTCGACCTTCACGACGTCGGCCGCGCGGTACTCGAGAAAGCTGTAGTCCATCGACGCGTAGCCGCGGGAGATCGACTTCAGCTTGTCGAAGAAGTCGAGCACGATCTCGGCCAGCGGCATCTCGTAGGTCAACTGCACCTGACGCCCCATGTACGACATGTTGGTCTGCGCCCCGCGCTTGGCATTGCACAGGGTCATGACCGCGCCGACATATTCCTGGGGCATGAACAGCTTGACCGTGACAATCGGCTCGAGGATGGACTCGATGCGCCCGACCTCGGGCATCTTCGACGGATTGTCCACGGTCACCGTCGAGCCGTCGCGCAACTGCACCTGGTACACCACCGACGGCGCGGTGGTGATGAGATCCATGTCGTACTCGCGCTCCAGGCGCTCCTGCACGATGTCCATGTGCAGCAGGCCGAGGAAACCGCAGCGGAAACCGAAGCCGAGCGCCGACGAGACCTCCGGTTCGAAACGCAATGCCGCGTCGTTGAGCTGCAGCTTCTGCAGCGCGTCGCGCAACGCGTCGTACTGGTTGGACTCCACCGGATAGAGGCCGGCGAACACCTGCGGCTGCACTTCCTTGAAACCCGGCAGCGGCTGCGCCGCGGGACGCGCCGCCAGCGTCACCGTGTCGCCCACGCGCGCGGCCTTGAGCTCCTTGATGCCGCCGATGACAAAGCCGACCTCGCCCGCCGACAACTGCTGGCGGCTCACCGCCTTCGGCGTGAACACGCCGAGCTGCTCGCAGCCGTACTGCGCCGCGGTGGCCATGAGCTGGATGCGCTCGCGCAGGCGCAGGGTGCCGTCGAACACGCGCACCAGCATCACCACGCCGACGTAGCTGTCGTACCAGGAATCGATGATCAGGGCCTTGAGCGGCGCTTCGGGATCGCCCTTCGGCGGCGGCACGCGCGCCACGACGGCCTCCAGGATGTCCTCGATGCCCATGCCGGTCTTGGCACTGGCGAGCAGCGCATCGGAGGCGTCGATGCCGATGACGTCCTCGATCTCCTTGCGCGCGCCGTCGGGATCGGCCTGCGGCAGATCCATCTTGTTGAGAACCGGGACCACCTCGACGCCGAGTTCGATCGCCGTGTAGCAGTTGGCCACGGTCTGCGCCTCGACCCCCTGGCTGGCATCCACCACCAGCAAGGCGCCCTCGCAGGCGGACAGCGAGCGACTGACCTCGTAGCTGAAGTCGACGTGCCCCGGGGTGTCGATCAGGTTGAGCTGGTAGTCCTGCCCGTCACGCGCTCGGTAGCTCAACGCCGCCGTCTGCGCCTTGATGGTGATGCCTCGTTCCCGCTCCAGATCCATCGAATCGAGAACCTGGCTTTCCATTTCCCGCTCCGACAGCCCGCCGCAGCGCTGGATCAGGCGGTCGGCCAGCGTGGACTTGCCATGGTCGATGTGGGCGATGATGGAAAAGTTGCGAATCCGTTGCATGCGCGAAGAGGGTCGAACCTGGGAAAACGCTGCCCGCGCTGGCGCGGCAAACGCGCGCCGATGCGGTCGGGACAAAAAAAAGGCGCGGCCATTCGCGTCGCGCCTACCAACAAAATCGTTTGGCAACTGCTTGTTGGGCCTCCATTTTAAGCCCGCCCGACGGGCCGGCCGGGCGGCCCCGTCCCCCCGGGCGGCGCCGCCCGGGGCAAAGATTGACGAACTCGGGCCGCATGCGAAACGATCAAGCGCTCAACCGAAAAATTTTCAACTTAAACGCTGAAATTAGACAATTAAAACAAATTTTATTCTGAAATCTTACGCGGATGCAGCAACAGGTACCGGGCCTCCGGCCCGCGACGGATCAGCAGCACGGCCGCCTTGTCGCGCGGCAGGCCGTCGACCTGCGCGCTGAACTGCGAGGCCGTGCGCGACGGCGTGTTGTTCAGCGCGGTGATCACGTCGCCGACGCGCAGGCCGGCAGCCGCACCGAAGCCATCGGTGCTCTCGACCATCACGCCGGCGCCCACGCCGAGTTGCTCGCGCTGCGCGGCATTCAGGTCGACCACGCCGATGCCCAGGCGACTGCGCGCGGCCGGCGAAGTCGACGGCATGCGCCGCGCCACGGCCGGCGACTGCCACGCGCCCACCGTGACCTGCAGGGTGCGTGCGTGGCCGAGGCGAAACACCTGCAGCGGGATGCGGCTTCCAGGGCGGATCGCGCCGACCAGCCGCGGCAGGTCGCTGGAGCGCTCGACCGCGTGGCCGTCGACGGACAGGATGATGTCGCCCGGCAGCACGCCCGCCACGGCCGCAGCCCCACCGGGCTCGACGGCCCCCACCAGGGCGCCACGCGCGTCGTCGAGCCCCAGCGAACGCGCCAGGCGGCGCTCCAGCGGCTCCACGGCGACACCGATGCGGCCGCGAACGACGTGGCCGCTGGCCTTGAGCTGCTCGGCCACGGCGACGACCTGGTTCACGGGAATCGCGAACGAGATCCCCATGAAGCCCCCGGTACGGCTGTAGATCTGCGAGTTCATGCCGACCACCCGGCCGTACATGTCGATCAGCGGACCGCCCGAGTTGCCGGGATTGACCGCGACGTCCGTCTGGATCAGCGGCGTGTACTCCCCGGTGTCGCGCGCCTTGGCGCTGACGATGCCGGCGGTGACGGTATTGTCCAGGCCGAACGGTGAACCGATCGCCACCACCCATTCGCCCACCTGCAGGCGGGTCGCGTCGCCGATGCGCACGGCAGGCAGGCCATGGGCGGCGATGCGCAGCAGTGCGACGTCGGTGCGTGGATCGGCACCGACCAGGCGCGCCACGAATTCGCGCCGATCCATCAGCGTGACGACGATGCGATCCGCGCCGTCGACGACGTGGGCGTTGGTCAGCACATAGCCATCGGGCTCGAGGATGAACCCGGAACCGACACCCGCCGGATGTTCGTCGCCGGCCGCCGCGGGCGGCGCACGGCCTGAATCGCCGGGAGGGCGTGGCAAGCCGAAGAAGCGCCTGAGGAATTCGCGCGTCTGCGCGTCCTGGTCCGTACCCTGCTCCGCGCTGCGTGTGTAGGTGCGGATATTGACCACCGAGGGCCCGACGGCCTTGACCAGGCGCGTGAAGTCGGGGAGGCCGACGACCAGCGGCGCGCCCGGCGCGGACGCCGCGGCGGGATGCGCCGGGGTGGCGGCATGTGCGCCCGCGCCTGCCGCGACGGCGGCAGCCAGCAGCACGCATCCGGCGAGGGCCGCGCGCAGGGGCCGCCGCGGCGCGCCTGCGCAAGCGCCGCGACGGCGCCCGAGCGCGGGCTGGAAGAGACGATCAGGATTCACGAAAGACCCCGGCGGATGCGAACGGGCCTGCGCCCTGCTCGGGCACGATGCCCAGGCGCAGCATAGCGCCGGGGCACGCAACCATCGGTACGGCATGTCGGAGAATCCACGCACTACCGCAAGAGCTCAGCGCGCAGCGGCGTGCAGGCGCGAAGGCGCCCGGCCGTGCAGCGGCCGCAGGCAGGCGAGTTCCGCGAGCAGCGCGCGGCGCCCCGCATCGGCCGACATCGCGGCATGCGACGCTGTCTTCACGGCCGCCCGCAGACCCTGCGACGAAACCGTGCCGGCCTTCGCCCGGGCCGCGGCCGTCGCGGAGGCCAGGGTCAGCGCGTCGCCGGCGGCCCGCTGCGCCTGCGGCGGACGCGCCGGCCACGGCGCAGCGTCGTGCGGCAAGGCCCCTCCGACGAGCAGCAGCGCGCATGCAGCCAGCGCCGCCAGCGCCGCGCCGAAGCGGCCGGCGCCGGGTGCGAACGCGCTGCGCAGGCGGCCGCCCGACGCGCGCAGCCCGGCCGGCGCCAGTTGCACGGGCTCGGCGCGCAGACGTTGCTGAAAACGCTCGAGAAAGGCCTGGTCATCGAATCCGCCGGACCATTCCGACGAGCGCAGGCAATCGCCGACCTGGTGGTATTCGAGCCAGGCCTGGCGCGCCTGCGCGTCGCGCGTCACGCGCGTCCAGGCCTGATGCCTCAGCGGCGCCGTGGCGGGCTCGCCGTCCATCAGCGCGGACACCGTTTCCCGCAGCGCCTGCGACACATCATCGTCGGGCGTGCGGCTTGTCGGCTCCGGCGGCTCGGCTGGTTTCCCATGCATCTGCGGACCTCCTGGTCTTGGTTGGCGGCGCGCAAGCGGCCGTCACCATCGCTCGTGGGAGCGCGTACCGAGCAGCGGACGCAGTTCCCGTGCGATGGCCTCCCGCGCGCGAAAAATCCGCGAGCGCACCGTCCCCACCGGACATCTCATCAACTGGGCGATTTCATCGTAGCTCAGGCCTTCGATCTCGCGCAGCGCGATGGCGGTGCGCAGTTCCTCGGGCAGCGCATCCATCGCGGCGTTCACGGTGTCGGCGATCTCGCGACTGGCCATGACTGCCTCGGGGGTATCCATGGTCGTTAGTTGCTGCTCGCGAGAAAAGGTTTCCTCGCCATCCGTGAATGTTGCACTTTCTTGCAAAATCGGACTGCGCTGACCTGCAATCGCATTGCGCTTGGCGGTGTTCACGGCAATCCGATACAGCCAGGTGTAAAACTGACTGTCGCCGCGAAAGCGGCCGATGGCGCGATACGCGCGCAGAAAGGTCTCCTGCGCGACGTCCTCGGCCGCGGCGGGGTCGCGAACAAAACGCGACACCAGGCGGAAGATGCGGCGCTGGTACTTGGCCACGAGCAGCGCGAAGGCCTGCTGATCGCCGTTCTGGACACGCTGCACCAGGGCCTGATCGGATCGGTCGTCGTCGTGCACGAGGGCTCGGAGAATGCAGGCCCGGCCCCCGAGGGGACGGCGGACCCGTGCGCGGGACGCGCGGCGTCGAAGATCGAGCAGGACACGTCCCGGCGGCCCGCCAGACCGTGCTCAGCCGGCAGGCGGGGTTGTGAACCGAGGGGACCGCGGGGATCGGCGGCGACGCCAGCGCCGCAAGCGTGGCATCGGAGCCGGCAGGCTCCCGAGGCGCTATTACAGCGCCCGGGGCGTTAAACGGTCAGACGCGTGCGCAATTCCCGCCAGATAGCGGGTGCTATATCGGCGGGGACCGGAAGCACCTCGCGCCCCCGATCGCTCAGCCCCAGCACCAGCAACAGGCCGGGCAGGCTGAGCGCCCGCACCTGCGCCAGGGTGTGTCGGCGCTGCTGCTGCTGCAGCAGCCAGCCCTGCGCGCCGTGGCTGAGGGTGAAGCTGCGGATCTTCCAGTAGGGGACCTGCGCGGTCAGCACCATCAGGAACACCGCCAGCGAGAGTCCGGCCATGACCCGGAACTCGATCACGCCACCGTGGCGCCACCATTGCCAGGCATTCCATGCGCCGGCCAGTGCGACGGCGAAATCGAAGGCCATGAGCAGGGCGTGCCAGCGCGCGAAGCGTTCCACGCGCACATGCAGGGGAGCGGCAGGATGCACGGCGACGACGGCTCGGCGGTTGCGGGCGCAGCCTGTGCGCGTGCGGCAGGCTCAGACGCGGCGGAACACCAGCGAACCGTTGGTGCCGCCGAAGCCGAAGTTGTTCTTCAGCGCGTATTGCATGGACATCGGGCGTGCCGTGTTCGCGCAATAGTCGAGATCGCAGTCCGGATCGGGATTTTCCAGGTTGATCGTCGGCGGCGCCACCTGGTGATGCAGCGCCAGCACCGTGAACAGCGCCTCGACGCCACCGGCCCCACCCAGCAGGTGGCCGGTCATGGACTTGGTCGAACTCACGACCAGCGACGAGGCGTGCGAGCCGAACGCGGCCTTGATGGCGTCGCTCTCGTTCTTGTCGCCGAGCGGGGTCGAGGTGCCGTGGGCGTTCAGGTACTGCACCTGATCCGCGGCCAGACCGGCATTGCGCAGGGCCGCCAGCATGCACTTGCGCGGGCCGTCGACATTCGGCGCGGTGACATGGAAGGCATCGGCGCTCATGCCGAAGCCGACCAGTTCGGCGTAGATGCGCGCGCCGCGGCGCGTCGCATGCTCCCAGTCCTCCAGCATCATGACGCCGGCACCTTCGCCGAGCACGAAACCGTCGCGATCCTTGTCCCAGGGGCGGCTGGCCGCCGCCGGATCGTCGTTGCGCGTGGACAGCGCGCGCGCCGAGGCGAAGCCGCCGATGCCCAGCGGACATACGGTGGCTTCGGCCCCTCCGGCGATCATCGCATCGGCATCGCCGCTCTCGATCAGCCGGGCCGCCAGCCCGATGGCGTGCAGGCCCGTGGTGCAGGCCGTCACCACCGCCAGGTTCGGGCCGCGAAAGCCGTACTGGATCGACAGATGGCCCGAGATCATGTTGATGATCGACGAAGGCACGAAAAACGGGGAGATGCGGCGCGCCCCGCGATCGATGAAGTCCTGGTAGGTCTGCTCGATCATCGGCAGCCCGCCGATGCCCGAACCGATCATCACCCCCACGCGATCCGGATCGACACCGGCCGCGCCCTCGAGCCCGCTGTCGCGCACGGCCTGCATCGACGCGGCCAGGCCGTAGTGGATGAAGGTATCCATGTGCCGCGCCTCCTTCACCGGGATGTACTCCCCGATGTCGAAGTCGCGCACCTCTCCGGCGATGCGCGCGGAGAAGGTCGAGGCGTCGAACTTGGTGATGGGCCCGATCCCGGACTTGCCGGCGATCAGGTTGCTCCAGGCACTCTCCACCGTGTTGCCCACGGGAGAAACGATACCCAGACCGGTGATGGCGATGCGGCGGCGCAGACTCATGAGGAAGCAACCAGGCGATGCGAAAAGACCCTAAAGACTCGAAAGGGCGCAGGAACCGCGACGCGCGGGACGTCACGTCGCGACATCACGCGCACCGTACCACGCGGCGCCGGCCCGCGCGCGCCGGCGACCGGCGAGGACCTCAAGCCTTGTGATGTTCCTTGGCGTAGTCCACGGCCAGCTGCACGGTGGTGATCTTCTCGGCGTCCTCGTCGGGGATCTCGATGCCGAATTCGTCCTCCAGGGCCATCACCAGCTCGACCGTGTCCAGCGAGTCGGCGCCGAGGTCGTTGACGAAGGACTTCTCGTTCGTGACCTGATCCTCGGCCACGCCGAGTTGTTCGGCGATGATCTTCTTGACGCGCTGTTCGATATCACTCATGTAAATCTCCAGAAAAAAGGCCTTCGAATTCTATCCACCCGGACGACGAGCGCCACCGGGAAATCGGCATACCGGTCAGCACATGTACATGCCGCCATTGACGTGCAGCTCGCAGCCGGTGATGTACCCGGCATTCGGACTCACCAGAAAGCCTACCGCATGTGCGATGTCCTGCGGCTGGCCCAGGCGACCCAGCGGAATGCGGGCCAGCAGCGCCTGCGACGTTTCTTCGCCCAGGGCACGGGTCATGTCGGTGTCGATGAAACCAGGCGCCACGCAATTCACCGTGATGTTGCGACTGCCCAGTTCCTGCGCCAGCGCTCGCGTCATGCCGGCCACCCCGGCCTTGGCCGCGGCATAGTTGGCCTGCCCCGGGTTGCCGCTGGCGCCTACCACCGACGTGATGTTCACGATGCGCCCGCGGCGCTGCTTCATCATCGGCCGGATCGCCGCCCGGCACAGGCGGAACACGGAGCTCAGGTTGGTGTCGATGACCTGCGACCAGTCCGCGTCGCGCATGCGCAGCGCCAGGGTGTCGCGCGTGATGCCCGCATTGTTCACCAGAACGTGCAGGCCGCCGCGCTGCTTCACCAGGTCATCGACCAGGGCCTCGGCGGCTTGCGCGTCGTTGACATCGAGCACCACCCCCTGTCCGGCATCGCCCAGCGACTCCTGGATGCGGGCGGCGCCCGCCTCGCTGGTCGCCGTGCCGACAACGAAGGCGCCGCGCGCCGCCAGGTGCGCGGCAATGGCGTGGCCGATGCCGCGCGTCGCGCCTGTGACCAGCGCAACCTGGCCGCCGAGTTCTGCTGTCAAGGTATCCATGTTCGAGGGCTCCTCCATTCAGCCCGCCCGCATGCCGTCGCGGATGGCGTGCGCGCTCGCCAGATCGACCAGCGCATGCCCCGCCAGCGACGCATCGATGCGCCGCACGAGTCCTGCAAGCACTTTTCCCGGCCCGCATTCGACGACGTCGGTGCACCCCGCGTCGCGCAGGGCCAGCACGCATTCCACCCAGCGTACCGCGCCGGCCGCCTGGGCCGCCAGGGCGCGACGGATCGATGCCGCATCGGCATGACGCGCCACGTCCACGTTGTGGATGACCGGCAGGCGCGGCGCCGCCACCGGCACGCCTTCCAGGTACTCGGCCAGGCGCGCCGCCGCCGGCGCAAGCAGGGAGCTGTGGAACGGCGCCGAGACCGGCAGCGGCAGCGCGCGCTTGGCGCCGCGCTGCTTGAGCAGCGCGCAGGCGCGCTCGACGGCGGCCTTCGTGCCGGCGATCACGACCTGCCCCGGCGCGTTGAAGTTGACCGCCTCGACGACCTCGCCGGCCGCCTTCGCGGCCTCGGCGCAGGTTTCGACCACCGTGGCGTCGTCGAGGCCGAGCACGGCCGCCATGCCTCCTGCGCCCACCGGCACCGCTTCCTGCATGGCCTGCGCGCGAAAGCGCACCAGCGGCAGCGCGTCGGCGAATTCGATCGCGCCGGCAGCCACCAGCGCGGTGTATTCACCGAGGCTGTGTCCGGCCACCAGCGCCGGCTGCGCGCCGCCCTCGGCCAGCCACAGGCGCCACAGCGCGATGCCCGCGGCGAGCATCGCCGGCTGCGTGTTGGTGGTCAGGTTCAGCTGCTCCGCCGGACCTTCCCGCATCAGGGCCTGCAGATCCTGGCCCAGCACGTCCGAGGCCTCGCGCAGGGTCTCGCGCACCGCCGGGTGCTCGGCGACGGCGTCGAGCATGCCCACGGCCTGCGAGCCCTGTCCCGGAAACACGAAGGCGAATGGTTTCATCTAGGGTCTCCCCGCAATGCATCATCCGGCGACGCCGGACTCCGACGACCCGCCGCATGCACGCGGGCCAGCTTCCCGATGCTGTGCAGCCGCACGGGCACTCAGTATTCGACCAGCGCGGCCCCCCAGGTCAGGCCGCCGCCGACGGCCTCGAGCAGCAGGGTCTGGCCGCGCCGGATCTGCCCGCCGCGCACCGCGCTGTCCAGCGCCAGCGGGATCGACGCGGCCGAGGTGTTGCCGTGCAGCGCCACCGTCTGCACCACGCGTTCGGGGCCGATGCCCAGCTTTTTCGCGGTGTGCAGCATGATGCGGATATTCGCCTGGTGGGGCACCATCCAGTCGACGCTGGCGCTGGCGCGTCCCGCCTTGTCGAGCACCTCGCGGGCCACGTTCTCCAGCACGTGCACGGCCTGCTTGAACACCGCCTGACCGTCCATCTCGAGAAACGGACGGCCGCTGACCTTGCCGCCGCTGACGCGCCCGGGGGTGCGCAGGATGCCGGACTGGCGGCCGTCGGCATGCAGCGCGCTGGCCAGCACTCCCGGTTGATCGGAAGGCCCCAGCACCACCGCGCCGGCGCCGTCGCCGAACAGCACGCAGGTGCTGCGATCGGAAAAATCGAGAATCTGCGAGAACACCTCGGCGCCGATGACCAGCGCATTGCGCGCCATGCGCGAGCGCACGAACTGGTCGGCCACGCTGAGCGCGTAGATGAACCCGGCGCACACCGCCTGCACGTCGAACGCAGCGCCGCCGGCGCAGCCCAGGCGCGCCTGGATCAACGAGGCATCGGACGGAAAGATCATGTCCGGGGTGGACGTGGCGACGACGATCATATCGACGTCCTGCGGGCTCAACCCGGCCGACTCCAGCGCGCGACGCGCCGCCTGTTCGCCCAGATCCACGCTGCCCACGCCGGCTGCCGCGAAGTGGCGCTGCCGGATGCCCGTGCGCTCGACGATCCAGGCGTCGCTCGTCTCGATGCCGTCGCGCGCCAGGCGGGCTGCGAGTTCCTCGTTCGTGACCGTCTGCGGCGGCAGGTAGCTGCCGGTGCCGAGTATGCGGGAATAGATCGACATGAAACGCGGTCCAGGTTGCGAAGGCGAAGGACTTCAGGCAGCGCGCGACAGGTGCGCGCCTGGCGTCGCCACGACAAAACAGTTCATGCGCTAGACGGGATCGGGGGGCAGCGATGCCGGCTGCGGGTGCAACGTCGCCAGGATGCGCTCGATTTCCTGCACCACGCCGCCCTGCGCCGCCTCGTAGGCGCGTTCCAGTGCATGCTCGAAGCCGAAGGCATCGGCCGCACCGTGGCTCTTGAACACGAGTCCGCGCAGGCCGAGCAGCGCCGCGCCGTTGTAGCGCCGCGGATCCATGCGACGACGAAAGTGCGCCAGCACGGGCAACGCCGCCAGCGCCATCAGGCGTGTGCCGAGGTTGCGCGTGAACTCCTCGCGCAACAGGCCGGTGAGCATGCGCGCGACGCCCTCGGAGGTCTTCAACGCCACGTTGCCGACAAAGCCATCGCAGACGATGATGTCGACGCCGCCCTTGAAAATGTCATCGCCCTCGACGTTGCCGACGAAATTCAGGCGCCCTTCGGCGTGCGCCTGACGCAGCAGATCGCCGGCACGCTTGATCATCTCGCTGCCCTTGATCACCTCCTCGCCGATGTTGAGCAGACCGACGCGGGGATTCGGGTGACCGCCGGCGGCGGCGAACGCCGTGCCCATGACGGCGAACTGCAACAGGTGCTCGGCCTCGCAATCCACGTTGGCGCCAAGGTCCAGCACCAGCGTGGAGCCGCCCGCGGCGTTGGGCAGGTACGTCGCGATCGCCGGACGATCGATGCCGGGGAGGGTCTTGAGCAGGTAGCGCGCCACCGCCATCAGCGCTCCGGTGTTGCCGGACGACACGCAGGCCTGCGCACTGCCGTCCTTCACCAGTTCGATGGCGCGACGCATCGACGAATCCTTCTTGCGACGCAGCGCGACCTCCACCGGGTCGTCCATGGTCACGACCTCGGACGCGGCGATCACGCTGGCGCGGGGGTGATCGGACAGGCCGTGCCGCGCCAACCCGGCACGCAGCGCCTCGGGTTCGCCGACCAGCAGCACCCGCGCCTGCGGGTGGCGGTCGAGCAGCGCACGGCATGCCGGAAGGGTCTCGCGGGGACCGTGGTCCCCACCCATCACGTCAACGGCCAGGCAGGCGGTCATGCCATGCTCCGGAGGCGCGGGCGTGGCTGCACCGAATGCCGCCGAAGACGCGCACGCCGAGGCTCATGCGCGCCGTGCCCGGGCGCGCCCACGACCTGCACGTCACTCTTCGTTCTTGGTCTTCAGAACCTTGCGCCCACGATAAAAGCCGCTCGGGCTGATGTGGTGACGCAGGTGAACCTCGCCGGTGGTCGGCTCGAGCGCAACCGGCGGCTGCCCCAGATGCTGGTGCGAGCGATGCATGCCGCGCTTGGACGGCGACTTCTTGTTCTGCTGGACGGCCATGGCCAAACCCCTGGAGAAAAATCCTTCGATTCTACACCGGGTGGGCGAGCCTCCCGACAACCGTGCAATCCCCGAGACGCTGCGAGGGCACCCGGGCGTTCAGTCGGGCTTGCCGCGCAGGGCCGCCAGCACCGCGAACGGCGAGGCCGCGGCGGCCGCGTCCTGCGCCGCCTCGTGCGGGCGCGCCAGCGGCTGCGGACAGGCCGCGTGCATGGGAACCAGCGGCAGCGCGAGAATCAGCTGATCCTCGATCAACTCGAGCACATCCACCGGGTGTCGGGCGCAGAACGCTTCCTCGACGGATTCGAGCTCCTCGGCGTCGATCTCGGGCTCGTCGTCGACCAGGCGCAACATCGCCTCGTCGTCGATGTCCTGCTGCGCCGCCTGCAGGCAGCGCTGGCAGGTCATCGGCAGGGCGCCGCGCACGTGCAGGCGCACCAGCGCATGCTCGCCCCCGCCCGGCTGTGGGCGCAGCATGCCCTGCAGGCTCCAGTGCACCTGCAACTGCCGCAGTTGCGCGGCATCGGCATGCAGCGATGCCGCCAGGCGCGGCAAGTCCGACACCGCGACGCTGCCCTGCAGCGCGGCGCCGCGTTGCGCGAATTCCCGCAGGTTCAGGCGCCGCGGAGGTTGCGCGGACAGGCTGTCGGAGACCGTGGCTTGCATGCGCACCAGTGTAGCCCCGGCGCATCCGCGGCGATGCATGATCCCGCGCATGGCAGCGCGCGTTCATACTCTGGCCGGTACCATGTGTACCGAGCTCCCGACGCCTGTCTCCTACACTGGCCCGCCCAGGGCCGACGCAGCCGGCGCGGGCCCTGTGCAATCCTCGGACTTCGCCATGCAATTACTCGCACAATGGTTCCCCACCGGCTGGGGGCACTTTCTCGGCGGCGGCTTGTTCATAGGTCTCGGCGTGAGCGTGCTGTTCGCGCTCACGGGCTTCATCGGCGGTGTCAGCACCGGCTACACGGCCTTTTTGTCCTGGTTCAGCCCTTGGCCGCATTTCCAGCAGGAAAGGCTGATCAACACGCGAAATTGGCGCATGTTCTACGGAGCGGGCATGATCCTCGGCGCAGCCATCTATCTGCTGCTGGCACGCCACGGGCACCCCTTCGTGACGGCGGTTCCGGCCTGGCAACTCGGCGTCGGCGGCGTGTTCGCCGGCTTCGGCGCGCGCATGGGCGGGGGCTGCACCTCGGGCCATGGCGTGTGCGGCCTGGGCTCGCTGCAAGGCCCCTCGCTGGTGGCCGTCTGCACCTTCGTCGCCACCGCCGTCGCCACCGCGCACGTGGTGCGCGCCGCCGGGGGCTTCTGAGACACCCGCGGAGCACCAAGCCATGAAACACATCCGTCCCGCCGCGATCCTGGGATCGGCCTTGCTGGCCGGCAGCCTGTTCGGCTTCGGCCTCGCCTGGTCCGGCATGGTCCGCCCCGAGGTCATCCTGCGTTTCCTGCTGCTGCGCGACATGGGCCTGCTGCTGGTCATGGGCGGCGGCGCCGCCTGCGTCATGCTCGCTTATCGCCTGCTGCCGCGCCTGATGCGCCAGCCGGTGTTCGGCCTCGGCTGGGCCCGGCACCCTTCGGTGCTGAATCGCCGCACGGTCATCGGCTCGGCGCTGTTCGGCGTCGGCTGGGGACTCAGCGGCGTCTGCCCGGGCCCGGCGCTGGCCGGACTCGGTGTCGGCAACTGGCCGCTGCTCTGGGTGGTCGGCGGCATCCTGCTGGGCGCCTGGCTCGAGGGACGCTTTTTTGAATCCGTCTGAAACAACTTCACCGCATGTCCGCGTTCACCTCCGCGTTCACCGACACGCCGAGCTCGCCGCCCCTGGTGCTCGGCTCGACCTCGCGCTACCGGCGCGAACTGCTGCAGCGCCTGGGCCTGCCGTTCAGCGTGCGCGCGCCCGACACCGACGAGACCCCGCGCGCCGGCGAGACGCCGCGCGAACTGGCGCTGCGCCTGGCTCAGGACAAGGCGCGCGCGGTGGCCGCGCAAGTCGGCCCGGCCTGGGTGATCGGCTCCGATCAGGTCTGCGCCTGCGACGGCCGCATTCTCGGCAAGCCGGGCGGTTTCGAGCGCGCGCTGCAGCAGTTGCAGCACCTGCGCGGACGCGAGGCCGTGTTCCATACCGCGGTGGCCCTGGTCGACCCGCACGGCGCGATCCAGGCGCGCGAGATTCCGACCCACGTGCGCATGCGTCCGCTGAGCGACGCCCAGTTGCGCGCCTACCTGCTGGCGGAGCAGCCCTACGACTGCGCCGGCAGCGCCAAGTCGGAGGGCCTGGGCATCGCGCTGCTGGAAGCGGTGCGCAGCGACGACCCGACGGCGCTCGTCGGATTGCCGCTGATCGCGCTGTGCGACCTGTTCGCGGCCGCCGGCTTCGACGTGCTGGGAACGCCACGGTGACCCCGCCTCAGGGCGCGGCGGGCGCGCGCGTCGGGCGCCTGCTGCTGGTGCCGACGCCACTCGCCGACGTCGCGCTGACGCCGCTGACGCAGGTGCTGCCGCTGGGCACGCTGCAGGCCGCCGCGGCACTGGATCACTGGATCGTCGAGAACGCGAAGACGGCGCGCGCCTTTCTCGGCGCCGTGCATGCGCTGTGCCCGCTGCGCGTGGCGCTGCAGCAGCAGCACATGAGCGTGCTGCCCAAGCACGAGGCGCTGAACGCGGCGGCAGCACGCGTGCTGCTGCGCCCCGCGCTTGACGGCCATGACATCGGCCTGGCTTCCGAGGCCGGTGCGCCGTGCGTGGCCGATCCGGGCGCGCTGGTCGTGGCGCAGGCGCACCAGCTCGGCGTGCCGGTGCTGCCGCTGGTCGGCCCGAGCAGCCTGCTGCTGGCCCTCATGGCCAGCGGGCTGGAGGGCCAGTGCTTCGCCTTTCACGGCTACCTGCCGCAGCAGGAACCGGCTCGCCGCACACGTGTGCAGCAACTGGAACGCGAAAGCGCGCAACGGCGCCAGACCCAGCTGTTCATCGAAACGCCCTACCGCAATGCGGCGTTGCTGCAGGCGCTGGTGCAGGCGCTGCGCCCGGCGACACGACTCAGCGTGGCCTGCGAGCTCACGGCGCCGCACGGTTTCGTGCGCACGCGCAGCGTCGCGCAGTGGCGCGACGAACTGTCCTCGCTGCCGCCGCGGGCGCCGAGCCTGTTCGCGATGCTGGCCGACTGAGGCGCCGCAGCGCGGCGTTCACCGCAGCGACCAGGCCTCGTCCGGCAGGGCTTCGCGAGCCGCGCCCATGCCGATGGCCGCGCCGAAACGCTGCGCCAGTCGATCGACCACGTTCTCACGGCGGGTGTAATCGACCAGATGCGGCTCGTGCACGATGTCCCGCGCGACGCTGCGGGTGTCGCCGAAGCCGTCGGCCAGACCCTGGCCGACGGCCGCCTGCCCCGTCCACACGAGCCCGGAGAAGGTCTGCGCGTCGACCTTCAGGCGGGCGCCGCGCCCCTTGCGCACGGCGGCGATGAACTGCTGGTGGATCTGTTCGAGCATCGCCAGCGCATACTGTTTCTGCTGCGCATTCATGGGCGAAAAAGGATCCAGGAAGCCCTTGTTGGCGCCCGCGGTGAGCAGTCGTCGACGGATGCCCAGCTTGTCCATCAGCCCGGAAACGTCGAAACCGTTGATGAGCACGCCGATGGATCCGACGAGGCTGGCCGGATCGACATAGATGCGCTGGGCGGCCACGGCCACGTAGTAGGCCGCCGATGCGCAGGCCTCGTCGCACACCGCGTAGATGGGAATGCGGGGATGCAGCGCGCGCAGGCGCCATATCTCGGCATTGATGCGCCCCGCCTGCACCGGCGAACCGCCGGGGCTGTCGATGGCGAGGATCACGGCGCGCGTCTGCGCGGCATCGAAGGCGTCGCGCAGGGCCGCGTCAATGTTGTCGGCACTGGCGTTGCCGGTGGCAGAGATGTCGCCCTGCAGTTCCACGACCGCGGTATGCGGACCGGTCTCGCCCGCGCCATGCCCGCCGCGCGCGAACACGGCGATGGCCGCCACCACCAGGCCCAGCATGCACAGGCGAAAGAAGATGCTCCAGCGCCGCGCGCGGCGCCGCTCGGTGACGATCTCGAGCACCAGGCGTTCGAGCAAGCCGCGCTCCCAGGCGGCCGGCATGGCGGCCGCGTCGGGCGCCCGCCCGGGGCTGGATTCAGAACGCTGCATCTCGTCGGATTCGCTCATGCTGCCTCGCCAGAAAGACACCCGGAACCACGTCGCGGCGGGATGCCTGCCGCAGACGCATGGCAACACGCATGGCGCCGCGCGTCAACTGGGCGCGGCGGGGTGCTCCGCGAGCAGCAGCGCGCGCAGTTCGGCCACCGAATCGGCCACGTGCAGCGGCTCCAGGCGCAGCAATTCCTGCCGGCCGTGCGCGCCGTAGCTGACGCCGACCGCGGCGGTTCCCGCGTTGCGCGCCATCTGCAGGTCGTGCGTGGTGTCGCCGATCATCAGCGTGGTCCGGCCGTCCGCGACCAGTTCGTCGATGATTTCGAGCAACATCTGCGGATGCGGCTTCGACGCCGTCTCGTCCGCGGTGCGGGTGGCGTCGAACAGCCCGCGCAGACCGCTCTGCTCGAGCGCCAGCTCGAGCCCGGTGCGCGACTTGCCCGTGGCCACGGCAAGGCGCATTCCCCGCTCGCGCAACTCGCGCAGCAGCGGCGCCACCCCGTCGAACAGCACCAGCTGTTCGGCCTGCGAAAAATAATGCCGACGATAGGCCTGTGCAATACGCGGGTAATCCTCCGGCGGCACGTCCGGTGCGACATGGCGCAGGGCGTCGACCAGGCCGAGTCCAATGACGTGCGAGGCCTTCGCCGCGGCAGGCTCCACCACCCCGACTTCGCGACACGCCGCCTGGATGGCGCGCGTGATCGCCGCCGTGGAGTCCATCAGCGTGCCGTCCCAGTCGAACACCACGAGTTCCCAGCGCGACGTCATCGGCGTGCCCCACCGGCTGCGGGCGCAGCCTCGGCGCAGACCTGGGCGAGTCGCTCCAGCCACTGCGCATCCGGCGTCGGCCAGTCGGCTTGCAGCACCAGCTCGCGCGCATCCGCCGGATGCTGCAGGCGCAGTCGGGCGGCATGCAGGAACATGCGCGCATTGCCGGGCAGGCCGGGAGCCGGCTGCTGTTCGGCGAGAACCCGGTTGAGGCTTTCCAGTCCGTACTTTTCATCGCCGGCGACCGGATGTCCCAGGCTGTTCAGGTGCACGCGGATCTGGTGCGTGCGCCCGGTATGGATGCGCGCCTCGAGCAGGGTCAGGCCGGCCACACCGCTGCGACGCGTCAACTCCGGATCCGGCCAGACGAAACGCTGCAGCGGCCGGAACTGGCTGCGTGCCTCCTGCCCCTGCCCGGCATCGACCACGCGCACGCGGCGCTCGCCGCTGGGCGTCAGGTACCGATGCAGGGGCTTGTTCACGCTCACGCCGTCGCCGCGCCACAGCCCGGCGACCAGCACCAGGTAGCGTTTGTCCGCCTCGCGCCGGCGCAAGCTGGCATGCAGCGCGGTCAGCGCGCTGCGCCGGCGCGCCAGCAACAGCACGCCCGAGGTGTCGCGATCCAGCCGATGCACCAGTTCCAGGAAACGGTCGTCCCGCGCGCTGCGCAGCGACTCGATCACGCCCCAGCTGACACCCGAGCCGCCGTGCACGGCCACGCCGGCCGGCTTGTCCACCGCGAGCAGCCAGTCGTCCTCGAACAGCACGCGGTACTGACGCGGCGGAGCGGCCTGCGGCGCCGGATCCACGGCGACCGGCGGCACGCGCACGCGGTCGGCGATTTCCAGTTTGCGCGAAGCTTGCGCGCGCGCTCCGTTCACGCGCACCTCGCCTGAGCGCACGATGCGATAGATGTGGCTGCGCGGCACCCCGCGGAGATGCCGCGCGAGAAAATTGTCCAGGCGCTGGCCTGCGCCGGCTTCGTCGACGGCAATCACGTTGGCAGGTAATGAGCGGGAGTGCATATAATGAAAAGGCGTAGCGTGCGATGTTCCGACTCGCCGGCTACGCGGGGAATGTAGTTGCGCGCGAGGCTTTTGCAAGTGCCGAGCCCGAATCTGCGATCCCGCCGGCCTCGAAACCCGAATCCAGCGCGCAGGCGCGCCGGGGCCGCGCGGTATCGGGTCGCAGCCGGCGCGGCGGTTTCGCGCGGCGCATGCGGACCGCGATGCGGCAACCAACGGCCAGTCCGGCCGCTTGTCGATTCGCGCGAACCCATGCGCGGCGCGCGAAACACTGCGCGGCGTGTCGTGCGCCCGGCCGGTGGATGACACCGCAGGCGTCGTGGCGCGCCGGCATGTGCTCCGAAGCCGGGGCCTGCCGCATTCTAGTAGGCGCGAAGCACGCGAGCACCATACGCGGCGGCGCGCCCTGCGTTCCCCGCGTCCCGGCCGGAACCCCGCGCGCGCCCCGCATCCCTCCCGGCACGAAACGCCGGCAGTGACACGGGGCACGCAGAGCTCGAATCGCGAACCAACAGAATGCCCTGCCGACCCGGCCCCGCCGCGGTCCGCGACAAGATCGAACGACGTGTTGAACGCCGCAGTGCGCCCTGCCTCGACTCCCGCCCGCCAATCGGCGCGCCGCGGGCGTTTCGGCGCGCCCGCGGCGCGGCCCTGCCTGCTCCCCGGCCGCATCGCCGGCCGCCGGCGCGGACGAACCGGAGCACGCGCGTTCCTTGTCCTGCGAACCGCGCCGAGATGATCCGGCTCGGCGCGGTCATTCTTCCGTCCCGCTTCCAGCCTGCTGCGCACGTCGGGTCCCTGTGACCCTGTCGCCATCAAGCACCCTGCCCGACGGGCGGGATGGAGAATCGAACATGAAACGCATGTTGTTCAATGCGACGCAGGCCGAAGAGCTGCGCGTGGCCATCGTGGACGGCCAGAAGCTGCTGGACATCGATATCGAACAAGTCGGTCGCGAACAGCGCAAGGGCAATATCTACCGTGCCAGCGTGACTCGCGTCGAGCCGTCGCTGGAGGCCTGTTTTGTCGACTACGGCGAGGAACGCCACGGCTTCCTGCCGTTCAAGGAAATCTCGCGCCGCTATTTTCGCGAAGGGGTTGCGGCATCACAGGCGCGCATCCAGGACGTGATCCGCGAGGGCCAGGAAATGCTGGTCCAGGTCGAGAAGGAGGAGCGCGGCAACAAGGGCGCCGCGCTGACCACCTTCATCTCGCTGGCCGGGCGCTATCTCGTGCTGATGCCGAACAACCCGCGCGGCGGAGGCGTCAGCCGACGCATCGAGGGCGACGACCGCCAGGAACTGCGCGAGACGATGGATCAGTTGCAGCACCCCGACGGCATGAGCCTGATCGCGCGCACCGCGGGCATCGGACGCAGCGTCGAGGAACTGCAGTGGGATCTGAACTACCTGCTCAAGCTGTGGACGGCGATCGAGGAAGCCGGCAACTCGCAGAAGGGCGCATTCCTGATCTACCAGGAATCCTCGCTGGTCATCCGCGCCATCCGTGACTACTTCACCAGCGACATCGGCGAGATCCTGATCGACACCCAGGATGTCTACGATCAGGCCCATCAGTTCATGGCGCATGTGATGCCGGACAACGTCGGCCGGGTCAAGCGCTACCGCGACGACCTGCCGTTGTTCTCGCGCTTCCAGATCGAGCATCAGATCGAGACCGCGTACTCGCGCACGGTGAATCTGCCGTCGGGCGGCGCGATCGTCATCGACCACACCGAGGCCCTCGTCGCCATCGACGTGAACTCGGCACGGGCCACGCGCGGCAGCGCGATCGAGGACACCGCGCTGCGCACCAATCTCGAAGCCGCCGAGGAAATCGCGCGCCAGATGCGCCTGCGCGACCTGGGTGGACTGATCGTGATGGATTTCATCGACATGGATGAATCCAGGAACCAGCGCGCGGTCGAGGATCGGCTGCGCGACTGCCTGCGCCAGGATCGCGCGCGCGTGCAGACCAGCAAGATCTCCAAGTTCGGGCTGCTCGAAGTCTCGCGTCAGCGCCTGCGTCCGGCGCTGTCGGAGGGTGCCTACGTGACCTGCCCGCGCTGCAACGGCACCGGGCACATCCGCGACACCGACTCCAGCGCGCTGCAGATCCTGCGCATCATCCAGGAAGAGGCGATGAAGGAAGGCACGGCGGCGGTGCACGTGCAGGTTCCGGTGGAGGTGGCGTCGTTCCTGCTCAACGAAAAGCGCGCCGAGATCACGAAAATCGAATTGCGCCAGCGCGTTGCCGTGCTGCTGGTGCCGAACAAGCAACTGGAAACCCCGAACTACAAGCTCGAGCGCCTGAAGCACGACGATCCGCGCCTGGACAACCTGCCGTCGAGCTACCGCATGGCGGAGGAACTCGAGCAGGAGACGACCGTCCTGCACAAGGCGCGCGACGAGCGCCCGCGCCAGGAAGCGCTGGTTCGCGGCATCACCCCGGAGGGTCCGGCGCCGAGCAGCGCGCCGGCGCCGGCCGCCGCCGTGCCGGCGCTGGCCGCGCCGACGGCGCCGAGCCCGGCGCCGGCGACGCAGGGCGCGTCCGCCGGAGGCCTGTTCGGCTGGCTGCGGCGCGTACTCGGCAGCGAGGCGCCGCCCAGCGCACCCGTGGCGGCGCCCGAAGCGCCTGCCGAGGCGGCTCCAGCGGCGCCACGCGCCGAAGGCCGAGGACGCGGCCGTGATGCCCGCGGCCAGGGCAATCGTCAGGGTGAGCGCGCGCGCGGCGAGCGCGACGCGGCAGGCGAAGGCCGCCGCGCCGCGAACGGCGCGCAAGCCAGCGGCAACGGCCGCGGCCGCGGCGCTCGCGGCGAACGTGCCGAGCGCACGGAGCGCACCGAACGCGGTGAACGTGCTGAACGCGGTGAACGTGCCGAACGCGGTGAACGTGCCGAACGCGGGGAACGTGCCGAACGCGGGGAACGTGCCGAACGCGGGGAGCGTGCCGAACGCGGGGAGCGTACCGAACGTATCGAACGTACCGAACGTGGCGAGCGCACCGAGCGTGGCGAGCGTGGCGAGCGTGGCGAGCGCACCGAGCGCGCGCCGAATCGCGCAGCGCGCCACGAAGACGAAGCCACGGCGAGCGCCGCGGCGGCGCCGCGCGCGGCACGCACCCAGCGTGAAACACCGGCCGACGAGGGCGGCGTGGAAACCTGGGAAAGCTTCGGGCTGACCCTGCCCGCGAGCGCGACGCCGCCGCACGGCGCCGCATCGGCGCTGCCCGCACACGCGGCGTCGGGCGACGAAGCGCGAGCGGACGAGGAGCCGGGGCAAGACATCGAGCCGGACACCCAGCGTGCCGAAGGCGCAGGCGGCGAGCAGACTCGCAGCCGTCGCCGTCGCCGCCGCGGTGGACGAGGCCGCGGCCAGGATGCCGCAAGCGCCGCCGAAGGCGCCGAGCCGATGCAGGACGGCGAGTCGCCGGCCGTGGTCGAGCCCGGCACGAGCGAGGGCGAGCCGCAGCACGGCGAGCCCGCGCCCGTCACACAGGTCGCTGCGCAAGCGCGTCCGGTCCGTCGCGACGACATGCCGGGCATGGACGGCGACAACGTGCCCGTCGCGTCGCCGCTGCGCGCGGTGACCGCTGCCGTGGCCGTGACCGAGGCCGAGCCTGCGCCTGCTGGACAGGCGGCCCCGGCGCCGGTGGCTCCCGAGGTCGCCGCGGTGCCCGAGGCTGCGCCGACGGCCGTGCCTTCGAGCATCGCGGTCGCTCCACTTGCGGTCGCGCAGGCCGCGGCGCCTGCGCAGCCGCCCGAGACCGTGGCACGGCCGGCCGCGGCAGCGCCGCAGCCGCAGGCGCCATCGCCCGCGCCGGTGCTGCCGGTGGAGGCACTGCAACAGGTCGTTGAACAAGCCGGGCTGCAGTGGGTGCAGTCGGATCCGGCACGCGTCGAGCAGGCGCGCCGCAAGACGCGTCAGGCCCAGGCACCGCGCGTACCGCGCGAGCGCAAGCCGCGCGTGGCGGTCGACGAAGGCCCGCTGGTCCTGGTGGAGACGCGCAAGGCCCTGCCGCAGCTGCAATTGCCGGAGAACGCAGCGTCCGGCGAGTCCTGAGCCGAAGCCGCGGCGGCGCCCGGCGTCAGTCCGGGCGTGCGCCGTCGGACGCCAGGCCGCTGCGCACGTCGGGGTAGCGCAGCTGCACGCCGAGTTCGGCGTGCAGGCGTGTGTTGTCGAGGCGCCGGGATTCGCCGAGCATGCTCAGCGCCATCGGTGACAGACCGCTGTGGCGCAGCGCGTCGCGTGCCAGACGCGGCGGCGCAAGCTCGCCGAGCAGTTGCGCGGCGAGTTCCAGATAATCCCCCACGAGCATGTGCGTATCGTCGCAGGCGTTGTAGACACGCTGCGGCGCGCCACGCAGCAGCGCGGCGCGCACCACGCGCGCCAGGTCGTCTGCATGGACGTGGTTGGTGTATACATCCTGCTCGCGACAAGCCACCGGCAGGCGCTTGCGCAGGCGTTCGCGAGGCGAGCGCCCGGCAGCGTCGTAGATGCCGGGCACTCGCAGGATGCTGACCCTCGCGCCGGCGCGTCCGAGCCCGCGCCACTGCGCCTCGGCGTGCGCGCGACGGCGCGCGCGCGCCGTCGCCGGGCGCAGCGGGCGCGTCTCCTTCACCAGCGCCCCGCCACAGTCGCCGTAGACGCCGCTGGTGCTGGCGTAGACCAGTTGCAGCGGCTGCCCACGCGGGCCTGCGCCTATCATTGCGCTGCGCAGAATCACGGCGAGACGGCGCGAGCGCGGATCCTCGTCCCCCTGCGCCGGGGGCGGCGCAAGCACGGCGACACGCCGCGCGAGCCCGCGCAGGCGCCACAGCGTATCCGGATGGTCGAGATCGCCGCGCAACGGCACCAGGCCGGCGGCCCGCAGCAGCGGTACGCGCTGCTCGCTGGAAGTGAGCGCCAGCACGCGCATGCGCGGGCTCAGCAGTGCCGCCAGGCGCATGCCGATGTCGCCGCAACCGACGATGAGCAGACGAGGTTTGCGAAGTACACCGATCAACATGGAAGTCACGCAGTCATGAGTCGCACAATCACTGTCCTGCCGGCGCAGCATCGCTTCGAGGTCGATGACATGGAAACGGTGCTGGCCGCCGCCATACGCCAGGGCGTGGGCCTGCCCTACGGGTGCCAGGACGGCGCCTGCGGGAGTTGCAAATGCCGCTGGGTCTCGGGAGCGTTCGAACTCGCCCCGTACCAGCGCAAGGCCCTGTCGGAACAAGAGCGTAGCGCCGGCATGGTACTCACATGTCGCATGCACGCGCAGGAGGATCTGGTGCTCGAGTGCGCCGAACTGCCGTCGGCGGACATGTTCCCGGTGCGCAAGATGCCCTGCCGCGTGCAGGAGCTGGCCTTTCCGGCCCCGGATGTCGCGCTGTTGCGCCTGCAGTTGCCTGCCAACGAGTCGTTCCGCTACCACGCGGGGCAATACCTGCAGTTCATTCTGCGAGACGGTTCCCGGCGCAGCTATTCGATGGCCAACGCTCCGACGGGGGAACCGAAGCTCGAGTTGCACATCCGCCACATGCCGGGCGGCGCCTTCACCGACCAGGTGTTCGGCACGTTGAAGGTCCGCGACATCCTGCGCATGGAAGGCCCCTTCGGCAGCTTCTATCTGCGCGACGCCGACGACAAGCCCCTGGTGCTGCTGGCCTCGGGCACCGGACTGGCGCCGATCAAGGCGATCCTGGAACAGCTGCGGACGCAGGCCGGCACACGTCCGGCGCGCCTGTACTGGGGCGCGCGCAAACGGGTCGACCTGTACCTGCTGGACTGGGCGCAGGCGCAGGCGCAGGAACTGCCGTGGCTGGAGTTCGTGCCGGTGCTGTCGGAACCGGACGCCGACTGGCACGGACGCACCGGACTGGTGCATCACGCCGTGATGCAGGATCTTCCCGATCTGTCGGGCCGCGAGGTCTACGCCTGCGGCTCACCGCTGATGGTGGATGCCGCGCGCGCCGATTTCATCGCGCGCTGCGCACTGCCCGAGGAAGCCTTCCACGCCGATGCATTCACCAGCGAGGCCGACAAGGCCGCGACCGCGAACTGAGCGCGCCGCGCCGCGGCGGCAGGCCGCCGGGGCGCCGCGCCGCGGGCTCATTCGCCGAGGTAGGCCGCGCGCACGCGCGGATCGTGCAGCAGTTCGTCGGCCTGGCCGCCCATGGTCATGCTGCCCG
>JAKAZQ010000012.1 GCA_021815805.1 Pseudomonadota bacterium | reverse complement strand
CGTATCGGGGCGCATGCTGCGTTGCGGCCACGGGGCCAGGCGCCCAGCCTGGACCCGCGCCCGCGCCTTGCCTGCGCCCCGATACGGCCCAGCGAAATGACAGGTATTTACGGGACAGGACACTAGCTATATTGCGCAGGTGTCCGTGGACCTTCCGCATCCACCATGTCGTCACGCCCCGCCTGCGCCCCCACGCCAGAGCCGCCGTACTACGCGGTGATCTTCACTTCCCGGCGCACCCCGGACGACGGGGGTTATGCCGCGACGGCCCAGCGCATGCTCGAACTGGCGTCGGCACAACCCGGTTTCCTCGGCATGGAAAGCGCGCGCGACGAGCAGGGGCTGGGGATCACCGTGTCCTACTGGTCCTCGCTCGAAGCCATCGCGGCCTGGAAGGGCCACGTCGAGCACGTGGCGGCGCAGGCCGCGGGCAGGCAGCGCTGGTACGACCACTACGCGCTGCGCATCGCCCGCGTCGAGCGCGCTCACGCCTTCGACGCGCCGCGCTGACCACGCTGCGTGCGACGTCGGCGCGCGCCAGCCCACTGGCCCGCGCGGCGGGTAGGCGCTGGGCGCCATCTGCGCCTGCCTGTTCTGGCTGAGCCTGCCGTGGTTCAGCCTGTCGGGCCTCGATGCCCGCTGGCGGGTGCGCCCCGGGGTGTGGCGGCAGCCGGACCTGCTGACCGGGGCCGCTCTGCTCGTGCTGGCCTTGCGCCTGCTGCCGCAGGCCGTCGGCGCAGTCGGCCAAACCTGCCGGCCGTGAACCGAGGCGCCGCCGCGGCCCGCGCTGCCCCGCGCGCCTCGAGCAGGACGTCGAGGCCGGAGTCGTCTCAGGTCGCGGAGCCGGTGTCGGCGACCAGGCCGAGGGCGCGTATCGCGGCCACCGCGCAGACCTCGTCGTTGTCCGAGGTGTCGCCGGTGACCCCGATGGCGCCGAGCAGCGTGCCTTGCGCGTCGCGCACCAGCACGCCACCCGCCACCGGGATCATGTGGCCCGCACTCAAGTCCGACAAGGCAGCGTAGAACGCTGGCTGCAGGCCGGCGCGGCGCGCGATCTCGCGGCCGCCGAACCCCATCGCCAGCACGCCCCACGCCTTGCCGACGGCGATCTGCGGGCGCAGCAGGCTGGAGCCGTCGGAGCGCAGCAGCGCCATCAGGTGTCCGCCCGAATCGAGCACCGCCGCCGTCAGCACCGCCAGTCCGCGCTGCCGCCCTTCGGCCAGGGCACGCCGGCACAGCTCCAGCGCGACATCCATGGTCCAGCGACCAGCTTGTTCGCTCATGCTTCATCTCCTTTGCTTTGTTCACGCGGGGCCCCCAGTGTAGGGTCGCAGCGGCTTCGCGCATCGGCGCGGGCAGGTCGAGGACCGCGACCACGCGAGGCAGCAGCGGGCCGAATCTGCGAGCGGGATGGTCGCCATGGCCCTGGCGCGGGACCTTCGTGCCCGACGATCGTGCGCCATTTCCCTGACGCAGTGGACTAGGCTTGCGAACGGGGGGCGCGTGCCGTGATGCGCGCCGCTGACATGGCCATCGGATCTGTACGGAAAAGGCGTGTGTCATGAGTGCGACCTTTGGGGCACCGCTGCCGCCCACCGACCGCGAGCTCGGGCTGAGCAGTTCGGAGGCGCGCCAGCGCGCCCAGCGGTTCGGGCCGAACGCAATCGCCGAGAGATCGCTGCCGTGGTGGCGTCAGCTCGCGGCCAGGCTGTGGGGGCCGGTGCCATGGATGCTGGAGGCGGTGATCGCCCTGCAACTGCTGCTCGGCCGTGATCAGGAGGCGCTGGTGATCGCTTTCCTGCTCGCTTTCAACGCGGGCGCGGCCTGGCTGCAGGAGCGACGCGCGCGCGACGCGCTGGCGCTGCTGCGCCGTCAGCTGCAGGTCTATGCACGGGTGCTGCGCAATGCGCAATGGAGCCGCGTGGCGGCGGCCGAGCTGGTTCCGGGCGACGTGGTGCACCTGCGCGCCGGCGACCTGGTGCCTGCCGACCTGACGCTTTTCGACGGTGCGGTCGCGCTGGATCAGTCGGCACTGACCGGCGAATCGCTGGCCGTCGAAGCGGGGCCTGGGCAGCCGGCCTACACCGGCTCCATCGTGCGCCAGGGGGAGGCCAGCGGCGAGGTGGTCGCGACCGGTGCGGCGACGTACTTCGGGCGCACCGCGGAACTGGTGCGCAGCGCCAAGGCGCCGAGTCACATGCAACGCACGATCTTCGCCATCGTCAAGCGCCTGGTGGCGTTCGACCTGCTGCTGGTGGCGCTGGTCGTGGCCTACGCGATACGCCACGGACTGCCGGCCGTCGATACGGCGGTGTTCGCGTTGATGCTGCTGGTGGCCTCCGTGCCGGTGGCGCTGCCGGCGACTTACACGCTGGCCACCGCCGTGGCGGCGGGCACGCTGGCGCGTCAGGGGGTGCTGGTGACCCGACTTCCGGCGGTGGAGGAGGCGGCGTCGATGGATACCCTGTTGTCCGACAAGACCGGCACGCTGACTCGCAACGAGCTGACTCTGGCGTCGGTGCGCCCGCTGGCGGGTGCCGCCGCTGGCGTGCTGCACGCAGCTGCGCTGGCCAGCGACGCCGCATCGCAGGACCCCCTCGACCTGGCGATTCTCGGCGCCGCGCGCACAGGCGGCGTGTCCGAGGCGCAGGGTGCGCGCTTGCGCTTCGCGCCCTTCGATCCGGCCACGCGCTGCAGCGAAGGCGTGTGGTCGGTGAACGCGCGCGAGTGGCACGCGCTGAAGGGTGCCAGTGGCGCGGTGCTGGCGCGCTGCAATGCCGATGCGAGCCTGCGCCAGGCGGTGCAGAGCGCCGAAGCGGAACTCGCTGCGGACGGCGCGCGCGTGCTCGCCGTGGCCGCAGGCGAAAGCGGCGCGCTGCGATGCCTCGGCCTGGTCGGGTTGTCGGACCCGCCGCGCGCCGACGCCGCCGAGCTGATCGACAGGCTACGCCAGCTCGGCGTGCGCGTGGCGATGGCCACCGGCGACGCGCTGCCGACCGCGCGTGCGTTGGGGCGCCGCCTCGGACTGGGCGAGCGCGTCGCCGCGGCCGATGCCCAAGCTCTCGCGCACCCCGATGCCTACGACATCTACGCCCGCGTGCTGCCGCAGGACAAGCACGCCATCGTCACCGCGCTGCAGCGCCAGGGGCACGTCACCGGGATGACGGGCGACGGCGTCAATGACGCGCCGGCGCTGCGCCAGGCCGAACTCGGCATCGCGGTGGCCAGCGCCACCGACGTGGCCAAGGCGGCGGCGGGTGTCGTGCTCACCGATCCTGGTCTGGGCGGGGTGCTTACGGTCGTCTCGGCCGGGCGCGAAGTGCACCGCCGCATGCTGACCTACGTGCTCAACAAGGTCGTGAAGACTCTGGAGATCGTGGTGTTTCTCACCGCGGGCCTGTGGCTGACCGGCGGCTTCGTGATGTCGGCGCGGCTCATCGTGCTGCTGCTCTTCGCCAACGATTTCGTCACCATGAGCATTGCGCTCGACCGCGTGCGTCCGGCCCCGAGACCGCAGCGTTGGCGGGTTGGCCGACTGATCGGCGCTGCCGCGGTGCTCGCCGCGCTGTCGCTGACGTTCTCGCTTTCCTGGTACGTCTGGGCGCGCGCGCACTTCGCGCTCGACGCCGCGCAGATGCAGACAGTCGTGTTCCTGCTGCTGGTGTTCACGACCCAGGCCAACATCTACGTGCTGCGCGACGACGCGCGCGTCGGTAGCTTCGCGCCGGGGCGAGCGCTGGCGGTGGCCAGCGTCGCCGACCTGGTGCTGGTGTGCGTGCTGGCCGTCAGCGGAACCTGGATGCACGCGATTCCCGTGGCGACGCTCGGGCTGATGGGCTTCGCGGTGCTCGCCTTCGCGCTGCTGCTCGACCAGGCCAAGCACCTCGTCTTTGCCCGATTCGAGCTGGGATGAAGCGCCAGGTCGGTATCGTGCTCGGCCATGCGGCCACGCGGCCACGCAGCCACGCAGCCACGCGGCGCGACAGGGCCGATGCATGGGCCATGCCGGACGTCTCCGACATCAGGTTCCATGCGCCGCGGCGCATCCTTGAGGTCGGATCGGCTGGCCTTTCATGATGTACGGTCTCGATACGAACCTGGTCTCGGAACCGCGGATGGTCCGACCTGGCGAGGCAGGTGCCCATCCGACGGCATGGACCTGTGTTGCTGCATGAATTCTGCGCGACCTTGCAGCGAGGCGGCTCAAGTCGTCGATCCAGCCGGCATGACCTGCGAGCGCAGCAGGCTGAAGATGCGCATGTCGTGATATGCGTTCTTCCAGTAGGAAAATTGCGGCAAAACGCCGTCCTCATGAAAGCCCAGTCCGGCCAACAACTTCATGGATCGAACGTTGTAGAGGGTGGTCAGGGCATTGACGCGATGGAGCTGCATCACGGCAAATCCGTAGCCGAGCACTGCCGCCGCGGCCTCGCGCATCAGGCCAAGCCCCCAATAGGCGTGGGCCAAGTCGTAGCCGAATGACGCCATGCGGCTGGTTTCATCCCACAAGGTATACCCGCAAGTGCCAATCAGATCCCCGTCCCCGCCGGGGACCAGAGCAAAGCGCCGGTGGAACTGCAAATACGTTTGCAGCACGACTTCGGCCTGCTCCAGGCGCGTCAAGGTATCGATCTCGTAGTCTCTCGTGACTTCGGGTTCCCCATACAACCGCAGCAACGCGGGGGCATCCGCGGGTTCGAGCGGACGCAGCAGCAGCCGCTCGGTGCGCAGAGTGCGCTGTACCGAGTCCAGGTGCACCGTGGGTTCCATGAAATGGGATTGCGTCGACGTGGCCGATTTCCCCGATGATCGCGCCCGCGTGTTGCTCAATGATGTATTTCCTTCGCGGTGCGCTTGGACCGCGCAATGAACCTCCGCAGGTTCCGTGGAGGCTAGTGCCCGCTGCTGCGGTGCCCATTTCCCTCATCGATTGGTGCGCCGGAGGAGGCGAATCTGCGAACTGGACCTTCACGCTCAGGCCGGAACGCTGCTTCAGTCACGGGTTGGGGTGGCGGCCCTCGGTGTGCGCGGGAGTCGATGAATGTAGTAACATGGCTACATCGATGTTTGGAGCGAAGCCATCATGCCGATCACCACCTTGACAAGCCGCGAGTTCAACCAAGGCGCGAGCGAGGCAAAGCGTGCTGCAGATAGTGGGCCGGTATTCATCACTGATCGAGGCAGGCCGGCGCACGTGCTGATGAGTTTCGAGGAGTATCAGCGCCTCATCAAGCAGCGGCGCAACATTGCCGATGCGTTGGCGATGCCGGGCGTCGCCGACATCGAGTTCCATCCGCCGCGGCTGACGCTCGAGGTCGGGTCGGATTGCCTTTCATGATGTACGTTCTCGATACGAACGTGGTCTCTGAACTGCGGAAGGTCCGACTGGGCAAGGCAGATGTCAATCTGACAGCGTGGACGGATACCGTGGATGCCGCGGAACTCTTCGTGTCCGCCATCACCATCCTGGAGTTGGAACTCGGCGTTCTGTCGGTCGAGCGCAGGGATGCCACCCAAGGAGCATTGCTGCGGTCTTGGCTGGAGCAGCACGTCTTGCCAGAATTCTCCCGCCGCACCTTGCCCGTGGATACCGCCGTGGCTCTTCGTTGTGCAAGGTTGCATGTGCCCGACCGGCGCGGCGAGCGCGACGCGCTCATCGCGGCCACTGCCCTCGTCCATGGCATGACCGTGGTGACCCGGAATGTCGCGGATTTTCGATCCACCGGGGTTGCGCTCATCAATCCGTGGGAAGCTTCGGCCTAACAGGCTGTTGAAATACCCCATGGGGCCCCCTGGGGTATTTCAACAGCCTGTCAAGGCCCCTGATCGGGCATGGGTTCAGCGTGAACTTGCCCAAGGACGTTCGGCAACAGCGCCTCGCCGAGGAACTGCAGCTGCCTCATGAGCCTGAGCTGCGCGTCCCTTGCCGCGCAATAAAAAAATGGCATCGCGTCAGCGATGCCATTTTTTTGTGCTTGGTGCCGGGAGGGGGACTCGAACCCCCACACCATCGCTGGCGGCGGATTTTGAGTCCGCTGCGTCTACCGATTCCGCCATCCCGGCCGAGCCGTCCATTATTCCACAGCGGGCCTGGACAAAGGCTCAGCCGGTGTTGCGCAGCCCTGCGGCGATGCCGTTGATGCTCAGGTGGATGCCGCGGATGGTGCGTTCGTCAGTGTGGCCGCCCCGGTACCTGCGCAGCAGTTCGACCTGCAGGTGGTTCAGCGGGTCGATGTAGGGAAAGCGCGCGCGGATGGATCGGGCCAGCGTCGGGTTGGTCTGCAGGAACTGCTCCCAGCCGGTGATGTCGCGCAGCGCCTGCACGCTGCGCTGCCACTCCTGCTCGATGGCGCGGAATACGCGGCGGCGCAGCGCCGCGTCGCCCACCAGCTGGGCGTAATGCGAGGCCACCGCCAGGTCCGTCTTCGACAGCACCATGTCCAGGTTCGACAGCAGCGCCTGGAAGAACGGCCACTGCCGGTGCATGCGTCGCAGCAGCTCGGCGCCCTCGTCGCCGTGTTCGGCGACGTAGGCCTGCACCGCGGATCCGAAGCCGTACCAGCCGGGCAGTGCGACGCGGCACTGGCCCCACGAGAAACTCCAGGGGATGGCGCGCAGGTCACCCAGTTCGGTGCTCGGCTTGCGCGACGCGGGGCGGCTGCCGATGTTCAGCCCGGCGATTTCGCGCAGCGGCGTCGCGGCATGGAAATACTCGACAAAGCGCGCATCGCCGTACACCAGCTTGCGGTAGCTGTGCATCGCCGCCTCGGACAGCACGGCCGCGGCCTGGCGGAACTGCGGCGGCGCCGCCAGCCGGGTGCCGCGCAGGCGCGTGGCGCCGGCTTCGCGCTGCGCCGTCAGCAGCGTCGCCTCCAGGGTCGCGGCGACCAGGGTCTGCAGGTTGCGCCGGCCGATCTCGGCGTTGGCATATTTGCTGGAGATCACCTCGCCCTGCTCGGTGAGGCGGATGCTGCCGCCCACCGTGCCGGCCGGCTGCGCCAGGATCGCCTCGTAGCTGGGGCCGCCGCCGCGGCCGACGCTGCCGCCGCGGCCATGGAACAGGCGCAGGCGTATGCCGTGCTGGCGGCCGAGTTGCGCGAACAGCTCGGCCAGCGACACCGAGGCCTTGTGCAACTCCCAGTTCGACGTCAGGTAGCCGCCGTCCTTGTTGCTGTCGGAGTAGCCGAGCATGACCTCCTGCAGCGCCCCCGACGCACCGACCAGCTCGGCGATGCCCGGCAGTTCGTACAGTCCGCGCATGATCTGCTGGGCGTTGCGCAGGTCGGCGATGGTCTCGAACAGCGGCACGACCATCAACTCGGCATGCGCGCCGGGGGCGTCCAGCGTGCCGTGCAGCAGGCCGCACTCCTTTTGCAGCAACAGCACCTCCAGCAGGTCGCTCACGCTCTCCGTGTGCGAGATGATGGTCTGGCGCACCGCCTGTTCGCCGAGGCTGCGGCGCGCCTCTCGCGCGCTCTCCAGCACTTCCAGTTCCGACACCGTGAGTTCGCTGTAGGCGGCGTCCGGCACGCGCAGCGGGCGGGGGTCGCGCAGCATGCGCTGCAGCAGTTCCAGCCGTGCCGCCTCGTCGAGCGCGCTGTAGTCGGCGCAGATGCGCGCGTAGCGCAGCAACTCGCCGACCACCGCCTCGTGCTTGTCGGAACTCTGGCGCAGATCCAGTGTGGCGAGATGGAAGCCGAACACCTCCACCGCGCGCAGCAAGGGCTCCAGGCGCACCGCGGCGAGCGCGCCGGCGTGGTGCGCCTCCAGCGAATCGCGCACCACGCGCAGGTCGGATGCCAGCGCTTCGGCGTTCGCGTACGGCTCGGCGGGTCCGACCTCGTGGCGCAGCGCCTGCGAGCCGCCGAGCTTGCGCAGGGTCGCGGCGAGGCGCGCATAGACCCCGATCAGCGCGCGCCGGTAGGGTTCGTCGCGCCGATGCTCGCTGACGTCGGGCGAGGCCTCGGCCAGCGCCAGCAACTCCGGGCTGGCGCTGGCCAGCATCAGCGATATCGAGAGCTCGGCTCCCAGCGCATGCACCTCGTCCAGGTAGTGGTTCAGCGCCGTACGCGCCTGCAGGCGCAGCGCATAGCGCAGCGTGGCGGCGGTGACGAAGGGGTTGCCGTCGCGGTCGCCGCCGATCCAGTGGCCCATGCGGAAGAACGGCGGCAGGCGCCATGGCTTGCCGTCGGGCCGCGGGAACAGTTCGTCGAGATCCTGTTCCAGTTCGAGGTACAGGCGCGGCACCTCGCGCAGGAAGGTGCTGTCGTAGTAGGACAGCGCGTTCTTGATCTCGTCCGACACCCGCAGCGTGGTGAACCGCAGCAGGCGGGTCTGCCACAGCTGCGTGATGCGCGCACGCAGTTCCGCGTCGATCTGGCGCAGGCGCCGCGGCGCCACCCGCGCATCGCGTTCGGCGAGCAGGCGGGCGATCATGCGTTCGGCGTCCAGCAGGCTCTTGCGCTGCACCTCGGTCGGGTGCGCGGTGAGCACCGGCGAGATCAGCGAATGCGCGAAGAACTCCTCGATGCGCTCGGGCGTGACGCTGGCGCGACGCATCCTGTCGAGCGCCGCGCGCACGCTGCCGGGCTGCGGCGTCTGGCGCGCCAGCTCGTGCGCCTGGCGCCGGCGCAGCACATGCCGGTCCTCGGCGATGTTGGCCAGGATGGAGAAATAGCTGAAGGCGCGGATCACGCTCACCGCCTGGTCGCGCGACAGCCCCTTGAGCAGGCGGGCGAGGGCGCTGCCCTGGCGCGCGTCGCCCTCGCGGTGGAAGCGCACCGCGAGCTGGCGCACCTTCTCGACGGTGTCGAACATCGCCTCGCCCTCCTGCTCGCGCAGGACCTCGCCCAGCATGCGCCCGAGCAGGCGGATATCGTCGAACAGGGCGGAGTCGTCGGGCACGGGCGGCTTGGGCGGCATGGTCGAGGGTCGGCGAGAGGAGGACGCGGTGACGAATGGGAGGGCGCGTGGAGGGCGCGTGGCGGCGGCGCGCCGGGCACCCGGGGACGCAGGATCCGCGCCGATCCCGGCGAGCATCGCGCCGGCGGGCGCTCGGGCCGATGCTATCAGCGGCAGCCGGCGGGTCGCCCCGCTGGCGAGAATGCGGCAGCGTGGCGGGCTGATAGCATCGGCCCATGTCCGACGTTTCCTCACCATCCGCCGGCGCGCGCGACGCCTCGCTGGTCATCGCATCGCGCGAAAGCCGTCTCGCCCTGTGGCAGGCCGAGCACGTGCGCGGGCGCCTGCTCGAGCTCGACCCGCGCCTGCAGGTGCGCATCCACGCCATGACCACGCGTGGCGACCAGATCCTTGACCGCACGCTGTCCAAGGTCGGCGGCAAGGGGCTGTTCGTCAAGGAACTCGAGAACGCGATGCAGCAGCGCACGGCCGACCTGGCGGTGCATTCGCTGAAGGACGTGCCGATGCAACTGCCCGAAGGCTTCGTGCTGTGCGCGATCCTGGAGCGCGAGGACGCGCGCGACGCCTGGGTGTCGGAGCGCGCCGCGCATTTCAGCGAACTGCCGCGCGGCGCCGTGGTGGGAACCTCCAGCCTGCGGCGCGAGATGCAGATCCGTGCCGTGCGTCCGGATCTGCAGGTGCGGCCGCTGCGCGGCAACCTCGACACGCGCCTGCGCAAGCTCGACGAGGGCCAGTTCGACGGCATCGTGCTGGCGGCCGCCGGCCTGCTGCGCCTGGGGCTGCGCGAGCGCATCCGCTGTTTGCTCGACACCGAGCAGATGCTGCCGGCGCCGGGTCAGGCCGCGCTCGGCCTGGAGATCCGCAGCGGCGAGCCGGAGCTGGCGCAACGCCTGGGCGCGCTGCAGCATGCGCCGACGGCGCTTGCCGCGCTGGCCGAGCGCGCGCTGGCGCGCGAGCTCGGCGGCAGCTGCAGCACCCCGCTGGGTGCGCACGCCCGCTGGGGCCTCGGTGGCGGCGCGTTGCACCTGCGTGCCGTGCTGGGCATGCCCGACGCCTCGCAGGTGCTGCGCACCCAGGTGCATGCCGCGGTGAGTCATCCCGAGCAGGCCGAGGAACTGGGGCGCCAGGCCGCGCAGGAGCTGCGCGGGCAGGGCGCGCAGGCCCTGCTCGAGCGCCTGCAGGCGGCCTGAGCCGCGGGCTCGGCGCTGGGCCTCGCAGGGCGTCATGCCGGCTCACGTGCAAGGCACGCCCGAACTCGTCGACACGCGGGCGCGGGATCCCGCGGCCGCTCGGCAGGACTCGCAACTGGAACTCGCGCTGCGCGCGGCCGGCGTGCGGGTGCGGGAATTCGCGCTGATCCACATCGCCGAGCCGTCGAGCCCGGCGGTCGCCCGCGAGGCCCTCGAACACCTGGAGCAGTGGCAGCTTGCCGTGCCCGTCAGTCCGTCGGCCGTGCATGCGGTGCTGCGCCTGCGGCGACAGCCATGGCCGGCGACGTGTGCCGTGGGGCTGATCGGCGCGGCCAGCCGCGAGGCCTTCGAGCGCGCGTTGCGCGCTCGCGGCGAGCCCGCCTCGGCGCTGCAGCTCATCGCGGCGTCGCAGGCAGGGGCAGACTCCGAGGCGCTGTGGCAGGCGCTGCGCGCCTGGCGTGCGTGCTGGCGCGGCACGCGCGTGCTCATCCTGCGCGGCGACGGCGGGCGCGACTGGCTGGCCGAGACGCTGCGCGCCGAGGGTGCCTGCGTGCAGGTTGTCGAGGCCTACCGACGCGTGGCGCCGCCGGCCGACGCCGATCGCCTGCTGCGCCTGCATGGTCTGCTCGAGGACGGCGCGGCATGGCTGCTCGCCTCCGCCGCTTCCGTGCACAACCTGTGCGCACTGCTGCGCGCCGCGAAGCTGGAGCCGGCGCACGCGCTGGCGCGCCAGCGTGCGCTGGTGCATCACCCGCGGGTCGCGCAGGCGGCGCGCGCGGCCGGTTTCGGGCGCGTCGACCAGGTGGTGTTCCGTGCCGAGGCGCTGCTGCAGGCGCTGCACGCGGGTCCGCGGAGCCCGGAATGAGCCTTGTTCACCCCACGCGCCGCCGGTGCTGCACCGATTCATCGGGCACGACGCCGCAGCTTGCCTAGAATCGGCGCCATGTCCGAGAACACCGCCCCAGACGAACAACCGCCCGCGCCGGCGTCCCCGCCGCCGGCGGCTCCCGCCCAGGCCTCCTCGTCCGGCATGGCGCCGGCGCAGGTGCCGGGGGCGCCGCGTGCCGCCGACGCGACGGGGCGGGCGTGGCTGTGGCTGGCCGTGCTCGTGCTGCTGGGCCTGATCGCCGCCAATGCGTGGTGGCTGAACCAGCGCCTGTACGCCACCCAGGCCGAGATCGCGCAGCGCCTGGGACAGGCGCAGACCCGCGCCATCGAGGCGCGCACCATCGCCTCGCAGAACGCGCAGGCGATGCGCGATCTGGAGGCCAAGGTCGCGGTGCTGCAAACCCGCGAGCAGGATCTCGCCGCGCAGCGCCAGGCACTGCAGCAACTGGTGCAGGATCTCGCGAAAAGCCGCGACGACGCGTTTCTCGGCCAGACCGACGAGCTCATCGCGCTGGCCCAGCAGCAGGCCGAGCTCACGGGGTCGCTGCAACCGCTGATCGGCACGCTGCAGACCAGCCTGCAGCGCCTGCAGCGCGCGCCGGGTTCGCGCGCGGCGCTGGTGGCCCGCGCGGTGCAGGCCGACCTGGCGCGCCTGCGCGCCGCGGTGGTTCCGGATGTTCCGGTGGCCGCGCAGCGCCTGGATCAGCTGTCGCACATGATCGACGGCCTGCAGGTGCTCGGATCGGCCGCGCCGTTGCAGGGTGCCTCGGCGCCCGCGGCGCACGGCACGGCGCCGCCGGCTGCGGGCTGGAAGCAGTGGCTGGGGCACTGGAGCGCGGCGGCCTGGAGCCAGGCCCGGCAGCTGGTCTCGGTGACGCGGGTCGACCGGCCCGAGGCCCTGCTGGAGACGCCGTCGCAGCATGCGTTCCTGCGCGCCAACCTGAAACTGCGCGTGCTCAATGCGCGCCTGGATCTGCTGTCGCGCAACCCGGTCGGCTTCGCTGCCGACATGCAGCAGATCCTGCGTGTGCTGCGCGACCAGTTCAATGCCCGCCAGCCGGCCACGCAGATCGCGCTGGCGCTGGCCCGGCAGGTCTCCGAGGTCAACCTGACGGCACAGCCCGTGGCCAGCCTGCAATCGCTGCAGGTGCTCGACAACCTCGGGTTGGGGGGCGATTGATGCGCTGGCTCGCCTGGCTGGTCACCCTCGCGCTCGCGGCGGCGCTGCTGGCCATGGCCGCCAGCGGCCGTCCCGGCAATGTCGCCATCCTGCTGCCGCCCTACCGCGTCGACCTGTCGCTGAACCTGGCCGTGCTGCTGCTGTTGCTCGGCTTCGGCCTGCTGTACGTCGCGGTGCGCGGGCTCAGCCTGCTGCTCGGACTGCCGCGGGCGGCGGCGCGCTTTCGCGCGCGGCGGCGCACCCAGGTGGCGGCGGCCGCGCTGCACGAGTCGCTGCTGCACCACCTGGGCGGGCGTTTTCGTCGCGCCGAGCGCGCCGCGGCACGCGCCGCCGAGGTCGACACCTTCCGCCCCGGCGCGCTGCTCACCGCGGCCCAGGCCGCGCAGGCCATGCAGGCCTACGATCGGCGCGACGCCTACATCGACGCGCTGCCGGCCGCGGCACGCGAGACCGGCACGCTGCTGCAGGCGCAATGGCAGATCGAGGCGCGCGACGCGCAGTCCGCACAGCGCGCGCTGCGCGGACTGTCCGGCGGTCTGCAGCGCCGCACCCAGACCCTGCGCCTGGCGCTGGCGGCGGCGCGCGCGCTGCACGACCACGCCGAGGTACTGCGCCTGGCCGGCGCGCTGCGCAAGCACCACGGTTTGCACCCCGCGGCGGCCCAGGCCATGATCCACGGCGCCGCGCTCGGGCTGATCCGCCAGGCCGATCACGATGCGGAAACCCTGCGCAGCCTGTGGAAGTCCTTCGAGCCGTCGTTGCGCCACGATCCCCAGATCGCCGTGGCCGCGGCGCGCAGCCTGGCGCTGGCGGGGGAGGCGGAGCAGGCGCGGGGCCTGCTGGTCGAGGCCCTGCGCGTGCCGCAGGCCGAGCCTGCGGCGCTGATGCCGGCGCTGCGAGGCATGCTGGGCGGGGTCGACGCCGGTTTCGTGGCGCAGGCCGAGGGCTGGATGGACCGCTGGCCGCAGGAGGCGCAGGCGAGCTTCCTGGCGGCGCGCGCCTGCGCCGAGATGGAACTGTGGGGCAAGGCGCAGCAGTACCTGCAACGCGCGCTGGAGCAGTGCCAGCCCGACGAACGCCGGCTGCGCGGGCAGATCCACGCCGCCCTCGGGCTCTTGCAGGAACGCATCGAACGCGAGGACCAGGCGATGCGCCATTGGCGCCTGGCCGCGCTGGATCTGGGCACCGACGACGGCAACGCCGCCTGAGCGGCGATGAACCCGGCGCTGCGGTGTCTCGCGCTGGTCGGCGGGCGCTTGCGCCGGGAGCGCCTGTTGCTGGGCTTCGCCGGCGTGGCACTGGCGCTCGGGCTCGTCGATCCGGCCCCCTGGTCCCGCTGGAGCGCGTGGCTGCAACTTCCGACGCTGCTCGGCCTGTTCGCGCTGCTGGCGAGCATCGAGGGCATCCGCGCCAGCGGCGCCTTGCAGCGCGCCGCGCTGGCGCTGGCGCAGCGCGCGCGCACGCAGCGCCAGCTTGCGCTGCAACTGGTGTTCGGCGCGGCCTTCCTGTCCATGTGGCTGACCAACGACGTCAGCCTGTTCCTGGTCGTTCCGCTGACCCTCGCGCTGGCGCGGGGGGCCGAACTGCCGGCGCGCCGGCTGGTCATCCTGGAGGCCCTGGCGGTGAACGCCGGCTCCACCGTCAGTCCCTTCGGCAATCCCCAGAACCTGTGGTTGTGGCGTGCCTCCGGCGAGTCCATGCCGCAGTTCGCATGGCAGATGCTGCCCGCCGCCGCCACCATGCTCGCACTGCTCGGCCTGACCGTCTGGGGCCTCGTGCCCGGGCGGCCGCTGCGCGTCGCCGCGCCGGCCCTCGCGGCGCCGCTGCACCGCGGCCTCGGCGCCGCCGCGGGGCTGCTGCTGGCCACGGTGCTGGGCCTGTTGCAGGCCGGCCGCGCCGGCGTGGCGGCGTTGCTGGCGCTGACGCTGTTCGCGCTGGCCTGGCGCGACGTGCTGCGGCGCGTCGACTGGGGCCTGCTCGGCACCCTTGCCGCGATGTTCTGCGGGCTCGGGCATCTCGCGCAATGGCCGCCACTGCACACCCTGCTGCTGCATCTGGACTGGCAGCGGCCGTCGATCGCCTACGTCGGCGGCGTGCTGTTGTCGCAATGCATCAGCAACGTGCCGGCCAGCGTGCTGCTGTGGCCTCAGGTCGGGCATGCGACGCGCCTGGCCGTGGCGGTCGATGTCGGCGGTTTCGGGCTGGCGCTGGGTTCGCTGGCCAACCTGATCGCCCTGCGCCTGGAGGGAGGGCACGGAGGGCTGCGCGAATTCCATCGCATCAGTGTGCCCTTTCTGCTGGTGTGCGCGCCGCTGGTGTGGATGGTGCAGCGCCTGCTCGGGTAGCCCGGTGGCATCGTCGGCGTCGCTACGACGCGCATGCCAGAATGGAGGCTTGCGATGCAGCCCGCACGGGCGCCGCCGGCACCCTGCACGTTCCGGAGAAAGACCCTCATGCCCTCATACAAGACCCTTGAGCAAACCATTGGAAACACGCCGCTGGTGCGGCTGCAGCGCGTCGGCGCTGCGGACAACGAGCGCCGCGGCAATGTCGTGCTGGCCAAGCTCGAGGGCAACAACCCGGCCGGCTCGGTGAAGGACCGGCCGGCGCTGTCGATGATCCAGCGCGCGGCGCAGAGAGGCGACATCAAGCCCGGCGACACGCTGATCGAGGCGACCTCCGGCAACACCGGCATCGCGCTGGCCATGGCGGCGGCGATTCTCGGCTTCCGCATGGTGCTGATCATGCCCGAGGATCTGTCGGTGGAGCGGGCGCAGACCATGCGCGCCTATGGTGCCGAACTCGTGCTCACGCCGAAGGCCGGCGGCATGGAGTACGCGCGCGACCTGGCCGAGCAGATGCAGCGCGACGGCAAGGGCCGCGTGCTCGACCAGTTCGCCAACAGCGACAATCCGCGCGCGCACTTCGAGACCACCGGGCCCGAGATCTGGCACGACACCGAAGGCTGCGTGACCCACTTCGTCTCGTCGATGGGCACCACCGGCACGATCACCGGGGTGTCGCGCTACCTGAAGATGCAAAATCCCCAGGTGCAGATCATCGGCGCCCAGCCCGAGGAGGGTTCGCGCATCCCCGGGATCCGCAAGTGGCCGCAGGAGTACCTTCCCAAGATCTACGAGCCGCAACGCGTGGATCGCGTGGAGTCGGTGAGCCAGGCCGCCGCCGAGGCGATGGCGCGTCGACTGGCGCGCGAAGAAGGCCTGTTCTGCGGCATCAGCGCCGGCGGCGCCTGCGAGGTGGCGCTGCGTCTGGCGCGCGAACTGCGCGACGCCACCATCGTGTTCATCGCCTGCGACCGCGGCGACCGCTACCTCAGCACCGGGGTCTTCCCGGCGGGTTGAGCCTGCTGCCGGCGGCGCCGCGCCGGTCTAGAATCGGGATCCTGGATGTTGATCACGACGGGGATGGCGATGAGTGGGCAGAGCGCGGCGCTGGACAGGGTGGACGTGGAGGTCGACGCGCGCGGCATGAATTGCCCGCTGCCCATTCTCAAGGCGAAGAAGGCGCTTTCGTCGATGCAGAGCGGCCAGGTGCTGCGCGTGCTCGCCACCGATGTCGGCTCGACGCGGGATTTCCAGGCCTTCGCGCGCCAGACCGGCAACGAGCTGGTGGCGCAGACCGAGAACGACGGCGTCATCGTGCACCTGCTGCGCCGGCGCTGAAGCGCCGCGCGGGGCCGCGCCCCGCGGCGGCTCACGAGAGTTGCAGGGTCTTCAGATAGGCGGCGAGGGCCTCGCCGGTCTCCGGATGCCGCAGCCCGAGCTGCACCGTGGCCTCCAGGTAGCCCTGCTTGCTGCCGCAATCGAAGCGGCGACCGCTGTAGCGGTAGGCGTACACCGCCTCCTCGTCGAGCAGCGCGGCGATGCCGTCGGTGAGCTGGATCTCCGAGCCGGCGCCCGGCGGCACCTGGCGCAGGTGGTGAAAGATGCGCGGGCTCAGCACGTAGCGACCGACCACCCCCTGCGTGCTCGGCGCCTGCTCCGGCGCGGGCTTCTCGACGATGGCGTCGAGCGAGGTCAGGCCGGGCATGATTTCCTGGCCGCTGACGATCCCGTAGCGCCGCGTCTGTTCGCGCGGCACCTCCTCGGTGGCCACCACGCTGCGCCCGTGGCGCGCGTGAATCTCGACCATCTGCGCCATCACCGGCGGCTGGCCGACCAGCAGATCGTCGGCGAGCAGCACCGCGAACGGCTCGTCTCCGACCAGGCGCTCGGCGCACAGCACGGCGGCACCGAGTCCGTTGGCCACCGGCTGGCGCACGAACACGCATTGCACGTCGGCCGGCTTGACGCTGCGCACCAGCTCCAGCATGGCCTGCTTGTTCGCCGCCGCCAGCTCGCTTTCCAGTTCGTAGGCGGTGTCGAAGTGATCCTCGATGGCGCGCTTGTGGCGCCCGGTGACAAAGATCATCTCGGTGATGCCGGCCGCGTAGGCCTCCTCGACCGCGTACTGGATCAGCGGCTTGTCGACCACCGGCATCATTTCCTTCGGGGTCGCCTTGGTCGCGGGCAGGAAGCGGGTTCCCAGACCGGCAACGGGGAAAACGGCTTTGGTGATGGCTTGGGGCATGGTCTGTTTCACGTTTCGATTGACAAGCAGCATAACCCGCCGCTGTGACCCACGGGCCCTGCGCGCGGCTTCGGGGTGTGCGAACGCCGCCGCGTGCGCATCGCGGCGCCGTCCCTGGGTTCAGGCGGCGGCCAGGCGCGCCAGTTGTTCACGCACCTTGTCGAGGGTGGCGCCGAACTCGGCGACGCGGCGCCGCTCCTGCTCCACGACCTCGGCCGGGGCGCGCTGCACGAACGACGCGTTGCCCAGCTTGGCCTCGGCCTTCGCGATCTCGCCCTGCAGTCGTTGCACCTCGCGCTGCAGGCGCTGGCGCTCGGCGTCGCGATCGACCTCGATGAACAGCGCCAGGCTGGCCTCGCCGACCACCGCGGTCGGCGCCGCCTGCACCGCGGCCGCCCACGCCTCGCGGGTGTCGAATACGCGCAGTTCCGACACCCGCGCCAGCGCCTGCAGCGCCGCGGCGTGGCGCTGCAGCAGCGCGGTGTCGCCGCAGGCCAGCAGCGGCAGGCGCAGCGCCGGCGACACGCCGAGTTCTCCGCGCAGGTTGCGGCAGGCGTCGACCAGCTGCTTGAACCCGGCGATCTCCGCCTCCGACGCCGCATCCAGCTTGGACTGCTGCGCCTGCGGGTAGGGCGCCAGGCTGAGCGAGGGGCCGCCGCGACCGGCCAGCGGCGCCACCTTGTGCCAGAGTTCCTCGGTGATGAAGGGCATGATCGGGTGGGCCAGGCGCAGCACGGTTTCCAGCACGCGCAGCAGCGTGCGGCGCGCGCCGCGCTGCAGCGCCGCGCTGCCCTGCGCGATCTGCACCTTGGCGATCTCCAGGTACCAGTCGCAGTACTCGCTCCAGACGAACTGGTAGATCGCCTGCGCGGCGAAGTCGAGGCGGTAGTCGCCCAGCCCCTGGGCCACCTGCTGCTCGGTGCGCTGCAGCAGCGAGACGATCCAGCGGTCGGCGGCGGAGAAGTCCAGGTAGCCGTCGGGTCCGCAGTCGCCGCGGCACTCGGCCATGCCGCGGTCGTGTTCGCTGACGGCTTCGACCTGCATCAGCACGAAGCGCGTGGCGTTCCAGAGCTTGTTGCAGAAATTGCGGTAGCCTTCGCAACGCTTGGAGTCGAAGTTGACATTGCGCCCGAGCGTGGCCAGCGACGCGAAGGTCAGGCGCAGCGCATCGGCGCCGAACGCCGGAATGCCGTCGGGAAACTCCTTTTCGGTGGCCTTGCGCACCTGCGGGGCCAGCTCGGGGCGGCGCAGGCCGGCGGTGCGCTTTTCCAGCAGCGGCTGCAGCGCCACGCCGTCGATCAGATCCACCGGGTCGAGCACGTTGCCTTCGGACTTGCTCATCTTCCGGCCGTGCGCGTCGAGCACCAGTCCGTGGATGTAGACGTCGCGGAACGGCACCTTGCCGGTGAAGTGGGTGGTCATCATGATCATGCGCGCCACCCAGAAGAAGATGATGTCGTAGCCGGTGACCAGCACCGACGACGGCAGGAACAGCTCCAGGTCGAGGCTCGCGTCGGGCCAGCCCATGGTCGAGAACGGCACCAGCGCCGACGAGTACCAGGTGTCTAGCACGTCGTCGTCGCGCCGCAGCGCGCCGTGGTAGCCGGCGGCGCGCGCCTGGGCGTAGGCCTGGTCCTCGTCGCGCGCGACGAACAGTTCGCCGCCGTCCCCCCACCACGCCGGGATCTGGTGCCCCCACCACAACTGCCGCGAGATGCACCAGTCCTGGATGTTGCGCATCCACTGCTCGTAGGTGTTGACCCAGTTCTCCGGCACGAATCGCACCTGCCCGCTGCGCACCGCCCGCAGCGCCTTGTCGGCCAGGCTCTCGCCGTCCGGTCCCGGCCGCGTGGTGGCGACGAACCACTGGTCGGTGAGCATCGGCTCGACGACCTGACCGGTGCGCGTGCAGCGCGGGATCATCGATTGGTGCTTTTTCACCTCGACCAGCGCGCCGTCGGCCTGCAGTTGCGCGACCACGCGCGCGCGCGCGTCGAAGCGATCGAGGCCGCGCCACGGCGCCGGCACCTCGTCGTTGGTGCGCGCGTCGAGATCGAGCACCGAGATCATCGGCAGGCCGTGCCGCTGGCCCACCTGGTAATCGTTGAAATCGTGGGCCGGCGTGACCTTCACCGCGCCGGTGCCGAATTCGCGGTCGACCGAGGCGTCGGCGATGATCGGGATGAGGCGCCCGCTCAGCGGCAGGCGCACGCGCTTGCCGACCAGTGCGGCGTAGCGTTCGTCGTCGGGGTGCACCATCACCGCGGTGTCGCCGAACAGCGTCTCCGGACGGGTCGTCGCCACCACCACGGCGCCGCTGCCGTCCTCCAGCGCGTAGCGCAGGTGCCACAGCGAACCGTCTTCGGGGCTGCTCTCGACCTCGAGGTCGCTGACCGCGCTGCGCAGCACCGGATCCCAGTTGACCAGGCGCTTGCCGCGGTAGATCAGCCCCTGTTCGTACAGGCGCACGAAGGTGTCGATGACGACGCGCGACAGCTTGTCGTCCATCGTGAAGTACTCGTACTTCCAGCTCAGCGAGTCGCCCATGCGGCGCATCTGCTGCGCGATGGTGCTTCCCGAGTGGCGCTTCCACTCCCATACGCGGTCGATGAACGCCTGGCGCCCGAGGTCGTGGCGGCTCAGCCCGACCTGCTGCAGCTGGCGCTCGACGACGATCTGCGTGGCGATGCCGGCATGGTCGGTGCCCGGCACCCACAGCGTGTTGAAGCCGCGCATGCGGTGCCAGCGCGTGAGCGTGTCCATCACGGTGTGGTTGAACGCATGGCCCATGTGCAGCGTGCCGGTCACGTTGGGCGGCGGCAGCTGGATGCAGAAGGACTTGCGCGCCGGATCGAGCGTGGGGTCGAAGCAGCCGAGCTGCTCCCAGCGGGCGCTCCAGCGCGCCTCGATGTCGGCGGGCTCGAAGGACTTGGCGAGTTCGGTCATACGGTGGGCAGACGGGTCGGAGGGCCGGCGGCGCGGCGGGCCTTGGCGGCGCCGGCCAAAAGCTGGGGATTGTAGGCGCGCCGCGGCCCGCTCCTACAATGAATCACCATGTCCGATCTGCTCGCCCGGCTCAATCCCGAACAGCTCGCCGCGGTCACCCTGCCGGCGCAGAGCGCACTGGTGCTGGCGGGTGCCGGCAGCGGCAAGACCCGCGTCCTGACCACCCGCATCGCGTGGCTGATTTCCACGCGCCAGGCCTCGCCGGCGTCGATCCTCGCGGTGACCTTCACCAACAAGGCGGCCAAGGAGATGCTGGCGCGCCTGTCGGCAATGCTGCCGATTCCGCTGCGCGGCATGTGGATCGGCACCTTCCACGGCCTGTGCAACCGTTTCCTGCGCGCGCACTGGCGCAGCGCCGGGTTGCCGCAGACCTTCCAGATCCTCGACACGCAGGATCAGCTCTCGGCGGTCAAGCGCGTGCTCAAGGCGCTCCAGGTCGACGACCAGCGGGCGCCGCCGAAACAGCTGCTGTGGTTCATCAACGGCTGCAAGGAGCGCGGCATGCGCGCAGCCGACTGCGAGGTGCACGACGCGCACTCGCGCCTGTTCGCCGAGATCTACGCGGCCTACGAAGCGCAGTGCGCGCGCGAGGGCGTGGTGGATTTCGCCGAGCTGCTGCTGCGCAGCTACGAGGTGCTGCGCGACCATCCCGAGGTGCGCGCGCATTACCGCGAGCGCTTTCGCCATATCCTGGTCGACGAGTTCCAGGACACCAACCGCCTGCAGTACCAGTGGCTCAAGCTGCTCGGCGGCCCCGACCAGCCGCAGCCGGCGGCGGTGCTCGCGGTGGGCGACGACGACCAGAGCATCTACGCCTTTCGTGGCGCGCATGTCGGCAACATGGACGAGTTCCAGCGCGATTTCCACGTGCGCCACCTGATCAAGCTGGAGCGCAACTACCGCTCCCACGGCTACATCCTCGAGGCCGCCAACGAACTCATCGCGCACAACACCCGGCGCCTGGGCAAGGTGCTGCGCACCGACGCCGGCGACGGCGAGCCGGTGCGCGTGATCGAGCACCCCACGGACCAGCAGGAGGCGCTGTGGCTGATCGAGGAGATCCGCCTGCTGCTGCGCGAGGGTTTCGCACGCGAGCAGATCGCGCTGCTGTACCGCTCGAACGCGCAGTCGCGGGTCATCGAGGGTGCCCTGTTCAACGCCGGCATTGCGTACCGCGTGTACGGCGGGCTGCGCTTTTTCGAGCGCGCCGAGATCAAGCACGCGCTGGCCTATCTGCGCCTGCTGCACAGCATGCGCGACGACAACTCGCTGTTGCGCGTGGCGAATTTCCCGCCGCGCGGCATCGGCGCGCGCACGCTGGAACAACTCGCCGACACGGCGGCGGCGCGCGGCGTGGCGCTGGGCGAGGCGCTGGCCGAGGTCGGCGGGCGCGGCGGCGCCAGCCTGCAGGCCTTCGCCGCGCTGATCGATCGCATGCGCGGCGCCTGCGAGGCGCTGAGCCTGCCCGAAACGGTGCGCCTGGTGCTCGATGAAAGCGGGCTGCTCGAGCATTACCGCGGCGAGCGCGACGGCCAGGATCGGGTGGAGAACCTCGAGGAACTGGTCAACGCCGCCGCCGCCTTCGTCACCCAGGAGGGCTTCGGGCTGGACGCGCAGGCCATGCGCGAGCAGCCGCTGGGCGCGCAGGCCGCGCCGGACGGGCCCGTGCCGGGCATCGACCCGGCCACCGGCGAGACCCAGTCGCCGCTGGCCGCATTTCTCGCCCATGCCTCGCTCGAGGCCGGCGACAACCAGGCGCAGGCCGGGCAGGACGCGGTGCAGATGATGACCGTGCATGCCGCCAAGGGCCTGGAGTTCGACGTGGTGTTCATCACCGGACTCGAGGAGGGGCTGTTTCCCCACGAGAACGCGCTGAACGAGGCCGATGGGGTAGAGGAGGAACGCCGCCTGATGTACGTGGCGATCACGCGCGCGCGCAGGCGGCTGTACATCAGCCACGCCCAGACCCGCATCCTGCACGGGCAGACGCGCTACAAGCTGCCCAGCCGCTTTCTCGAGGAACTGCCGCGGGATTCGCTGAAATGGCTCAGCCCGCGGCATGCCGGGGGTGTCTCCGGCCTGCTCGGGCAGGCCGTGCGCGGCAGCCTCGAGCAGCCTGCGAGCCCGCCGCCGGCGCGCGCATCCGGCGCCGCCGCGGTGGGCGGCCTGCGCGTCGGCCAGGGGGTGTTCCACAACCGCTTCGGCGAGGGCGTGGTGCTCAGTCTCGAAGGCCGCGGCGAGGACGCGCGCGCCCATGTGCGGTTTCATCGCCACGGCACCAAGTGGCTGGCGCTGGCGGTCGCCAGGCTGACCCCGGTCGATTCCTGAGCGGGCGCGCTGGCGGCGACCTCAGGCGGCGCGCTGGGCCTGGGCGGCGGCGTCGGGGGGGGCGGGTTCGCCGAGCAGACTTTGCACGCTGGCCTGGAACGACAGTGTGAACGGCGTGAACAGCAGCAGCGTGACCGGCACCACGAGCAGCATGCCCTGTTCGGAGCCGAGTCCGAGCACGCCGGCGCCGAGCATCGCCAGCACCAGGCCCGCGGCGAACAACCCCCACCATTGCAGCACGTAGACCGCGAACGCGCCAAGGTTGCGCAGCACCACCAGAAAACTGGTGAACAGCGCCTGGGCCGGCCCCATGCCCCACCAGGCGACCAGCGGTGGGGCGAACCAGAAGGCCATCGACACCGGGACGTAGGCGAGCATGGTCGCCGTGGCGGCGTGGCGCAGCGAGCCGTCGGCGATGGCCTGCTTGCCCGGCGCCGCCGAGAACACGATCATGCGCAGCAGCGTGCCGCCGTCGAACAGCGAGGACAGGCCGAGCACGCCGAGCAGCGCGAGCGCGTACAGCAGGCACAGCGCGAGCATTGCGCGCACGCGCCGCGGCGGGCCTTGCAGCCCGCCGAGAAACACCGTCGGCCAGGCCGGGCGCTGGCCCGCGATGTTGCGCGAGCCCTGCATGAACCCCAGCGTGGTCAGCTGCGTGGCCCCCAGCGACAGCAGGCCGCCGAGCAGCGGCAGCACGGGCAGCAGCCCGATCACCGCGACATAGACCAGCATCAGCGCCAGCGCCTGCAGCGGTTGGCGCCGCAGGCAGGCGAAGCCGAAACGGACCCAGGACAGGCCCTCGCGGGCGCTAACGGTGCGCAGCAGCATGGGGTGGCGTGGCTCAGTCCAGCAGGGGGCGAAGACGGGTTTCCAGGCGGCGCCGGCTCAGCACGCGCTCGAAATGCGTCGGGTCGTGAGGCTGCAGCAGGTGCGCATCGCGCGGCAGGTGCAGATCGGCGAGGCGAGACACCCAGAAGCGCAGCGCCGCGGCGCGCAGCGCGTCGGGCAGCAGTTCGCGCTCCAGCGGCTGCAGCGGGCGCAGCTGCTGGTAGGCATCGAGCAGCGCGGCGCGGCGCGCCGCGTCGAACTCGCCGCTGGCGAGTTCGACGCACCAGTCGTTGAGGGCCACGGCGAGGTCGAACAGCCAGGTATCGACTCCGGCGAAATACCAGTCGAACACTCCGGTCAGCCGCTCGTCGTCGAACAGCGCGTTGTCGCGGAACAGGTCGGCGTGCACGGCGCCGCGCGGCAGCGATGCATGCTCGGCGCTTGCCGCCAGCAGCGACTGGTGCGCCAGTTCCGACTGCAGCAGCTGGCGCTGTTCGTCCTGCAGGTGCGGCAGCAGCGCCGGCGCGGTATCGCGCTGCCACGCCAGCCCGCGCAGGTTCGGCTGGCTCGGCAGGAAGTCGCGGCTGGCCAGGTGCATGCGCGCCATGCAGGCACCGATCTGCGCGCAGTGCGCAGGCGCCGGCTGCAGCACGCTGTGGCCGCGCAGCCGCGTCACCAGCGCGGCCGGTTTGCCCTTGAGCTCGTGCAGCACGCGCCCGTCGCGATCGGGCATCGGGTCGGGCACCGGAATGCCGTGTGCGGCATGGTGGTGCATGAGCTGCAGGTAGAACGGCAGCTGCGCCGCGCCGAGGCGTTCGAACAGCGTCAGCACGAAGCGCCCGCGGGTGGTGCTGACAAAGTAGTTGGTGTTCTCGATGCCGCTGCCGATGCCCTGCAGCTCGGTCAGTTCGCCGAGTTCGAAGGCGCCGAGGAAGTGCGCGACTTCGGCGGGGTCTACGGGGGTGAATACGGCCATCGGCGGGCGCAGGCGGGTCAGGGTTGCAACGGGTCGGTCGCGGCGCGGCCGCGGCGCGCGCCGCCGCGCCCGCGCGCGGTCATCGGAATGTGCCGATGCGCCACTCCATGTGGCCCTGCAGCGATCCCGGGCCGGGCTGCGCGGGGGAGGGCGGCACGATGCTGTAGGGCGCGCCGCCGTGCAGCGGCTTCACCTCGATGCGGGTGGTGGCGCCGCGCACCTGCTGTTCCTCGATGCGCACCGATCGATCCTGCGTGACCAGGTTGCGCACCAGCGGCTCGGGATAGCGCGACGCCGGCTGCGAGCCGGCCGGTCGCGGGGCCGGCGCCGCCGCATGCGCCGCCGGCGCCGCGCCGGGCAGCGCGAGCGCGCCGAGCAGCGCCGACAGCGCCGCGAGGCGCACGCCGTGCGGGCGGGCGAACAGGGGACACGGGAACGATTCCATGCTTCGCATTCTAGCGAGGCGCGTGTCCGGTGAGGCCTCTGCGACCGATAATCCGGGCATGATCCCAGACCCCGATGTGGTGCCCATGCTGTTGCTGGTCGACGGCTCCAGTTACCTGTACCGTGCCTACCACGCCATGCCCGACCTGCGCGGGCCGGGCGGCGAGCCCACCGGCGCGCTGTTCGGCATGACCGCGATGTTGCGCCGCCTGCGCCAGGACTATCCCCCGGAGAAGGGTTTTGTCCACGCCGCCTGCGTGTTCGACGCCAAGGGCCCGAATTTCCGCAATGAACTGTTCGAGCACTACAAGGCGCACCGCCCGCCGATGCCGGAGGATCTGCGGGCGCAGATCGAACCCATCCGGGAGGTCGTGCGCCTGCTCGGGTGGCCGCTGCTGGTGGTGCCCGGCGTCGAGGCCGACGACGTCATCGCCACGCTCGCCGCGCGCGCCGCCGCGCGCGGCATGCGCACCCTGGTGTCGACCGGCGACAAGGACCTGGCGCAACTCGTCGATGCGCACGTCACGCTGGTCAACACCATGACCAGCGAGGTGCTGGACGCGCCCGGCGTGCTGGCCAAGTTCGGGGTCGCGCCGGATCGCATCGTCGACTACCTGTGCCTGGTCGGCGACGCCGCGGACAACGTTCCGGGAGTACCCAAGGTGGGGCCGAAGACGGCCGTGAAATGGCTGCAGCAATACGGCAGCCTGGACGGCATCATCGAGCATGCGGCCGAGATCGGCGGCGCCGTCGGAGCCAACCTGCGCGCCAGCCTGGACTGGCTGCCGCGGGCGCGCGAGCTGATCACCGTGCGCAGCGACTGCGAGCTCGACGGCCACGCCTCGGACCTGGAAACCGAGTTGCGGGTGCGCGACGAGGACGGGCAGGCGCTGGCGCCCTTTTTCGCGCGCTACGGGCTCAGGCGCTTCCTGCACGAGCTGCCGTCCGCGCCGTCGCCGGGCCCGGACGCCGTGCCGCCCCCCGCGGCCGTCCCTGCGGGCGACGCGCTGCGCGTCCCGACGCCGCCCGGCGAGTACGAGACGGTGCTCAGCCTGGACCGCCTGCAATACTGGCTGGGCCGGATCGCCGAGGCCGGACTGACGGCGCTGGACACCGAGACCGACTCGCTGGATCCGATGCACGCCCGGCTGGTCGGCATCTCGCTGGCCGTCGAGCCCGGTCGCGGCGCCTACATTCCGCTGGCGCATGCCTATCCCGGCTGCCCCGAGCAGCTGCCCATGCAGCAGGTGCTGGACCTGATGCGCCCGTGGTTCGGCGACGCCGCGCGCGCCAAGCTCGGGCAGAACAGCAAGTACGACCGGCATGTGCTGCAGAACGCCGGGGTCGAGGTGCGCGGCTACCTGCACGACACCCTGCTGCAGAGCTACGTGCTCGAGGCGCACAAGCCGCATGCGCTGGACAGCCTGGTGCAGCGCCACCTCGGGCGCGACGACGCGCTGAGCTATCAGCAGGTGTGCGGCAAGGGCGCCAAGGCGATCACCTTCGACCAGGTCGACCTCGAACTGGCCACGCGCTACAGCGGCGAGGACGCCGATCTGTGCCTGCAGGTGCATCTCAGGCTCTGGCCGCACATCGAGGCCGACCAAGGGCTGGCGCGTATTTACGCGTTGGAAATGCAGGTCAGCGAGGTGCTGCAACGCATGGAGCGGGTCGGCGTGCTGATCGACGCGCCGGCATTGCGCGCGCAAAGCGGGCAGATCGGGCTTCGCCTGCGCGAGCTCGAGCAGCGCGCCTTCGAACTCGCCGGCGGCCCGTTCAACCTCGGCAGTCCGCGCCAGATCGGCGAGGTGCTGTTCGGGCGCCTGCAGTTGCCGGTGCAGAAAAAGACCAGCGGCGGCGCCGCCTCGACCGACGAGGAAGTGCTGGAAAAACTGGCCGAGGACTACCCGCTGCCGCGTGTGATCCTGGAGCACCGCGGCTTGTCCAAGTTGCGCAGCACCTACACGGAAAAGCTGCCGCAGATGGTCGACGCGCACAGCGGACGCGTGCACACCAACTACGCGCAGGCGGTGGCGGTGACCGGGCGCCTGGCCTCCAACGAGCCGAACCTGCAGAACATCCCGGTGCGCACCACCGAGGGACGGCGCATCCGAGAGGCCTTCATCGCGCCGCCGGGTTGTTGCATCGCGTCGAGCGACTACTCGCAGATCGAATTGCGCATCATGGCGCACCTGTCGCAGGACGAGGGCTTGCTGCGCGCGTTCGCCGCCGGCGAGGACATCCACCGCGCCACCGCGGCGGAGATCTTCGGCGTGTCGCCCGCCGAGATCAGCAACGACCAGCGGCGCATGGCCAAGGTGATCAACTTCGGCCTGATCTACGGCATGAGCGCGTTCGGCCTGGCGCGCAACCTGGGACTCGAGCGTGACGCCGCGCAGGTCTACATCGGGCGCTATTTCGCGCGCTATCCCGGGGTCGCGGCCTACATGGAGCGCACCCGCGAGCAGGCGAAAAGCCAGGGCTTCGTGCGCACCGTGTTCGGTCGCCGGCTGTGGCTGCCCGAAATCCATTCCCCGAACGGGCCGCGTCGCGCCGCCGCGCAGCGCGCGGCCATCAATGCCCCGATGCAGGGCACGGCGGCGGACCTGATCAAGATGGCGATGCTGGCGGTCGAGCAGGCGCTGCTGCGCGAGGGCCTGCGCACGCGCATGGTCATGCAGGTGCACGACGAACTGGTGCTCGAGGTGCCGGATGCCGAGGTCGACTGGGTGCGCCAGCAGGTGCCGGCGCTGATGGCCGGCGTCGCGCAGCTTTCGGTGCCGCTGATCGCCGAACTCGGCGTCGGACCCAACTGGGAAGCGGCGCATTGAAGCGGGGGTTGCCCCCCGAAGGACAGGGGGGCGGCCCGCTATCCCTCCCCCCGAGGGGGGAGCCTGCTGCCTTGGGCCGGCCCTGCGGCGGATCGGCTCATGGCAGCGGGATGCGGCGCGGTGGGAGGGGGGCTGTCGGGCGGGGCTGTCGCGCGGGGGCTTCAGGCTGGGACCTCAGGCAGGGACCCTAGGCAGGGCCCTTGGGCAGGGCCCTTGGGCAGGGGCGCCGGGCACGGCGCGACGCCGGCGCCTGCGGGCGGTGGCGCCGCAGGCGCGGGGGTGCGCAGGTGGCGGTCGCGGCCCGGGGGCCGCGGTGGCTACCTCACGACCAGCACGGGAATCTTGGTGTGCGACAGCACGCGCGCGGTCTGGCTGCCGAGCAGCGCCGAGGTCAGGCCGCCGCGGCCGTGGGACGACATGACGATGAGGTCGATGTGCTCCCGCTCGGCCACCGCCAGCATCCCGCGCCACGCCAGGGTGTCCTCCTGCACGGCGGTGCTGCACGGCACGCCGGCTGCGCTCGCGGCGTCGGCCACCGCCTGCACGGCAGCCTCGGCCTGGGCGCGAATGGCCTCCTGCCAGCCTTCGATGCCGGTGGGCATGACCTCGATGGCGCCGATGTAGGGGTAGAGGTCGATCACCGAGACCGCGAGCACGCGCGCGCCGTTGATCCGCGCCTGCTCCAGCGCCACGGGAACCGCGCGCTGCGCGAATTCGGAGCCGTCGGTGGGAATCAGGATGTGCTTGAACATGATGCGATTCTCCGTTTGTGTTGGCTCAAATCAGGCCGCGCGTCGTGCGCGGGCAGCGTGTGTCAGCGCACCACCAGCACCGGCAGCGTGGAGTGGGTCAGCAGCTTCTGCGTTTCGCTTCCCAGCAGCACGGCCTGCACGCCGCGGCGGCCGTGCGAGGCCATCACCACCAGGTCGCAGCCCTTCGCCTCGGCGATCTCGAGCAGCGCCTTCCACGGATGCGGATCCTCGGAGACCGCGCATTCGCAGCTCAGGCCGACCGCCGCGCAGGCGTCGACCAGCGGCTGCAGCGCGGAGTCGGCCGAGCGCGTCGTCGTGGCACGGTATTCGTCGGCGGTGATGGGCACGGCATCGGCGAGCCCGGCGTAGGGGTAGGGGTCGGTGACCGTGGCGCCGACCACCGGGATGTTGCCGCACTGCCGCGCAAGCTCGACTGCTGGAGCAATGGCCTTCGCGGCGATGGCGGAGCCGTCCAGCGGAACCAGGATTTTCTTGTACATGGTGCGAGTGCCTCCCGCGCCCGAAGGGGCGCGTGACCATTATGCTGCCTGCGCGTCGAGGCGTTCGCGTTGATCTGTGGCAACCTTGCCAGCGACCACGACAATCCGTGGCGTGCCGGGCGCCCGCCGGCTCTCAGGGGCGCGGGCCGCGAGCCACCGGGCGCGCCGGATCGGAGCACCACTGGCTCCAGGAGCCGGGGTACAGGCGTGCGCCGTGCAGTCCCGCCAGTTCCAGCGCCAGCAGGTTGTGGCACGCGGTGACCCCCGAGCCGCACTGGCTCACCACCTGTTCGGGCGCGCAGCCGTCGAGTACCGCCGACCACTGCTCGCGCAGCTGCGCCGGTGCGCGAAAGCGGCCGTCGGCTTGCAGGTTGTCGCGGAAAAACCGGCACACTGCGCCGGGAATGTGGCCGCCCACCGGATCCAGGGTCTCGCCGTCGCCGGCATAGCGCTCGCGCGAGCGCGCGTCGACGACCAGGCGGCGGCGCGGCTCGCGCAGCACCTCCTGCAGCAGTTCGTCGACCTCGATGGTCGGCATCGCGGGGCCCGCGACGGCCTGGAAGTCGCCGGCAGCGCGCGCTCGCGCGGCGCCGCTCTCGGCGCCGCCGCCGCTGTCCAGCCATGCCTGCCAGCCGCCGTCCAGCACCGCGACCTCGGAGGCGCCGAGCCAGCGCAGCAGCCACCACAGGCGTGCCGCGTACGGCGAGAAATTGCGGTCGTAGGCGACCACCGGTTGGCCCTGGCGCAGGCCGACGGCGCGCAGGCGCGCCGCCAGCGCAGCGCGCTGCGGCAGCGGGTGGCGGCCGCGACCGCCGCCCGGCGCGTCCGACAGGTCGTGGTCGAGGTGCAGGTGCACGGCGCCGGGAATGTGCCCCTCGTGGAACGCGCGCAACCCGGCGCCGGGGTCGGCGAGGTCGTGGCTGCAGTCGACCAGCAGCACGGTGTCGAGCCTGGCTCGCAGTTGCTCGGCATCGATCAGGTTCGCGGGGAAGCTCGTGGATCCGGCAGGCATGTCAGGAGGCTCGGTGGTTGCCGGCGGCGCGCGCGTCGCCGGCGGCAGGGGAGGTGGTGGGGCGGTACGGACGGGGCGGTACGGACGAGGCGGTACGGACGAGGCGGGCGCGCCGCCGCCGCGGCGCGGGCGCACCGCCTTGCCCGGGGCGCGGCCATGCCACGCCCGCGGGCTCGGACGCCGCGGATCAGTCGACTTCGGGCAACTGCATGCGCGCACGCCACCACTGGTGGAAGTGCTGCATGCCGTCCTCCATCGGCGACTGGTAGGGGCCGCGCTCGTCGTCGCCGCGCTGCAGCAGCGCCAGGCGGCCGGTGTCCATGCGCAGCGCGATTTCATCGTCCTCGACGCAGGTCTCCATGTACGCCGCGCGCTCGGCCTCGATGAACTCGCGCTCGAAGGCGGCGATCTCCTCGGGGTAGTAGAACTCCACGACGTTGAGCGTGCGCTGCGGACCCTGCGGGTAGAGCACCGACACCACCAGCACGTGCGGATACCACTCGACCATCACGTTCGGATACAGCGTGAGCCAGATCGCGCCGTGCTCGGGCGCAACGCCCTGGCGGAACTTCAGCAGTTCCTCGTGCCAGCGCCTGTACACCTCGCTGCCCGAGCGCGCCAGGCCGTTGTTCACCCCCACCGTCTGCACGCTGAAATGGGTGCCGAACTGCCAGCGCAGATCGTCGCAGGTGACGAAGCGGCCGAGGCCCGGGTGGAACGGCGCGACGTGGTAGTCCTCGAGGTAGACCTCGATGAAGGTCTTCCAGTTGTACTCGCACACGTGGTGCTCGACGTGGTCGAGCACGTAGCCGCTGAAATCCAGGTCGGCGGCGTGGCTCATGCCGGCCAGCGCCTGTGCGACGTCGAAGCCGTTGCGCTCGAACAGCAGCCCGTTCCAGCTTTGCGGCGCGGCGTAGCGCTGCAGATGCAGGCACGGGTCGTGGTCGAAGTGCGGAGCGCCGATCAGGCGTCCGCCGAGGTCGTAGGTCCAGCGATGCAGCGGGCACACGATGTTGCGCCCGGCCTTGCCGCGGCCGCGCAGCATGACGGCCTGGCGGTGCCGGCACACGTTCGACACCAGCTGGATGCCGTCGGCCGAGCGCACCAGCGCACGGCCTTCGCCTTCGTGCGGCAGCGCGTAGTAGTCGCCGACCTCGGGCAGGGCAAGCTCGTGCCCGAGATAACGCGGTCCATCATCGAAGATGAGCTGCTTCTCCTTGGCATACAGCTCGGGATCAAAGTAAGACGCCACCGAAAGTTGGGTCTTGCTCGCGGCCAGATGTACGCTCTGCAGGCTCAAATCCGACATGATGGTCTCGAAATCTCCTGAAAAATCAAATGGGTAAGCGAGGCGCCATTGTAAGCATCCGCGCGCCGTCCACGCTGCGCCGGCGCACATACCCGTTGAAACGATAAAATCGCGCATTTGACCAGCCGGCATTCGGGCCCGCCCTGCGACGGGCCGGTGCGCGACTCCGGCCCGCCGGAATTCCTTCGATGAACGCATCCACGCGCAAGCAGGCGCCCGATTCGCAGCCGGCCAGCTACGAGCAGGCCTGCGCCGAACTCGAACGACTGGTGCAGCAGCTGGAGTCCGGGCAGATGAGCCTGGACGACACGCTGAAGGCCTATGCGCGCGGCACGGAACTGCTGCGCTATTGCCGCGAGCGCCTGCAGGCGGTGGAGCAGCAGGTGCAGATCCTGGACGGTGGTGAACTCCAACCCTATGTGTCCGAGCGCGTCGGCGGCGACTGATCGCACGGGCGCCGCCGCGCCGCTCGCCGGCTCCGGCTTCGACGCCTGGGCGGCGGCGCGCGCGCAGCGCGTGCGCGCCCTGCTCGAGCGCCACGTGGACGCGCAGCTCGCCCCCGGCACCCCGCTTGGCGAAGCCATGCACTACGCCGCGGCGCTCGGCGGCAAGCGCGTGCGTCCGCTGCTCGTCTGGGCCACCGGCGAATGCCTGGGCGCCGACCCTGCCGCGCTCGACACCGCGGCCTGCGCGGTCGAGCTGGTGCATGCCTATTCGCTGGTGCACGATGACCTGCCGTGCATGGACAACGACGTGCTGCGGCGCGGCCTGCCGACCGTGCATGTGCGTTTCGGCGAGGCCATGGCGCTGCTCGCCGGCGATGCGCTGCAGACCCGCGCCTTCGAGGTGCTGACCGGCGACCCGGCGCTGGCGCCGGCGCTGCAGGCGCGCCTGTGCGGCTTGCTGGCGACGGCGGCCGGAGCCTGCGGCATGGCGGGCGGTCAGGCGCTCGATCTGCACGCCACCGGGCGCCGTCTCGATCTCGCCAGCCTGCGCGACATGCATGCGCGCAAGACCGGCGCGCTGCTGCGCGCCGCCGTGCTGATGGGCCTGGCGTGCGCCGCCGAACGCGACGCCGGGCTGGCCGCGCAGGCCGAGCCGGCCTTGCGCGAGTACGCCGACTGCGTCGGCCTGGCGTTCCAGGTGGTCGACGACGTGCTCGACGCCAGCGCCGACTCCGCCACGCTGGGCAAGACCGCGGGCAAGGATGCCGAGCAGGGCAAGGCGACCTTCGTCGGCCTGCTCGGGCTCGAGCCGGCGCGCGCACAGGCGCGGCAACTGCTGGCGCAGGCGCTGGGCGCGCTGCGACGCCTGCCGGCGCCGGCGCGCCGGTGCAGCGCGAACCTGGCCGAACTGGCCCGTCGCATGGTCGCGAGGAGTCATTGAGCATGCGCGACGCACCGGCCTGCGCGGATCGCGCGCGCCGCGTCGCGCGGTTTGTTCCGGGCTGCGCCGCGCGCGCACGCCCGGCCACGGGGGCAGAGTCATGAGTCTGTTGCAAAGCATCGAGGACCCGAGCGAACTGCGGCGCCTGGCGCCCGAGCAGTTGCCGGCCCTGGCGCGCGAGCTGCGCGAGTTCCTGCTGCACACGGTGGCGCGCACCGGCGGCCATCTGTCGTCGAATCTCGGCACGGTCGAGCTGACCCTGGCGCTGCACTACGTGTTCGAAACCCCGCACGACCGCCTGGTCTGGGACGTCGGCCATCAGACCTACGCCCACAAGATCCTCACCGGGCGGCGCGAGCGCATGGCGGGGCTGCGCCAGTGGGGCGGCATCTCGGGGTTTCCGCGGCGCGACGAGTCCGCCTACGACACCTTCGGCACGGCGCACTCGTCAACGTCGATCTCGGCCGGGCTCGGGCTGGCGCTGGCGTCGCGCGCGAAGGGCGAGCGACGCAAGGTCGTGTCGGTGATCGGCGACGGAGCGATGACCGGAGGCATGGCCTTCGAGGCACTGAACAACGTCGGCGTGCATCCCGAGGCCGATCTGCTGATCGTGCTCAACGACAACGACATGTCGATCTCGGCGCCGGTGGGTGCGCTCAACCGCTACCTGGCGCGCCTGCTGTCGGGGCGCTTCTACGCCAGCGCGCGCGACGCCGCGCGCCAGGTGCTGAAGGCGGCGCCGCCGCCGCTGCTGGCGCTGGCGCGCAGGCTGGAGGAGCAGGCCAAGGGCCTGGTCGCGCCCGGCACGCTGTTCGAGGAGTTCGGCATCGATTATTTCGGCCCGATCGACGGCCACGACCTGCACGCGCTCGTGCCGACCCTGCACAATCTGCGCGAGCGCAGCGGGCCGCGCCTGCTGCACGTGGTCACGCGCAAGGGCCACGGCTACAAGCTGGCCGAGGCCGACCCGATCACCTACCACGGCCCCGGCCGCTTCGACCCCGAGGTCGGCGTGAAGCCGCCGGCGGTGGCGCCGCGTCCGACCTTCGCCCAGGTGTTCGGGAACTGGCTGTGCGACATGGCGCAGGCCGATGCGCGGCTCATGGCCGTCACGCCGGCGATGTGCGAAGGCTCCGGCATGGTGGAGTACGCGGCGCGTTTCCCGCAGCGCTATTTCGACGTCGGCATCGCCGAGCAGCATGCCGTGACCTTCGCCGCGGGGCTGGCCTGCGAGGGGCTCAAGCCGGTGGTCGCGATCTACTCGACCTTCCTGCAGCGCGCCTACGACCAGTTGATCCACGACGTGGCGCTGCAGAAGCTGCCGGTGGTGTTCGCGATCGATCGCGCCGGCATCGTCGGCGCCGACGGCGCGACGCACACCGGCGCCTTCGACATCGCCGCGCTGCGCTGCGTCCCCGACATGGTGCTGATGGCGCCCAGCGACGAGAGCGAGTGTCGGCGCATGCTGAGCACGGCGTTCGCGCTGGACGGACCGAGCGCGGTGCGTTACCCGCGCGGCGCCGGCATCGGTGCCGCGATCGATCGCGCCGATCTGTCGACGCTGCCGGTGGGACGTGCGCAACTGCGCCGCCAGGGGCGCGCGCCGGCCGGGCGCCGGCTCGCCATCCTGGCGTTCGGCCCGCTGCTGCACACCGCGCTGAAGGCGGCCGAGGAAATCGACGCCACGGTGGTCGACATGCGGTTCATCAAGCCGCTGGACGCCGACATGCTGCAACGCATCGCGGCGGACCACGACGCGCTGGTGACGCTCGAGGAGGCAGCCGTGCAGGGGGGTGCCGGCTGCGCCTGCCTGGAGGAACTGCAGCGCCTCGGATGGCAGATCCCGGTGCTCAACCTCGGGCTGCCCGATGCCTGGCTGGAACACGGCGATCCAGCCCAGGTCACCGCTTCGGTCGGGCTCGACGCGGCCGGCCTGCTGCGCAGCATCCGCGCGCGCTTCGGCGCCATGCTGGCCGGCAAGGCCGGCGACGGGCGTGAGGCGGCGAATGCCTGAGCGCTGCAGCAGCGGCGCGTGCAGGCATGCCGAGGCGCCGCGATAATGCCAATTATTGCCAAGGGGCCATCCATTCCCAGGCCCGCCTCAGCGGGCTCGCCGATGCTGTCATGAACCAACCCTACGAACCGATTCCCGACGTCCAGAGTTCCGCCGATCATCGCCGGCTGCCGATCCAGCGTGTCGGGATCAAGGACCTGCGCTATCCGGTGCTGGTGCGCACCGCCGACGGCGGGGTGCAGTCGTCCGTGGCGCGGGTGGATGCCGACGTCGCGCTGCCGGCGCAGCGCAAGGGCACGCACATGTCGCGTTTCGTGGAAATGCTCGAATCCGTCGACGCCGCGCTCGATTTCGCCACGCTGGCTGAAATGGCCCGCGGCATGTGCCGGCGACTCGACGCCGAAAGTGGACGTCTGTCGTTCCGCTTCGTGCTGTTCGTGCGCAAGCGCGCGCCGGTCAGCGGCGTCACCAGCCTGATGGACTACGAAGTCGAATGGATCGCCCGGGTGGACGGCCCGAGCACCCTGGTGACCGCGGTGGTGCAGGTTCCGGTGAAGGCGCTGTGCCCGTGCTCCAAGGAGATCTCGCGCTACGGCGCGCACAACCAGCGCTCGCACATCACGATCACCGCCGAGCTGCGCGAGGCGATGTCGCTGGAGAGCCTGATTCGCCTCGCCGAGGAGGAGGCGTCCTGCGAGATCTGGGGCCTGCTCAAGCGACCCGACGAGAAATACGTGACCGAGCGCGCCTACGACAACCCGAAATTCGTCGAGGATCTGGTGCGCGACGTCGCCGCGCGCGTGCGGGACGACCAGCGCATCGGCCGTTTCACGGTCGAGGCCGAGAACTTCGAGTCCATCCACAACCACTCGGCGTACGCGCGCATCGAGGGTTGAGCCGGCGCGGGCCCCGGCCGCGCGCGTGTCCGGGCGGCGGCGTCGAGTGGCGCGCGCTCAGCCGGCGGGGCCGAGCAGCGCCTTCGCGCGCGCCGAGACCTGCGCCATGTCGGCGCGACCGGCGAGCCGGGTTTTCAGCGCAGGCATCAGCCTGCCCAGGTCGCGCGGTTCGCCCAGGCCGAGTTCGGCGATGGTGGCGCGAATCTCGGCGTCGAGTTGCGCGGCGTCCAGGCGCGCCGGCAGGTAGGGTTCGAGCACGGCGATTTCCGCGGCCTCGCGCTGCGCCAGATCGGCCCGTCCGCCGCTGTCGAATTGCGCCATGGCATCGCGGCGCTGCTTGATCATGCGCTCGATCACGCTCGATACCGCGGCGTCGTCGAGTTCCACGCGCTCGTCGACTTCGCGCTGCTTGACGGCGGCGAGCAGCATGCGAATGGTGCCCAGGCGCGCGCTGTCCCTGGCGCGCATCGCCGCTTTCATGTCTTCCTGGATTCGGGTCTTGAGTTCGGACATCGTCGATCGGGGGAGGGGATGGGCGCGGCGGGATGCTCCCGCGCGGGACAGCGCCAGGAGCCTGGGCGGAAGAGGGAGCGGTCGCGAAATTCGTCAGGGGCGAGGACAGTTCGGGGGCAGTGAGGAGCCCATAGTGGCCACCATGGGCGACGAAGCGGCGCCGGAATGGACCGCCCCTGGCGAATTGCAGCAGGCTCGCCCTCTGCCGCCCAGGCTCCTGGCACCCAAGACAAAACCGGCGTCGCCTCGCGGCGCGCCGGTCGTGGGGATGCGGCCCCTCGGGGCCGCATCGCGCGCTGCGCGGAGCTTCAGTACAGGCTCAGTACAGGCGCTTCGGCAGCATGTGGCTGCGAATGCGCTTGTAGTGACGCTTGACCGCGGCTGCCTTCTTGCGCTTGCGCTCTGCCGTCGGCTTTTCGTAGAACTGGCGGGCACGCAGGTCGGTCAGCAAACCGAGCTTTTCGATGGTGCGCTTGAAGCGGCGCAGGGCAACGTCGAAGGGTTCGTTTTCTTTTACGCGAATCGTGGTCATTGCAAACGGGTACCTGTGGGTCGAGGATTGCGCCCGGTGGCTGGATACGCAATCCGGCGCGGTGTCGCGGCATGGCGGGATTCCCGGCCCTCGGCGGGCCCGACGGCCCGCGCGCTCGGCTCGCCTGACCCAGGCAACGCGACGAAAAAACCTTTAAAGTATAACCAATCAGGCGCGCCTTGCCCACCACGTTCGTGAAAACCCCGTCAAGGCCGCCGCGCCGCCGGTGGCGGGCGTCCAGCGTCGTGTCGCACGCTGGCCGTCGCGCCGCGCCAGCCTGCCGGCGCACTCCTCACTGCATACGCTCTTGCCAGATACCTTCCCGCCGACGCCTCGTCCGCTGCGCGTGCTCGGAATCGAGACCTCCTGCGATGAAACCGGGGTCGCCGTGTACGACAGCCACGCCGGGCTTCGCGGTCACGCGCTGCATTCCCAGATCTCGCTGCACCGAGCCTACGGCGGCGTGGTGCCGGAGCTCGCCTCGCGCGACCACATCGCGCGCCTGCTGCCCCTGCTCGACGCCACGCTGGAGCAGGCCGGGCTCGGACTGTCCGAGCTGGATGCCGTGGCCTACACGCGCGGACCCGGGCTGGCCGGCGCGCTGCTGGTCGGCGCCGGGGTCGCGGCGGCGCTGGCCATGGCGATCGACAAGCCGCTGCTCGGCGTGCACCACCTCGAGGGGCACCTGCTGTCGCCGCTGCTCAGCGAGCCCGGACTGGATTTCCCGTTCGTCGCGTTGCTGGTGTCCGGCGGACACACCATGCTGCTGCAGGCGCGGGCCCTGGGCCGCTACGTGCTGCTCGGCGAGACGGTGGACGACGCCGCCGGCGAAGCCTTCGACAAGACGGCCAAGCTGCTCGGCCTGGGCTACCCGGGTGGACCCGAGCTGGCGCGCCTGGCGGCGTTCGGCAATGCGCGGGCCTTCGAGCTGCCGCGCCCCAAGCTGCACTCGGCGGATCTGGATTTTTCCTTCGCCGGACTGAAGACCGCCGTGCTCACGAAGGTGCGCCAGCTCGGCCCCGCGGTGTGCGAGCAAAGCCGCGCCGATCTCGCGGCGGCCACGCAGGAGGCGATCACCGACGTGCTGGCGGCGAAGGCGGTGGCCGCGCTGCAGCGCAGCGGACTGCGCACTCTGGTGGTCGCCGGGGGCGTCGGCGCCAACCTGCGCCTGCGCGAAAAACTCGATGCCGCCTGCGCGCGTCTCGGCGCGCGGGTGCATTACCCGGCATTGCAATGGTGTACCGACAACGGCCCGATGATCGCCTACGCCGCCTGCCGGCGGCTGCAGTCCGGACTGGCGCAGGCGCGGCGCGACTACGCCTTCGACATCCAGCCGCGCTGGGATCTGTCCGAGCTCGAGCCGCCGGGCTGAGCCGGCGGCCGGCGCGCAGGCGTCAGACCTGCCAGACGCCGAGCGGCAGGAAGTCGTCGTCCTCGCCCTTGCTGGCGTGACCGCGCGCGTTGCACACGACGCGCGACTCGCCGACCGCGTAGTCGTGGCGGCAGTGCAGGTGGCCGTGCAGCCACAGGTCGCTGTGCCCGATCATGTCGTCGTAGGCGTTGCAGAAACTGGCGGTGGCGCCGTTCACCGGGTAGCGCGGGTCGGTGCTGCGCAGGCTCGGCGCGAAATGCGTCACGACGACCGTGGCATCCCAGTCGTCCGGCGAGCGTCGCGGGCGCTCCAGTTGCTCGCGCAGCCAGTCGCGGCTGCGCAGCCCCTCCTCGCGCAGCGCGTGGGTGTCCATCGGGCGGCCATGGCGCACCGAGCGCTGGATCTGCTCGACAAAATAGCGCGCCGCGCGCATGCACTGCTCACGCTGGCCGGCGCCGAACAGGTCGAAGTCGTTCCACAGCGTGGTGCCGACGAAGCGCACGCGGCGACCGCCGGACTCCAGCACCACGGCCTCGCGTTCGAGCATGCGAATGCCGGCGCGCTCGCAGCGCAGGCGCAGCTCCGCCGTGGTGACGTCGAAATCGCGACCGTCGTATTCGTGGTTGCCGGCGACGAACAGCACCGGCACGGGCCATTCGCGGAAACGATCGAGGCCCTCATGGGTGGCGTCGATGTCGCCGGCCAGCACCAGGACGTCGGCGCCGGCGGCGGGTTGCGGATCGAACAGCTCGCTTTCGAGGTGCAGGTCGGACAGGAGTTGCAGGCGCATTTCGGCGGGATGGAGGATGACCGCCCTTTCGTGGCAGGCCAGACGACAATGTAGCGGCAAAGCAGCGCCGGCGGAGGCGCGCGGCGACGCCGGTTTCGCAGGGGTGACGACGCAACCGAAGGATGCCATGTCCGAATGCGCTAGACTTCCAACTTTTTCACGGCGTGGAACGGTTTCTTCCGCGTACGCGAGTTCTTCACAGGAAACTTCGACATGAGTCTGGATCAAGCCACGACGGCGCAAATCGTCGCCGACAACGCGCGCGCAGCCAAGGACACCGGGTCCCCCGAGGTGCAGGTCGCGCTGCTCACCGCCCGCATCAACGAACTGACCGGGCATTTCAAGGCGCATGCCAAGGATCACCACGGTCGTCGTGGCCTGCTGCGCATGGTCAGCCGCCGGCGCAAGCTGCTCGACTACCTCAAGGGCAAGGACGCCGACCGCTATCGCGCGTTGATCGCCAAGCTCAACCTGCGCAAGTAAGCCATCGTGAACCGGGGGCGCCTGCTTCGCATCGTCGAGCCAGGCGCCCTGTTGTCATGCGCGTCGCGCATCGCGCGAGCGCATCGGGTCGGGAGGCGCTGCTGTGTCATTCCTGGGCGGCTTTGACCGCGCCGGGCCGCTGCGCAGAGCCGCGCAGGAATGGCATTGTGCTTCCCGCATTGCCCGCGACCGCGGGCGCTTGGTTCGGGGGCGACGGCGAATGCCGGCGCGCTCCGGACGCACGGAGTGAACAATGTTCCACAAGATCACCAAGACCTTCCAATGGGGTTCCCACACGGTCACCATGGAGACCGGCGAGATCGCCCGTCAGGCCAGCGGCGCCGTGCTGCTGAACATGGACGACACCGTCGTGCTGGCCACCGTGGTGGCCGCCAGGTCGGCCAAGCCGGGCCAGGACTTTTTCCCGCTGACGGTCGACTACATCGAGAAGACCTACGCCGCCGGCAAGATCCCCGGTGGTTTCTTCAAGCGTGAAGGGCGCCTGAGCGAACACGAGACCCTGACGTCGCGGCTCATCGACCGCCCGATTCGCCCGTTGTTCCCCGAAGGCTTCTACAACGAAGTCCAGGTCGTCGTGCACGTCATGTCCCTGAACCCCGAGGTGGAGTCGGACATCCCGGCGATGATCGCCGCCAGCGCCGCGCTGGCGGTGTCGGGCATTCCCTTCGACGGCCCGATCGGCGCGGCGCGCGTGGGCCACGTGAACGGCCAGTACGTGCTCAACCCGAGCCGCGCGCAGCTGGCCGATTCGCGCCTGAACCTGGTCGTCGCCGGAACCGAGGCGGCGGTGCTGATGGTCGAGTCCGAGGCCGACCAGCTGAGCGAGGACACCATGCTGGAGGCCGTGATGTACGGTCACCAGCAGATGCAGGTGGCGATCGACGCCATCCACGAACTCGTGCGCGACGGCGGCAAGCCGGCGTGGGACTGGCAACCGGCGCCGCGCGACGAGGCGCTGATCGCGCGCATCGACGCGCTGGCAGGGGACGCGCTGCGCGCGGCCTACAAGATCACCAGCAAGCAGCAGCGCACCGACGCGCTGCGCAAGGCCTATGCCGACGTGCACGCGGCGCTCGGCGCCGACGGCGCCGAGGTCGACTCGACCAAGGTCGAGCAGGTGCTGTTCGACATGGAGGCGCGCATCGTGCGCAGCCAGATCCTCGCCGGCGACCCGCGCATCGACGGACGCGACACGCGCACCGTGCGGCCCATTTCCATCCGCACCGGCGTGCTGCCGCGGGCGCACGGCAGCGCGTTGTTCACGCGCGGCGAGACGCAGGCGCTGGTCGTCGCCACGCTGGGCACCGACCAGGACTCGCAGATCATCGACGCCCTCGGCGGCGAGTACCGCGACCGCTTCCTGCTGCACTACAACATGCCGCCCTACGCGACCGGCGAGACCGGGCGCATGGGTTCGCCCAAGCGCCGCGAAATCGGGCACGGCCGGCTGGCGCGTCGCGCGCTGCAGGCGGTGCTGCCGAAGAAGGATGATTTCGCCTACACGATGCGCCTGGTGTCGGAGATCACCGAGTCCAACGGCTCGTCGTCGATGGCCTCGGTCTGCGGCGGCTGCCTGAGCATGCTGGACGCGGGCGTGCCGCTGAAGGCGCATGTCGCCGGCATCGCGATGGGCCTGATCAAGGAAGACAACCGCTTCGCGGTGCTCACCGACATCCTCGGCGACGAGGATCACCTCGGCGACATGGACTTCAAGGTGGCCGGCAGCGCCACCGGCATCACCGCGCTGCAGATGGACATCAAGATCCAGGGCATCACGCGCGAGATCATGCAGGTCGCGCTGGCGCAGGCGCGCGAAGGCCGGCTGCACATCCTCGGGCTGATGCAGGAAGCCGTGGGCGGTGCGCGCACCGAGGTGTCGCAGTACGCGCCGCGCCTGTACACGATGAAGATCAACCCCGAGCGCATCCGCGACGTGATTGGCAAGGGCGGCGCGGTGATCCGCGCGCTGACCGAGGAGACCGGCACGCAGATCGACATCGCCGACGACGGCACGATCACCGTCGCGTCGACCGACGCCGACCGCGCCAAGGAGGCGATGCGCCGCATCGGCGATCTCACGGCCGAGGTCGAGGTCGGGCAGATCTACGACGGCACGGTGGTCAAGCTGCTCGATTTCGGCGCGCTGGTCAACGTGCTGCCGGGGCGCGACGGCCTGCTGCACATCTCGCAGATCGCCAACGAACGCGTCAACAAGGTCTCCGATCACCTGCAGGAGGGCCAGAAGGTGCGCGTGAAGGTCATCGAGACCGACGACAAGGGGCGTTTCCGCCTGTCCATCAAGGCCCTGCTCGGCGATGCCGGCGACGCCGGCCAGGCGCCGCAGCAGTCCTGAGCGCAGCGGCGCGCGGCGTCGGTCGAGGAGTGAAACCATGAGCCAGAGCATGCAAGTGGCCGAGATCACGCGGCCCGGCGGCCCCGAGGTGCTGCAGTGGCGCGAGCGCCCGCTGCCGCGCCCGGGCGCCGGCGAGGTGCTGCTGCGTGTGCGCGCCTTCGGCATCAACCGTCCCGACCTGCTGCAGCGCAAGGGCGTCTACCCGCCGCCGCCCGGAGCCTCGGAGATTCCCGGCCTGGAAGTGTGCGGCGACGTCGTCGAAGGCGACTACGGCGGCACGTCGCTGCGCACCGGCCAGCGCGTCGTCGCGCTGGTCAACGGCGGCGGCTATGCCGACTATTGCGTGGTGCCGGCGGGCCAGTGCATCGATGCGCCGAAGGGCCTCAGCGACGCCGAGGCCGCGGCCATTCCCGAGACCTTCTTCACGGTGTGGCACAACCTGTTCCAGCGCGGCGGCTTGAAGCCGGGCGAGCACGTGCTGGTGCATGGCGGCGCCAGCGGCATCGGCAGCACCGCGGTGCAACTCGCGCACGCGCTGGGCGCCAGGGTCTGGGCCACCGCGGGAACCGAGGCGAAGTGCAAGGCCTGCGTGGAACTCGGTGCCGAGCGCGCGATCAACTACCGCAGCGAGGATTTCGCCGAGTTGGTGCGCGAAGGCACCGGTGGGCGCGGCGTCGACGTGATCCTGGACATGGTCGCCGGCGACTACGTGGCGCGCGAGATCGGTTGTCTGGCAGAGGAGGGCAGGCTGGTGATCGTGGCCGTGCAGGGCGGGGCCGCGGTGTCCTTCGACGCCGCGCTGCTGATGCGCCGACGCCTGAGCATCACCGGCTCGACCATGCGTCCGCGCGACACCGCGTTCAAGAGCGCGCTGGCGCGCGCGCTGGAACAGCAGGTCTGGCCGCTGATCGAGTCGGGCCGCGTGCGCCCGCGCATGTACGCGGTGCTCCCGGCGGCCGAGATCGTGCGTGCCCATCAGTTGCTCGAGGCCGGCGATCACGTCGGCAAGATCGCGCTGACCTGGAGTTGAGCGCCCCGGCAACGACGTGGCGATCCGCTCGAAGACCATACCCAGGAGACGAATGCATGCGCCAGAAATGGGTCGCCGGCAACTGGAAGATGCACGGCAGTCTGCAGGCCAACCGCGAGCTGCTCGAGGCGCTCGCGGCGGCGCCGCGGGCGCGCTGCGGGGTTGCCGTGTGCGTTCCATTCCCGTACCTGGCGCAGGCACAGGCGCTGCTGTCGGGGTCGGCGATCGCGCTGGGCGCGCAGGACTGCTCGATGCACGAGCAGGGCGCCTACACCGGCGAGGTGGCGGCCGGCATGCTGGGCGAGTTCGGCTGCACCCATGTCATCGTCGGCCACTCGGAGCGGCGCAGCCTGCATGGCGAGAGCGACGCCGTGGTGGCGGCGAAGGCGCAGCGCGCGCTGTCGTGCGGCCTGACGCCGATCGTCTGTGTCGGCGAGACCCTGGAGCAGCGCGAGCAGGGGCAGACCGAGGCGGTGATCGGCATGCAGCTCGATGCCGTGCTGCATCTGCTGGGCGCGGCCGAGGCGGCGCGCATCGTGCTGGCCTACGAGCCGGTGTGGGCCATCGGCACGGGGCGCAGCGCGAGTTCCGCCCAGGCGCAGCAGGTGCACGCCTTCCTGCGCGCGCGTGCCCGCCACCATGGCGTCGACGCGGATGCGCTGCCGATGCTCTACGGCGGCAGCGTCAAGCCCGACAATGCCCGCGAACTGTTCGCGCAACCCGACATCGACGGCGGCCTGATCGGCGGTGCGTCGCTCAAGGCCGCCGATTTCCTGGCCATCGTGTCCGCCGTGCCCATTTGCTGAGCTCGGCCACTCTTTGTTCATCATGACCATCGTCCTGAACCTCATTCTCGTCGTGCAGATCCTGGCCGCGGTGGCCATGGTCGGCCTGATCCTGCTGCAGCACGGCAAGGGCGCCGATATGGGGGCCTCGTTCGGCTCCGGCGCGTCCGGCAGCCTGTTCGGCGCCACCGGATCGGCCAACTTCCTCAGCCGCAGCACGGCCGTGGCGGCGACCCTGTTCCTCTCCTGCACGCTGGCGCTGGCGTATTTCGGTACCCGCCCGTCGGGCAGCGGCAGCGTGATGGGCGATCTCGCCGGAAAGGTCGTGGCGCCGCGGACCGCGGCGTCGGCCGGCTCGGCGGCGGCTGCCGCGCACGCGCCGGCCGCCGGTTCGCAGGCCGGCGTGGCGCAGATCCCGGGCACCGCCCAGGCGCCGTCGACCGGCGCATCGGCAGCGCGCCACTGAGACATCGCCGGGCTGGCGCGAACGCGCCTGCGCGGTGTCGGCCGCGCCTGGGCGTGTCGGCCACGCCTGCGAGCCTGGACGCCTGGGCATGCTGGAGCGGCAGCGGGCCCGCACGTCTGCACGTTGTGTTGCGCTGCAACAGGATATTCTGCGGCTTGTCAACCCCGCATGGGCGCCGACCTTGCGGCAGCGCAAAGGGACGGGCTGTGGCGTTGCGCCGCAGCAGTGCAGGCCTTAAGATTGTCGGGTTGCGTGCTTGCAGGCCTGCAAGCGCTCCGACCGGCAAAACGGCGGAGAACGGGCAGCGAAACCGAAGGGGCAGTCGATCTGTCCGTGGCGGGCTCCCGAGGCGTGCAGGCAGGCAATGCAGCGATCCGGTCGCATCATCCGGGTCGCGAGCGGCGGGTGGCGCAAGCCCGCACGCGGCCGCCGGACCAGGCCGTGCCCCTGCCTCGGGGGTGCGATTCCCGGCGCTGCGCAATGGATCATCGATGCCGACGTGGTGAAATTGGTAGACACGCTATCTTGAGGGGGTAGTGGCGAAAGCTGTGCGAGTTCGAGTCTCGCCGTCGGCACCACACAAGAAGAGGAAGGCCAGCGTGCAGCACGCCGGCCGGGCACGCACCGCGGCAGCAGCGGTGCTGCATTGCGCGAACAAGCCGGGAGTGGGCGCTGCAGGTATGGCCCGTACTCGCGGCACTGATGTGACGAGGAGGGCGTGATGTTCATCGAGCAGTACCTGCCGGTCTTGTTGTTCATCGTCATTGCCGTGGCGGTGGGCATCGCTCCCCTGGCGCTCGGGCGACTGCTCGGCCCGTCGCGCCCAGACAGCGCGAAAAACGCCCCCTACGAATGCGGCTTCGAGGCCTTCGAGGACGCGCGCATGAAATTCGACGTGCGCTACTACCTCGTCGCCATCCTGTTCATTCTGTTCGACCTCGAGATCGCGTTCCTGTTTCCCTGGGCGGTCGCCTTGAAGAAGATCGGCGCCACCGGGTTCTGGGCGATGATGATCTTCCTGTCGATTCTGGTCGTGGGCTTCATCTACGAGTGGTCGAAGGGCGCGCTGGACTGGGAGTGAGTCCGCGGTGATGGCTTCGGACACGCTCCGGGGTCCCGAGCAATCAGGGTGTTGAGGAAAGCCATGGGTATCGAAGGTGTTCTGAGCGAAGGTTTCATTACCACCACTGCCGACAAGCTGATCAACTGGACTCGCACCGGCTCGCTGTGGCCGATGACCTTCGGGTTGGCGTGCTGCGCGGTCGAGATGATGCACGCGGGTGCCGCGCGCTACGACCTCGACCGTTTCGGCATCGTGTTCCGCCCGAGCCCGCGCCAGTCGGACCTGATGATCGTGGCGGGCACGCTGTGCAACAAGATGGCGCCGGCGCTGCGCCGGGTCTACGACCAGATGCCCGAGCCGCGCTGGGTGGTCTCGATGGGTTCGTGCGCCAACGGCGGCGGCTACTACCACTACTCGTACTCGGTGGTGCGCGGCTGCGATCGCATCGTGCCGGTGGACGTCTACGTGCCCGGCTGTCCGCCCACCGCGGAGGCTTTGCTGTACGGCCTGGTGCAGTTGCAGAACAAGATCCGACGCACGAACACCATCGCCCGCTGACCTGCGCGCCGCGCAAGGCTCTTCTCTCCAGCCAGCTTCCCCCCGATGTCCAGCAACCTCGAACGGCTTCAAGACGACCTGCGACAGCAACTCGGCGAGCGCCTGCTGCGCCTGCAGGCAGACCTGGGTGAGATCACCATCGAAGTGGCCGCGGCCTCCTACGTCGAGGCCTGCACCATGCTGCGCGACAGCCCTGCGCTGCACTTCGAGCAACTGCTCGATCTGTGCGCCGTCGACTACCACGGCTGGGGCGACGGCCTGCGCGACGGGCCGCGGTTCGCGGTGGTGCTGCACCTGCTGTCGGTGCGCAACAACCAGCGCCTGCGCGTGCGCGTCTGGTGTCCGGACGACGACCTGCCGGTGCTGGCGTCGATCAACCCGGTGTGGAACAGCGCCAACTGGTACGAGCGCGAGGCCTTCGACCTGTACGGCGTGGTGTTCGAGGGCCACGAGGATCTGCGGCGCCTGCTCACCGACTACGGTTTCATCGGTCATCCGTTCCGCAAGGATTTTCCGATCAGCGGCACGGTGGAGATGCGCTACGACCCCGAGGCGCGGCGTGTCGTGTACCAGCCGGTGACCATCGAGCCGCGCGAGATCGTGCCGCGCGTGGTGCGCGAGCCGGGTTACGGCGACCTGCCGCGCGAGCGCAAGCAACCCCAGGCCTGAGACACTGGAACGGACATGGCCGAGATCAAGAACTACACCCTCAACTTCGGACCCCAGCACCCCTCGGCGCACGGCGTGCTGCGCCTGGTGCTCGAACTCGACGGCGAGGTGATCCAGCGCGCCGACCCGCACATCGGGCTGCTGCACCGCGCCACCGAGAAGCTGGCGGAGACCCGCACCTTCATCCAGGCACTGCCGTACATGGACCGCCTGGACTACGTCTCGATGATGTGCAACGAGCACGCCTACGTGCTGGCCATCGAGAAGCTGCTCGGCGTCGAGGTGCCGATCCGCGCGCAGTACATCCGCGTGATGTTCGCGGAGATCACGCGCCTGCTCAACCACCTGCTGTGGCTGGGCGCGCACGCGCTGGACTGCGGCGCGATGACGGTGTTCCTGTACGCCTTCCGCGAGCGCGAGGACCTGTTCGACGTCTACGAGGCGGCCTCGGGCGCGCGCATGCACGCGGCCTATTTCCGCCCGGGCGGCGTGTACCGCGACCTGCCGGACCGCATGCCGCAGTACCGTGCGTCGAGCGTGCGCGGGCCGCGCGAGGTGGAGGCGCTGAACGCCAACCGCCAGGGTTCGGTGCTCGATTTCATCGACGACTTCACCAAGCGCTTCCCGAAGTACGTCGACGAATACGAGACCCTGCTCACCGACAACCGCATCTGGAAGCAGCGCACCGTGGGCATCGGCGTGGTGACGCCGGAGCGCGCGCTGCAGCTGGGCTTCTCGGGTCCGATGCTGCGCGGCTCGGGCATCGAGTGGGATCTGCGCAAGCAGCAGCCCTACGACGTCTATGACCGCATGGACTTCGACATCCCGGTCGGCAAGACCGGAGACTGCTACGACCGCTACCTGGTGCGTGTCGAGGAGATGCGGCAGTCCAATCGCATCGTCCAGCAGTGCGTGCAGTGGCTGCGCGCCAACCCGGGCCCGGTGATCACCGACAACCACAAGGTGGCGCCTCCGTCGCGGGTGCAGATGAAGACCAGCATGGAGGACCTGATCCACCACTTCAAGCTGTTCTCCGAAGGTTTCCACGTGCCCGAGGGCGAGGCCTACGCCGGCGTCGAACACCCGAAGGGCGAATTCGGCATCTACCTCGTGTCCGACGGTGCGAACAAGCCGTTCCGCCTGAAGATCCGCGCCCCCGGCTTCCCGCATCTGGCCGCGATGGACGAAATGTCCCGCGGGCACATGATTGCCGATGCCGTGGCCATCATCGGCACGATGGACATCGTGTTCGGCGAAATCGATCGATAACACCCATGCTGTCAGAATCCACCCGCCAGCGCATCGACCGCGAGCTGGCCAAGTATCCGGCCGACCAGAGACAGTCTGCCGTCATCGCGGCGCTGTCCATCGTGCAGCTCGAACGCGGCTGGGTCTCCCCGGAGTCCGAGGTCGAGGTGGCCGAGTACATCGGCATGCCGCCGATCGCCGTGCACGAGGTGGTGACCTTCTACAACATGTTCAACACCAAGCCGGTGGGGCGCTTCAAGTTGAACGTGTGCACCAACCTGCCATGCCAGCTCGGCGGCGGCGCGCAGGCGGCGCAGTACCTGAGCGAGAAGCTGGGCGTGGCGCTGGGCGAAACCACGGCCGACGGCGTGTTCACGCTGCAGGAATGCGAGTGTCTCGGGGCCTGCGGCGACGCGCCGGTGGCGCTGGTCAACGACCGCAACATGTGCAGTTTTCTCAACCGCGAGCGCATCGATTCCCTGATCGATTCGCTGCGCGCGCAGGCCAAGTCGGGAGAGCAGGCGTGAACAAGTTCGCTTCCCAGGGCGCCGAGACCTGTTTCCACGGGCGTCACATCCGGCCGCAGATCCTCGCCGGGCTGGACGGCCGCAACTGGGCGTTGCAGGAGTACCTGCAGCGCGACGGTTACCAGGCGCTGCGCCGCGTGCTCGGCGCCGACGGCCAGCCGGCGATGACGCCCGAACAGGTGATCGCCGAGGTCAAGGCCTCGGCGCTGCGCGGGCGCGGCGGCGCGGGCTTCCCGACCGGACTGAAGTGGAGTTTCATGCCGCGCCAGTTCCCGGGCCAGAAATACCTGGTGTGCAACTCCGACGAGGGCGAGCCGGGAACCTTCAAGGACCGCGACATCCTGCGCTTCAACCCGCACATCGTGATCGAGGGCATGGCCATCGCCGCCTACGCGATGGGCATCAGCGTCGGCTACAACTACATCCACGGCGAGATCTTCGCCGACTACGAGCGCTTCGAGCAGGCGCTCGAGGAGGCACGGGCCGCCGGCTTCCTGGGCGACAACATCCTGGGCAGCGGCTTCAACTTCCAGTTGCACGCGTCGCACGGCTTCGGCGCCTACATCTGCGGCGAGGAAACCGCGCTGCTCGAGTCGCTCGAGGGCAAGAAGGGGCAACCGCGCTTCAAGCCGCCGTTCCCCGCCAGCTTCGGCCTGTACGGCAAGCCGACGACCATCAACAACACCGAGACCTTCGCCGCCGTGCCGTGGATCATCCGCAACGGCGCCGCGGCCTACGTCGAGGCGGGCAAGCCGAACAACGGCGGCACCAAGATCTACTCGGTGTCGGGAGACGTGGCGCGCCCGGGCAACTACGAGGTGCCGATGGGCACGCCGTTCGCCGAACTGCTGGCGCTCGCCGGCGGGGTGCGCGGCGGGCGCGGACTCAAGGCGGTGATTCCGGGCGGTTCGTCCGCGCCGGTGCTGCCGGCGTCGGTGATCATGGACTGCACCATGGACTACGACTCGATCTCCAAGGCGGGTTCGATGCTCGGCTCGGGGGCGGTCATCGTGCTCGACGATTCGCGCTGCATGGTCAAGTCGCTGCTGCGCCTGTCGTATTTCTACCAGCACGAGTCGTGCGGCCAGTGCACGCCGTGCCGCGAGGGTACCGGCTGGCTGTGGCGCGTGGTGCATCGCATCGAGCACGGCCAGGGCCGCGCCGAAGACCTGGAACTGCTGAACTCCGTGTCCGACAACATCGCCGGGCGCACGATCTGCGCGCTGGGCGACGCCGCGGCGATGCCGGTGAAATCCTTCGTGCGGCATTTCCACGCCGAGTTCGAGCACCACATCGAACACAAGACCTGCCTGGTGCCGGCCTACGTATGAGCTCCGCACACCTTCGCGGCCCTGTGCGCGACGGCGCGGCCCGTGCGGCCACGCCGCGGTCGACGCGCTCGCCGGGAAGGCGCCCGAATCCAGGGGCGGCCCTGCATTTACCTGAAAGACTCTGACGTCATGGTTGAACTCGAAATCGACGGTCACAAGGTCGAGGTGCCTGAAGGCTCCATGGTCATGGATGCCGCGCGCAAGCTCGATGTGTACGTGCCGCACTTCTGCTACCACCCCAAGCTGTCGATCGCGGCCAACTGCCGCATGTGCCTGGTCGACGTCGAGAAGGCGCCCAAGCCGCTGCCGGCCTGCGCCACGCCGGTGGCCCAGGGCATGATCGTGCGCACCCGCTCGGAGCGCGCGCTGCAGGCGCAGAAAGGGGTGATGGAGTTCCTGCTGATCAACCACCCGCTGGACTGTCCCATCTGCGACCAGGGCGGCGAGTGCCAGCTGCAGGATCTGGCGGTGGGTTACGGCGCGTCGAGTTCGCGCTACCACGAGGAAAAGCGCGTGGTGTTCCACAAGAACGCCGGGCCGCTGGTGGGCATGGAAGAGATGACCCGCTGCATCCACTGCACCCGCTGCGTGCGCTTCGGCCAGGAGGTCGCCGGGCTCATGGAACTGGGCATGGCCCATCGCGGCGAGCATTCGGAGATCACGACCTTTCTCGAGGGCTCGATCGAGTCGGAGCTGTCGGGCAACATGATCGACCTCTGCCCGGTCGGCGCGCTGACCAGCAAGCCGTTCCGTTTCGGCGCGCGCCCGTGGGAGCTTTCGCGTCGCGCTTCGGTGAGCCCGCACGACAGCCTTGGCGCCAACGTGGTCATGCAGATCAAGGCGAACAAGGTCGTGCGCGTGGTGCCCCAGACCAACGAGGCGGTCAACGAGTGCTGGATCTCGGACCGCGACCGCTTCAGCTACGAAGGCCTGGCCAGCGCCGACCGCCTGAGCCTGCCGATGGTGCGCGACGAGGGCGAATGGCGCGAGGTCGACTGGCCGAGCGCGCTGCAGTTCGTCGCCGACGGTCTCAAGCGCGTGCTCGAGGTCGAGGGCCCGCAGGCGCTGGGCGCGCTGGCCTCGCCGGCCTCGACCAACGAGGAGCTGTACCTGCTCGGGCGCATCGTGCGCGCGCTGGGCAGCGAGAACATCGACACCCGGCTGCGCCGCAGCGACGCCGCGCCGGGGCTGGGCGTGCCGTCGCTGGGTGTCGCGCTGACCGACGTGGGGCAGTTGCAGTCGGCCCTCGTGGTCGGCTCGTTCCTGCGCAAGGATCATCCGCTGCTGGCGGCGCGCCTGCGGCGCGCGGCGCGCGCCGGAGCGCAGGTAAGCGTATTGCATGCCAGCGGCGACGACGCGCTGATGCCGCTGCACCGGGCGCTGGTGTGCGCGCCCAGCGCCTGGGGGGCGCAACTCGCCGGGATCGCCGCCGCGGTGGCCGACGCCGCCGGCGTGGCGCGCCCCGCGCAGCTCGCGGGCATCGCGCCGTCGCAGGATGCGCGTGACGTCGCGGCCAGCCTGCTCGGCAGGCAGCAGGCCGTGGTCTGGCTGGGCAATGCGGCGACGCAGCATCCGCAGGCCGCCACGCTGGAGGCGCTTGCGCGCTGGATCGCCCATACCGCAGGCGTGGCCTTCGGGCATACCGTCGAGGCCGGCAACAGCGTGGGCGCGCATCTGCTCGGCGCCGTGCCGCGCGCTGCCGGACTGGGGGCGGCGCAGATGCTGCACAACCCGCCGAACGCGCTGATCGTGATGGGCGTCGAGCCCGACCTGGATCTGTTCGACGGCGCCGCCGCCGCCGCCGCGCTGGCGCGCAGCGCCTTTGTCGTGGCGCTGAGCGCCTATCGCAATCCGCTGCTCGAGCAGACGGCGCAGGTGATGCTGCCCGTCGCGCCGTTCAGCGAGACCGCCGGCAGCCTGTTCAATTGCGAGGGTCGCCTGCAGTCGTTCCAGCAGGTCGCTCCGTCGCTCGGCATGTCGCGCCCGGCGTGGAAGGTGCTGCGCGTGCTCGGCAACCAGCTCGGGCTGCCCGGGTTCGAGTACGACACCGCCGAGCAGGTGCGCGAGGCCGCGCTGCGCGGCGTCGACGTGGCCGCGGCGCTGGCCGCGGCGCCCGCGGCGCTGCCGGCGCAACTCGAACTCGGCGCAGCCGGCGCGACGACGCAGGAGTTCGAGCGCATCGCCGACGTGCCGGTGTATTCGAGCGATGCCATCGTGCGTCGCGCACCGTCGCTGCAGCGCACGGTCGACGGCCAGCGCGCGGGCCAGATCGCGCTGCCGCGCGACGCCTGGGAAGCCCTCGGACTGCAACCCGGCGCGCTGGTGCGCGTGCAGCAGGGCGCGGCCAGCGTGGATTTGCCGGCGCGCCTGGATGCGCGCCTGGCCAGCGGGGTGGTGCGCATCGCCGCGGCGCAGGGGGCCACGCAGGCACTGGGCCCGATGTTCGGTCGCGTTCAACTGCAGAAGGTCTGAACCATGCTCGACGCCTTCACTTCCGGTGGTCTCAAGCTCATGGGCCCGGTGGCCTGGCCGGTGATCTGGGCCGTCATCCGGATCGTCGTCATCGTGCTGCCGCTGTTCGGCGCGGTCGCCTACCTGACCCTGTGGGAGCGCAAGGTCATCGGCTGGATCCAGGTCCGCATCGGACCGAACCGGGTCGGGCCGTTCGGACTGCTGCAGCCGATCGCCGACGGGCTCAAGTTCATCTTCAAGGAAATCGTCGTCCCGACGCGCGCCAATCGTTTCCTGTTCGTGCTCGGGCCGATCATGGCCCTGATGCCGGCGCTTGCCGCGTGGTCGGTGGTGCCGTTCGGGCCGGATGTCGCGCTGGCCAACGTCAACGCCGGACTGCTGCTGCTGATGGCCATCACGTCCATCGAGGTGTACGGGGTGATCATCGCCGGCTGGTCGTCGAACTCCAAGTACGCCTTCCTCGGCGCGATGCGCGCGTCGGCCCAGATGGTCAGCTACGAGATCGCCATGGGCTTCTGCCTGGTGGTCGTGCTGATGGTCTCGGGCAGCCTCAACCTGACGCAGATCGTCGTCGGCCAGCAGCACGGGCGCTTCGCCGCGATGGGCCTGAACCTGCTGTCGTGGAACTGGCTGCCGTTGCTGCCGATCCTGATGGTGTACATGATCTCGGGCATCGCCGAGACGAATCGCCACCCCTTCGACGTGGTCGAGGGCGAGTCGGAGATCGTCGCCGGGCACATGGTGGAGTACGCGGGGATGTCGTTCGCGCTGTTCTTCCTCGCCGAGTACGCCAACATGATCCTGGTGTCGTTTCTCGCCGCGATCATGTTCTTCGGCGGCTGGGATGCTCCGGTGGCCGCGCTGTCGTTCATCCCGGGGTGGATCTGGCTTGGCCTGAAGGCCTTCGTGCTGGTGACCATGTTCCTGTGGGTGCGTGCGACCTTCCCGCGCTATCGCTACGACCAGATCATGCGCCTGGGCTGGAAGATCTTCATTCCCGTGACGCTGGTGTGGTTGGTGGTGATCGGCGCGTGGATGCAGACCCCCTGGTCGATCTGGAACTGAATCGGAGCGAGCGATGTCCGCAGTACTCGATACCTTCAACAGCTTTTTCCTGGTCGAACTGTTCAAGGGCATGGCCCTGACCGGAAAGTACGCGTTTCGCCGCAAGATCACGGTGCAGTATCCGGAGGAAAAGACTCCGATGTCGCCGCGTTTCCGCGGCCTGCACGCGTTGCGCCGCTACCCGAACGGCGAGGAGCGCTGCATCGCCTGCAAGCTGTGCGAGGCGGTGTGCCCGGCGCTGGCCATCACCATCGAGAGCGCGCAGCGCGACGACGGCACGCGGCGCACCACGCGCTACGACATCGACCTGACCAAGTGCATCTTCTGTGGTTTCTGCGAAGAGAGCTGCCCGGTGGACTCGATCGTCGAAACCCACATCTTCGAATACCACGGCGAGCAGCGCGGTGACCTGTACTTCACCAAGGAAATGCTGCTGGCCGTCGGCGATCGCTACGAACACGAGATCGCGCCCAACAAGGAGGCCGACGCACCGTATCGCTGAGGCCCCCGCGCCGGGCCCGCGCGCCCGGCGACGCGGCACCCGCAGCCTTGTCCGTACGGGGCGCGCGCAGCGGGGCCGGGACGCCCCCTCCCGGAAGCCCGTCCACGCGTCGCAATTCGACCAAACGCCATGACCATCCCCACCGCGTTGTTCTATCTGTTCTCGGCCGTGCTGCTGTTCGCGGCCTTCCGCGTGATCACCGTGCGCAACACGGTGCATGCCGCCCTGTACCTGGTGCTGGCCTTCTTCCAGGCGTCGACCATCTGGATGCTGCTGGAGGCGGAGTTCCTGTCCATCGTGCTGGTGCTGGTGTACGTGGGCGCGGTGATGGTGCTGTTCCTGTTCGTGGTCATGATGCTGGACATCAACGTCGACCGCATGCGCGAGGGTTTCTGGCGCTACTTCCCGGTGGCCGCGCTGGTCGGCGTGTTCATCGTGCTGGAAATGGCGGCGGTGCTGATGCAGGCCTTCCAGATCGGCGGCGCGACCGCCGCCGCGCAGATCGGCGGCCAGGCGCTGACGCCGGTTGCGCACGCCGCGGCGAATGTGCCGAACACCGAACTGCTGGGGCGCGTGCTCTACGGCGCCTACCTGTACCCGGTGGAGATCGCGGCGGTCATCCTGCTGGTGGCGATCATCGCCGCGATCGCGCTGACCCTGCGCCGGCGCAAGGACACCAAGACCGTGCGCGTGGCCGACCAGCTGCGCGTGCGCCGCAACGACCGCGTGCGCCTGGTGCGCATGCCGGCGAACGCGCCGGCGGCGGCGCCGGCCGCAGCCGACAAGGGGGAATAAGCGTCATGCTCGGATCACTCAGTCTCGCGCACTATCTGGTGCTGGGCGCCATCCTGTTCGCCATCTCGGTGGTCGGGATCTTCCTGAATCGCCGCAACCTGCTGGTGCTGCTCATGGCCATCGAGCTCATGCTGCTGGCGGTGAACCTGAACTTCGTCGCGTTCTCGCACTACCTGCAGGACATGGCCGGACAGGTGTTCGTGTTCTTCATCCTGACTGTCGCCGCGGCCGAGTCGGCGATCGGACTGGCCATCCTGGTCGTCCTGTTCCGCAACCTGTCGACCATCAACGTCGACGAACTCGATTCCCTCAAGGGCTGACATGGCTGGCACCATCAATCCCACGCTGTTGCTCGTCATCGCGCTGGCTCCGCTGGTCGGCGCCATCGTCGCCGGGCTGTTCGGCAAGACCATCGGGCGCGCCGCTTCGCACAGCGTGACCACCGGCTCGGTGGCGCTGTCGTGCGCGCTGTCGCTGTACGTGCTGTGGCAGGTCGTCGGCGGCGCGCGCTACGACGGCAGCGTCTACACCTGGATGCAGGCCGGCAGCCTGCACATGGAGGTGGGCTTCCTGATCGACAGCCTGTCGGCGCTGATGATGGTGGTGGTGACTTTCGTGTCGCTGTGCGTGCACATCTACACCATCGGCTACATGGCCGACGATCCCGGCTACCAGCGCTTTTTCGCCTACATCAGCCTGTTCACGTTCAGCATGCTGATGCTGGTGATGAGCAACAACTTCCTGCAGCTGTTCTTCGGCTGGGAGGCGGTCGGTCTGGTGTCGTATCTGCTGATCGGCTTCTGGTACACGCGGGAATCGGCGGTGTTCGCGAACCTGAAGGCCTTCCTGGTCAACCGCGTCGGCGACTTCGGCTTCGTGCTGGGCATCGCGCTGGCGGTGGCCTACACCGGCAGCCTCAACTATGCCGACGTGTTCGCCAAGGCGCCGCAACTGGCCACGCTGCATTTCCCGGGCACGCACTGGATGCTGGTGACCGTGATGTGCATCTGCCTGTTCGTCGGCGCGATGGGCAAGAGCGCGCAGTTCCCGCTGCATGTCTGGCTGCCCGACTCGATGGAAGGCCCGACGCCGATTTCCGCGCTGATCCACGCCGCGACCATGGTGACGGCCGGCATCTTCATGGTGTCGCGCATGTCGCCGCTGTTCGAACTGTCGAACACCACGCTGTCGCTGATCCTGGTGCTGGGCGGCATCACCGCGCTGTTCATGGGCCTGCTGGGGGTGATCCAGAACGACATCAAGCGGGTCATCGCCTATTCGACGCTGTCGCAACTCGGCTACATGACCACCGCGCTGGGCGCCTCCGCCTACCCGGTGGCGATGTTCCACCTGATGACCCACGCGTTCTTCAAGGCGCTGCTGTTCCTGGCCGCCGGCTCGGTGATCATCGGCATGCACCACGACCAGGACATCCGGCACATGGGCGGGTTGCGCAAGTACATGCCGGTGACGTGGATCACCTTCCTGATCGGCGGCCTGGCCTTGTGCGGCACGCCGCTGTTCTCCGGCTTCTATTCCAAGGACAGCATCATCGACGCGGTCGGCGCCAGCCACCTCGCGGGCTCCGGCTTCGCCTACTTCGCGGTCACCGCGAGCGTGTTCGTGACCGCGCTGTACACCTTCCGCGTGTATTTCCTGGTGTTCCATGGCGAGGAGCGCTTCCGCACCGCGGTGTCGCACCATGGCCACGACGACCATGCGCATGACGATCACGGCCACGACGATCATGGCCACGGCCACGGCAGCTTCGAGCCGCGCGAGTCTCCGTGGGTCGTGACCCTGCCGCTGGTGCTGCTGGCGATTCCGTCGGCGGTGATCGGCTGGGTGGCGATCCGTCCGCTGCTGTTCGGCTCGTTCTTCCAGGGCGTGATCAGCATCGATTCGGCGGCGCACCCCGCGATGGCCGATCTCGCCGCGCATTACCACGGCCCGCTGGCCATGGCGCTGGATTCCTTCGCGCACCTGCCGCTGTGGCTGGCGATCGGCGGCGGCGTCACCGCGTGGTACTCGTACATGGTCAACCCGCGGTTCCCGGAAAGCATGGCCCGCGTGTTCCGTCCGGTGTACGTGCTGATGGATCACAAGTACTACATGGACTGGATCAACGAGCACATCATCGCCGCCGCCGCGCGCGCCATCGGGCGCGGGCTGTGGAAGGGCGGCGACGCCGGGCTGATCGACGGCGTGCTGGTCAACGGCACGGCGCGCCTGGTGGGTGTCGCGGCCGGGCTGATGCGCCGGTTGCAGACCGGCTTCATCTATTACTACGCGCTGGCGATGATCGCAGGCGTGGTCGTGTTCATGTGGATGTTCATCCCGGGCAAGCTGCTGTCCGGCTGGTTCATTCGCTAATCCAGGGCCTGCGGCTTACCGATAACCTATGCACTCGCTACCCTTGCTGAGCCTGTCCATCTGGACGCCCATCGCCTTCGGGATCCTGATCCTGCTGCTCGGGCGCGACAACAACGCCCCGGCGATGCGCTGGCTGGCGTTGATCGGCGCCGTCGTCTCGCTGCTGGTCACCGTGCCGCTGATCACGGGCTTCGACCCGACCCAGGCCGGCATGCAGTTCGTCGAGCGCGCGCCGTGGATCGAGCCGTTCAACATCCAGTACCTGCTCGGCGTCGACGGCATCTCGCTGTGGTTCGTGCCGCTCACCGCGTTCATCACGGTGATCACGGTGATCGCCGGCTGGGAGGTGATCACCGAGCGCGTGGCGCTGTACATGGCGTCGTTCCTGATTCTCTCGGGGCTGATGGTCGGGGTGTTCTGCGCCGTCGATGCCATGCTGTTCTACGTGTTCTTCGAGGCCACGCTGATCCCGATGTACCTGATCATCGGCATCTGGGGCGGCCCGCGGCGCGTCTACGCGGCCTTCAAGTTCTTTCTCTACACGCTGCTCGGCTCGCTGCTCATGCTGGTCGCGCTGCTGTACCTGTACAGTCAGTCCGGCGGCAGCTTCAACATCATCGACTGGTACACGGTGCCGCTGTCGCGCACCGCGCAGATCCTGCTGTTCGTCGCCTTTTTCGCGGCCTTCGCGGTGAAGATCCCGATGTGGCCGGTGCACACCTGGCTGCCCGACGCCCACGTCGAGGCGCCCACCGGCGGCTCGATCGTGCTGGCGGCGATCATGCTCAAGCTCGGCGCCTACGGTTTCGTGCGCTTCGTGCTGCCGATCGTGCCCGATGCGAGCCGCGAACTGGCGCCGCTGGTCATCGCGCTGTCGGTGATCGCGGTGATCTACATCGGTCTCGTGGCGCTGGTGCAGACCGACATGAAAAAGCTCGTCGCCTATTCGTCGATCGCGCACATGGGCTTCGTCACGCTGGGCTTCTTCCTGTTCTCCAATCTCGGTGTCGAGGGCGGGCTGGTGCAGATGATCTCCCACGGTTTCGTGTCGGGCGCGATGTTCCTGGGCATCGGCGTGCTGTACGACCGCATGCACACCCGCGCCATCGCCGACTACGGCGGCGTGACCTCGAAAATGCCCCATTTCGCCGCCTTCGCGGTGCTGTTCGCGATGGCCAACGCGGGCCTGCCGGGGACCAGCGGCTTCGTCGGCGAATGGATGGTCATCCTGGCCGCCGTGCGCAGCAACTTCTGGCTCGGCCTGCTGGCCGCGACCACGCTGGTGCTGGCCGCCGGCTACACGCTGTGGATGGTCAAGCGGGTGTTCTTCGGGCCGGTGCGCAACGACCACGTCGCCGCGCTGGCCGACATCAATGCGCGTGAGTTCCTCATCCTGGCGCTGCTGGCCGCGGGTACCCTGTGGTTCGGCCTGTATCCGAAGTTCTTCACCGATCCGATGCAAAGCAGCGTCGCCCACCTGCTGCAGCACGTGGCGGCCTCGAAACTGCAGTAAGGCGCGAAGCTCATCATGAACTGGATTGCGGTCTATCCCGAGATTTTCCTGCTGGTCATGGCCTGCGTGGTCATGCTCGTCGACATCTTTTTCCGCGACCCCCAGCACCGCGCCGCCTACGCCCTCAGCGTGCTCACGCTGGTCGGGTTGGCCGTGCTCACGGCTTCGTTCTATGTCGGGGGCAGCCGCGACTTCGCCATGCAGCGCATGGTGTCGTACGACCCGATGGGCAACCTGCTCAAGCTGTTCGCCGCGGTGGCCACGCTGTTCTCGCTGGTCTACGGCAAGCGCTACGCGATGGATCGCGGCATGTGGGGCGGCGAACTGTTCTCGCTGGCGCTGTTCTCGCTGCTCGGCCAGTTCATCATGATCTCGGCCAACAACCTGCTCATGGTGTACCTGGGCCTGGAGCTCATGTCGCTGTCGCTGTACGCGCTGGTCGCGCTGCGGCGCGACTCCGCGGTGGCCACCGAGGCCGCGATGAAGTACTTCGTGCTGGGTGCGCTGGCTTCGGGCTTCCTGCTGTACGGCATGAGCATGATCTACGGCTCCACCGGCTCGCTGGACCTGGGCGTGGTGTACCACTCCATCGCCAGCCAGCCGCTGAACCGCGCGGCGCTCGACCTCGGCGTCGTGTTCATCGTCGCCGGCGTGGCCTTCAAGTTCGGTGCCGCGCCGTTTCACATGTGGATTCCCGATGTCTACCAGGGCGCGCCCACCGTGGTGGTCACGCTGGTGGCCGCGGCGCCCAAGCTGGCCGCGTTCGCGATGGCCATCCGTCTGCTGGTGCTCGGGCTGTTCCCGCTCGCCGTGGACTGGCAGCAGATGCTCATGGTGCTCGCCGTGCTGTCGCTGCTGGTGGGCAATTTCGCGGCCATCGCGCAGACCAACCTGAAGCGCATGCTGGCGTACTCGACCATCGCGCAGATCGGCTTCGTGCTGCTCGGCCTGATGTCGGGCATGGTCAACGGCAACGGCATGTCATCGTCGCAGGCCTATGGCGCCGCGGTGTTCTACATGATCGTGTACGTGCTCAGCACCCTGGGCACGTTCGGCATCATCATGTTCCTCGCGCACGAAGGCTTCGAGGCCGAGGAACTGCGTGATTTCGCCGGCCTGGGCAAATCGCATCCCTGGCTCGCCGGGATCATGACCTTCCTCATGTTCTCGCTCGCCGGCGTGCCGCCGTTCGCCGGGTTCTACGCCAAGTTCGTCGTGCTGCAGGCGCTGCTGGCCACCGGCCGCATCGGGCTGGTGGTGTTCGCGGTGCTGGTGTCGGTGGTGGGCGCCTTCTACTACCTGCGCCTGGTGAAGCTCATGTACTTCGACGCGCCGACGCGCGAGCACAAGGTGCAGGCCTCCGGCTCCGCCTGGGCGCTGATGTCGGTCAACGGCCTCGCCGTGCTGTTGCTGGGCATCGTGCCGGGTGGCCTGATGACCCTGTGCTACCAGGCCATCACCAACACGCTGCGCTGACGCGCGGCATCCGCTGCAGGGTTTCCTTTCATGCAATCTTCCGCCGTCTGGCTGGTGCTGGTGCTGTCGCTGCTCGGCGCGAACGCGCCGTTCTTCTCGGATCGCACCTTCCTGGTCGTGCCGCTGAAGCGCGTGAAGCCCTGGTGGATGCGCGTGTTCGAGCTGCTGCTGCTGTATTTCGTCGTGGGCGGCCTGTCGCTGGCCGTGGAGCAGCGGCTCGGGCAGATCTACCCCCAGCACTGGGAGTTCTACGCGGTGTCGCTGTCCATGTTCCTCGTGCTGGCGTTCCCCGGGTTCGTGCTGCGCTACCTGGTGCGGCGACCCGCCTGAGCCTTTGCCGGATACGGCCATGAGCGACGCCGCCGACGATCACCTGCGCGAAACTCCGCTGGACACGCAGGGCGTGTTCGAGGGGCGCTTCCTGCGCGTGTGGCGCGACACGGTGCGCCTGCCCGATGGCGCGCAGGCCGTGCGCGAGTACATCAAGCACTCCGGCGCGGTGATGGTGATCCCGCTGCTCGACAACGGGCGCGTGCTCATGGAGCGCCAGTGGCGCACCCCGATGCGCCGCGTGATGACCGAGTTCCCGGCCGGCAAGCTCGACGCCGGCGAGGCCTGGCTGGCCTGCGCGGCGCGCGAACTGCGCGAGGAGACCGGATTCCGGGCGCGCGAGTGGGCCTACATCGGCAGCATCAACAACGCCATTTCGTACTCCGACGAGATCATCCACCTGGCGTTCGCCCGCGGCCTCGAGGCGGGACAGCGCGAACTCGACGAACACGAGTTCCTGGAGGTGTTCGAGGCCGAGCCGCACGACCTGCTGGAGCGGGTGCGCAGCGGCGCCATCACCGACGTGAAGACCGTGATCGGGGTGTTCTGGCTGGAAAAGCTGCTCAGCGGCACCTGGCAGGTGCCCTGGCAGGCGGTCGCCTGAGTCCGCGCGGCGCGCGTCAGTTCCTGCCGCTGCGCAGCCAGCGCGCCCAGTCCGGCATGTCGGCCGCCGCCGCCCGCGCGGCGGCTTGTTCCCAGTCGTAGTCGACGGCGACCAGCGCGGCGCTCCAGCGCCCGCCGCGTCGCTCGCACAGCGCATAGCGCGCGTGCGGACTGCCGCTTTCGATGCAGTGGTGGCCGCCGTGCTCGTCGTCGAAGGCGGGCAGGCCGACGCTTCCCGGGTTGACCAGCAGGGTGTCCGCGACGCCGACCACGCGCGCCTGGTGACTGTGCCCGCACAGCAGCAGCGAGGGTGTTGCGGGCAGGCAGCGCAGGCGCTCGCGCAGTTCGCTGTCGCTGGCCATGCGCACGCCTTGCGCGCCGGCGTCGGCGCCGACGCTTTCCAGAAGGTACTCGATGTCGCTGTCCGGGCGCCCGTGGATCATCAGCACGTCGGGGTGCGGGCGCAACTGCCGCGGCAGCGCAGCCAGCCAGGCCAGGGCGGGCGCGTCGAGCGCGTGGTAGGCCAGCATGTCCGCGCGCTCGCCGGGTTGCCGTGCGCACGCCAGCAACTGGCGCTCATGGTTGCCCGCCACCGTCGGCCAGGCCCGCGCGCGCAGCCAGGCGCAGGTCTCGGCCGGCCACAACGGGCCGCTGAGCAGGTCGCCGCAGTCCAGCACCTGTTCGCAGCCGCGACGCGCGATGTCGTCGGCCACGGCGCGCAGCGCCGGCAGGTTGCCGTGGATATCCGACACCACGGCCAGGCGCAGATCGGGCAGCGACGCTGTCATGGGGCGCGGCCGTCGGCAGGCGCGCGCCCGGGCGCGGCGGCGCGGATCAAGGCGCCGCGCGGCGCTGCGCGCAGGCGACGCGGCGGGTCGAGGTTAAAAACCATCTTCACCGTAAGGGCATTGATCCTGGGGAATACCCCCCATAGGATTACAACATGAAAGATTTGCGTAAGATTCGTCGGGACCGTTTGCGACAGATCCGCGAGGAGCACTTCGCCGGAAGGGGAGGGCAGGCGCTGCTTGCGCAGACCCTGGATCGCCAGACGGGATATCTTTCCCGTTGCCTCAGCGGGGAAAAGCCCATCGGCGAGGTGTTCGCCCGTCACGTCGAGATGTCGCTGAACCTGCCGCGCTATTGGCTGGACGGCGCGCACCTGGACGGTCGCACCCTCACGCCGCAGCAGTCCGACCTGCTCGAGCGCTTCGCCGGACTCACCCCGAGTCAGCAGCGCGACCTGCTGGACTCGCTCGAGTCGACGCGTCGCTACAACGAGGAAATCTACGGCCATCTGGCGCGCCGGAAGACGGGCGAGTTGGCCGAAGGTTGATGCGGCGCGGGCTTCAGGCCGTCGGCTGCACGGCAGCAGGCTGGCGCGCGCTGTCGCACAGCGTGGTTTCGAGATCCCAGCACAGCCCGGCGAGCATGGCGCGCCGCGCCGCTTCGCGCTCCGGCGACCCGGGCGCGCTCAGAAAGCCGACCAGCAGCCCCAGGCCCTGCGGCGGGGCATGGCCCGCGCAGCGCCCGCGCAGGCGCCGGCCGAGCGCCTCGCCCAGCGCGAAACCGCGGGCGTAGCGCTCGTCGTCGGACAGCGCGGCGGTGTCGTGCGCGGCCAGCGCGGACAGCGCCTGGTCGGCCCACGCGAGCAGGCGTTGTGCAGCGTCGGCCGGGGCCGAGCGCCCGGTCTCTCCGGCGCCGCCCTCGGGCGGCGCCTGTCGCTGCTTGCGCGACATGGACTCCTCGCTTGGTGATGGTTTCGGGCCGCCCGCCACCACGGCCGAACGCTGCCCGCAAGCATAAACCAGCCGGCCGACGTGCGCGACCGCAAACGCGACCGAAAGCGCTGCCGAAAGCGCTGCCGAAAGCGCTGCCGCACGCGTGAACGAAGCGATACGAGCCATGGCAACGACATGGCCCTGCAGCGCCACCGGGTCGGCAAGCGCGCGGAAAATCGCGCAAATCCATCCGTCCACGCCATGCTGCCGGCCGCCGCGATGCTCGTGGGATGCTGGCTGCACATGCGCCAGGCCTGGCTGTGGCCGCAGGCCTGCTACGCCCTCATGGCCTTGCCGGCGCTGCTGGCCGTGCTGCTGCTCGTCGCGGTACGCGCGCAGTTGCCCGCGGGAAGCCGGCGCCTGCGCCGCACGCGCGGCCTGCTCGGCGCCTGCGCGCTGGCCGAACTGGCGTTCGCATGCGCCGGCTGGCGTGCCGTGCCGCGCCTGCGCGACAGGCTCGATCCCGCGCTGGCGGGCGCGCCGATGCGCGTCGCCGGGGTCGTGCAGGGCCTGCCGGCGCTCGGCGCCTCGGGCACACGCTTCGTGTTCGCGCCGCTGCGGCCGCGCCACGGCCTGCCGTCGCGCCTGCTGGTGTCGTGGGCGGCGCCGCGCGGCGTCGCGCCGCCGCGCCTGCGCGCGGGCCAGGCCTGGATCCTGCCGCTGCGCCTGCGCGCGCCCCATGGACTGTCCAACCCGGCCGGGTTCGACAGCGAACTCTGGCTGCTCCGGCAGGGCCTCGGCGCCACCGCAAGCGTCAGCCGCGCGCGCGGGCTGGGCGCGCCGGCGCGCTGGCGGCACGCCGATCGCGCGTCGCCCTGGCAGCGTGTGCAGGCCCTGCGCGAGCGCCTGCGCCTGCGCATCCGCACGGCACTCGGCGGGGACGCGCGCAGCGGCACGCTGGCGGCGCTCGCGCTGGGCGACCAGGCGGCCCCCGACGCCGACGAATGGCGCATCTACCGAGCCACCGGCGTGGCCCACCTGATGGCCATCTCGGGCCTGCACATCACCATGCAGGCGTGGCTGGCCGGCTGGTTGTGCGGCGCGCTGTGGCGGCGCCTGCGCTGGCGCGGCACGGCGCTTTCGTTGCGGCTGCCGGTGGTGCTGCCGGTCGGCGTGGCGCGTCTGCTGGCGGCACTGGCCTACGGCGCCGCCGCCGGCCTGGGGGTGCCGGCGCAGCGCGCGCTGCTCATGCTCGGCGTGGCCGTGTCGGCGCGCCTGTGCGCGCGTCGCCTGGGCTGGCCCGAGGTGCTCGGGCTGGCGCTGTGTGCCGTGCTGGCCTGGGATCCGTGGGCGATCACGCAAGCCGGGCTGTGGCTGTCGTTCGGCGCCGTCGCCGCATTGCTGCTGGCGCAAGCGCCGGCGGCGGCGCCGCCCGCGCCGGCGCCAGCCGGCGCCCGCGCCGCCTGGCAGCGCCTGCGC
>JAKAZQ010000070.1 GCA_021815805.1 Pseudomonadota bacterium | reverse complement strand
ACGGGCAAGTACCTCTCGTCGCCGCTGTACGTGGGCTACGGCGTCGGTCTGTTCACCCGCAGTCGGATCGTGACCCTTGCCCGCCATTGATGTTTCATAATCAAGTAATCAATTTAGTACTACACTGCAAATCATGGTCCATGGCACGAACCCGATCTACCTCGACCACAACGCCACCACGCCGGTCGCGCCGGAAGTGGTGGCGGCCATGTTGCCGTTCCTGCAGGAGCATTTCGGCAATCCGTCCTCGGATCACGCCTACGCGGACGCGCCGCGGCGCGCCATGGCAGCGGCGCGCGAGGAGGTCGCCCGCCTGATCGGCGCGCGGCCGGCCGAGATCGTGTTCACCGGCAGCGCCACCGAGGCGAACAACCTCGCCATCCTCGGCGTGGCGCGGGCGTTGGGATCTGCGCGTCGCCACGCCGTGATCTCGGCCATCGAGCATCCGGCGGTACATGAACCCGCGCGGCGGCTGGAAAAGCTGGGTTGGATGCTGAGCATCGTGCCGGTGGACGGTTACGGCCGCGCCGCGCCCGCAGACGTCGCCGCCGCCCTGCGGCCCGACACGGCACTGGTCTCGATCATGCACGCCAATAACGAAGTCGGCACCCTGCAGCCGGTCGCCGAAATCGCCGCTCTGGCGCACGCATGCGGCGCGTTGATGCACACCGATGCCGCGCAGTCCGCAGGCAAGGTGGAACTGGATGTCGAGGCGCTGGGTGTCGACCTGCTGACGCTCGCCGGCCACAAGCTCTACGCGCCCAAGGGCGTAGGCGCGCTGTACGTGCGCGCCGGCACGCCGATTTCCGCCGTACTCTCCGGGGCTGGCCAGGAGCAAGGTCTGCGCCCTGGCACCGAGGCCGTCGCGCAGATCGTCGCCCTCGGCGCCGCCGCGCGGCTGGCGCGCGCGCGCCTTGCGCAGGCGCCGATCCGGCTGCGCGCGCTGCGCGACCGGTTGCACGCGCGATTGCTGCCGGAGATCCCGGAACTCGCACTCAACGGTCATCCCGAACAGCGCCTGCCCAATACGCTCAATGTGTCCTTTCCCGGCGTATCCGGCACGCTGCTGCTGCAGCGGGTGGCGGATCGGGTCGCCGCCTCCACCGGTTCCGCCTGCCATGCCCACGATGCTGCTCCCAGCGGCGTGCTGGGGGCGATGGGCCTGTCCCCGCAACGCGCCGCCGGCGCCGTGCGCCTGTCGGTCGGGCACGGCACCCGCGAGGACGACATCGACGCGGCCGCCGCGGCGCTGATCGCAGCATGGCGCGCATCGACGGTTGCGGAGCACGGCTGATGGACCACCGCGCATTCAAGGACCGGATCTACGAACAGTTCGGGCACCTGGGCAAATCCCTGGCAAGTCCCAAGCGGCTGGAAATGCTCGACGTGCTTTGTCAGGGGCCGCACACGGTGGAGTCCCTGGCCAGGGCCAGCGGGCAGACTCTCGCCAACGCCTCGCAACACCTCAAGGCGCTGCGTACGGCGCGCCTGGTGGAGGCGGAAAAACAGGGCCTGTACGTCACCTACCGGCTGGCCGGCCCGGAGGTCGGCGAGTTCTTTCTTGCCTTCCGCCGCCTGGCCGAGTCGCGCCTCGCCGAGATCGAGCGCATCACGCGGCTGTATCTTGGCTCGCGCGACATGCTCGAAGGCGTCGACCAGGCCACGCTGCTCGAACGCGTCCGCAGCGGCGCGGTGCTGGTGCTCGACGTGCGTCCCGCTCAGGAATACCGCAGCGCGCACATCCCAGGCGCGCTGTCCGTGCCGCTGGCCGAGCTGGAGCAACGGCTCGCCAAGCTGCCGCGCGGCAGGCAGATCGTCGCCTATTGCCGCGGCCCGTACTGCGTGATGTCGGTCGAGGCGGTGGAGATCCTGCGCCGTCACGGCCGCAAGGCGGCGCGCCTCGAGATCGGCGTGCCCGAGTGGCGCCAGCGCGGCCTGCCGGTGGCCCGCGGCCCCGATCCCGCACCGAGTCCCAACCCCGTGGAGGTCCCATGAAAACCCTCTTCGTACTCAACGATGCTCCCTACGGCAGCGAGCGCAGCTACAACGCACTGCGCCTCGCCCGCCACCTGCTCAAGGCGGGCGGCGAAGAAGTGAAGGTGTTCTTGATCGGCGACGCCGCGGCCTGCGCCAAGGCCGGGCAGAAGGTGGCGGCCGGCTACTACAACATCGGCGACATGCTGGGCATGATCGTCCGTCACGGCGGCGAGACGGGCGTCTGCGGCACCTGCATGGACGCGCGCGGTATCGCCGACGCCGAACTGATCGAAGGCGCGTCGCGCGGCAGCATGGACCAGCTCACCGCGTGGACGCAGTGGGCCGACAAGACGCTGGTGTTCTGATGGATACCGCCAAGACAGTCGTCGTCCTCGGCGGCGGCGTGGGTGGTCTCATCGCTGCTAGCACGTTGCGCAAGCATCTTCCACGTGCCCATCGCGTCGTGCTCGTCGATCGGGAACGCGAGCACCTCTACGCGCCATCGCTGCTGTGGCTGATGGTGGGGCTGCGCAAAGCCGCATCGATCAGGCGTCCGCTCGCCCGGCTGCAGCGCAAGGGCATCCAGCTGCGACTCGGCGAGGTGGAGAAGATCGATCCCGAAACCCGCCGCGTCACGGTATCCGGCGAGACCATCGATGCGGACTACCTGATCGTCGCGCTCGGCGCCGAGCTGGCCGCCGAAGCCGTGCCGGGTCTGCGCGAGGCGGGGCACGATTTCTACACGCTGCCTGGCGCCGAGAGCCTGCATGCCGCGCTCGGCTCGCTGCGGCGGGGGCGTGTCGTCGTGCTCACCGCGGCGCCCGCGTACAAATGCCCGGCGGCGCCATACGAGGCGGCGCTGCTCATCGATGCGTTCTATCGCAAGCGTGGCCTGCGCGATGCGGTCGCCGTCGAGGTCTTCGCCGCGGAGCCCGGGCCGATGGCGGTTGCGGGCCCGGAGACCTCCGCGGCAGTGAAACAGCTTCTCGCAGCGAAAGGCATCGCCTACCACCCCGAACATCAGGTGACGTCGGTCGACGCGGCCGCAAGGCGAATCGTTTTTGCCAACGGCGCAAATACGGGATTCGACCTGCTGGCCTACGTGCCACCGCACCGCGCACCGCGCGTGGTCCGCGAGAGCGCCCTCATCGGCGAGAACGGGTGGGTTTCAGTGGACCGGCACACGCTGGAAACCCGCTTTCCCCGGGTCTTCGCGATCGGCGATGTCGTCACGATCCCGCTGCAACTCGGCAAACCGCTGCCGAAAGCCGGTGTCTTCGCGCATGGCGAAGCGGAGGTCGTCGCGAAGAACATCGCCTCGCTCATTCTGGGTCGGAATGCATCCGAACGATTCGAGGGTCACGGCGCGTGCT
>JAKAZQ010000049.1 GCA_021815805.1 Pseudomonadota bacterium | reverse complement strand
CTCTTGAGCGTTCAACTTCTCTTGTCGCCTCGAAAAGCCAAACGCCCACACTTATCGGCTGCTTCTTGTTAAGGATCTCGCCTCGCCAGCCTTCCGGCTTTCAGGCGTTTGCTGCATCAGCAGCGAAAGAAGAATTCTTGCACGGTTCATCCAGCGGCGCAAGCCCCCACCGCAAAAAAAGTCATTCAGGGCCTTTCGCGCCGCGATCGGCCCTGCCGAGCAACTCGTGGCCGAGCAGCGCCGCAAGGATCAGCGAGCCGCCGAGCAGGGTGCTGCGGCTCGGCGTCTCGGCTGCGCCGAGCCAGGCCCACAGGGTGCCGAATACCACCTCGAGCAGGCCGAGCAGGGCCACCTCGGCCGGCGCCAGGCGGGCGGCCGCCCACACCGCGAACACGCCGGGCAGCGCGAGCTGGAACACGCCGAGAAAGCCGAGCAGATACACGTCGTGCGCATCGACCGCCAGCGAGCCGGCGAAGCCCGCCACGAGCAGCGCCGACGAGGCCGCGCCGAGCATCGGCGCCAGTTGCATCGGCAGGCGCGCTCCGGCATGCCGCAGCAGGACCCAGTTGCCGGCAGCGCCCAGCGGCACGAGCAGGCCGACCAGCAGCCCGGCGACTTCGCGCGGACCGCGGCTGGCGTGCAGGTTGTGCCAGAACATCCATGCCATGCCGACCATGGCCGCGCCGATCGCCAGCCAGGTGCGCGCGCGCACCGGATGGCGCAGGAACACCAGGCCGAGCACCGCCGCGAACAGCGGGCTCAGGCTCACCGCCACCAGGGTCTGCGCCACGGTGGTCAGGCTCAGCGCGAGCATGAACGCGGTGTACATGGTGCACCAGCACAACGCCGACAGCCAGAGCAGTCGCGGCGCACCGAGCAACTGACGCGCCAGTTGTGCCGTGCCGCGCTGCACGGCCAGCCCGAGCAGCAGCGCGGCGGCGGCGAAGCCGCTGCGCCAGAACACGAGCACCATGCCATCGTGACGGTGCAGGTGGCGCGTCACCACGCCGGCCATGCTCCACAGCAGGGTGCAGGCGACCATCGCCAGCACGGCACGGCGATGCCGGCCCGCGCCGGGCGCCGCCGCAGCGCGGGACAGCGGCGTGGCGTCGGCGCAGGACTCAGGCACCTTGCGCCATGGCGCGCTCGGCGCGCTTGCGGTCATGCTCGCTGAGATGACGCTTGCGCAGGCGGATCGAGCGCGGCGTGATCTCGACCAGTTCGTCGTCGGCGATGAACTCCACCGCGTATTCCAGGGTCAATTCGATGGGCGGCGTGATCTTGATCGCGTCCTCCTTGCCGGAGACGCGGAAGTTCGTGAGTTGCTTGGATCGCACCGGGTTGACCACGAGGTCGTTGTCGCGGCTGTGCACGCCGACGATCATGCCCTCGTAGACCGGGTCGCCGGGTTTCACGAACATGCGTCCACGATCATCGAGCTTGCCCAGCGCGTAGGTCACGATCTCGCCCTGATCCTGGCTGATCAGCACCCCGTTCTTGCGCCCCTGGATGTCGCCACGGAAGTCGTCGTAGCTGTCGAAGATGTTGCTGATCAGCCCGGTTCCGCGGGTCAGGTTGAGGAATTCGGTCTGAAACCCGATCAGTCCACGAGCCGGGATGCGGTACTCCAGGCGCACCCGCCCCATGCCGTCCGGCTCCATGTTCACCAATTCCCCGCGCCGCTCGCCCAGCGCCTGCATGACCCCGCCCTGGTGCTGCTCCTCGACATCCGCGGTGACCAGTTCCATCGGCTCCTGGCGCCGCCCGTCGACGTCGCGGAACACCACGCGCGGCTTGCTGACGGCCAGTTCGTAGCCCTCCCGCCGCATGTTTTCCAGCAGGATGGTCAGGTGCAGTTCGCCGCGCCCCGAGACCTCGAACACGCCGTCCTCGTCGGTGTCGCGCACGCGCAGCGCGACATTGCTCTGCAACTCGCGGTCGAGGCGATCGCGGATCTGGCGGCTGGTCACGAACTTGCCCTCGCGCCCCGCCAGCGGGCTGGTGTTGACGCAGAAATTCATGGTCAGCGTGGGCTCGTCCACGGCCAGCATCGGCAGCGCACGCGGGTCCTCCGGGCTGGTCAGCGTGACACCGATGCCGATGTCCTCGATGCCGTTGACCAGCACGATGTCACCGGGTCCGGCCAGTTCGGCCTGACGGCGTTCCAGCCCCTCGAACTTGAGCACCTGGTTGACGCGCGCGCGGCGCGGCGGCGCATCGGGGCCCTGGTACACCGCCACCTCCTGGCCCGGTCGCAGCGTGCCGCTGTTGATGCGGCCGATGCCGATGCGCCCGACGAAGCTGGAGTAGTCGAGGGAGCAGATCTGCAACTGCAACGGCTCGTCGGCCGAGCCATCGTGCGGCGGCACGTACTCGAGGATGGCGTCGAACAGCGGCGCCAGGTCGGTGCCCACGGCTCCCGGCTCGCGCGTCGCCCAGCCGTTGAGACCGGAGGCGTAGACCACCGGAAAATCGAGTTGCTCCTCCGTGGCGCCAAGCTTGTCGAACAACTCGAACGTGGCGTTGATCACGTAATCCGGGCGCGCGCCGGGGCGATCGACCTTGTTGATCACGACAATCGGCTTGAGCCCGAGCGCCAGCGCCTTCTTGGTCACGAAGCGGGTCTGCGGCATCGGCCCCTCGACGGCATCGACCAGCAGCAGCACGCTGTCGACCATCGACAGCACGCGCTCGACCTCGCCGCCGAAGTCGGCATGCCCCGGTGTATCCACGATGTTCACATGGGTACCCTGCCATTCGACCGCGCAATTCTTGGACAGGATGGTGATCCCGCGCTCGCGCTCCAGATCGTTGGAGTCCATGACGCGCTCCGCCACCTGCTGGTTCTGGCGAAAAGTGCCGGACTGGCGCAACAGCTGATCGACCATGGTGGTTTTCCCGTGGTCAACGTGCGCGATGATGGCGATATTGCGAATCGATGGTTTCATGGTCATTGCCGCTGCGTCAGCAGCTCGTCGGTACTCAGGAGGCGCTGCACAGACAGCTCGCGGCCGTCCCATCGTGCAACACCCAGGAACATGGGGGCGGCGTCCGGCGTCGGCGCCCCGTACACGCGCACCGCGCCGGCCTGCACCGGCACGCGCGCGGCATCGGGCAGCAGTGTGCGGCCGTGCAGCAGCGCCGCGGCCTCGGCGGGCTCGAGCCGCAGCGACGGCAGATCGCGCACCAGCGCGTCGGCCGGCAGCAGCCAGGCTCGGGCCTGCTCGCGCGCCGCGTCGCGCACCTGTTGCAGCGCATGCGCGTCGGCCAGCGCGAAACCCCCGCTGCCGGTGCGGCGCAGCGCGGCCAGATGGGCGCCGCAGCCCAGCGCCTCGCCGATGTCGCGCGCCAGGGAGCGAATGTACGTCCCCTTTGCGCAACGTACGTCGATCAGCAGCATGTCGTGCCGGAAATCGAGCACATCGATGGCATCGATGCGCACCTCGCGCGCCGGCACGTCGATCGCCTGCCCGGCACGCGCGTACTCGTACAGCGCGCGTCCGTCACGCTTGAGCGCGCTGTGCAGCGGCGGAACCTGGCGAATGCGTCCGACGAATGCATCCAGCACCTCGCGCAGGCGCGCCATCTCGATGCGCGGCACCGGCTGGCGCCGTGTCACCTCGCCTTCGCCGTCGCAGGTGCTGGTACATATCCCCAGTTGCACCCGCGCCACGTACGCCTTGTCGGCCTCCAGGTGCATCTGTGCGAACTTGGTGGCGGCGCCGAAGCACAGCGGAAGCAGTCCCTCCGCAAGCGGATCCAGGGTCCCGGTGTGCCCCGCCTTCGCCGCGCCCAGCGCGCCCCGCGCCTGCTGCAAAGCCTGCTGCGACGTGCATCCGCGCGGCTTGTCGAGCAGCAGCACGCCATGCACCGGTTCCCTGGGGGAACGTCCCTGCGGGGTCATGCGCCGATGCGTCGGGAGTCAGTCGCGCGCCTTGTCCGCGACCGCGCGCCGGATCAGCTCGTTCATGCTGCTGGCGTCGCGTGTGGAGGCGTCGAACACGAAATGCAGCGTCGGCACGGTGTGGATGCGAAGACGCTTGAACAACAGGCTGTGCAGGTAGCCGGCGCGCTCGTTCAGCAGCTGCTGCGCGTGCTGCGGCTCGGCACCGAGCACGCTGAAGAACACTTTGGCGTGCGCGTAATCCGGGGACAGGCGGACCTCGGACAGCGTGATCAGGCCGAGGCCGGGATCGCGGATCTCACGCCCGATCATCTCCGACAGATCGCGCTGGATCTGGTCGGCGATGCGCTGGCTGCGGTGCGGGCTGCTGGCCTGTCGGGGCATGAAAGGGACGGAGGTCTCGCGGTTCGGAACCATGGCGCCCGCCGTCGATCGGCGGCGCGGGCAGGACGGCCGCGGGACATTCCGGGCAATCCGTGTACGGGCAACCCTCTATGATAGCCCGATATGGGAAAGGACGGGCCGCGGCCCCGGCCGAACTGCTCGAGCGTGACCGGGCATGAGCTTCAGAGCCGCGGTCCGAACGCCGCGCTTCGAGAGTCGTTGTCTGCGCCGGCCGGCAAGCCGACCGGCCGGGAAGGTCAACCGGCCGGGAAGGTCAACCGGCCGGGAAGCCGGCAGTCATCGCCACCAGGCTGAGTGTCCACTGCGGCCATGCCGCGCAGGCGCGCTGGAGAATTTCGTCCATGGTACGACCCCATGCGAATTCCTCCCTGTGTCGATGCAAGGGCGCGCCTTTGCCGACGCTTGCCCGCCGCGCGGCACGCCGGCCGCCTGGATGCATGCGGCAATGTACCGCCCCCGCACGCGGCCTCGCACGGGACCTGCCTGAAGACCCCTGAAACCATTACCCGGTTGCGGGCAAAGGCGTCCGCGCCCCGCCAGCGCCTTCGCACCGGCGGCGCCGGCGCGCAAAAAAATACGCCCGGCCGGATCCCGGCCGGGCGTTGCGCCGCAGCGCCGCGGGCTCACAGCGTGCGCGCGATCTCCTTGACCTCGAACACCTCGAGCTGGTCGCCTTCCTCCAGGTCCTGGAAGCTCTTCAGCGACAAGCCGCACTCGAAGCCCTCCTGCACCTCGCGCACGTCGTCCTTGAAGCGCTTCAGGGAATCGAGTTCGCCGGTATGGATCACCACGTTGTCGCGCAGCACGCGAACCTGCGCGGAACGTCGCACCATGCCCGACAGCACGCGGCAGCCCGCCACCGTGCCGACCTTGCTGATGCGGAACACCTGGCGCACCTCGACCATGCCCAGCACCTCCTCGCGCTTCTCGGGCGCCAGCATCCCGGACATCGCCGCCTTGATCTCGTCCACCGCCTCGTAGATGATGTTGTAGTAGCGGATGTCGATGCCGTTGAGCTCGGCGCTCTTGCGCGCGCCGGCGTCGGCGCGGGTGTTGAAGCCGATGACCACGGCCTGCGAGGCGATCGCGAGGTTGATGTCGTTCTCGGTGATGCCGCCGACCGCGGCATGCACGACCTGCACGCGGATCTCGTCGGTGGAAAGCTTGGTCAGCGCGTGCACCAGCGCTTCCTGCGAGCCCTGCACATCGGACTTGATGATCAGGTTCAGGGTCTTCGCGCCCTCGGCCATCTGCTCGAACATGTTCTCGAGCTTGGCCGCCTGCTGGCGCGCCAGCTTCACGTCGCGGAACTTGCCCTGGCGGAACAGCGCGATCTCGCGCGCCTTGCGCTCGTCGCCCAGCACCATGATCTCCTCGCCGGCGCTCGGCACCTCGCTGAGGCCCTGGATCTCCACCGGTAGCGCGGGTCCGGCGCTCTGCACCGGCCGGCCGTTCTCGTCGAGCATGGCACGCACGCGCCCGAAGCTGGAGCCGGCAAGCACGACGTCGCCGCGCTTGAGGGTTCCCGCGAGTACCAGCACGGTGGCCACCGGTCCGCGACCCTTGTCGAGTTGCGCCTCGATGACCAGGCCCTTGGCCGGAGCATCGACCTGGGCCTTGAGCTCCAGCACCTCCGCCTGCAGCAGCACGTTCTCGAGCAGTTCATCGACGCCCTGCCCGGTCTTCGCCGAGACCGGCACGAACGGCGAGTCGCCGCCGTATTCCTCCGGCACCACCTGTTCGGCGACGAGTTCCTGCTTCACGCGCTCGGCGTTCGCCTCGGGCTTGTCGATCTTGTTCATCGCGACCACGATCGGCACGCCGGCCGCCTTCGCGTGGGCGATGGCCTCGCGCGTCTGCGGCTTCACGCCGTCATCGGCCGCGACGACCAGGATGACGATGTCCGTCGCTTTCGCGCCGCGCGCACGCATCGCCGTGAAGGCCTCGTGCCCCGGCGTGTCGAGGAAGGTGATCATGCCGCGCGGCGTGGTCACGTGGTAGGCGCCGATGTGCTGGGTGATGCCCCCGGCTTCCCCGGCGGCGACCTTGGCGCGCCGGATGTAGTCCAGCAGCGAGGTCTTGCCGTGGTCGACGTGCCCCATGACCGTGACCACCGGAGCGCGCGGCTCCAGCTCGGCCGCATGCGTCGGCTCGCCCTCCTGCTCGAGGAAGGTCTCGGGATCGTCGAGCTTGGCGGCCACCGCCTCGTGGCCCATCTCCTGCACGATGATCATCGCCGTTTCCTGGTCCAGGACCTGGTTGATGGTCACCATCTGGCCCAGCTTCATCAGGGTCTTGATGACCTCCGAAGCCTTCACGGCCATCTTGTGGGCGAGATCCCCCACGGTGATGGTCTCGGGCACATGCACCTCGCGCACCACCGGCTCCACCGGAGCGACGAAGCGTGGCTGCTCCTTGTCGCGCGAGTCGCGACGGCCACCGCCCTTGGCGCCGCGCCAGGCTCCCGTGCCGCCGCTGGCGTCGCCGCGGGTCTTGATGGCGCGACGCTTCGCCGCCTCGTCGGCCCAGGAGGAGGACAACTGCTCCGACTTGACCTGTTTCTTCGCCTTGGCATCACCGGCCGGGGGGGCGCTGGTCGGCGCCTTGGCGGCACCCGCAGCGGGCTTGTGGATGGTGCCCTTGATGGCTACGCCGGCATCCGCAGGTTTCGGCGCTTCCGGCTTCGGCGCGTGCAGCACCGTGCGCGGCCGCGCGAGCATGTCGCGGATCGCCGCCGCCTCCTTTTCAGCCGCCCGGCGACGCGCCTGGATGGATTCCATCTCGGCGGCGCGCACGGCGGCGGCCTCGGCCTGCTCGCGCGCCCGGCGCTGCGCCTGCGCCGCGCGCTCCTCCTGCTCGCGCGCCGCGGCCTGCGCCTGCATTTCCTGGGCGGCCGCCTGCGACTCGTCGGCCGACGCCGACGGCTGTTCGGTGGCATGCGCCGCCGCACGCTCGGCCGCTTCGGCGGCTTCGCGCTGCGCCTTCTGCTCGCGCGCCAGTTGCTCGGCCTGCGCACGCTCGGCCTCGGCCGCCCGCGCCCGCTCGGCCGCCTGCTCCTGCTCGAGCTGGCGCTGGCGCAGCTCCTCGGCCTGGCGGGCCAGCAGCTCCGACTGGCGCTTGGCCTCCTCCTCGCGGCGCCGCAGTTCCTGCTCGTCGACCACGGGCTGCGCCGGCGCCGGAGCGGCCGACTCGGGCACGTCGTCGCGCTTGACGAACACCCGCTTCTTGCGCACCTCGACCTGGATGGTGCGCGCCTTGCCGGTGGAGTCGGCCTGCTTGATCTCGGTGGTCTGCTTGCGCGTCAGCGTGATCTTCTTGCGCTCGGCGCCGGCCGCGCCGTGCGCGACGCGCAGGTGATCGAGCAGCCGGGCCTTGTCGGCCTCGCTGATCGGATCCTCGGCGGTCTGCTTGTGCACGCTGGCGGCTGCGAGTTGTTCGAGGAGCTGGGCGGCCGGGATGTGCAGCTCGGTGGCGAGCTGGGCGACGGTGGTTTGTGCCATGGATGGTTTCCTTGCTCCTTTCGTCTCAGGCGTTGAACCAGTGTTCGCGGGCCTTGAGAATGAGCGCGCTGGCCTGTTCCGCGTCGGTGCCGAGAATTTCGGTGAGTTCGTCGGTGGCGAGATCGGCGAGGTCGTCGCGCGTGTGGATGCCGGCATCGGCGAGCTTGGCGATCTGCTCGGTGCTCAGGCCTTCCAGATCCTTCAGATCCTGCGAGACTTCTTCGAGTTTCTGCTCGCGGGCGAGTTCCTGCGTGAGCAGCGCGTCACGCGCGCGCTTGCGCAGTTCGTGCACGGTGTCTTCGTCGAAAGCGGAGATCTCGAGCATTTCCGCCAGCGGCACGTACGCCACTTCCTCGAGGCTGGTGAACCCCTCCTGGATCAGGATGTCGGCGACTTCCTGGTCGACGTCGAGCTTGCTGCGGAACAGCTCGCGCATCGCCTCGATTTCGGCATTCTGCCGGCTCTGCGACTCTTCCGCCGACATCAGGTTGATCTGCCAGCCGGTGAGTTCGGAGGCCAGACGCACATTCTGCCCGGAGCGGCCGATCGCCAGCGCCAGGTTCTCCTCGTCCACCGCCACGTCCATCGCGTGCTTTTCCTCGTCGACCACGATGGACTGCACATTGGCCGGGGCCAGCGCGCCGATCACGAACTGCGCCGGATCCTCCGACCACAGCACGATATCCACGCGCTCGCCGCCGAGTTCGTTGCTCACGGCATTGACCCGGGAGCCACGCACGCCGATGCAGGTGCCGATCGGATCGATGCGCCGGTCGTGCGACAACACCGCGATCTTTGCGCGCACCCCGGGATCGCGGGCGCACGACTTGATCTCCAGCAGGCCCTGTTCCATCTCGGGAACCTCCATGCGGAACAGTTCCTTCATGAACTCGGGCGAGGTGCGGGACAACTCGATCTGCGGGCCCCGCGCGGCACGGTCGATCCTGGCGATCACGGCACGCACGCGGTCGCCCGAGCGAATGTTCTCCTTGGGAATCATTTCACCGCGCCGCAGGCGCGCATCGACCTTGCCCGACTCGACGATCACGTCGCCCTTGTCCATGCGCTTGACGGTACCGACGAAGATCCTGTCGTTGCGCTGCAGGAAATCATTCAGGATCTGCTCGCGCTCGGCGTCCCGGATCTTCTGCAGGATGACCTGTTTCGCGGCCTGTGCGCCGATGCGCCCGAACTCGAGGCTTTCCACCTGCTCCTCGATGTACTCGCCGATTTCGATGTCCGGGATCTGCTCGATCGCCTCGAAATGCAGGATCTCGGCGTCCGGCTGCTGCAGCCCGGCCTCGTCGGGCACCACGAGCCAGCGCCGGAAGCTTTCGTAGTCGCCGGTGTCGCGGTCGATCGCCACGCGAATGTCGACCTCGCCGCTGTAGCGCTTCTTGGTGGCCGAGGCGAGCGCGGCTTCGACCGCGCCGAACACCACGTCACGGTCCACATTCTTTTCGTGCGCCAGCGCATCGACCAGCATCAGCAACTCGCGGTTCATGATTTACGACCCCTGAAGTCAAGCACCGGCACGAGGCGAACTTCCCGAACCTCGGCCATGGAAAAACGCAACTCCTGCTGCACCGGCGCGGCCTGCCCGCGCTTCGCGCCATGCGCAGGCTTCTTCTTCGCCGCGCCGCTGGAACGCTCCAGATCCGCGAGCAGTTCGTCGTCCCAGACGATGGCGTAGCCCGCGTCGCCCGCGGCGTCGGCAGCGGCGTGCACCTGCAAAACGCCCCGGTACTTCTTCCTTCCCTGGAACGGCAGACGCAGATGGACATCCACGGCCTGACCGGCGAACCGCTCGAGATCGGCGGGCGTGCGCAACAGGCGGTCGAGGCCGGGCGACGACACCTCCAGACGCTTGTAGTCCAGCCCTTCGACCTCCAGCGCGTACTGCAGCTGGCGCGACACGCGCTCGCAATCGTCGACGGTCACCGCCGTGTCATCGAGACGATCGATGGTCACGCGCAGCACGCCGGCGCAAGCCCAGTTCGCCTCGACGAACTGGTAGCCCAAGCCCTGCACGGTGGCCCCGATCACTTCCGAATGCTGCATGCCCTGCCCGATGCCCCTGTGAAAGCCGGGAGCGCGAGCGCGCCGGCAACAAAAAAGGGCGATCGGTATCGCCCTTCTCGTGTCGCCATTGCGGTCGGCCAACCCGGCTTGATTCCGTTGACGACGCCTGCCCTGCGGGCTGGTGGCCCGCAAGTCCGGGACCGGATCGGCGGCTTTCGGCCGCATTGCCCCGATGTGCCCCGTGTCGCCCCGATTGGCGTCGATTCACGGATTCTATGGGCAAAACCGGTAATCTTCAAGACGCAGGGGCTTGCCGCCCCGGGCGAACGATGTCTGCGGCGGGTTGCGCACACCGCGCGCCCGGGCTCGTCGCGGCGTGCGAGAATCCGGCAGCGCAGGCGCGCCGTCGCGGCGACGCGCACAACGCCGCGGCATGCGCGGCCAGCGTCCGGCGCCGCACCGGCATGCCGATTCCCATTCTTCCACCGCTCCCACGCATTCACAGGAACCAGCCATGGGCTTTCTCGCCGGCAAACGCATTCTGATCACGGGCCTGTTGTCGAACCGTTCCATTGCCTACGGCGTGGCCAAGGCCTGCCATCGCGAAGGCGCGGAACTGGCCTTCACCTACGTCGGCGAACGCTTCGCCGAGCGCATCCAGGGTTTCGCTCAGGAGTTCGGCAGCCAGCTCACCTTCGCCTGCGATGTCGCCGACGATGCACAGATCGAGGCGCTGGGACGCGATCTCGCGGTGCACTGGCCGGGCCTCGACGGCCTCGTGCATTCCATCGGATTCGCGCCGCGCGAGGCCATCGCGGGAGACTTCCTGGAGGGCCTGTCGCGCGAGAGCTTCCGCGTCGCGCACGACATCTCCGCGTACTCGTTTCCGGCGCTGGCGAAGTCCCTGCTGCCGCTGCTGCAGGCACGATGCGACGCGGGCGCGATGCCATCGCTGCTGACCATGACCTACCTGGGCGCCGAGCGCGTCGTGCCCAACTACAACACCATGGGGGTAGCGAAGGCGGCGCTGGAGGCGAGCGTGCGCTACCTGGCCGAATCCGTCGGGCCGCGCGGCATGCGCGTGAACGGCCTGAGCGCCGGCCCGATCAAGACCCTCGCCGCGTCGGGCATCGCCGATTTCGGAAAAATGCTCAAGTTCAACGAGAGCAGCACGCCGCTGCGCCGCAACGTGACCATCGAACAGGTCGGCGACGCCAGCGCGTTCCTGCTGTCGGATCTGGCAGCCGGCATCACCGCGGAAGTCCTGCATGTCGATGCGGGCATGCATGCCGTGGTGGGCGGACTCAACGCGCAACTTTGACCAGCCGGCCGCGCGCCCGGCGCACGGCCGCTGCCGATGCGCCGGGCCGGGCGAAGGGCTGTTGACAAACCTCGCCCACTGCCTACAATGTTGGTTTTTCGCGGGAATAGCTCAGTTGGTAGAGCGCAACCTTGCCAAGGTTGAGGTCGCGAGTTCGAGACTCGTTTCCCGCTCCAGTTTCCGATTCAGGAATGCCGCGCGTCCCACGCCGGTTTCGTGAATCCCAGGCTGAAGTGTCCGGCGCCGGGCACCGACCGTTCGGTCCGGAAAACGACGCGCATGGACATGATTCGAGGGGAAGCCGAGACTTCCCCTTTTTTGTCGGTGATCCTCGCGGGTCGCCACAAAATGGTATTGGCGACCCCATGTATTGCATGTCGGGACAACGCTTGCAGCGCGCGATGCCTGCACGATGTTTCCATTACCATGGAGTCAGCGGGAACAATACGGCGCGGTAGCAAAGCGGCTATGCAGAGGACTGCAAATCCTTCCAGGTGGGTTCGACTCCCGCCCGCGCCTCCAGTCTTGCAGGCCACCCCCGGCGGGTGGCCTTTTTTGTTGCCGGCCGCCTTTCGCCGACCGCCCGTCGCCGACCGCCCGTCGCCGACCGCCTGTCGCCGGCCGCCTGTCGCCGACCGCCTGTCGCCGACCGCCTGTCGCCGACCGCCTGTTGCCGACCGCCTGTCGCCGGCCGCCTGTTGCCGACCGCCAGCGCTGGGGCCCAGGCCGTGGCGTGCCATGCGCGCCCCGCCGGCCCGGCTCAGGATGACGTGGCGCCAGTCGGCGCGGCGCTGCGCTGCAGCGCCACCGGCAGCGGCGCGTTGGCCATGAGTTGCACGGTACGCGTCGGAAAGGCGAACTCGACCCCCATCTCCTGCATGGAGCGCATGAGTTCCAGGTTGATCGCCTGCTGCGTGTCCATGTAGGCCGTGTAGTCGGCGACCGTCATCCAGTACACCACTTCGAAGTTCAGGGACGAATCGCCGAAATCCTTGAAGTGCGCGCGATCGAAGCGCGCGTGCTCCTGCTTCTGCACGGCCTCGCGCACGCGCGCCGGAATCTCGGCCATGACCGAGGCCGGAGTGTCGTAGCACACGCCAAAGGCGAACACGATGCGCCGCTCCTGCATGTGCCGGTAGTTGCGCAGGCGCGCCTTGGTCAGGTCGGTATTCGAAAACACCAGCATCTCGCCGCTGATGCTGCGGATGCGGGTGGTTTTCAGGCCGATGTTCTCGACGGTTCCGGAAAAACCGTCCACGACCACGAAATGCCCGATCTGGAACGGCTTGTCCAGCACGATCGACAAGCTCGAGAACAGGTCTCCCAGAATGTTCTGCAGCGCCAGGCCGACCGCGATGCCGCCGACGCCGAGGCCGGCCAGCAGGGTACTCACGTTGAAGCCCAGGTTGTCCAGCAGCAGCAGCGCCAGCAGGCTCCAGAGCACCAGGCGCGCGAGAAAACTCATCGCCGCCAGGCCGGTCGCCATTTCCGGGTCGTTGCGCATCGCGCTTTCGCGCGAATCGGTGATCAACTGATCGATGAAGCGCCCGGCCCACAGCCCGACCTGCAGCGCCAGCGCGGTGCTCGCCGCCCCCTCCACCCAGCGCCGCAGCAGCGCCGGCAGCACGAGTGCGCCGGCCGCCGGCAGCAGCGCCACGCAGACCAGCAGCCAGACACGCGTGCCGCGCAGCGCCACCACCAGCGCGTCGTCCCAGCGCGTCGGCGTGAGGCTGGCGAACTGGTCGAGACGGCGGATCAGCCAGGGCTTGACGACACTCGTGATCGCACCGACCAGCAGCAGCCAGGCGAGCGCGACCAGCCAGGCCCGCAAGGGGTTGGAGGCGATGACCCAATGATTCAAATCGTGCATCGAAGCGTTTCCTCGGTGTTGCCCGTCCTGCTCGGTCCGGCGCGCCGGCTCAGGCCGGCTGCGCCTCGGGTTCGGGCGCCGGCTCCGCGGTGCCGGCGCGCAGGACATCGAACCATCTCAGCACGTGGCGCGTCCAGTGCCCGATGTCGTAGCGCTGCACATGCTCCTGCATGCGCAGCATGCGTCGCTGCTGCTGCTGCACCGGCATGTCCAGCGCACGATCGATGGCGTCGTCCATCTGGCTGATGCTGTAGGGGTTCACCAGCAGGGCCTCGCCCAGCTCGACCGCCGCGCCGGCGAACTCGGACAGTATCAGAACCCCGTCGCGACTGTCATGGGCTGCGACGAACTCCTTGGCCACGAGATTCAGGCCGTCACGCAGCGGCGTGATCCAGCAGATGTCGGCCGCGCGATAGTGCGCCAGGGTCTCCTGGAAGGTCATGGGCGTGGTCGACAGCACTACCGGTTGCCAGGACAGGCTGCCGAAAAAGCCGTTGATGCGCCCGACCAGCTGTTCGATGGCCTGCTGCGAACGCCGGTACACGCGCATGCCGTCGGCCGCGGCCACCGCCGTCAGCAGCAGCTTGACCTTGCCGTGCATCTCCGGCCGGCGCCGCAGCAGGCGCTCGTAGGTGAGCAGCATCTCACGCGTGCCCTTGGCGTAATCGACACGCCCGATGGACACGATCACCTTGCGCTCGGGAAGGCGCGCGCGGATCTGCGCGACATGGTCGCGTGCCTGCTCGCGGGACATGCTCTGCGCGATCAGCTCGGCGTGGGTGCCGATGGGAAAGGCGTCGATGTGCACGGTTCTACCACCGACACGCAGGCTCGTCGGAGCCTGCGGCTCGGCCAGCGCCGAGCCATGCCGGCCGAGGCCCGCGGCGGCCGGCTGCCACGTCACCTGCGCGACGTCGCGCAGGCCTTGCGAAACGGCCGCGAAATTGCAGGCGTAGCGCGGCACGTGGAAGCCGACGAGATCGCAGCTCAGCAGGTTGTCGAGGATCTCCTCGCGCCACGGCAGGATGTTGAACACATCCGGCCCCGGAAACGGCGTGTGGTGAAAGAACGCGATCTTCAGGTCCGGGCGCAGGCGTCGCACGAACTGCGGCACGAGCCAGAGGTTGTAGTCGTGCACCCAGACCACCGCGCCGGGCGCGGCTTCCTCGCACGCGGCCTCGGCGAACAGACGGTTGACCTCGCGGAACGTCGCCCAGTGGGTGTTCTCGGACGAATACATCGACGGGAAGCTGTTGAGCACCGGCCACAGCGCCTCCTTGGAGGTGACGTGGTAGAACTGGCTGATCTGCTCCGCCTGCAGCGGCAGGCGCACCACCTCGTAGCTTCCGTAGCTGTCGCGCACTGTGACGCGCCGCTCGAAGCCCGGCGCCTTGCCGGCCGGGGGGGCCTTTTTCCACGCGATCCAGCTCGCGCTGTCGACCTGGCCGATGAACCCCTTCAGCGCGGGCACGATGCCGTTCGGGCTGCGGTTCTCGCGCAGCACCAGCCGGCCGTTCTCCACCTGCTCCTCGTAGGGTTGCCGGTGGTAGACGATCACCAATTGCGCAGCCATGCCTGAGCTCCTCCAGATGCGTGAAACCGCTGGAGCGCCTCCAGCACCCCGGCGGCTCCGGGCAGCGAACTCCTGTGCACATGGGCACTGCCGCGCAGCGCGCGATCCAGCGCCGGCTCCCGATTGCCCACCGCGACGCCGCACAGCCCGGTGCGAAACATCGACAGGTCGTTCAGGGTGTCGCCGGCGACCAGCGTGCGCCGCGGCGACAGGCGCAGCGCACGCAGGGTGCGCAGCAGCGTGGGACCCTTCTGCACACCGCGCGGCAGCACGTCGAAGTACTGGTTGTCGGACAGCAGCACGTCGAAGCCCAGGGTGCGCAACTCGACCGCCGCGCGCAGCGCCGCCGGCTCGTCGTCGTAGAAATAGGACTTGCGGCGCCCGCCGACCACCGGCTGGGGCGACAGCCGCGGGTGGCGCCGCATGACGTCGTCGATGCGCTGCGCGGCCCGCGTCGGCCATGCCGCGCCAAGCCATTGCCGCACCGGCTCGATGGCCTGCTGCGAACCCTGCTGGCCGTGCTCGACCGTCGTGCCGACGTCGCCGATGAAATACTCGGGCTGCACGTCCAGACTGTGCGCGAGTTCGCGCATGTGCGCCTGGCCGCGCCCGCTGACGAAAATCAGCATGACCTCGTCGCGGTGAGCGCGCAACCACGCATACAGGTCTTCGCGCTGCTGCTGGCTGCCGCCGACGAAGGTGCCGTCCAGGTCCGTGGCCAGCACCGTGCGCGGCGCCGCCACCGGCTGCGCCGCGCGCGACGCCGCGGAGGCCGTCTGCAGCGCACTCATTGCACCACCCGATGATGCCAGGCCGAACCCGGCACGCGAGCCGGCGCCGCCGGCTCGTGCGCCGGCTCGCGCGCCGTCGCATGTCCCGTCGGGCCATGCGCCGCAATGCGCGCCGGCGCCGCGCCGGCACCCTGCCCGGGGCCGGCGTTCAGCAGGCGCTGCAGGGCCTGCGCGGCATCGTGACGCCCGGCCAGCACATCCCGCACCGCCCGCGGCACGTGCAGTTCGATGCGCAGGCGACGCTCGAGCGCTGCCAGCGCATGGCTGGCCACGGCGCCCTCGGTCAGTTCGGCGTCGTCGTCGCACGCGCCCGCGCGCTGCTCGGCGCTGGCGCCGAGGCGCAGCCCAAGGCGCGTGTTGCGCGAGTGGCTCGACGCCGCGGTGAGAAACAGGTCCGCCACCCCGCTGCTGCGAAACAGCGTCTCGCTACGCCCGCCGAGAGCCACGGTGAGGCGGCGCATGTCGTCGAGCCCGCGCGCGACGATCGCCGCACGCGCGTTCTCGCCCAGTTCCTGAGCGCTGGCCATGCCGCAGGCGATCGCCACGGCATTCTTCAGCGCGCCCGCGACCTGCACGCCGACCTCGTCGTCGCAGATCTCCAGTTCGATGCCGGCTCGGGCCCATGCCTGGCCGAGCACCTGCGCCAGCCCGGCGGCGCGCGCCCCGGGGCCCCGCATGCCCAGGGTCAGGCGCGTGGGCAGGCCGCGCACGACCTCGTCGGCGAAACTCGGACCGGCAAGCATGCCCACCGGCTGCGCCGGCGCGCAGTGCTCGCGCAGCACCTGGGTCATGAGCCGCCCGCTGGAAGGCTCCACCCCCTTGCAGGTCGCCAGCGCCAGCGCATCGGCGGGCAGCCATCCGCCGGCCAGTTCGGCGACGCTGCGCATGGCCGAGCACGGCACCGCGAACAGCACCACGTCGGCGGCGGCCAGCACCTGCTGCAGATCGTCGCTGGCCTGCAGGCCGCGAGGCAGCGCGATGCCGGGAAGATGCCGGGGATTGCTGCCGGTGCTGCGAATCGCATGCGCCACATCCGGACGGCGCGACCACAGCCGCGTGGGCAGGCCCGCGCGACATGCCGCGGCGGCCAGCGCGGTACCCCAGCTGCCGGCGCCGAGCACGGCGACCTGCAGCGGGGACGGGACGGGTGGACGCGCGGCATCCGGCGTGGCGATTTCGCGGTTTGGTACGTGCATGGCATCTCCGAAGTCGGTGGCGAACAGGGCGCTCGCCGTGGACGGGACGCCCGATTCACGCGTCGGGCGCTGCGACTTGGTCGGGGCGAAGCACTGCCAACAGCGGCTCCCTGCCCCCAAGGCGCCGCGACGGCGGCACCGTGGTGCGAGGCTCGACAACTGCCGCGGGGCGCGGCGCGAGCCAACGGGCGGAACCACACGCGGGCGCAGCCCGCGGCGCTTCCGATCACGCACCTGCCGGACCCTGCACGCAACAGCATTGCCTGCTGCGGCAAAGAATATTTCTAGAACTTTATCCGGCAAAGAAT
>JAKAZQ010000011.1 GCA_021815805.1 Pseudomonadota bacterium | reverse complement strand
GCCCCTCGTACTGGCCCTGCGAGGCCACCGCGAAGGCGCCGGTGCTGGCGTACAGCGTGCCGATGGTGATCTGCGCCGGCGCCGCGGCGTGGGCGCCGATGCTGGCCGTGGCCAGCGCCACCGCGGCCGCGGCCGTCTTCAGGGGAACAAGGGTCTTGCGGGCACGAGCTTGCATGCGATGTCTCCGGCAGCGAGGACGCGGTCCCGGATAGGCGCTGCGGCCACCGCCGGGAACGTCTCTGGGGGTATGAAGGCCGCATTCTTGGCCGTCGCCGCGGGTCGGGTCAACGCGACTTTTCCCGGGAAATTGCAACATGATGTTGCAGAACCGGCGATGCGCGCCGCCCTTGCCGGTGGCCACCTGCGCTGCCGCGGCTATGCTGGCGCCGAGCGCACATGTCGCGACGGCGGGCATCTCATGAAGGACATCCGGTGACAATGCACAAGGCTCGTATGACTGCGCGGATCGACGGAGATTTCGTCGTGTTCCTGATCGGCATGCGCATCAACCAGCCGCTGGCCCTGCGCAAGTGGCTCGGGGTTCTGCGTGCCATGCCGCGCATGATCCGGGAACTGCACGCCCACCCTGAACTGGGCTTTCTGGGCGCCGAGAACTGGTTCGGCCGGACCTCGCTGATGCTCCAATACTGGCGCTCGCCGGAGGCCCTGATGGCCTACGCCAAGGCACGCGACGGCGCGCACCTGCCGGCCTGGAAGGACTTCAACCGGCGCATCGGCAGCGACGGATCGGTCGGCATCTGGCACGAGACCTACCTTGTGCGCAGCGACGGCCATGAGAGCGTCTACATCAACATGCCCGAGTTCGGGCTCGGTCGCGTCGGCACGCTGGTCGAGGCTTGCGGGGACCTGGCCACGGCGGCCGGCCGCCTGCGCGCCACGCGCTGAGCCGCAGCCGCGGGCGACTCCGCGATCGGCGGTGCGCGCCGCGACCTCCTGCTGCAACAGCAACACCAAGCATTCCATGCCGACCAAGCCGGGTCCGTCGGTACCCCTCGGGTGCCGCGCTGCCGGCGCCGCGCGCGTCCGGCGCGAGCCCGGGCGGGCGCGCAACGGGTCGATCACTACAATCGCGTCGCCATATCCCTGGCACATCCGGGACGGGATTGCCCTGCCTGGAGCCCTGCGACCTGCAACGCCAGCTCTGCGCGTGCCGCCGCGAATCCGGCACGCCGGGCTCGCCCACGTTGCGCTCGATGGTGCGCAGGGGATCGATCCACAAGGAATTTCCATGAGCCTCAAATGCGGCATCGTGGGCCTGCCCAACGTCGGCAAGTCCACCCTGTTCAATGCGCTGACCCAGAGCGCGATCCCGGCCGAGAACTATCCCTTCTGCACCATCGAGCCCAATGTCGGCGTGGTCGAGGTTCCGGATCCGCGGCTGCAGCAACTGGCGGACATCGTCAAGCCGCAGCGCGTGGTGCCGGCGGTGGTCGAATTCGTCGACATCGCGGGGCTGGTGGCCGGCGCCTCGAAGGGCGAGGGCCTGGGCAACCAGTTCCTCGCGCACATCCGGGAAACCGACGCCATCGTCAACGTGGTGCGCTGCTTCGACGATCCGAACGTCGTGCACGTGGCCGGGCGCGTCGACCCGCTGGCCGACATCGAGGTGATCCAGACCGAGCTGTGCCTGGCCGACCTGGGCACCGTGGAAAAGGCCGCCGTGCGCGCCCAAAAGACGGCGCGCGCCGGCGACAAGGAGGCGCAGCGCCTGCTCGGCGTGCTGCAGCGCTGCGAGAGCGCGCTGAACGAGGCGCGCCCGGTGCGGGCCCTGGAACTCTCGGACGACGAACGCGCGCTGCTCAGGCCTCTGTGCCTGATCACGGCCAAGCCGGCGATGTTCGTCGGCAATGTGCTGGAGGACGGTTTCGAGGCCAACCCGCACCTGGATCGCCTGCGTGCGTACGCCGAACGCCAGGGCGCCCCCGTGGTGGCCATCTGCGCCAAGCTGGAAAGCGAGCTGGCCGGCATGTCGCCGGAGGAGAAGTCCGAGTTCCTCGCCGAACTCGGCCAGAGCGAGCCCGGCCTGAACCGCCTGATCCGCGCCGGCTACGCGCTGCTCGGACTGCAGACCTACTTCACCGCGGGGGTCAAGGAAGTCCGCGCCTGGACCATCCCGGTGGGCGCCACGGCGCCGCAGGCGGCCGGCGTGATCCATACCGATTTCGAACGCGGGTTCATTCGCGCCCAGACCATCTCCTTCGCAGATTTCATCCAGTACGGGGGCGAGCAGGCCGCGAAGGATGCCGGCCGCATGCGCGCCGAGGGCAAGGACTACGTGGTGCACGACGGCGACGTGCTGAACTTCCTGTTCAACGTGTGATCGTCCCCGCGCGGCCGCGCCGCATGCGGGGTAGCATGACGGATTCCCGCGTCCTGTTCCGCACATCATGAATCCAGGCGTCGCCTACGCCTTGGGGGCCTACGTAGTCTGGGGCCTGTTCCCGCTGTACTTCAAGCTGCTCGACGCGATTCCGGCGACGCAGATCCTGGCCAACCGCATGGTGTGGTCGGCCGCCCTGGTGCTGGCCATGCTGCTGGTGCTGCGCCGCTGGTCGTGGCTGCGCCTGTTTCGCGAGCAGCCCGCGGTGCTGGGGCGCTTCGTCGCCAGCGCCCTGTTGCTTTCCTGCAACTGGTTGACGTACATCTGGTCGGTGACCCACGGCCATGTCGTCGATGCCAGCCTCGGCTACTACATCAACCCGCTGCTGAACGTCGCCCTCGCCACGCTGGTGCTGCACGAGCGCCTGCGCCGCACGCAGTGGCTCGCCGTGGGCATCGCCGCCGCCGGCGTCGGCTGGATGGCGCTCGGCGTGGGGCATGTGCCGTGGCCGGCGCTGGCGCTGGCCGCCAGCTTCGGCGGCTACAGCCTGATGCGCAAGATCGCCCCGCTGGGCTCGCTCGAGGGGCTGGCCGCCGAGACCGGCCTGCTGCTGCCGCTGGCCCTCGGCTACCTGGCGTGGACCAGCCACAACGGCGACAACGCCTTCGGCCTCGGCCCCTGGAACCTGAAACTGCTGCTCATGGCGAGCGGGCCGGTGACGACCGTGCCGCTGCTGATGTTCGCCGCCGGGGCGCGGCGCATCCCGTTCTCGCTGCTGGGCATCCTGCAGTACCTGACGCCGACGCTGCTGCTGGTGCTCGGCCTGCTGCTGTACCACGAGCCGTTCAGCGTGCACAAGGCGATCGGCTTCTGCCTGGTCTGGGCCGGCATCGCGGTGTTCATCGGCGACGGCGCGCTGCGCCTGCGCGCCTCGTCGGCCTGACGGGTGCGCCGGCGCGTCCCTCAGGTGCGGCGGCAGGCGAGCCAGCTCGCGGCCACGCAGGCCAGAAGCACGGCGCCGTAGTCCAGCATCGCACCGTCGCGCAGCGTGCCGGAGCCGACGAGCAGCACATGCGTCAGCCACGCCGCGCCGGCCGCCCAGCCCGCCTGGCGCCAGCGGCCGCCGGGCACGGGGCGCAGGATCCAGCGCGACGCCAGCCCGGTGCCCGCGCCGACGAACACGGGCATCACGCTGGTGGCCAGCAACCATTGCAGGGCGATCCACGCGCGCATGCCGGCTCAGCCCTCGCGAGCGCCCGCAAGGGCCATCAGGGACAGATCAGAAACGAAATACATCGTCAGGATCGCATATTCCATTGACTTCGATCAGGCGCAAAGACCCGGACAGCTTCGTAGAATCAGAGTTCTCATGTTATTAGCCGCTGTCGGAGTCAATCACCAGAGCGCGCCGCTGGACGTGCGCGAGCGCCTCGCCTTCTCGGCCGAAGGGCTGAAGGAGGCGCTGCGCGCGTTGCGCGACAGCCTGCTGGCGCGCAACGCCGGGCAGGCGGTCGAGACGGCCATCCTGTCGACCTGCAACCGCACCGAGATCTACTGCGCGGCGCCGAACGACCCGCGCGAGGCGCTGGTGCACTGGCTGGCGCATTCGCGCGAACTGCGCGAGGGCCAGTTGCTGGAGCACAGCTACCGCCTGGTGCAGGAGGGCACGATCCGCCATGCCTTCCGCGTGGCCAGCGGGCTCGACTCCATGGTGCTGGGCGAGCCGCAGATCCTCGGCCAGATGAAGGACGCGGTGCGCACCGCGTCCGATACCGGCACGCTGGGCGGCACGCTGGGACAGATGTTCCAGCGCACCTTCGCGGTCGCCAAGGAGGTGCGCAGCACGACCGAGATCGGCGCCCACTCGGTGAGCATGGCGGCGGCCAGCGTGAAACTCGCCGAGGCCGTGTTCGAGAGCCTGGCCGACTGCCGGGTGTTGCTGATCGGCGCCGGCGAGATGGTCGAACTGGTGGCGGCGCACTTCGCGTCGCGCCACCCGCGCCACATGGCCATCGCCAACCGCACGCTGGAGCGCGGCGCGCGCCTGGCGCACCAGGTGGGCGCCGAGGCCATGCGCCTGGCCGACGTGCCGCAGCGCCTGGCCGAGTTCGACGTCGTCGTCAGCTCCACCGCGAGCACGCTGCCGATCATCGGACTCGGGGCGGCCGAGCGCATGGTGCGCCAGCGCAAGCACAAGCCGGTGGTGATGGTCGACCTCGCGGTGCCGCGCGACATCGAACCCGAGATCTCCGGCCTGCCCGACGTCTACCTGTATTCGGTGGACGATCTCACCGAGCTGGTGCGCAACAACGGCGAGAAGCGCCAGGCCGCGGTGCAGCAGGCCGAGACGATCATCGAGAGCCGGGTGCAGGGCTTCCTGCAGTGGATGGACGACCGCGAGCAGGTTCCGCTGATCCGCCAGTTGCAGGAACAAAGCCGCAACTGGCAGCAGGCCGAGGTCGAGCGCGCACGCCGGGCCCTGGCGCGCGGTGAATCCGCCGATGCGGTGATGGAATTGCTGGCCCGGAACCTGTCGCAGAAATTCCTGCACAATGCGTTTTCCGCCATGCACCATACCGACCCGCAGCACCGCGAGCAGGTCACGCGCGCCGTGCAACGCCTGTTCCTGCGGCCGCACCGCGGCTGCGGCGGCAATTCCTAACCCTGACGCGCGGGGCCCCGACGCGCCTGGCGGCGCGGCGCGGGCCGCAGGCGCGCGAGCGCACGCCGGACGCGCGTCGCATTGCTGTCCATGAAAGCCTCCCTGCGCGCCAAGCTCGACACGCTGACCCGCCGCCTCGACGAAATCGACGCCCTGCTCGGCGCGCCGGACACCGACGCACAGCGCCTGCGCGAGCTCGGCAGCGAGCGCGCCGAGCTCGCACCGGTGGCGCAGCTCTACGGCGAGCTGCGCGACACCGAACGGGCGCGCGAACAGGCCCGCGAACTGCTCGACGACCCGGAGATGCAGGCGCTGGCGCAGGAAGAGATGGACCACGCGCACCAGCGCATCGAGCGCCTGCAGGACGCCTTGCAGCGTGCGCTGCTGCCGCGCGACCCGGACGACCGGCGCGCCGCGTTCGTCGAGGTGCGCGCCGGCACCGGGGGCGAGGAGTCGGCGCTGTTCGCCGCCGATCTGCTGCGCATGTACACGCGCTATGCCGAGCGTCGCGGCTGGCGCGTGGAGGTGCTGCAGCACAGCCCGAGCGAGCTCGGCGGCGTGCGCGAAGCGGTGCTGCGCATCAGCGGCGACGGCGTGTTCGGGCGCCTGAAGTTCGAATCGGGCGGACATCGCGTGCAGCGCGTGCCCGCCACCGAGGCGCAGGGACGCATCCACACCAGCGCCGCCACCGTCGCCGTGATGCCCGAGCCGGACGCGCAGGCCGCGGTGGCGATCCAGGCGGCGGACCTGCGCATCGACACCTTCCGCGCCTCGGGCGCGGGCGGGCAGCACATCAACAAGACGGACTCCGCGGTGCGCATCACCCACCTGCCCAGCGGACTGGTCGTCGAGTGCCAGGACGATCGCTCGCAGCATCGCAACAAGGCGCGTGCGCTGGAGGTGCTCGCGGCGCGTCTGCAGCAGCGCCAGCGCCAGCAGGCGCACGAGCGCGAGGCGGCGCAGCGCAAGAGCCTCGTCGGCAGCGGCGACCGCTCGGATCGCATCCGCACCTACAACGTGCCGCAGGGACGGGTCACCGACCACCGCATCAACCTGACGCTGTACAAGATCGACGCCATCCTCGGCGGCGAACTCGACGAATTGCTCGACGCGCTGCACTCCGAGCATCAGGCCGAGCAACTGGCGGCGCTGGCATGAGCCCGCCGCCGTCGGCCGCGCCCGCCGGCGTCAGCGTCGGCGCCTGGCTGCACGACTGCGCGCTGGCGCGCGCCGACGCGCTCGCGCTGCTGCGCGAACTGGCCGGGGTGTCGCACGCCGGCCTGCTCGCCAACCCGGAGCGCCTGCTCGAGCCCGACGCGCTGCACCGCCTGGGCGAGGCCGCGGCCCGGCTGCGGGCCGGCGAGCCGCTGGCCTATGTGCTCGGCTGGCGCGAATTCTGGGGCCTGCGCCTGCGCGTCGGGCCGCAGGTGCTGGTGCCGCGGCCGGAGACCGAGCTGCTGGTCGAGTTCGCGCTCGAGAAACTGGCCGCGCACGCCGCCGCCGACGTGCTCGACCTCGGCACCGGCAGCGGCGCCGTGGCCATCGCCGTGGCCCACGAGCGGATGCACGCGCGGGTGCAGGCGGTGGATCGCAGCGCCGCCGCGCTGCAGCTGGCGAGCGACAACGCGCGCCGCCTGCTGTCGCCGCGGCGCGCCGGAGGCGCGCTGCGCTGGCATCTCGGCGACTGGCTGCAGGCGCTCGCACGGGCCGACGAAGACTTCGATCTGATCCTCAGCAATCCGCCATACGTGGGGGAGCACGACGTGCATCTGCAGGCCCTGCGCTTCGAGCCGCGGCTGGCGCTGGTCGGCGCGCGCGCCGCCGCGGACGGCCTCGGCGAGATCCGCGAACTCGTCGCGCAGGCCGCGCCGCGCCTGCGCGACGGCGCATGGCTGGCGCTCGAGCACGGCCACGACCAGGGCGCGGCGGTGCGCGCGCTGCTGCAGGCCGGCGGCCTGGTCGAGGTGCACAGCCGGCGCGATCTGGCGGGCATCGAGCGCATCAGCGCGGGGCGCCGCGCCGGCGGCCCGCGCGCGGCATGACGACCCTCGGCCGGCAGGTTGTCCGGGTCTTTTTTACAATCCAGGTTTTCTCTCCCGAACTCCGTCCACCGAGGCTCCCATGTCCGACGCCATGCAGCGCATCGACCAGCTGGTCAAATCCAACGATGTGGTGCTGTTCATGAAAGGCACCCCGCAGTTCCCGCAGTGCGGCTTCTCGGGCCGCGCCGTGCAGATTCTCCAGGCCTGCGGCGTGGGGCAGTTCGCCAGCGTCAACGTGCTGGAAGACAACGACGTGCGCCAGGCGGTCAAGGAATACGCCAACTGGCCGACCATCCCCCAGCTCTACGTGCGTGGCGAGTTCGTCGGCGGCTCCGACATCATGACCGAGATGTACCAGAGCGGCGAACTCAAGACTTTGCTGTCGCAGGCCTGACGCACTCCGGGAAAGCCGCGTCGTGACCCGCGTGCGACGCCTGGTCGTCGGCATCACCGGCGCCACCGGCGCGCTGTACGGGGTGCGGCTGCTGCAGCACCTGCGGCGCCTCGGCGGCGTACACACCCATCTCGTCGTGAGTCCGGCGGGCTGGCTGAGCGTGCGCGCCGAGATCGGCATGCAGCGCCGCGCCGTGGAGGCGCTGGCCGACGAGGTCCATCCGATCGGCGATGTCGCGGCCAGCATCGCCAGCGGCTCGTTCGCCACGCTGGGCATGGTGGTCGCCCCCTGCTCGATGAAAACCCTCGCCGCCGTGGCGCACGGGCTGTCCGACAACCTGCTGAGCCGCGCCGCCGACGTCTGCCTGAAGGAGCGCCGGCGCCTGGTGCTGCTGGCGCGCGAAACCCCGCTGAACCTCGCGCACCTGCGCAACATGACCCTGGTCACGGAAATGGGCGGCACCATCATGCCGCCGCTGCCGGCGCTGTACCTGCGCCCGGACAGCATCGAGCAGATGGTCGATCACACCCTCGGCCGGGTGCTCGAGCAGTTCGGCCTGGAACACGACCTGGCGCCGGCGTGGAGCGGCTGGCCCGCCCCCGCCGACTGACGCCGCGAGCCGGCCAGGCTCCTAGAGGCGCCAGCCGAATACCATGCGATGCTGCAGCGCCCGGCGCAGCGGCCAGGATCCCGACAGCAATGCCAGCGCGCCGGCGCGCAGCGCGGCCGCGCCCGGCTGGCGCCACGTGAACCCGCGCGCCAGCAAGTCGGTCAGCCCGAGCAGCGCGGCGCGATCCGGCGCACGCGCGAAGTCGTAACGGCGCAGCGCGGCATCCAGGTCGGATACCGTGGCCGAGGCGACGGCGCGCGCCAGCACCGCGCTGTCACGCAGGCCCAGGTTCAGGCCCTGCCCGGCCACCGGGTGCAGGGTCTGCGCAGCGTTGCCGAGTTCGACCACGCGTCCGCGGCGCGTGCGCAGACGCGCGTTCAGGCCCAGCGGGTAGTCGCCGAACATGCGCAGTTCGACCACCCTGCCGCACACCGCCGGCAGCAGCGCCTGCAGCGCCTGCAGGCGGGCCTGCGCGTCGAGTTCCAGGATGGCCTGCGCCTGCGGCGCAGGAGCGCACCAGACGAGGGCGTAGTCGGCGCCGCGCGGCAGCAGCGCCACCGGGCCCTGCTCGGTGAAGCGCTCGATGGCGAGGCCGTCGTGCGGACGCTCGCATCGCACCTGCCCGATCAGCGCGGTCTGCCGGTAATCGCGATGCAACTCGCGCTGCGCCTGGTTGTGGAAGGCGCCGCCCTCGGCCAGCACCGCGAGGTCGAAGCCTGCGGGTGCCGGCGCGGCGGCGTCGCCCAGCGAAACGCGCACCGCGCCGGGCTGCGCCTGCACCTGCGCCCGGCAGCCGTAGCGCACGTCGATCCCGGCGCGCCGCGCCGCGGCCTGCAGCGCGCCCAGCAACTCGCCGTAGCGCACCGTGTAGCCGAGGGCCGGCAAGCCGGCCTCCTCGGCCTGCAGCAGCACGCGCGGCAGCGAGGCCAGGCCGGGCGCATGCTGCGAGACATGGATGCGCCGGATCGCGGTGGCGGCCTGCTGCGGCCAGGCGCCCAGCGCATGCAGCAGCTGGCGGCTGCCTTCCGACAGCGCGAGCACGCGCGGATCGGCGAGCGCCGCGGCGGCCTCGGGCTGGGCGTCGAACACCTGGACCTCGGCCGTGCAGCCGAGCTGGCGCAGCTGCAGGGCGACGCACAGACCGACCGGTCCGGCGCCGACGACGGCGATGCGCAAAGGCGGCAGCTGCACGCGGGCCGGCTCAGGCATGCATCAGCTCCTCGATCGCGGCGACGCTTTTCGGCGCCTGCTGCGTGAGCACCTCGCAGTCGCCCTGCGCCCGCACCACCACGTCGTCCTCGATGCGGATGCCGATGTCGTGGAAGGCCGCGGGCAGGTCGGCGGCGGCGCGCACGTACAGGCCGGGCTCGATGGTCAGCACCATGCCGGGCCGCAGGATGCGCGCTGCCGGCTGCCGCGTGCCGTCCGGCAGCCGGCGCGCCGGCTCGCCGGGCTCGCCGTATTCGCCGCAATCGTGCACGTCCATGCCCATCCAGTGGCTGGTGCGGTGCATGTAGAAGCGCCGGTACGCGCCGCTTTCCAGCACGGCGTCGACATCCGGCGCGACGTCGCGCGCGATCAGGCCGGTGTCCAGCAGGCCCTGCGCCAGCACGCGCAGGGCCGCGTCGTGCGGATGGGTGAAGCGCGCCCCGGCGCGCGCCGCGGCGATCGCCTCGTGTTGCGCCTGCAGCACGATCTCGTACAGCTCGCGCTGCGCGCCGGAAAAGCGTCCGCCGACCGGGAAGGTGCGCGTGATGTCGCTGGCGTAGCCGTCGAGTTCGCAACCGGCGTCGATCAGGCACAGGCTGCCGCGCCGCAGCACGGCGTTGCCGGCGCGGTAATGCAGGATGCAGGCATTCGCTCCGGCGGCGACGATGCTGCCGTAGGCCGGCGCCTGCGCGCCCTGGCGACGAAACGCGTGCAGCAGTTCGGCCTCCAGGTGGTATTCGCGCAGCTCGTCCGGCGCGCCGCCGCCGGCCGCCTGCATGGCGCGCCGATGCGCGTCGCTGGAGATCGCCGCGGCGCGCCGCAGCACCTGCAGTTCGTAGTCGTCCTTGAACAGGCGCATCTCGTCGAGCACGCTGCACAGGTCGTACTGCGCCACGGGGGCGTGGTGCCCGGCGCGCGCCTGCGCGCGCCCGGCCGCCATCCAGGCCTGCACGCGCGCCGCCAGATCCTCGTGCACGCCGAACGGCCACCACAGCGCCGTGCGATCCAGCAACATGCGCGGCAGCAGCGTGTCGAGCTGCTCGATCGGTGCCGCGGCATCGAAGCCGAAGACCTCGCGAGCCGCGTCGGGACCGAAGCGTACGCCGTCCCAGATCTCGCGTTCGGCATCACGCGGGCGGCAGAACAGCGTGCTTCGGACACTGCCGTCGGGTTCCACCTCGAGCGCCAGCAGCGCCTGCGGCTCGGTGAAGGCACTCAGATAGTAGAAATAGCTGTCGTGCCGGTATGGGTATTCGGCATCGCGGTTGCGCAGACGCTCCAGCGCCGTCGGCAGCAGGGCCACGCCGCCGCCCGCGTCGGCAATGCGCCGCGCGAGCTGCGCGCGGCGTGCGGCGCAGCGCGCCAGCAGTTGCGCGTCGGGGACTTCGGGAGCGGTGGCGGCGGACAGCGCGGTGGCGACGGACATGGAAGGCAGCGTGGAGATTCAGGCCGGACAGGTGGAACACCAGACTTTACGCCTGCGAGCCGGCATCCTGCTCGGCACCGGCCGAGCGCAGCCGGGCATCCAGCGCCTGCCGATCCTCCGGGGTTCCGACGTTGAACCAGGTGCCGCGCCAGTGTTCGCCGCTGACGCGGCCGGCCTCGACCTCGGCATACAGCCAGGGAAACAGTTTCCACGCCTGGCGCGCCGGGCGCCCGGCGAACAACGCCGCGTCGAACACCGCGATGTTGCCGTAGTTGAGCAGGCGGCCCTGGCGCCGCACGCGGCCGTCGGCGTCCAGGGCCATGTCGCCCTGCGGGTGATACGCAGGGTTGTCGGCCAGCACGAAGTGCGCGCGCGTGGCATGCGCATCGGCCTGGATGCGCGACGCCGCCTGGCGCAGGCGCGCGTAGTCGTAGTCGGTGTAGATGTCGGCGCTGAGCACGGCGAACGGCGGCCCCTCGGCACCGCCCAGCAGCGGCAACGCGGTGGCCACCGCGCCGCCCGTTTCCCACGCCTGCTCGGGCTCCTCCGAATAGCGGATGCGCACGCCCCAGCGCGCGCCGTCGCCGAGCGCCTGCGGAATGCGCCAGCCCAGCCAGCCCAGGTTGATGACCAGGTCGCGCACGCCGGCACGCGCCAGGCGCTCGATCTGCCACACGATCAGGGCCTTGCCCCCGACCTCCAGCAGGGGTTTCGGAACGCGATCGGTGAGCGGGCGCATGCGCTGGCCGCGTCCGGCCGCGAGCAGGAGGGCGCGCATCGGCGGTTGCTCAGAAGGTGTAGGAATGGGCATGCCGCACGCCGAGCAGGCGATCGAGCAGGCGCAGCAGCGGGGCGAACTCGTCGTAGCGCGCCGCCACCGCGCGCGCATGCTCGAGCACGCGCGGCATGTCGGCGAGGTACTGATCCTTGCCGTCGCGGTGGTGCAGGCGCGCGAAGATGCCCAGCACCTTGAGCTGGCGCTGCAGGCCCATCCATTCGAAATCGCGGTAGAACACGCCGAAATCGGGCTGCACCGGCAGGCCGGCACGGCGCGCCATTTCCCAGTAGCGCACGGCCCAGTCGATCTGCTGCTGTTCGGGCCACGCCACGTAGGCATCGCGCAGCAGCGACACGAGGTCGTAGGTGATCGGCCCGCGCACCGCGTCCTGGAAATCCAGCACGCCGGGGTTGCCGCATTCGACCGGCTGCGCCAGCACCATCAGGTTGCGACTGTGATAGTCGCGATGCACCGCGACCACCGGCTGCGCCAGCACGTTGCGCAACAGCGTGTCCATGACCTTGCGCAGCCCCAGCTGCTCGGCGGCACTCAGCTCGGCGCCCAGGTGGCGCGCCACGTACCAGTTGGCGAACAGGTCCATCTCGGTCTGCAGGCGGGCCGCGTCGTAGGCCGGCCACGGCGCATCGACCCCCTGCAGACGCACCAGCGCGGCGAGGGCGTCGCGCATCAGCGCATCGCAGTGCGCCGACGCGCCCTGTTCGCGCGCGCGCAGCAATGCTTCCAGGTAGGTCGTCTGCCCGAGGTCGGACAGCAGCGCGAAGCCCTGGCCGGCGTCCATCGCCAGCACCCGCGGCACCGACAGTCCGGCGCCGCGCAGCACCGACGCGATGTCGCAGAAGCGGCCGACGTCCTCGTGCTCGGGCGGCGCGTCCATGACGATCCAGGTCTCTTGCGCGGCCTGCTCGGCGACGCGAAAGTAGCGCCGGAAGCTGGCGTCGGCGGATGCCGGTCGCAGCGTCTGCGGCAACCAGTTGCGCTCGCCGGGCCGCCCCGCGAGCCAGGCGAGCAGGGCGTCGCGGCGCGGATCCGTGGGCGGGCGCGGCGCCTCGGGCGCGGCGGAAGGAGGGGATGCGGACATGGCGTACGGGGCCGGCGCACCGTGGGTGGGCCGGCGGGGTTCCTATAATCGGCGCCGATTCTAGGAGGCCGCGGACCGTGGCCGCCGGCCGGGCCATGCGCCGGCCCGAACCCCGCCCGCCCAGTGCCCTTCGCCCCGCAGTTCCCGCTTCGCGTTTCGCGCCGTCCAGGCCCGTGCCTGGCGGCCACCGCGTTGGGCCTGGCGCTGGCGCGCTGCGCCGGCGCGGCAGCGTTGCCAAGCGTGGCGGCCAGCGCAGCGGCGCCGGCGCTGAACCTGCGCTCCAGCGGCAGCCTGCTGGAGCGCCTGCCGCCCGAGGTGCGCGCGCTCGAGCCGGTATTCGTGCGTGCGGACAGTGTCAGCATGCAACCCAACATCCGCCTGGACGCCAGCGGCGACGTGCAGGTGCGGCGTCACTCCGTGGTGTTCAAGGCCGACGCGCTGCACGACGACCTGATCACCGACGACGTGCACGCGCGGGGCCATGTCCGCCTGCTGCAGGACGGCAACGTGTTCAGCGGGCCGTCGCTGCAGTTCAACCTGGACACCAGCACCGGGCGCATGCCGCAGGCCCACTATTTTTTCCGGCGCACCCAGGGCGGCGGCCAGGCAAAGGCCGTGCGGTTTCTCGGCCGCGATCATCTGCAGGCGGAGCAGGCCGACTACACCACCTGCACCGCCTCCCCGGCAGACTGGGTGCTGCGCGCCACCCACCTGGATCTCGATTTCGGCTCCGACACCGGGGTGGCGCACGACGGCGCGGTCAAGTTCAAGGGCGTCACCATCCTGCCGCTGCCGTACGCGAGCTTTCCGCTCAGCGACGCGCGCAAGTCGGGGCTGCTGCCGCCGACCATCGGGCTGGACAGCAAGAACGGGCTGGATTGGGCGCAACCCTACTACTGGAACATCGCGCCGAATTACGACCTCACGCTGACCCCCCACCTGCTGCAGCGCCGGGGCCTGATGACCAGCGCGGCGGCGCGCTGGCTGGAGCCCGAGCTGAGCGGCAATGCAAGCATCGACCTGCTGCCCAGCGACAACGGCGCGCAGGGCAGCACGCGCTGGGCGGCGGTATTCCAGCAGAACGGCAACCTGGGCAGCGAGCTCAGCTACGGGCTGAACCTGCAGCGTGTGTCGGACAACAACTGGTGGCTGGATTTCGGCGGCATCGATCCGGTGATCGCCGCCAACCGCGTGCTGCCGCAGCAGGGGCAGATCACGTGGTCGCAGCCCGACGGCTCGCTGCAGGCCAGCTTCAACACCTGGCAGACGCTGCAGAGCGCGGCCTCGCCGGTGACGGCGCCCTACGACGTCCGCCACCAGTTGCTGGGGCGCTGGCACAGCAGCAACTACACCGGCCTGCAATGGCAGCTCAGCGCCGCCACGGCGCGTTTCACGAACAGCGACCCGACACTGCTTTCGGGCGATCGCAGCTACGTCGCCCCCGTCATCAGCCGGCCCTTCATCGCGCCGGAGGGTTTTTTCACGCCGAGCCTGCGCCTGAGCGCCAGCAGCTACGCCACCGATACGCCGATGGCCGACGGCAGTCGCTCGGCAACACGCGTGCTGCCGACCCTCAGCCTGGACAGCGGACTGGTGTTCGAGCGCTCCACGCACGCCTTCGGGCGGGATCTGACGCAGACCCTCGAGCCCCGCCTGTACTACGTGTACACGCCCTACCGCCAGCAGTCCTACCTGCCGAATTTCGACAGTGCGGCACTCGACCTGAACCTGGCGACCATCTACGCCCCCAACGTGTTCTCCGGCCAGGACCGCATCGCCGACGCGGACAATGTCACCGCCGGGGCCACCACGCGCTGGCTCGACGCCACCACCGGCAGCGAATATGCCAGCGTCACGCTGGCGCAGCGCATGCTGCTGCGCCAGCAGCGCGTGACCCTGAGCGGAACCCCGGTGCCGAGCGGACTCGCCGACACCTTCATGCTGGGTTCCATCAACATGGATCCGCACTGGCACGTGGATGCCGGGCTCGACTACAGCCAGCGCCTGCGCCAGCTCGTCCAGGGCAATTTCGACGTGCAATGGCGTGTCGCCGATTACCGCAACCTCAGCCTGTCCTACCAGACGCAGAGCGCCACGGCGACGCAGATTCCGCTCAAGTACGTCAACACCGCGTGGCAATGGCGACTCTCGAATCGATGGTATTCGGTGGGACAGGCGGACTACAGCATCCTGGACCGGCGGATGAACAACAGCCTGCTGGGCCTGGAGTACGACGGCGGCTGCTGGGTGGCACGCATCGTGCTGCAACGCAACTCCCTGACCAGCATCAACGCCACCACCCGAGTGCTGTTCCAGCTCGAGCTTTCGGGCTTCTCGCGGCTGGGCAACAATCCCCTCGGGGCGCTGCAGCAAAATATCCCCGGTTACCAGCTGGTCCACCAACCCGCGGCTCCTCCGAGCCGATACGTGAACTATGAATAGACTCCTGTGGCGCTTCGCCGTGCCCGCCGCCGTACTCGTCGTGCTGACGGGCGGCGCCGCGCAGGCGCAATCCCCGACGCCGGCGCCGGACGCGCCCACCTCGGCGCAGGCGACGAGCAGCGACGGCATCGCCGCGGTCGTGGGCAACGAGGTCATCACGCGCTACGACCTGGATCAGCGCGTGCGGGAACTGCAGCAGCAACTGGTCGCGCGCAACGCCGGCAAGGTGCCCGCGGCGGCCGCGCTGCGGCCGCATGTGCTGCAGGAGATGATCGACGAATACGCGCTGGCCGAATACGCCAGCGAGACCGGCCTGGAGGTCAGCGACGCGGCGCTGCAGCGCGCCCTGCAGGGAATCGCCGCTGGCAACCACCTGAGCGTCGACCAATTGCGCAGCCAGGTGCAGCGGCAGGGCATGAACTGGCAGGATTTCAGCGCGCAGATCCGCCGCGAGGTGCTGATCGCGCGCCTGCGGGAGCGTGACGTAGCGAGCAAGGTAAAGGTTGGCGAGCAGGAGATCGACGACTACCTGGCCCGCCAGCGACTGCACGATCGGGACGACGCCAGCGCGCGCCTGCACCTGGCGCAGATTTTCGTGCCGCTGCCGGAGCACCCGAGCGCGCAGCAACTGCGCAACGCGCGCGTGGTCATCGACGACGCCGCCGCCGCGCTGCGCCAGGGACGGCGCTTCTCGATGGTCGCCAACGAATTCTCGATGGGGCCGCAGGCCACCAAGGGCGGCGACCTGGGCACGCGCGAGGCGAGTCAGTGGCCGAGCCTGTTCGTGCGGGCGGTGCGCGACCTGCAGCCCGGGCAGGTGAGCGCCGTGATCCGCAGTCCCGCCGGTTTCCACATCCTGGAGCTGCTCGGGCGCCAGCAGGCCTCGGCGCTACCGCGCACAGCGATGCAGGCCGAGGTGCGCGAGATCGTCATCGACGCCGACACCGATGCCTCGCGCAAGGCCGCCGTGCGCGAGCTGCGCGGCGTGCGCCGCGCGGTGCTGGCCGGCGAGGTCGGCTTCGCCGCCAAGGCGCGCGAGATCTCCCAGGATCTGCGCACCGCGCGCAGCGGCGGCGAGCTCGGCTGGCTGCTGCCCGGACAACTGCCGGCGGCGCTGGATGCCGCGCTGCAGGCGCTCAACCCCGGAGAGGTCTCGCAGCCGCTGCTGCTGCCGGGCAAGGTGGTGCTGCTGCAACTGGTCGACCGGCGCGAGCACGCGCTGGCGCCCGGGCAGGAGCGCGCCGTGGTGCGCAGCCTGCTGCTGCGCCAGAAGGAGGCCAAGGCCTTCGACGAGTTGCTGCAGGACGTGCGCGCGCGCACCTATGTGCGCCTGCCCGACGACGACTCGTGAAGCCCGCCCGCGGCAGCTCGGCGACGCGCCTGGCCGGGCATACGGCGCGCAAGCGCTTCGGTCAGCACTTTCTCACCGATGCCTCGGTCATCGCGCAGATCGTCGACGCCATCGACCCGCGCGCCGGCCAGGCGCTGGTGGAAATCGGCCCCGGGCTCGGCGCGCTGACCGAACCGGTGCTGGCGCGCTGCCACGAGCTCACCGTGATCGAACTCGATCGCGACCTGGCCGCGCGCTGGCGCGCGCGTGCCGCGGCCGGCCTGAGGGTCATCGAGGCGGATGCGCTGGGCTTCGATTTCGCCGGACTCGGCGATGCGCTGAGGCTGTTCGGAAACCTGCCCTACAACATCTCCAGCCCGCTGTTGTTCCATCTGTTCGGCTGCGCCCATCGCGTGCGCGACCAGCACTTCATGCTGCAGAAGGAAGTGGTGGATCGCATGCTGGCATCGCCGGCGACGGCCGCCTATGGGCGCCTTTCGGTGATGCTGCAATGGCGCTACCGCATGTGGCCGGTGCTCGACGTGCCGCCGCAGGCCTTCACGCCGCCGCCGCGCGTCGATTCGGCGGTCGTGCGCATGCAGCCGCGGGCCGACGCCGAGCTGCAGGGCGTTCGCGCCGAAACCCTGCAGGCGCTCGGCGCGGCGGCCTTCTCGCAGCGCCGCAAGCTGCTGCGCCACAGCCTGGGGCCGTGGCTGCAGCAGCGCGGATTCGACGGCTGCTTCGATCTGCAGCGTCGCGCCGAGGAGGTCGGCGTGGCCGAGTACGTCGCGCTGGCGCTGCGCCTGCAGCAGACCGGCTCCTAGGCGGCCTGCGCCAGCCAGGTGCCGTACCACGGCGCCATCGGCGTACGCACCGAGCGGCTGGCGCGAAAACCCGGTTCCACATCACCCCGCAACGCCTCCCGGGCAGGCGCGCGGGTCACAGAAAAGAGTAGAAGACCCGGAACTCCACCCGCTTTTCGTACCAGAAATCGGCGGCGTCACGAAACACGTCCAGCAGGGTTTCGCGGGCTTCCTTGTCGAAGCGCTGGGCCATCGGCAGCTGCTCGAGCACGATCACGAAGCCCGGCTGCGTGCCCGCCCCGGCGATCATGTCGGTGAGGCATTCGCGCAGGGTGTCGAAGTTCTTGCCGAAACTCTTGGGAAACAGGAAGCTGCGCGCGATGATCTCGAGCACTTCCTGCTTGGTCGTCGCATGCGCCAGGTTGGCATACAGGAAATGCTGGCCCGCCTCCTGCGCCGCGCTCATCAGCTCGTTCACCCTGAAGGCGCGGATCGACTGCACGATGTTCGGACGCAAAGCCTTGAGGTTGACGCTCTCGTCGACCTCGACCGGCAATGAATGGGAAACTTGCGTAGTGATCATGGATGTAGTGGCAGACATCGGAACTGCGCGGGGCACCACCGCAATGAATTCGCCGTGCCCCCGGTTGCGGCCGCCGGGAGTGGACAGGATGGATTCGCGCCGGCCTGCCCGCCGAACCGGCAAGCGGCGATCGCGTTCGACTTGCGTCGTGGAAGGCGGCCGCCTGCGCCGATGCGCGCGGGATGCGGCGCATCCGGATCCCTCGCCAGGCGTTCGCGGCCGCGGCGCGGGGCGCCCTGAAGGCGCTCGATCGAAGACTTGCCGATGCCGGTCGATGGATGCGACACAGTCCCTGCCGGACACGGGCCCCGGGCCTCGCTGCGCGGTGACCGCGCGCGCCGGGAACCCCGTGTGGACTGGTTTTCGTGACGGGCGTCGAGCCTGAGCACGGCGATGGGTTGGTCTGCGACTGGACCGCGGGACCGGGCACCCTGCGCCAGACCGTCGGCCAAAAGCTCATGCTATGGGAAAACCCCCAAAATAGCAAGAAATGCGCCTATTTCTTGTGCAACGCCGCAGTATGAAGTGGGTGCTCACATTCTTGTTGCGGCGCTCTGCGCAACGCCCCGGCGCCGCGGCGCCGGCAGCGCTCGCGCAGGCTCACGCCGCGCCGTCGGCGGCGTTCGCCTCCATCACCGTCAGCGCCGTCATGTTGACGATGCGGCGCACCGTGCTCGACGGGGTCAGGATGTTGGCAGGGCGCGCCGCGCCCAGCAGGATCGGGCCGATGGCCACGTTGTTGCTCGCCGTCGTCTTCAGCAGGTTGTAGGCGATGTTGGCCGCGTCCAGGTTGGGGAAGACCAGCAGGTTGGCCTCGCCCGAAAGCGTGGTCTGCGGCAGCAGGCTGGCGCGCAGATTGGGGTCGAGCGCGCAGTCGCCGTGCATCTCCCCGTCGACCTCGAGCCCGGGATCGCGTTCCTGCAACAAGGCCAGGGCCCTGCGCATCTTTTCCGCGCTGGGAGCGTTGCTGGAGCCGAAATTCGAGTGCGACAGCAGCGCGACCTTGGGCGTGATGCCGAAGCGCCGCAGTTTCTCGGCCGCCATCAGCGTGATCTCGGCGAGTTGCTCGGCGCTCGGGTCGATGTTGACGTGGGTGTCGACCAGCATCAACTGGCGCCCCGGCAGGAGCAGCCCGTTCATCGCGCCGTAGCAGTCGGCGCCGCTGCGCCGACCGATCACCTGGTCGATGTAGTGCAGGTGCAGGTGGGTGTTGCCCCAGGTGCCGCAGATCAGCCCGTCGGCCTCGCCCTTGTAGACCATCATGCTGGAAATCAGCGTCAGGCGCCTGCGCATCTCGATTTTCGCGAAGCTCGGCGTCAGCCCCTTGCGCCCGGCGAGTTGCTGGTAGGTCTCCCAGAAGTCGCGATAGCGCGGGTCGTGGTCGGTATTCACCACGTCGTAGTGCTCGCCCTCGCGCAGGCGCAACCCGAAGCGCTCGATGCGCTGGGCGATGACCGCCGGACGCCCGACCAGGATCGGCCGCGCCAGCTGCTCGTCCACCACCACGCGCACCGCACGCAGCACCCGCTCCTCCTCGCCCTCGGCGTACACGATGCGCTTTTTCGCGGCATGCCGGGCGATGCTGAAAATCGGGCGCATCATCGCGCCGGACTGGTAGACGAACTGCTGCAGCTGCTCGCGGTAGGCGTCGAGGTCGGCGATCGGCCGCGCCGCCACGCCGCTCTCGCAGGCGGCGCGCGCGACCGCGGGTGCGATGTGCAGGATCAGGCGCGGGTCGAAGGGCTTGGGGATCAGGTACTCGGGGCCGAACCCCGGCGAGCTGCCGCCATAGGCCGCCGCCACCACGTCGCTCTGCTCGATCTGCGCCAGCGCGGCGATGGCCTGCACCGCCGCAATCTCCATCTGGGTGGTGATGGTCGTGGCGCCGCAATCCAGGGCGCCGCGAAAGATGTACGGAAAGCACAGCACGTTGTTGACCTGGTTCGGGTAGTCCGAACGCCCGGTGGCGATCACCACGTCCGCGCGCACCGCGCGCGCCTCCTCGGGCAGGATCTCCGGCGTCGGGTTGGCGAGCGCCAGGATCAGCGGCCGCGGCGCCATGCGCGCGACCATCTCCGGCTTGAGCACGCCACCCGCCGACAGCCCCAGGAAAATGTCCGCGCCGTCGATGATCTCGCCCAGCGTGCGGGCGTCGGTCGGCTGCGCATAGCGCTGCTTGTCCGGGTCCATCAGTTCGGTGCGGCCCTGCCACACCACGCCGGCGATGTCGCTCACCCAGATGTGCTCGCGCGGCAGACCGAGGTGCTCGAGCAGATTCAGGCAGGCCAGCGCCGCCGCGCCCGCGCCGGAGCACACCAGGCGCACGTCCTCGAGGCGCTTGCCGACCACCTTCAGGCCGTTGAGCACGGCGGCGCCGACGATGATGGCGGTGCCGTGCTGGTCGTCGTGGAACACCGGGATGCGCATGCGCCGGCGCAGTTCACGCTCCACCTGGAAGCATTCCGGGGCCTTGATGTCCTCCAGGTTGATGCCGCCGAAGGTGGGCTCCAGCGCCGCGATAATGTCGACCAGCCGGCCCGGATCCTTTTCCGTGACCTCGATGTCGAACACGTCGATGTTGGCGAACTTCTTGAACAGCACCGCCTTGCCTTCCATCACCGGCTTGGCCGCCAGCGGCCCGATGTCGCCGAGCCCCAGCACCGCGGTGCCGTTGGTGATCACGCCGACCAGGTTGCTGCGCGCCGTGTAGCGCGCCGCGTTGCCGGGATCGGCGACGATCTCCTCGCAGGCCGCGGCGACGCCGGGCGAGTAGGCCAGCGCCAGATCGCGCTGGTTGGAAAGCTGCTTGGTCGGCAGGATGCTGACCTTGCCGGGCAGCGGATGCTCGTGATACTCGAGGGCGGAGCGGCGCAGCGCGGCCTGGGCTTCCGCCTTGGCATCTTGATGGGACATGAACGGGGATCTCCGAAAACCGTGGCCCGGCAGGCTCCTGCCCGCCAACGCGAGCGCGCCGCCGAAACCCTCGGCGAATGCGCGTCGGGCGCGGCGCCACGCCGCGATGTTCCCGGATTCTAGGCCTCGCCCTGGTCAGGGCCTTCGCGCCGCAGCGACAATGCCGCCCATGGCTCATCCTGCACCCGCCCGCGATGCCGCGCACCCCGCCATCCCCGGCGAATTCGATCTCATCGCGCGCTATTTCCGCCGCCCGGCGCGGCGCGCGGTACTCGGCGTGGGCGACGACTGCGCGCTGCTGCAGGCGCTGCCGGGACAGCAATGGGCGGTATCCACCGACATGCTGGTCGAGGGTCGGCACTTCTTCGTCGGCACCGATCCGTACCGGCTGGGCCACAAGGCGCTCGCCGTGAACCTGTCGGATCTCGCCGCGATGGGCGCGCAACCCCACTCCTTCCTGCTCGCACTGGCCCTGCCGGCGGCGGACACCGCATGGCTCGACGCCTTCAGTCGCGGGCTGCTGGCGCTGGCCGACGCCCAAGGCATCGAACTCGTCGGCGGCGACACCACGCGCGGCCCGCTGAACCTGTGCATCACCGTGCTCGGCCTGGTGCCCGAGGGCCTGGCGCTGCGCCGCGACGCCGCACGTGCCGGGGACGACCTCTGGGTCTCCGGCACGCCGGGCGATGCGCGGCTCGCGCTGGGCCACCTGCGCGGCGAGTGGACCCTCGGTCCGCAGGCGCTGCAACACCTGCTGCCGCGCCTCGAGCAACCGCAGCCGCGCACCGGGCTCGGCGTCGGGCTGCGCGGCGTGGCGCACGCCGCGATCGACATCTCCGACGGCCTGCTCGGCGATCTCTCCCATGTACTCGGGGCCAGCGGCGTCGGCGCGCGGGTCGACGCCGACGCCGTGCCCGGCAGCGAGCTGCTGGCGGCCCAGCCGACGGCGCGCCGCCGCGCCTGCCAGCTCGCCGGCGGCGACGACTACGAACTGCTGTTCACGGCGCCCGCCAGCCAGCGCGCCGAGGTGCTGCGCGCAAGCGCCCAGGCCGGCGTCGCGGTCGCGCGCATCGGCTGCATCGAGTCGGAGCCCGGGCTGCGCCTGCACGACGCCCAGGGCCGCGACATGCCGGCGGACTTCCCCTCCTTCGATCACTTCCTGCAGCCATGAACCCAGCGCCCTCCGAGCGACCGCCCGCCGCGCACACACCGGCGCTGCATCCACCGCGCGCCGACTGGCGCTTCCTGCTGTCCAGCCCATGGCACTTCGTCGCCCTCGGCTTCGGCTCCGGGTTGTCGCCGATCGCTCCCGGCACCGCCGGCAGCCTGGTCGGTTGGGGCAGCTGGCTGCTGCTGCAGCGGGTGCTGCCACAGCCCTGGTGGCCCGCGCTGCTGCTCGTGGCCTTCGCCGGCGGCATCTGGGTCTGCGAACGCGCCGCGCATGCCCTCGGGCTGCACGACCCGTCGCCCGTGGTCTGGGACGAGATCGTCGCGATCTGGCTGGTGCTGTGGATCACGCAGGCCGGGCTTCACGCGCTCACCGGCCACGTCGAAGCGGTGCCGTGGCCGCTGCAGTTCGCGGGGTTCGCGCTGTTCCGGCTGTTCGACGCGATCAAGCGCGGGCCCGTCGGCTGGGTGGATCGCAAGGTCGGCGGCGGCTTCGGCATCATGCTCGACGACATCGTGGCCGCCGTGCTGGCCGCACTTTGCCTGGGCCTCGGCATCATGGGCTGGGCGTTCATCGACCTCTGGCAGCATGGACTGCGCATCCCCACCTGAAACCTACCCCACGGACATCGGCTGGCAGGCGCTGCGCGCCGCTGCCGAGGCGCTCGCCGGTGCGCTGCTCACGCGCGGGTGGATGCTCGGCTGCGCCGAATCGTGCACCGGCGGCCTGGTCGCCGCCGCGCTGACCTCGCTGGCCGGCTCCAGTCAGTGGTTCGAGCGCGGCCTCGTGACCTACAGCAATGCCGCGAAGGCCGAGTTGCTGGGGGTGGCGCAAGCCACGCTGCAGCAGCATGGCGCGGTCAGCGAGGCCACGGCGCGCGAAATGGCACTCGGCCTGCTCGCGCGCGCCCCGGTGCAGGCGACGCTGGCCGTCACCGGCATCGCCGGGCCCGCCGGCGGCAGCAGCGACAAGCCGGTCGGGCTGGTGTGGTTCGCCTGGGCCTGGCAGACTCCGTCGGGGGCCTGCGCGCGCGCCGAGTCGATGCACTGGCCGGGCGACCGCCAGGCGGTACGCATGGCTTCCGCGCAACACGCGCTGCGCGGCATGCTGCAGTGCCTGGACGCCGCGGCGCAGGCACGCTGAGCCGACGCAGGCGTCAGGTCGGCCTGCGCCGCGGGGCTCAGCTTTCGGGGGGTGCGGTTTCGCGCAATGCCGGGCGTGCGCCGACGCGTCGGCACAGTTCCACGAGCCGCGGGTGCGCATCGCGCCAGGCATGCTCGGCGAGGCGGTAGCTCACGTACTCCAGCGCCACGACCACGGCGATGTCGGCCAGGCTCATGCTCGCGCCCGACAGCCACGGACCGTCCGCGAGGCGCTGCTCGAGCGCATCCATCGCGGCGTCGATCTTGCGCACCTGGCGCTGCACCCACGCCGCGCTGCGCTCGCCCGCGGCGCGCCCCGGCCAGGACTGCTCGAGGCGCGCCGCCACCGCCGCGTCCATGATGCCGTCGGCGAGTGCCTCGATGGTGCGCACGTCGGCGCGCGCGCGCGGCGGCTCGGGGAGCAGGCGCGGTTGCGGCGCCAACGCGTCCAGGTATTCGACGATCACGCGCGAGTCGAACACCGAGCCGCCGTCGTCGAGCACCAGGCAAGGCACCTTGCCGAGCGGGTTGAAGCGCCCGATCTGCGGCGTGCCGCCCCAGACGTCGTCCTCGACGAACTGGTAGTCGATGGCCTTCTCGGCCAACACGATGCGCACCTTGCGCACATACGGACTGGTGCGCGAACCGATGAGTTTCATGGTCATGACAGCGGCCTTTGCTCGCGCCAGTATAGAGAGCGCGCGATGCGCTCGCGGGTGCTGTTCCTACAATGTCCGGATGAGCTCCTTTTCCGCCACTCCCGCGCCGGCCGGCCCGAGCCCGCTGAGCGCCCTGTCCCCGCTCGACGGTCGCTACAGCGCGAAGGTCGACGCGCTGCGCGCCCACCTGTCCGAGAGCGCGCTGATGCGCTGCCGTGTGCAGGTCGAGATCTCCTGGCTGATCGCGCTGTCGCAGGCCGGGTTGCCCGAACTCGCGCCGATCCCGGCCGCGCTGCAGGACGAGTTGCGCGCGCTCGCCGCGCGCTTCGACGACCACGACGCGCAGGCCATCAAGACCATCGAGCGCGTCACCAACCATGACGTCAAGGCCGTCGAGTACTGGATCAAGGAGCGCCTCGGGCAGTGGCCGGAACTGGCGCGCAGCAGCGAGTTCGTGCACTTCGCCTGCACCTCGGAGGACATCAACAACACGGCCCACGGGCTCATGCTCAGCGGCGCGCGCGAGCAGGTGCTGGTGCCGGCGCTGCAGGCGGTGCTGGCGCGACTCAGGCGCCTGGCGCTGCAACTGGCCGACGCGCCGATGCTGTCGCGCACCCACGGCCAGACCGCCAGCCCGACCACCCTGGGCAAGGAGATGGGCAATTTCGCGGCCCGCCTGCAGCGCGCGCTGGCCCAGTTGCGCGGGGTCGAGCTGACGGCCAAGATGAACGGCGCGGTGGGCAATTACAACGCCCACCTTGCGGCCTACCCGGAGGTCGACTGGGAAGGCCTTGCGCGCGATGTCGTGGAACAGCAGTTGCGGCTGCGCTTCAACCCCTACACCATCCAGATCGAGCCGCACGACTCGATGGCCGAACTGTTCGACGCGGTGGCCCGCCTGAACACCGTGCTCATCGACCTCAACCGCGACCTCTGGGGCTATATCTCGCTGGGGTATTTCCGCCAGCGCACCAAGGCGGGGGAAATCGGCTCGTCGACCATGCCCCACAAGGTCAACCCCATCGATTTCGAGAACTCGGAGGGCAACCTCGGCGTCGCCAATGCGCTGCTGCGGCATCTCAGCGAAAAGCTCCCGGTGTCGCGTTTCCAGCGCGACCTCACCGATTCCACGGTGCTGCGCAACATGGGCGTGGCGCTGGGCCACGGGCTGCTCGCCTACGACAGCCTGCAGCGCGGGCTGGACAAGCTGGAGCCGGATGCGCAACGCCTGGCCGCCGACCTCGATGCGGCGTGGGAAGTCCTGGCCGAGCCGGTGCAGACCGTGATGCGGCGCCACGGCCTGCCCAACCCCTATGAACAGCTCAAGGAGCTCACGCGCGGCAAGCCGATCACCCGCGACCTGCTGCGTGCGTTCATCGCCGAACTGCCCTTGCCCGATGCCGAGCGCGAGCGCCTGCTGCAGCTGACACCTGCCGCCTACACGGGAAAGGCCGCCGAACTGGCGCGACGGATCGGCAACCAGGAATGAGCGCCGGCACGCCCCTGGCATCGCAGGGTGCATTGCGACAGCGCACGGCGCGAACCCGACCGATGCGCTAACGTTGGGCGTTGGCGACGTGTTCGCGGCGCGCGAGCCATCGCGAACATGGCGGAACCCGTCCGTGGCGGAGTGGCTCGAGGAGGTGCGTGCATGGTGAAGATCCTGGTCAAGTGGCTGCTTTCGGCCACCGCGCTGATGGCGGTGGCCTATCTGTACAGCGGCGTCGCGCTGTCGGGGTTCGCGGCCGCGCTGTGGGCTGCGCTGATCATCGGCCTGCTCAACAGCCTGGTGCGCCCCGTGCTCTTCGTGCTGACCCTGCCCATCACGCTGGTCACGCTGGGCCTGTTCCTGTTCGTGATCAACGCGCTGATGTTCTATGCCGCATCGGGGCTGAGCGCCGGCTTCGAGGTGCGCAGCTTCGGGGCCGCGCTGATCGGATCCCTGCTGTACAGCGCCGCAGGGCTGCTGATCGACTCCGCGCTCGAGGGTCTGTTCGAAGCGCAACGGCGCTGAGCGCGCGAACCCTCCGCCCCTCGCCGCCCGCAGCCCGGGCGACGGGACGGCGACGGGACCGCACCGCGCCGCACCGACCCTCAGGGATTGCAGCAGGCGGCTTCTGCCGCCCGGGCGCCGAACCCTTCGGGCTGGGCCGTATCGGGGCGCAGGCTGCGTTGCGGCCACGGGGCCAGGCGCCCAGCCTGGACCCGCGCCCGCGCCTTGCCTGCGCCCCGATACGGCCCAGCGAAATGACAGGTATTTACGGGACAGGACACTAGCAAGAAAGCCCGCGCAGGAATGTCGCCTGGGCGGCAGAGGAAGCCGTCGCGAAATTCGTCAGGGGCGAGGACAGACTTGTGCGCCTTGGCTCGACCCTGAGCCACAAGGTGGGCAAACGGCCGATTCGGTGAAAGATTCAGTGAAAACCCCGCTGCTCGATGCGCAATCGCCCGAGCAACGGCGTGAAATCGAACAGCCGCTCGGCCAGCAGGCTGCCGACGCGGCCGTCGCTCTGCCAGCGCCCGGCGACGGCGAGCAGACGCGCATGCACCAGGATCTGGCGCTGGCGCTGGCGCAGGCCCTTCCAGCAGATCACCTGCACCACGCCGGTTTCGTCCTCCAGGGACAGGAAGGTGGTGCCGCGCGCCGTCTGCGGCTGCTGGCGCAAGGTGACCAGGCCACACGCACGTGCGAGCGCGCCGTGCGCCAGCAGGGCCAGTTGCGCGGCACTCAGCCAGCGCGGATGCAGCTGCGCGCGCAGCAGCGCCAGCGGGTGCCGGCGCAGACTCAGGCCGGTGGAGGCATGGTCGAACACGATGTCCTCGCCTTCGGACGGCGCGGCGAGATCGGGATCCGGCTCGCTCGCCGCGGCCTGTCGCAGCAGCGGCGGCAACGCGTGCACCGCGGCGGCCTGCCAGACCTGTCGACGGCGATGCCCGGCGAGGCTGCGCAGCGCATCGGCGCTCGCCAGCACGCGCATGTCGGCGCCACGCAGCGCGGCGCGGCGCTCCAGGTCGGCGATATCGGCAAAAGGCCCCGCATCACGCGCACGCATCACGCGCAACGCGGCCTCGCGCCCGAGACCGCGGACCAGGCGCAGACCCAGGCGTACCGCCTCGTGCTCGAGGGTGCAATCCCAGGCGCTGTGCTGCACGTCCAGCGGCAACACGCGCACGCCGTGGCGTCGTGCATCCTGCACGAGTTGGGAAGGCGTATAGAACCCCAGCGGCTGGCTGTTGAGCATGGCGGCGAGGAACTCGGCCGGGTGGTGGCGCTTGAGCCATGCGCTGGCGTACACCAGCAGCGCGAACGAGGCCGCATGGCTCTCCGGAAACCCGTATTCGGAAAAACCTTGCACCTGGGAAAAGATCTGTTCGGCGAAGTCGGGCGCGTAGCCGCGCTCGACCATCCCCGAGACCAGGCGATCCTTCCACACCTGCAGCGAGCCCTTGCGGCGCCATGCGGCCATCGCGCGACGCAGCCCGTCGGCCTGGCCGGGGCTGAAACCGGCGGCCAGCATGCTGATCTGCATCACCTGTTCCTGGAACACCGGCACACCCAGGGTGCGCTCCAGCGCCTGGCGCAGCGCGGCACCGGGATAGTGCACCGGCTCCAGGCCCTGGCGCCTCCGCAGATAGGGATGCACCATGCCGCCCTGGATCGGCCCCGGGCGCACGATGGCCACCTCCACCACCAGGTCGTAGAAGCAGCGCGGGCGCAGCCGCGGCAGCATGTTCTGCTGGGCGCGCGACTCGACCTGGAACACCCCGACCGAATCGGCCGCGCACAGCATGTCGTAGGTGGCGGGGTCCTCGGCCGGGATGTCCTGCAGCGTGAACGGCGCACCGTCGCGCGACAGCAATGCCAGGGTCTTGCGGATGGCCGTCAGCATGCCCAGCGCCAGTATGTCGACCTTGAGCATGCCCATGGCATCGAGGTCGTCCTTGTCCCATTCGATCACGGTGCGACCCGGCATCGCCGCGTTTTCGATGGGCACCAGATCGTGCAGCGCATCGCCGGTGAGCACGAAGCCGCCGCTGTGCTGCGACAGGTGGCGCGGGAAACCCAGCAGGCTGCGCACCAGGGCCATCCACTGGCGCACCCCCAGATCCTGCGGATCCAGCCCGACCTCGAGCAGTCGGGCGGCGGCGATGCCGCGCCCGTCCCACCAGTGCACGTTGCGCGCCAGGCGCTCGATCACTTCCGGGTCGTGGCCCAGGGCCTTGCCCACATCGCGGATCGCACTGCGCGCGCGGTAGGTGATCACGCTGGCGGTCAGCGCCGCGCGTTCGCGCCCATACCTGGCGTACAGGTACTGGATCACCTCCTCGCGCCGCTCGTGCTCGAAATCGATGTCGATGTCCGGAGGCTCGTTGCGCTCGCGGCTGATGAAACGCTCGAACAGCACCTGCATGCGCGCGGGGTCGACCTCGGTCACCCCCAGGCACCAGCACACCACGCTGTTGGCCGCCGAGCCGCGCCCCTGGCACAGGATGCCGCGGGAACGCGCGAACGCGACGATGTCGTCGACGGTCAGGAAGTAATGCGCGTAGCGGAGCTCGCGGATCAGCGTCAGTTCGTGTTCGATGAGCCGGCGCATCGCCGCGTCGGGGCCGCCGCGCCAGCGCCGCTGCGCCCCCTCGTAGACACGCTGGCGCAGGTAGTCGTCGGCCTGCATGCCGGCCGGCACGACCTCGTGCGGATAGTTGTAGCGCAACTCGTCGAGCGAGAAGCTGCAGGCCTGCGCCAGCGTCGCGGCGCCGGCCAGCAGGTCGGGCGCGTAGCGCCGGCGCAGGCGCGGCTGATCCTGCAGACAGCGCTCGGCGTTCGGCTGCAGTTCCAGGCCGCATTGCGCCAGGCTGCGACGCAGGCGGATGGCGCACAGGACGTCGTGCAGCGGCTGGCGCGACGCCGCGTGCATCTGCACGTCGGGGCAGGCCGCCAGCGGCACGCCGCACTGCCGCGACAGCGCGCGCAGGCGCTGCTCCCAGTGTGCATCGTCGAATGCGCGGTGCAATTCCACGCCCAGCCACAAGCGCTCGCCGAATGTCTCGCGGACCGCATCGACCCAGCCCCGCAACATCGCATCGTCGGCACGGCGCGGCAGGCACAGCACGCCCAGACATGCGCCGGCGCGCAGGCTGCGCAGGCCCGGCAGGTCCAGCTGGTAGCTGCCCTTCGCGCAAGCGCGGCGCAGCGCGGTGATGAAGCGACACAACGCGGCGTAGTCGTCACGCTGCCGCACCAGCAGGACCAGCACGGCGCTGTGCATGGCATCGAACTGCAGGCGAAACTGACTGCCCAGCAGCAGGCGGATGCCGGCCTCGCGCGCGGCCCCATGCGCACGCACCGCACCGGCCAGGGAGCATTCATCGCACAGCGCCAGGGCCGCGTAGCCCAGTTCCCGCGCCCGGCGCACCAGTTCCTCCGGGTGGCTGGCGCCGCGCAGGAAGGTGAAATTCGACATGCAGCGCAACGCGACTGCGTCATGCCCGCCGCGCACACCCGCTGCGCAGGAGGTTTCGGCTTCGCGAAAATCCCGGACATGCTGAGAAGGGTTGTCCATGACGGTTCGGCGCGCAGGCCCGTGGCCCCTCGCGATCGCTCCCCTCAGGCGAACACGCCGTGCAGGAACCACGCCGCGTGCGGCGCGGGCGCGCGACTGCGAAACACCCACAACAGGGCGCCGTCGGGGTGCGCGGCGACCCAGTAGTCGCGCGCCACGTGATGCGTGCCGCCACGGCCGTCGCGCTGCCACCAGCCCCCTTCGATGCGCTGCGGCCCCAGCAGCAGTTGCAGTTCGCCGTGCCACAGCGGGCGCCCGTGACGACAGGCCAGGGGCAGCGGCCGGGCGAACAGAAAGGCCGGACAGGCAGCCTCGGGCGGCGCCCCGGGCGCCGCGTCGGCGGCGTCGGACTCGCCGAAAGCATGCCAGGCCTGCGCCCGCTCCGGGCGGTGGTCGGCACGCAACACGCCCTGCAACACCCGCCGCGGTCCCAGGCGTGCGGCCACGCGCTGCAGTGCCAGCACGAGCTCGCGCCGATCCGGCGCATCGCCCAGCGCCGCGCTCGCCGGCATGGCGCCGGCAAGCAGGCTCGCGGTATGGCCCGGCAGATCCTGCATGTGCTGCAGTTCCAGTTCCAGCTCGAGCACCGGCGCGGACAATCGCACATGCGCCAGATGCTCCCCGAGCAGGCGCGCAAGCTGCTCGGCGCCGCGCAACGGCAGCGCGCTGCGCAATACCAGGTGCCCGGGGTCGGAGCGCGCGGCCGCGTCATCGCAACGCCAGCGCAGCAGCAGCGCCGTGGCACCGGCCTGGCGCGCGCCCAGCCAGCCCTCGAGCTGCAGCAGCAGGCGGCGCGCGCCGAACAGCAGCGCGGCGGCGTTGTCCACGCGCGCCGGCAGCTCCAGACGTGCGCGAAACCCCTGCGGCAGCGCGAACCATGCGTAGGTCTCGACGGCATCGCCGTAGGCCTGGTCGAGTTGCCGCAGCAGGTGCGGGCCGCAACGCCGCGCCAGGCCGTCACGCGGCAGGCGGCGCACATCCGCCAGGCGACGGCAACCCAGGCGCTGCAGCAGCGCCTCGTGTTGCGCAACGGCATCGAGACAATGCAGTGGCAGCTCGTCGAGCGCGCGCGCCAGCTCGCGCGGCGGCCCCGCCGCGCGCCCGGCGCGCGCCAGCGCCAGCGCGCCCTGCCCGGTGCCGGCCCAGGCCTGCGCCGGCGCACCGAGCTCGCCGGCCTGCTCCTGCAGGCGCCGACGCAGTGCCGGCAGTCCGCCGAACAGACGCAGGCTGCGCTCGACTTCGAGCAGCACGGCGCGCTCCAGCAACACCACGCGCGGCGTGAACTGCAGCCCCCAGACGGCCAGCGCGCGCGCCGTCGCCCCGGCCGCCGCCAGCGCCGTGGGCGGCGCCTCAGGCCAGGCGCAAGCCAGCAACGCGACCCACAGCATGGCATGGTTCTCCGGCTTCGCGCCGCGGCGGCAGTGCCGCGAGGGCCGCGGACAAGGCACCATCCAGCGCGCCGGGCAGCGCGCGCAGGCGCAGCTCGTGCTCGTGCGACGGGCCGCGGCGCTTGAACACGCGCACGCACAGCTCCCACGGCTCGCCGACACGCGCCTGCACGCGCAGCGGCGCGGCCGAGGCCTCGGCGCACGCCTGCGCGGGGCGCAGCGCGAACACCAGGCTGCGACCGCCCTGGGCGTGCGCGTGCAGGCGGCGCAATGCCTCGGTGCGGCAGGCCGGCAACCACACCAGCAGCGCGGCCGCGGTGCCGGCGCGCAGCACCTGCCCGGCCGCCCACAGGCTCTCGCCGACGTCGCGGCTGCGCACCCACACCAGGTGTTCGGCGCGAACGCCCTGGGCGTGCAGACCGGGCAGGTACGGCATGGCCGGCGGCCCCACCGCCACCAGCGGCGCTCCCGCGCGCAGCGCCTCGCGCAACGCCGGAGCGAGCAGGCGCCACTCCAGCAGCGGCGCCTGCGGAGTGAGGATTTCGTTGAGGCTGCCGCATGGCCAGCCGCCGCCGGGCAGCTCGGCGTCGAGCTGCGCCCAGCCGCTGCGCTGCACCGGCATGTCGGCATGACCGAGGGCGCTGCCGCGCCAGACATGGGCGGCCAGCGGCGGCGGAAGCGGAACGCGGGCGGGGGCGGTCATCGGGAGCATCGCAGGCATCGGGTGGGAAGCGAAGCCTACCCGATAACTGTATAAAAAAACAGTTGTTCGACGCAAGATCGGCGAGGCCCGAACGGTCTATGCTGGAAACACCATGTGCGGCCGCTTCGCCCTTTGCAGTTCCCCCGCGCGCATCGCCGACCGCTTCGGCGCGGATGCCGGCGATGTCGCCTGGACACCACGCTACAACATCGGCCCGCAGCAGCGCGTTCCGGTATTGCGCGAGCACGCGGGCGGGCGGCGTCTGGAACTGCTGCGCTGGGGGCTCGTGCCCTCGTGGGCCACGCAACCCTCGATCGGCGCGCGCCTGTTCAATGCGCGCAGCGAGACCGCGCCCGACAAGCCGGCGTTTCGCAACGCCTTTCGCCACCGGCGCTGCGTGGTCGCGGCGGACGGGTTCTACGAATGGAAGCCGTTGCCCGACGGCAGTCGGCAACCCTACTTCATCAGCCGCGCCGACGCCGGGCTGCTGGCGCTGGCCGGGCTCTGGGAACACTGGGCCGGCGCGGACGGCGCAAGCCTCGACAGTTTCACCATCCTGACCATGCCGGCCGACGCGTGGATGCTTGCGCTGCACGAGCGCATGCCGGTGATGCTCGAGACCGCGACGGCGCTGGCGCAGTGGCTGGACACGGCCACGCCGCGCCAGCGCCTGCAGGAGCTGTTCGTGGCGCCGCCGGCCGGGACGCTGCGCGCGTGGCCGGTGGCGCGTGCCGTGGGCAACGTGCGCAACGATTCGCCGCAGCTGCTGCAGCCGCTGCCCGCGGCGCCGGCCGTGACGCCATGAGATGCGTCAGGGCCGGCGCGCTCTCACAACGGATAGTCGGTGCGCTTGAGCACGGTGCGCAGCGCGAACTGGCTCTTCAGCCGCTGGACATGCGGCAGGCGCGAAAGCTCGCGCTTTTGCACGCGCTCGTACTCCTGCGTGCTCGGCACCGCGACGCGCAGCAGATAGTCGAAGTCGCCGGTGACGAGCTGGCACTCGAGAATGTCCGGACATGCCACAGCGGCATGCTCGAAGGCCGCCAGCGCATCCTCGCCCTGGGATTGCAGCGTGACCTCGATGAACACCGTGTTCGCGCGGCCCACGGACTGCGGGTCGAGCAGCGCCACGTAGCCGGCGATGATGCCCACCTTTTCCAGGCGCTGCACCCGGCGCAGGCACGCCGACGGGGAGAGGCCGACACGCTCGGCCAGTTCGGTATTGGCCATGCGCGCATTGCCCTGCAGCAAGGACAGAATGCTGCGGTCGAAGCGGTCGAGTTCGGTCATTCCAGTAGCCTCCATTCGAATGCTGACAATTATGCGACAGACGCAGGAAATGCAGCGTTGATCAATTGCATAAATGAACGATTTCCTCATGTGATTTTGCAATTCCATGCTTGCGCAAAGTCTTGACAATGTGTCACATGATCGGATTCCGTCGCCTTTTTCGAAGGAATGCGCAAAATGCTGGTAGGAGTACCCAAGGAGATCAAGGTACACGAATACCGCGTGGGCCTCACGCCGGAAGCCGTGCGCGAACTCGTGCATCGCGGCCACGGCGTGCTCGTGCAGCGTTCGGCCGGCCTCGGCATCGACGCCGACGATGCCTCCTACGAAGCCGCCGGCGCGCGCATGGCCGCCGATGCGCACATGGTGTATGCACAGGCCGACATGGTGGTCAAGGTGAAGGAGCCGCAACCCGGCGAGTGCCGCATGCTGCGCGCGGGGCAGGTCCTGTTCACCTACCTGCACCTGGCCCCCGACCCGCAGCAGGCCGATCTGCTGGTGCGCAGCGGCTGCACCGCGATCGCCTACGAGACGGTCACCGACGCGCGCGGCCACCTGCCGCTGCTGGCGCCGATGAGCGAGGTCGCCGGGCGCATGTCCATCCAGGTCGGTGCGGTGGCGCTGCAGAAGGTCAGCGGCGGGCGCGGGGTGCTGCTCGGCGGCGTGCCCGGCGTGCCCCCCGGCGAGGTCCTGGTCATCGGCGGCGGCAGCGTGGGCACGCACGCCGCGCGCATGGCCGCCGGCCTGGGCGCGCGCGTCACCGTGCTGGACAAATCCCTGCAGCGCCTGCGCGAACTCGACGAACTGTTCCAGGGGCGCGTGAGCACGCAGTACGCCACGCTGCGCGCGCTGGAGGACGCGGTGGTGCAGGCCGACCTGGTGGTCGGCGCCGTGCTCGTGCCGGGCGCCGCGGCGCCCAAGCTGGTTTCGCGCGCGCTGCTGCCGCGCATGCGCCGCGGCGCCGTGGTGGTCGACGTGGCCATCGACCAGGGAGGCTGTTTCGAGAGTTCGCGCCCGACCACCCACGACCAGCCGACCTACGTCGAGTCCGGGGTGGTGCATTACTGCGTGGCCAACATGCCGGGCGCGGTGGCGCGCTCGTCGACCTACGCGCTGAACAATGCCACGCTGCCGTTCGTGCTCACGCTGGCCGACAAGGGCTGGCGGCGCGCCTGCGCCGAGGATCCGCACCTGCTGGCGGGGCTGAACGTGCATCACGGGCAGATCACCCATGCGGCGGTGGCGCAGGCGCTGAACCTGCCGTGCATCACGGCGTCGCGGGCGCTGGGCATCGCCGACTGAAGCACCGGCGGCCGCGCGGGCGGCCGCTACAATGCTCGCGGGCATCGCCGTGACGGCCGTTGTCGCGCCGGGAGCGTCCGCATGCCTGCGGTGCGCCGGGCTGCCGGCCGTGCAACCGAGCCCAGCCAGAGCCCTGCGTGGCAGCCCTGCCGGGGCCGCATACCCTGCCGTGACCCAGATTCCCGACGACGACCGTTGTGCCCCCGAGGGCTCGCACGACCCGCTGCCCTCGCGGCGCGCCCTGCTGCTGCTGGGCATCGTGCTGAGCGTGCTGTGGCTGGGCGTGCTCGGCCTGCGCGATCTCGTGCCCACGGACGAGGGCCGCTACGCCGAGATCCCGCGCGAGATGGTGGCCACCGGCGACTGGGTGACGCCGCGCCTGGACGGCTTCAAGTATTTCGAAAAACCCCCCCTGCAGTACTGGGCCACGGCCGCCAGCTACGAGCTGTTCGGCATCGGCCAGTGGCAGGCGCGGCTGTGGAGCGGACTCACCGGCCTGGCCGGCATCCTTTTCACCGCCGTGGCCGCAAGCCTGCTGTGGGGGCGCCGCGTCGGGCTGTATGCCGGCGCGGTGCTGGCGAGCTGCGTGTACTGGCTGGCGATGGGCCACATCAACACGCTGGACATGGGCGTCTCGACCTGCCTCGGCGGCAGCCTGCTGAGCTTCCTGCTCGCGCAGCGCGACGACATCGGCCGGAGCAAGCAGCGCGCCTGGATGCTCGCCTGCTGGGGGTTCATGGGCTTGTCCCTGCTGTCCAAGGGACTGATCGGCCTGGCCTTTCCCGGCATGACCCTGGTGCTCTACACGCTGTGGAGCCGCGACTGGGGGTTGTGGCGCCGCCTGCACATCCTGCCCGGGCTGGCCGTGCTGCTGGCCGTCGCGCTGCCCTGGCACGTACTGGTGCAACTGCGGAACCCGGACTTTTTCGATTTCTATTTCATCTATCAGCAGTTCGACCGCTTCGCCACGCCCGACCTGTCGCGCCCGGGGCCCTGGTACTACTTCATCCCGATCGTGCTGCTGGGCATCATGCCGTGGCTCGGCGCGCTGTTCCCGGCGCTGGCGCGCAGCGCGCGCCGCGCCGCGCTGCCGACGCGCGACGAGACCGCGCAGTCGCTGCGCACGCGGCGCGTGCTGCTGATCTGGGCGGTGTTCATTTTCGGGTTTTTCAGCGCTTCGCATTCCAAGCTGCCGTCGTACGTGCTGCCGATGTTCCCGGCGCTGGCGCTGCTGCTCGGCGAATACCTCGCGCGCGCGCCACGGCGGGCACTCGGCTGGCAGTTCGCGCTGTGGGCCCTGCTCAGCGTCGCCGCCGGCATCGGCTTCACCCAGCTGTGGCGCGCCGGCAATGCCGTGACCCCGGGCGCGCTGTACCAGCGCTACGGCTGGTGGCTGGAGATCAGCGCCGCGCTGAGCCTGGCCGGCGCCGTGGCGGCATGGCGCCTGGAGCGCCGCGGGCGGCGCAGCCTGGCGGTGCTCAGCCTGGCCGGCTGCATGGTCGTCGGTCTCACGGTGGCCACGCAGTCCTTCCAGATCCTCGGCCGTACCGCATCCACGCGCGACGTGGTGGCCGCCATCCGGCCATGGCTGCGCGCGGGGCAGCCGTTCTACACCGTCGACACCTACGACCAGACCCTGCCCTTCTACCTGCGGCGCGAGGTCACGGTGGTGAACTACCGCGGGGAACTCGATTTCGGCATCCGCCAGCAGCCCGCGCGCTGGGTGCCGTCGCTGCGCGACTTCGCCGCGCGCTGGCGCGCCGACCGGCTGCCGCTGGCCTTCATGCCCGCGGGCACGCTGCCGGCCTTGCGCGCCCTGCATCTGCCGCTGCTGGTCATCGACCGCACGCCGCGCTACGTGGTCGTGGCGCGCCCCGACCAGGATTACGGCGCGACGGCGCGGCACGCGCGCGCACGTCTTCCCGCGGCGTGGAATGCACCATCCCCGACCTCGCCCGCCGCCTCCAAGGAGCCTCGCCCATGACCCCCGTGGCCTTCGCCCTCGTGCTCACCGGGGTGCTGCTCAACGCCGCCGCGCAACTGCTGATCAAGTCGGGAGCCGCCACCGCCGGGCACTTCTCCTTCACCGCCGACCATATCCTGCGCGCCGGCCTGCACTTCGCCACGCAGTGGCAGATCCTCGCCGGGCTGGCCTGCTACGCGGTCTCGGTGGTGGTGTGGATCCTCGCGCTGACGCGCGTGCAGGTGTCGCTTGCCTACCCGATGCTCTCGCTCGGCTACGTGGTCACCGCGTTCGCCGCGTGGTGGCTGTTCGGCGAAAGCCTGACCCTGCACAAGCTGCTGGGCATCGCCATCATCATCGCCGGCGTCGTGCTGCTGGCACGTTCCTGAGGCATTCTCCATGTCCGCGACCTCCCCGCACGGCGACCCGAGCGTCGATTTCCTGCCTTTCACGCGCCCGTCGATCGACGAGCAGACCATCGCCGGCGTGGTCGAGGTGCTGCGCTCGGGCTGGATCACCACCGGCCCGTGGAACGCACGCTTCGAGCAGGCGTTGTCGGAGTACTTCGGCGGGCGCACGGTGCGCGCCTTCAGCTCCGGCACGGTGACCATGGAAATCGCGTTGCGCATGATGGGCGTGGGCCCGGGCGACGAGGTCATCACCACGCCGCTGTCATGGGTGGCCACCGCCAACGTGATCCTCGCGGTGGGCGCGCGTCCGGTGTTCGTCGACATCGACCCGCGCACGCGCAACCTGGACGCGGCGCGCGTCGAGGCGGCCGTCGGCGAGCGCACGCGGGTGCTGCTGCCGGTGCACCTGGCCGGCCTGCCCTGCGATCTCGACGCGCTGTACGCGCTCGCGCAACGCCACGGACTGCGCGTGCTGGAGGATGCCGCGCAGGCCATCGGCAGTCGTTGGCGCGGGCGTCGCGTGGGCGCCTTCGGCGACTACGCGTCGTTCAGCTTCCACCCCAACAAGAACGCCACCAGCATCGAAGGCGGCTGCCTGGTGCTCCCGCCGGACGCCGATCCGGCGCTCGCCGAGCGCTACCGCCTGCAGGGGGTGCGCCGCTTCGGCGTCGACGGCATGGACGTCGACCTGGTCGGCGGCAAGGCCAACCTGACCGACGTGGCCGCGCGCGTCGGCTGGGGCCAACTGCAGCAGGTCGACGCGTTCAACGCGCGCCGGCGCGAACTCGCGCTGGCCTATTTCGCGCATTTCGACGCGCTCGGGCTGGAGGCGCGCGGAGTGCTGCTGCCGCCGCGCGACGAGACCGACTCCAACTGGCACATGTTCCAGGTCGTGCTGCCGCCGCAGGTGCCGCGCGCCGACGTCATGCAGGCGCTGAAGCAGCGCGGCATCGGCAGCGGCGTGCACTATCCGCCGATCCACCTGTTCAGCCTGTACCGCAAGCTGGGCTTCGCGCCCGGCGACTTCCCGCATGCCGAACGCGTGGGCTCGGGCATCCTCACGCTGCCGCTGTTCCCCGACATGCGCGACGCGGATGTGCCGCGGGTTGCGCAGGCCCTTTCCGCGGTGCTGCGAGAATCCGGGGTATGAGTCAGTCTTCCAGCCCCTCCGGCGTCGCGCTGTCGGTGGTCGTGCCCGTCTACAACGAGCAGGACGGGCTCGGCGCGCTGTTCGCCCGCCTGTACCCGGCCCTCGACGCCCTCGGCGAGGCCTACGAAGTCGTGTTCGTCAACGACGGCAGCCGCGACCGCTCGGCGGCGCTGCTGGCCGAGCAGCAGCGCGCGCGTCCCGACGTGACGCGGGTGATCCTGTTCAACGGCAACTACGGCCAGCACATGGCCATCCTCGCCGGGTTCGAGCATTGCCGCGGGGAGATCATCGTCACCCTCGACGCCGACCTGCAGAACCCGCCCGAGGAAATCGCCCGCCTGGTGGCCAAGATGCGCGAGGGCCACGACTACGTCGGCAGCATCCGGCGACAGCGCCAGGACACCTGGTTCCGGCGCCACGCCAGCCGCTGGATGAACCGGCTGCGCGAGACCATCACCCACGTGCGCATGACCGACCAGGGCTGCATGCTGCGCGCCTACGGGCGCCACGTGGTCGACACCATCAACCGCTGTCACGAGGTCAACACCTTCGTGCCGGCGCTGGCCTACACCTTCTCGCTGAACCCGGCCGAGATCGAGGTCGCTCACGAGGAGCGCGCGGCCGGCGAGTCGAAGTACTCGCTGTTCAAGCTGGTGCGCCTGAACTTCGACCTGGTCACCGGCTTTTCGCTGATCCCGCTGCAGTTCATGTCGTTCCTGGGCATCGCGCTGGCGCTGGCATCGGGCGCGCTGTTCCTGCTGCTCATGATCGACCGCCTGCTGTTCGGCTCGCAGGTGCAGGGCGTGTTCACGCTGTTCGCCATCACCTTCTGCCTGCTCGGCGTGCTGCTGTTCAGCATGGGCCTGCTCGGCGAGTACATCGGGCGCATCTACGAGCAGGTGCGCGGGCGCCCGCGCTACGTGGTGCAGGCCGTGCTCGACGACACCGGCGCGCCGCGCATCGCGTCCGACGGCGGCGACGCGCTGCGGGTGCGCGCTCCGGGCCAGCCATGAGCGCCGCGCCTCCGGCATCGGCCATGCGTGCGGTGGTGTTCGCCTACCACAACGTCGGCGCGCGCTGCCTGCGCGTGCTGCTGGCCGGCGGCATGCATGTGGAACTGGTCGTCACGCATCCCGACGATCCGGCCGAGAACCTGTGGTTCGAGCGCGTGGCCGACGTCGCCGCGGAGTACGGCATCCCGCTGCTGCTGGTCGACCAGGCGCTCGACGCGGAGCAGATTGCGCGCGTGCAGGCGCTGCGCCCCGACTACCTGTTCTCGTTCTACTTCCGGCGCATGCTCGCGCCGCAACTGCTGCAGTCGGCACGCGTGGCGGCGCTGAACATGCACGGCTCGCTGCTGCCGCGCTACCGCGGGCGCGCGCCGGTGAACTGGGCCGTGCTGCACGGTGAACGCGAAAGCGGCGCCACGCTGCACCTGATGCTGGACAAGCCCGACGCCGGCGACATCGTGGCGCAGCAGGCGGTTCCGATCCTGCCCGACGACACCGCGCGCGAGGTGTTCGACAAGGTCACGGTGGCCGCCGAGATCGCGCTGTGGCAGGTGCTGCCGCAGCTGCTGCGCGGCGAGCTGCCGCGACGCCCCAACCGGCTCGAGCAGGGAAGCTATTTCGGCGGCCGGCGCCCGGAGGACGGGCGCATCGACTGGAACCAGAACGCCGCGCAGGTGTACAACCTGATCCGCGCGGTGGCTCCGCCCTATCCCGGCGCGTTTTTCGAAAGCGGCGGCCGCCGCCTGATCGTGGCGCGCGCGCGCATCGCCGGGCCGGCGCTGGCGGCGCACCTGCGCGCGCCGGCGAGCCCCGGGCCGTACCTTTGCGCCGGCACGCTGCTGGCGCGCTGCGGCGACGGTGGCGTGCTGCATCTCCAGCAGGTCTGGGACAGCGCGCGGCCGGGCCTCGCCCTCGAATTGCAACGCATCGCACAACTCGTGCCCTCCCGACCATGAAAAAGATCCTGATCCTCGGCGTCAACGGCTTCATCGGCCACCACCTGTCCAAGCGCATCCTGAGCAGCACCGACTGGCAGGTCTACGGCATGGACATGAACACCGATCGCATCGAGGACCTGCTGGGCAACCCGCGGTTCCGCTTTTTCGAGGGCGACATCACGATCAACCGGGAATGGATCGAGTACCACGTGCGCAAGTGCGACGTGATCCTTCCACTGGTGGCCATCGCCACGCCGGCCACCTACGTGAAGGCGCCGCTGCGCGTGTTCGAACTCGACTTCGAGGCCAACCTGCCGATCGTGCGCGCGGCGGTCAAGCACCGCAAGCGCCTGGTGTTCCCGTCGACCTCCGAGGTCTACGGCATGAGCCCCGACGCCGAGTTCGATCCGGAAGCCTCGCCGCTGGTGTACGGGCCGATCAACAAGCCGCGCTGGATCTACGCCTGCTCCAAGCAGTTGATGGATCGGGTCATCGCCGCCTACGGCCAGCAGGAAGGCCTCGACTACACGCTGTTCCGCCCGTTCAACTGGATCGGCGCCGGACTCGACACCATCTTCTCCGCCAAGGAGGGCAGCTCGCGCGTGGTCACGCAGTTCCTCGGCCACATCGTGCGCGGCGAGAACATCAGCCTGGTCGACGGCGGGCTGCAAAAGCGCGCCTTCACCGACATCGACGACGGCATCGACGCGCTGATGCGCATCATCGAGAATCCGTCGGGAGTGGCCAGCGGGAACATCTACAACATCGGCAATCCGGCCAACAACCATTCGGTGCGCGACCTCGCCGAACGCATGCTGCGCCTGGCCGCCGAGTTTCCCGAATACGCCGACAGCGCACGCCAGGTGCAGCTCGTGGAAACCAGCTCGGGCGCCTACTACGGCGCCGGCTACCAGGACGTGCGCAACCGCGTGCCGAAGATCGACAACACCATGCGCGACCTGGACTGGGCTCCGCGCACCGACATGGACACCGCGTTGCGCAAGATCTTCGAGGCCTACCGCGGCCACATCGCGCAGGCGCGCGCGCTCATGGACGAAGGCGGCAACTGAGGCTGCGATCGGGAACGCTTGATCATGCCCCGCATCACCCTGAAGGTCGACGTGGACACGCTGCGCGGCACCCTCGAGGGGGTGCCGGCGCTGCTGCGCATGCTGGCGCGCCACCGACTGCGCGCCAGCTTTCTGTTCAGTCTCGGCCCGGATCACACCGGGCGCGCCCTCAAGCGCGTGTTCCGGCCCGGCTTCCTGGCCAAGGTCCGTCGCACCTCGGTGGGCAGCAACTACGGGCTCAAGACCCTGCTGTACGGCACCCTGCTGCCCGGCCCCGACATCGGTCGCCGCGCGGCCGAACCGATGCGCGCCACGGCGCGCGCCGGCCACGAGGTCGGCGTGCATACCTGGGACCACGTACTGTGGCAGGATTACGTGGCCCGCCGCGACCGCGCCTGGACACTGCGCCAGCTGCAGCTCGCGGTGCAGCGCTTCGGCGAGATCTTCGCGCGCGCCCCCGAGGTGCACGGCGCCGCGGGCTGGCAGATGAACCAGCACGCCTACGAACTCGAACAGGAACTCGGCTTTCGCGTGGCCTCCGATGGTCGCGGCGATGCGCCGTTCCTGCCGCGCGTGGGCGACCGCGTGCTCGACGTGCCGCAGCTTCCGACCACGCTGCCGACGCTGGACGAACTGATCGGGGTCGACGGGATCGACGCCGGCAACGTCGCGGCGCACCTGCTGCGCCTGTCGCTGGACGGACGCGACCACGTGTACACGCTGCATGCCGAACTCGAGGGCGGACAGTTCGCGCCGGTGTTCGAACAATTGCTGCTGGGTTGGCGCGACGCCGGCCTGCGCATCGGCACGCTGACCGAACACGCGGCGACGCTCGACCTGCGCGAGCTGCCGGCGCGCCGCGTCGGACTGGGCACGGTGCCCGGGCGCAGCGGCCACCTGGCGGTGGCGCTGGCGCCCGATTGAGCGAAAAAAGGATTGAGCGAAAAAAAACCGGCCTCGCGGCCGGCCTGTCGCGCGCGCCGGGGCGTCGCCCCGGCGGCATGCGTCAATGGTTGCGCGCGAGTTGCTCGAGGATCGCCGGGTTCTCCAGCGTGGAAGTGTCCTGGGTGATCTGCTCGCCCTTGGCCAACGTGCGCAGCAGGCGGCGCATGATCTTGCCCGAGCGCGTCTTCGGCAGGTTGTCGCCGAAGCGGATGTCCTTGGGCTTGGCGATCGGGCCGATCTCGCGCCCCACGTGGTTGCGCAGCTCGCTGGCGATGGCCACGCCCTCGTCGCCCGTGGGCACCGGGCGCTTGAGCACCACGAAGGCACAGATCGCCTCGCCCGTCAGATCGTCCGGACGCCCCACCACCGCCGCCTCCGCCACCAGCGGATGCGACACCAGCGCCGACTCGATCTCCATCGTGCCCATGCGGTGCCCCGACACGTTGAGCACGTCGTCGATGCGCCCCGTGATCGTGAAGTACCCGGTGTTCGGATCGCGGATCGCGCCGTCGCCGGCCAGGTAGTAGCCCTTGAGCTCCTCGGGGTAGTAGCTCTTCTTGAAGCGCTCCGCATCCCCCCAGATGGTGCGGATCATCGACGGCCACGGCTTTTTCACCACCAGGATGCCCCCGGTGCCCCACGGCAGGTCGTGCCCCGTCTCGTCCACCACCTCGGCAAAAATCCCCGGCAGCGGCAGCGTGCACGAACCCGGCACCATCGGCGTGGCCCCGGGCAGCGGGCTCATCATGTGCCCGCCGGTCTCGGTCTGCCACCACGTGTCGACGACCGGGCAGCGCGATCCCCCGACGTTCTCGTAGTACCACTCCCACGCCGCAGGGTTGATCGGCTCGCCCACCGTGCCCAGAATGCGCAGCGAGTCCAGCTTGTAGTTGCGCGGATGCGCCGCAGGGTTCGCCTCGGCCGCCTTGATCAGCGAGCGGATCGCCGTCGGCGCCGTGTAGAAAATGCTCACCTTGTGGTCCTGGATCATCTTCCAGAACCGCCCGGCGTCCGGATAGGTCGGAACCCCCTCGAACACCACCTCCGTCGCCCCGCAGGCCAGCGGCCCGTAGGTGATGTACGTGTGCCCCGTCACCCAGCCGATGTCGGCCGTGCACCAGAACAGATCGTCCGGACGAATGTCGAACGTCCACTGCATGGTCAGCTGCGCCCACAGCAGATAGCCCGCGGTGGAATGCTGAACCCCCTTGGGCTTGCCCGTCGAGCCCGACGTGTACAGCAGGAACAGCGGATGCTCCGCCTCCACCCACTCCGGCGCGCACTCCGCGCTTTGCGAAGCCACCAGCTCGTGCAGCCACAGATCGCCCTGCGGGTTGAACTCCACCGCACCGCCCGTGCGCTTGTACACGATCACGTTGCGCACGCTGTCGCACCCGCCCAGCTTCAGCGCCTCGTCCACGATGGCCTTCAGCGGCAGCGACTTGCCGCCACGGCGCTGCTCGTCCGCCGTGATCACCAGCACCGCGCCCGCATCCTCGATGCGGTCGCGCAGCGACTGCGCCGAAAAACCGCCGAACACCACCGAGTGCGTCGCGCCGATGCGCGCGCACGCCTGCATCGCCACCACCCCCTCCACCGACATCGGCATGTAGATCACGACGCGGTCGCCCTTCTTCACCCCGAGGCTCTTCAGCGCATTGGCCATCCGGCACGTGCGCTCCAGCAGCTCGCGGTAGCTCACCTTCGTCGACTGCCCGTCATCGGTCTCGAACACGATCGCCGTGCGATCCCCGCGCCCCGCCTCCACGTGCCGGTCCAGGCAGTTGTACGACACGTTGATCAGCCCGTCCGTGAACCACTTGTAGAACGGCGCCCCGCTGGCGTCCAGCGTGTGCGTGAACGGCTTGTGCCAGCTCAGGTTCTCGCGCGCCTGGCGCGCCCAGAAACCCTCGAAATCCCGCTCCGCCTCCGCCACCATCGCGCGGTACGCCTCCATGCCCGAAATGCGCGCGCCCTGCACGGCCTGCGCCGACGGGTAGTAGGTCTTGAGGGGTTGATGCTCGGGGGCTTGTTGTTCGCTCATGGTTGTCTCCAGAGTATGGGCCGCTGTCAGGCCAGGCGGAAGGCTCGGACGGCGGGCAAGCCGCCGCCGTGCCCGCTTCAGGCTGTAGAGCCCCGATTGTGTACTCACGGCTCTTACAGCCCCCTGACGTCGCGCGATGCGACCGCGACGCAGCAATGTGTCGACGCAGCGCGATCCGATACATTTCGATACATCGATGACGCGCGCCGCGCCCCGCGCCGCCCCCCCCTCCAGCCCACCGCCCCAGCGCCCATGCCAGCACCCTCCGCCTCCGAGCCACGCCGGGCCCCGATCCCGCCGATCGCCCGCATGCTGTTCCTCAGCCGCTGGCTGCAGCTTCCGCTGTACGTCGGCCTGATCGTCGCGCTGGGCGTGTACGTGGTGCACTTCTGGAACGAACTGCTGAACCTGGTCGGCGCGGCCATGGGCAACGCGCAGGCCCTGCACCACCTGCTCGAGGCGGTGGCCGTGCATGGCGCGGCCGGCGCCGGCGAGGCATCGCAGCACCTGGGCGAGACCACCATCATGCTGGTGGCGCTGAGCCTGATCGACGTCGTGATGATCGCCAACCTGCTGATCATGGTCATCGTCGGGGGCTACGAGACCTTCGTCTCGCGCACCTACCTGGAATACCACCCGGACCATCCGGAGTGGCTGTCCCACGTCAACGCGTCGGTGCTCAAGGTCAAGCTGGCGATGGCGATCATCGGCATTTCGTCGATCCACCTGCTGCGCACCTTCCTCAACGCCGACGCCTACAGCGTCAAGGCCCTGGTGGCGCAGACGGCGATCCACATCACCTTCCTGGTGTCGGCGCTGGCCATCGCCTGGACCGACCGCGTGATGACCCGCACCATCCTGATGAACCAGCACGCGCCGCCGCACGACAGGGCCTGACGTCGCGGGCGCGCGGCCGCAAAGATGCCCGCGGCCGGCGTGGGCGTCCTAAGATTGGGGGATACCCTGAAAGACCACCCCCACAGGAGACCACGCCATGGCCAGCACCGTGATCCGCCAGGAAGACCTGGTGGAATCGATCGCCGCCGCGCTGCAGTTCATCAGCTACTACCACCCGGCCGACTACATCCGCCATCTCGCGCTCGCCTACGAGCGCGAGCAGAGCCCGGCCGCGCGCGACGCGATCGCGCAGATTCTCACCAACAGCCGCATGTGCGCCACCGGCCACCGCCCGATCTGCCAGGACACCGGCATTGTCAACGTGTTCCTGCGCATCGGCATGGACGTGCGCTTCGAGGGCCTCGACGGCACGCTGCAGGACGCCGTCGACGAGGGTGTGCGCCGCGGCTACCTGAACGCCGACAACAAGCTGCGCGCGTCGGTGCTGGCCGACCCGCTGTTCGAGCGCAAGAACACGCGCGACAACACGCCTGCCGTGCTGCACGTGGAACTGGTGCCGGGCCGCAGCGTCGACGTCCAGGTGGCGGCCAAGGGCGGCGGCTCCGAAGCCAAGTCGAAGTTCGTCATGCTCAACCCGTCGGACAGCATCGTCGACTGGGTGCTCAAGACGGTGCCGACCATGGGCGCCGGCTGGTGCCCGCCGGGCATGCTGGGCATCGGCATCGGCGGCACCGCGGAAAAGGCCATGCTGATGGCCAAGCAGGCGCTGATGGACGACATCGACATGAGCGAGCTGCTGAGCCGCGGGCCGCGCGACCGCTTCGAGCAACTGCGCATCGAGTTGTACGAGAAAGTGAACGCGCTGGGCATCGGCGCGCAGGGGCTCGGCGGCCTGACCACGGTGCTCGACGTGAAGATCCGCCATTGGCCGTGCCACGCCGCCAACCTGCCGGTGGCCATGATCCCGAACTGCGCAGCCACGCGCCACGCCCACTTCGTGCTCGACGGCCAGGGGCCGGTGTACCTGGAGCCGCCCAGCCTGGACCTGTGGCCGGAGGTGCAGTGGACCGCCGATACCCAGAAGAGCCGACGCGTGGACCTGGACACGCTGACGCGCGACGACGTCGCGGCGTTCAAGCCGGGCGAGACCCTGCTGCTGTCGGGCAAGCTGCTCACCGGGCGCGACGCGGCGCATGCGCGCATCACCTCGATGCTGGCTAAGGGCGAGCCGCTGCCGGTGGATTTCACGAATCGCGTGATCTACTACGTCGGGCCCGTGGACCCGGTGCGCGACGAGGTGGTGGGACCGGCCGGACCGACGACGGCCACGCGCATGGACAAGTTCACCGAGACCATGCTGGCGCAGACCGGATTGCTGGCGATGGTGGGCAAGGCCGAGCGCGGCCCGGCCGGGCTGGACGCCATCCGCAAGCACCGCAGCGCCTACCTGATCGCGGTGGGCGGCGCGGCCTACCTGGTGTCCAAGGCGATCCGGAGTTCACGCCTGGTCGCCTTCCCCGAGCTCGGCATGGAGGCGGTGTACGAGTTCGAGGTGCAGGACATGCCGGTCACGGTGGCCGTCGACTCCCACGGCGAGTCGCTGCACAAGACGGGGCCGGCGCAGTGGCAGGCGCACATCGGCAAGATTCCCGTGACCACCGCCTGATGCCCGCCCGGCGGCCGTGACGCGCATCCCGCAAGCCCGCGACACGACGCGCACGTCGGCGCCGTGCGTCGGCGTGTTCGACTCGGGCGTCGGCGGCCTGACCGTGCTGGCCGCGTTGCACAGGCGCCTGCCGCACGCACGCCTGCTGTACGCGGCCGACTCGGCCTACGCCCCGTACGGCGAGCGCGACGCCGCCTACGTGCTGCAGCGCTGTCGCCTGCTCACCCGCTTCCTGCTGCGACAAGGCGCGCAACTCGTGGTGGTGGCGTGCAACACCGCCACCGCGATGGCGATGCCCGAGTTGCGCAGCGAGTGGCCGCAGCTGCCGTTCGTCGGCATCGAGCCGGCGATCAAGCCGGCGCTGGCGCTGCGCGCCGCCGGCGACGGTCCGGTGGGGGTGCTGGCGACCCCGGGCACGCTGGGCAGCGACCGCTTTCGCACGCTGCTGGCGCGCCACGCCGGCGACGCCGCGGTGCTGCTGCAACCCTGCCCCGGGCTGGCCGAGGCGGTGGAGACGCGCGGCCCGCACGACCCGGCCACGCTGGCGCTGCTCGAACGCTTCTGCGCGCCGCTGCGCGAGGCGCGCTGCACCCGCGTGGTGCTGGGCTGCACCCACTACCCCTTGCTGCTCGACGGCATCCGCGCGGCCTTCGGCGACGCCGTGCCGACGCTGCTCGATCCGGCCGACGCGGTGGCGGCGCAGGCCTCGCGCCTGGCCGGGGAACTGCCGCAGACACACGGCACGCCCACGCTGTGCGTCTGGAGCAACGGCGAGCCGGCACGCCTGCAACGCATCGCCGCGGCGCTCGGGCTGCCGGTCGGCGCGGTGCTCGCATTGCCGACGCTGGAGGCCGCGCCGGCGCCGCTCGGCGCGCCTGCCGGCAGCCATGGCCCGGCCATGTCCCACCACGACGCCTGATGCGTCATGCGAACGGCGCGCCTCAGGCGCGCCGTCGTCGGGCCAGGTGCCGCCTGCCGGCGGCCGCCGCCGCGCTTACTGGGTGAGCCCGCTGTCCGGGCTGACCATCAGGCTCGACACGTTGACCGGCTGGAAGTCCGCCAGCACGAGTTGTTGCAAGCAGGCCAGGTCGGCATCGTTCCAGCGCGAATCGGGGGTTCCGATCAGCCCGCCGGACATGCCGTTGTCGGCCAGGATGATGCCGTAGTCGCGCATCGCCGTCATGATGATCGCCGCCTGCGGACTGGTCGCCGCGCAGGTCGTGTCGGCGACACTGGCCTTCAGGCGATAGATCTCGCCCGCCGGCGCCGAGGAGTTGCAACTCGCCGGCGGCGCCGACTGCGACAGTTCCTGGCCGACCGAGATGGCGTTGCCGCTGCTGTCCGTGCAGTATCCCACCCCGGCCGTGGAGGTCGCCGGCCACACCCAGTAGTTCAGCATGTGGTTGAGGGTGAAGCGGATCGGGTGGCGGATCACGCCATTCGGCGCCGCGGGCGTGCCGCTGCCGATGACTTCGTCGGCGGTGACCAGCAGCGGCCCTACCGGCAGGCCCGCCGCGTCGGCGGTGCCGCCGCCCTGCGGAGTCAGCGCATTCGACGTGGTGTCGGACCACAGCGCATTGGACGAATCGGACCAGCCGGACGAACCCTTGTTGATACCCTGCCACAGTTCATACAGGGACGGCGCCTGCCCCGACGTACCCTGGCGGTAGACGATCACATGGCGGTCGCCGGTCGATTCCGCGGTGCCCTCGATGGGCGCGTAACTCGGGATCGGGCCGGAGGAAAAGTAGCTCTGGTACTGGGTCGTGGCGACTGCCACGTCGGGCTGCGCGGCGGGCACGCTCAGCGCCGGGATGCCGTTGGGGAACGGGGCGCCCGAGGTATTGCCGAAGAACACGCGGATGTGCGTCGACGCATACACGCTGGGAATCGGCGCCGCCGGCGAGGTGTCCACCGGCAGGCTGTCGACGCGATGGTGGAAGATCGACGTCGACGGGAAGATGTTCTCCAGGAAGGCGTTGTTGCCGGCGATGGAGAAGCCGATCTGGCGCGTGGCCCGGTTTCCGGCCGCATCCGTGACCACGATCTGCGGCTCGTAGTAGCCCTGGCCGCCGATGTACGAGGAGCTGATCTGGCCATTGCACGACGCGATGCTCATGCCCTCGGGCAGCGTCGGATAGCTGAGGGAGTTGGTGACGCTGAAGGTATAGGGGGGCACGCCGCCCTGCGCCGTCACGGTGCAACCCGCATAGGGCTGGCCCTGGGTGCCCGCCGGGCACGACTGGGTCACGATGGTCAGAGTGCCGGAGGTCGTGCCGTAGGCCGGCGGCACGCAGGCGCCGGTGGCGGACGTCGTGGCGGACGGCGTGGCCGCGCCGGGTGTTTTCGCCTGCCCCGGCGTCGTCGCGCCCGCGCCACCGGCGGCCGCTCCGCCGCCCCCGCAGCCGGCGAGGGTCAGCGCGGCGAGCAGCGGCAGCACCGCAGTGCGCAACATGCCCGGCGGACGGGCCACGACGCTCGATCCGCGAGGGCCGAGCCGCCTGCGCAGCGCGCGCCGCCCAGCCTTCCCGGATCGGCTTCTCGCGCGGCTTGTGCCTGCGCATTCGACAACCATGGAAACCTCTCTGCGCCAGGAAGACGGTGGCATCTCAGCCACCGTCTTCCGATTCGCCACGGCATCGCCGGGCGCTCGCGGTCAGAACGCGCCGATGGTCCAGCTCGAACCGCGAGGCAGGCCGGCCAGGTTGGTCGAGAAGGTCTCGCCGGCCACCGGCGAGGACGACGAGAGGTCGATGCCGGCTCCGATCAGCGGCGAACCCGATTGCGGCACGGCGTTGGCCTGGTCGTACGGCGCATACGATGGGCTCGACAGTGCGCTCGTGCCCGCGAGCATGGGGTCGGCGAAGAACCCGGCCAGGTCGTATCCGGTCGCCGCTTGCCACTGCGCGAAGGTGTCGTTGGACACGGTGTTGAAGCCCAGCGTGAAGGGCGTGCCGTTGCCGGCGTTCCAGTAGGCGTTGTGATCGGCCTGCACGCCCGGGTCGGCCCCCGTTCCCTGGTACCAGATCACGGGCTCGGTCGAGTCCCAGCCGATCACCAGGTTGTTCACCACGGCGCTGTTGGTGTTGGCTCCGCCGTTGTCCCACAGGTAGATGCCGGCCGTGTAGGTCGACGGAGGCGTCGTAGGCATGAGCACGATGGTGTTGTTGGCGATCAGCGTGTTCTTCAGTCCATGCTGTCCCGACAACACGTTGCCTTCCCAGTATTCGGTGATGCCGAGGCGGCAGCCGACGAGCAGGTTGTCGTAGACCTGCGAATTGGCCAGGTTGGCCGTCATGTTGGCCGAGGAATTCGCCTCGTCCGCCAGCGCCATGCAGGTGCTGTACTTGTACAGGTCGTCGGACTGGGACTCCCAGGTGCTCTTGTCAAACCCGGAGAAGTACAGCAGGTTGCCGCGTGCGATATCGTTGGGTTGGTTGTCGAAGTACATCTGCATCGACCAGTTGTCCATGCTGAGGTTGTCCTCGAACAGCACGCTTCCCGTGGTCTCCGACGGACCGCTGCCGTAGCTGATGATCCCCTCGCCACCGTTGTCGATCACGAGGTTGCCGCGAGCGACGCCCTTGTAGGCTTCGCTGAACGCAAGCCCGCCGCTCCAGCCTCCGCCGGACGCGTAGAAGCCGTTGGTCCCGCGCGGCCAGTTGTGCAGCGAGTTCATGTAGACCAGGTTTTCCAGCGCCTGGTTGTTGGCGTTGGCGTTTCCGGACATCATCATGAAATTGATGCCGGCCTTGATGTTGTACTGGCTGACGCAGTGTTCGATGGTCACCGAGCTTCCATAGCCCCAGATCCCGGAATTGCCGCCGGCCTCCGCGGTCAGCCCGTCGAACACGAGGTCGTTGCTGCCGTACCAGTAGATCGGACTCGGGTTGTTCGCGTTGGCCACGACCACCGTGGCCGATGAGGGATTTGCAGAGCCGAAATCCACGGTCAGCGTGGAGCCGTTGTAGGCGAACAGGCCACTGCCCGACGTGACGTTGGCCGCGCTGTCGTTGGGTGCCAGACGCAGCGCCTTGTCGTTGACCACGACCACCATGGCCGTGGAGGGATCGGTGCCGGTGGGTACGGCCAGATTCGACGACCCATCCAGGTTCTTGGTCACGCTGGCCCGGTACACCGAGCCTCCCGCCGCAGACCACGACGAAGACGCGATGACCGGGGACGCATCGAGCACCACCGCGCCCCCTCCGGCATTGCCGAAGGTGATGGGCTGCGAACTCGTGCCGGACAGACCGCCGGCCAGGTTGATCGTCTGGTGATACACGCCGGGCTCGAACAGCAGCGTGTCGCCGGGTTGCATCAACGAGACCGCGTGCGCCACCGTGGCAAAGGCACTCTGGGCGGAGGTGCCGCTGTTGCGATCGCTGCCGGTGAGCGAGACGTAATAGGTCGTGCCCGTGGCGGACGCCGCCGTCTTGACGTTCGCATTGGTCCACGACGACCAGGGAAGATCCATCGTGACCCAGGTCTTCACGCCCGATACGAGATGCGGAACCTGAACGAGGTTCTCGGCCGTGAAACTGCTGGGAACCGGAGCGGGCGCGGGCGTCGTCGTGCTCGTGCTCGTGCTCGTGCTCGTGCTCATGCTCGTGCTCGTGCTCGTGCTCGTGCTCGTGCTCGTGCTCGTGCTCGTGCTCGTGCTCGTGCTCGTGCCCGTCGTCGGAGTCGTGCTCGTCGTCGGAGTCGTGCTCGTCGTCGGAGTCGTGCTCGTGGTGGGTGCCGACGTCGTGCTCGTCGCCACGATCGACGTCGTCGTGGCACTGCTGATGGTCTTCGCCTGCCCCGGCGGGCTGGCGTTTCCGGCGGTGGTGTTCGACAGCGAAGAGGCGGTCGAACCGACCGAGCCGGTGGCGGCTCCGCCGCCGCCGCCGCAACCCGCGAGGATCATCGCGGCGAGCACCGGCAGCATGGCGGTGCGAAATGTGTTCTGTAGACTGGACATGACGGTCGCTCCCTGGGCCCCGCCCCCTTCGGGGCGGACGGTGGCAAAGCTGCCATCCGGTTGGCCAGAGCGGCCGATGCATCTACAGCACGAGAAGTCACGACACGAATCCGCGCCGGCAACCCCGCTGTCATGGGCTTTTCAGCCTTTAGACCGGAGGCTTTGCGTCCCCGCCTTTCGACGGGTTTGCCAAAGTGACTCCAAGGTAACTGATTCCCGTGAACTTTGCAGCACCTCGCGGCTTTTTTTCCACAAACAGGGGATTGACTTTTCGCCATCCCTTGTCTTAGGTCAAGGGTTTCGACCTCCTCTCCCGCTGTCCCATCCCCCGAACGTCCATCGCATGAAACTCGCCACCTGGAATGTGAACTCCCTGTCCGTGCGTCTGCCGCAGTTGCTCGACTGGCTGGCCGGGCAGCAGCCCGATGTCGTGGTGCTGCAGGAAACCAAGCTCGTCGACGCGCGCTTTCCGCACGCCGAACTGCTGGCAGCCGGGTGGCAGGCGCAGTGTTTCGGGCAACCGACCTACAACGGCGTCGCGCTGCTGTCGCGCATTCCGGCGGCGGACGTGCAGCGCAACCTGCCGGGGCTCGACGACCCGCAGGCGCGCCTGATCGCGGCCAGCGTCGCCGGCCTGCGCGTGGTGGGTGCCTATTTTCCCAACGGCCAGGAACCGGGCAGCGAGAAGTTCGCCTACAAGATGCGCTGGCTGGAGGCGCTGGAATCATGGCTGGAGCAGCAACTCGCGACCCATTGCGCGCTGGTGCTGCTCGGTGACTTCAACATCGCGCCGGAGGATCGCGACGTGTACGACCCGGATGCCTGGCGCGACAAGATCCACTGCACGGCCGAGGAGCGCGGGCATTTCGGCAGGCTCGTCGAGCTCGGACTGGTCGACGCGTTCCGCCTGTTCGAGCAGCCCGCGAAAAGCTGGAGCTGGTGGGACTACCGCAACCTCGCGTTCCGCAGGAACCAGGGCCTGCGCATCGACCACATCCTGGTGTCGCAGGCGCTGCGCGCAAGCCTGCGCGGGTGCCGCATCGACCGCGCGCCGCGCGCCAACCCGCGGCCCAGCGACCACGCGCCGGTGCTCGTCGAACTCGACTGGCCGGGCGCCTGAGGAGCAGCGGCGCCGCCGCGTCATTCGTCGAGGCCGAGCTCCTGGATCTTGCGCGTGATGGTGTTGCGGCCGATGCCCAGGCGCTGCGCCGCCTCGATGCGTCGTCCGTGGGTGAGTTCCAGCGCGGCGCGTATCAGCACGCCCTCGAAACGCCGCGTGAGATGCTCCATGACGTCGGCCTGGCCGCCCAGCAGCATCTCGCGCGCCACGCCGACGAGCTGCTCCTCCCATGGCGCGCCACCGGCAGCCGCCTGCCGCGCCGCCACGGGCACGACGTCGGGCGCCGGCGCCGCCACGGGCACGACGTCGGGCGCGGCCGACAGCTCGGGCGGCAGATCCTTGCCATCGATGACCAGGCCCGGCGCCATCACGGTGAGCCAGTGGCACAGGTTCTGCAGTTCGCGCACATTGCCGGGGAACGCATAGGCTCGCAGCACCGCCAGCGCCTCGGCGGACAGGCGCTTGGTCTCCACGCCGAGCTCGGATGCGCTCTTGTGCAGGAAATGGCGCACCAGCAACTCGATGTCCTCGCGACGCTCGCGCAACGGCGGCAGGCGCAGGCGGATGACGTTCAGGCGGTGGAACAGATCCTCGCGGAACAGCCCGTCGCGCACGCGCTGCTCCAGGTTCTGGTGGGTCGCGGCGATCACCCGCACGTTGGCGCGAATCGGGGCATGTCCGCCGACGCGATAGAAATGCCCGTCGGACAGCACGCGCAGCAGGCGCGTCTGCAACTCGTAGGGCATGTCGCCGATCTCGTCCAGGAACAGCGTGCCTCCCTCGGCCTGCTCGAAACGCCCGCGGCGCGCGGTCTGCGCGCCGGTGAAGGCACCGCGCTCGTGCCCGAACAGCTCGCTTTCCAGCAGGTCGCGCGGGATCGCCGCGGTGTTGATGGCCACGAAGGGCCCCTGCGCACGCGGGCTGTGGCGATGCAGCGCCTGCGCCACGAGTTCCTTGCCGCTGCCCGACTCGCCGGTGATCAGCACCGTCACGAGCGACGGTGAAAGGCGACCGATGGCGCGGAACACGTCCTGCATGGCCGGCGCCTTGCCGAGCAGTTCCGGCGTCTCCATCCCGGCCCCGGCCTCGCCCTGCTCGCGCAGGCTCTCGTCGACGGCGCGACGGATCAGGTCCACCGCCTTGTCGACGTCGAAGGGCTTGCTGAGGTATTCAAAGGCGCCGCTCTGGAACGCCGAGACCGCACTGTCGAGGTCGGAGTAGGCGGTCATGATGATCACCGGCAACTGCGGCTGACTGCGCTTGAGCTCCTGCAGCAGCGCGATGCCGCTGCCCCCGGGCATGCGGATGTCGGACACCAGCACCTGCGGCTGCGCGGTGGCGAGGGCATCCTGCACCTCGCGCGTGCTGGCGAAGCTGCGCACCGGAAGCCCTGCGCGCTCCAGGGCCTTCTCCAGCACAAAACGGATCGACTGATCGTCGTCGACGATCCAGATCGGCTTCATGCCAGGCCCCCGGCCTTGTTCAGGCAAGCGGCAGCAGGATGCGAAAGTCGGTGTGTCCGGGCTGGCTGTCGCACTCGATGGTCCCCTGATGCTGTTGGATGAAGGTCTGCGCCAGGGTCAGACCCAGGCCCGAACCACCTTCCCGCCCCGAGACCAGAGGAAAGAACATGCGATCCTTGATGCTGTCTGGAACTCCGGGGCCGTTGTCGATCACATGCAAGACCAATGCCAGGCGATGGCGCTGCTTGGCCACCGTGACCTGGCGTGCGATGCGGGTGCGGAACACCATGCGCGCGTCGCCCGCGGCGCGTCGCTCGGCCAGCGCCAGCGCGGCGTTGTGCGCGATGTTGAGCACCGCCTGGATCAACTGCTCGCGATCCCCGAGCAACTCGGGCAGGCTGGCGTCGTAGTCACGCACGAGTTCGAGACCGCGCGGGAACTCGGCCAGGATCACCGAGCGCACGCGCTCCAGCACTTCGTGGATGTTCAACTCGGCCACCACGTGCGGACGCCGGTGCGGCACGAGCAGCCGATCGACCAGCCCCTGCAGACGATCGGCCTCGTGGATGATGACCCGCGTGTACTCGCGCAATTCGCGGCTGTCGAGTTCGTCCTGCAGCAATTGCGCGGCACCGCGGATGCCGCCCAGCGGATTCTTGATCTCGTGCGCCAGGTTGCGAATCAGATCCTTGCTCGCCTGCGCCTGGCGGTGCCACTGCTCCTCGCGCTCCTGGCGGCTTTGCTGGCCGAGTTCGACGAATTCCACCAGCAGGCGTTCGGGCGACTCGGTGCGCGAGACGATGACCTGCACCGGCAGCGCGTCGGCGCCCAGCCGCGGCACCATGGCGTCGTCGAAGCGCTTGCTCGAGAACTCCTCGCCGAGCACCTGGCGCAGCGCCTCGTGCAGCGGGTCGTGGCGACCCATCCACTGCGCCAGGTCGTGGCCGAGCATCTGGCGGCGTGACAGCCCGAGGCCGGCTTCCATCGCGGTGTTGGCATGCACCACGCGGCCCTGCGCGTCGACCACCGCCGCCATGGTGGCGAGCCAGTCGAGGGCGCCGGCCGCGGGTTCGGCCGCGGGTTCGGCCGGATCGGCCTTCGAACCCGGCGCCAGGGGGGAGCCGGAGCGCGGCACCGGCTCAGTGCGCGTAGCGCTGCAACTCGCGCTGCAGCGCGTCGATGTTGGCATGCGTGAGGTCGATCTGCTGTTTCATCGACTGCACGCGGTCGAGGTACTTCTGGTAATTGCGCTCGTTGCCCAGACGCTCGGGATGCCCGCCGTTGTAGGCCTGCAGCTGCTCGGCCAGCTTGGCCTGCTGGGTCTGAAGTTCGCTCTGCAGCAGTTGCCGCGCCTCGGCGTCGCGCTCGCTTTGCGCGCCGGAACTGATCTGGTCGGGCGCCGAGGCCCGCCCGGCGGCGCCGCTGCGCGTGCGCGCGCGTGGCAGCGGCGTCGGCGACAGCACGCTGATGTTGGCATTGTCGACCGGCTGGCAGTGCTTCTCCCGCACCACGCTCAGCATGTTGGTGTAGGAATTGTCCGGGCAACGATAGACACGGCTGGCGTCGATGTCCTGCGCGCGCGCGGCGGAGCCGGCGAGCATGCACAGCAGGACGAGAAGACCGACGGAAACGGTGCGCATGTCAAACCCCGAAGGACGAAATGGCCAATGACCGATTGCGCGGCGCGCGCGCGCGGGCATGGCCGCAAGTGTAAACCGGCGCCGCAATCTCGCGACTGCGGCGCCGGTTCGCAAGCCTGGCAGCACGCCGCGGGCACCGTTGCCGGCGTCCGCGGGCGCGCGCATCACAGCGAGTAGTACATCTCGAACTCGAGCGGATGGGTGGTCATGCGGAAACGCGTGACGTCCTCCATCTTCAGCGCGATGTAGGCATCGATGAAATCGTTGCTGAACACGCCTCCGCGGGTCAGGAAGGCGCGGTCCTTGTCGAGGTATTCCAGCGCCTGGTCGAGGCTGGAGCACACGGTCGGGATCTTCGCGTCCTCTTCGGGCGGCAGATCGTACAGGTTCTTGCTTGCCGCTTCGCCCGGGTGGATCTTGTTCTCGACGCCGTCGAGCCCGGCCATCAGCATGGCGGCGAAGCCCAGGTACGGATTGCAGGTGGGATCGGGGAAGCGCACCTCGATGCGCCGCGCCTTGTCGCTCTGCACGTACGGCACGCGGATCGACGCGGAACGGTTGCGCGCCGAATAGGCGAGCTTCACCGGGGCCTCGAAGCCCGGCACCAGGCGCTTGTAGCTGTTGGTGCCCGGGTTGGTGATGGCGTTCAGCGCACGCGCATGCTTGATGATGCCGCCGATGTAGTACAGCGCGAACTCGGACAGACCCGCGTAGCCGTTGCCGGCAAACAGGTTCTTGCCGTCCTTCCAGATCGACTGGTGCACGTGCATGCCCGAGCCGTTGTCACCGACCACCGGCTTGGGCATGAAGGTGGCGGTCTTGCCGTAGCTGTGGGCCACGTTGTGCACCACGTACTTCAGCACCTGGGTCCAGTCGGCGCGTTGCACCAGCGTGGAGAACTTGGTGCCGATTTCGCACTGGCCGGCGCCAGCGACCTCGTGGTGGTGCACCTCGACCGGCACGCCCATCTGTTCCAGGATCAGGCACATCTCGGAACGGATGTCCTGCAGGCTGTCCACCGGCGGCACCGGGAAGTAGCCGCCCTTGACCGCCGGGCGATGCCCCATGTTGCCGCCTTCGATCTTCTCGCCGCTCGACCACGAGGCCTCGTCGGAGTCGATCTTGACGAAGCAGCCCGACATGTCGACGTTCCAGCGCACCTGGTCGAAGATGAAGAACTCGGGTTCCGGGCCGAAGAACGCGGTGTCGCCGATTCCCGAGGCCTTGAGAAAGGCTTCGGCCTTCTTGGCGATGGAGCGCGGATCGCGATCGTAGGGCTTGCCGTCGCCCGGTTCGAGCACGTCGCACTGCAGCAGCAGCGTCGTCTCCTCCATGAACGGATCGATGTTGGCGGTGCTGGCATCCGGCATCAGCAGCATGTCGGAGGCCTCGATCCCCTTCCAGCCCGCCACCGACGAGCCGTCGAAGGCGTGGCCCTGGGTGAACTTGCTCTCATCGAACGCCGACACCGGCACGGTGACGTGCTGCTCCTTGCCGCGGGTGTCGGTAAAGCGGAAATCGACGAACTTGACGTCGTTTTCCTTCACCATGTTCAGTACGTCAGCAACCTGTGTGCTCATGCAAGTTCTCCAAGGGTGATTTGGGTTCGTCCGGGTCCATCGGCCCGTGGCGCATGGCCCGCCAGCGGGCGGCCGCGCGTCGTCGCGCAACGGCGCGTACGGCCGGGCGCGGCCCTGGACGCAAATCTAGCAGAATCCATGCCAAACCCGGCGGTTTTGCCGGGTTTCCCGACGCCATCCGGCGCGCCCCGGGCACACGGCGCGACACGCCCGCGCCCGGAATGCATCGCGCACCGACGACGTGCGCGATGCACCTTTACAGTGCATCTCAGATGGAGCGCACCGTTTCCGTGCGAACCTGGGCCCCGAGTTCGTCGATGCCCTGGCGCAACGCCGCGAATGCCGGCTCGACGCCCGCCGGTTCGCCCTTGACGCCGATCTCGATGTGCCTTCCCCACGTCGGATCGTCGACGCTGGGCAGGCTGAACACCTTGACGGCCGCATGCTCGTGCTCGATGCGCTGCATCAACGGCGTGAGCTCGGATTCCATGACCCCCTGCACGATCAGGCCGCGTTCCAGGTAGCCCGCCGGACGCTGCAGGTGGCGCAGTCGCGTGTCCAGGACCCATTCGAGCATGGGCCAGGCCATCACTGGAAAGCCCGGTACGAAATAGTGCTCGCGGATGAAATAGCCGGGAATCTGGTTGTACGGATTCGGGATGATCTCGCTGCCGCGCGGGAACACGCCCATTTGCAGGCGCTGCTGGTTGGCCGGCGAGTCCGGATCGCCGAGCGAGGCGCTGGCGATGCGCTGGCGGATCAGCGCGGCGGCCTGCTCATGCAACTCCAGGGCGACGTCGAGCGCCCGCGCCGAGGCAAGGCGTGTGTGGTCGTCCGGCGTGGCGCCGATGCCGCCGCAGCTCAGCACCGTGTCGCCGCGCGCGAAACTGGCGCGCAGCGCCTGCTCCAGCACCTGCGGATCGTCGCCCAGGTACTGCGCCCACTGCAGCTGCATGCCGCGTACCGCGAGAAGTTGTTGAACTCGCGCGAAATGCTTGTCCTGCCGCTTGCCGGACAGGATTTCGTCACCGATGATGTAGAGACCGAGGGCCATGGAGCTGCGAAGTCGGACGTGAACGGGTCGGCGAAGCGCGGCGACTGCCGAGGCGCCCGCCGTGGGCGAACCAACACCGTACATTGTTCCGCATTCCCAGCAAACACCATGAACCAGCACCAAACTCCGTCGACGTCGGCGCCGGCGCACGCCAGGCCCTCGATGCAGTCCCTGTGGATGCCCTTCACCGCCAACCGCAGCTTCAGGCGCGCCCCGCGCATGCTGGTGCAGGCCAGCGGCATGTACTACCGCAGCGACGACGGGCGCAGCATTCTCGACGGTACCGCGGGCCTGTGGTGCGTCAACGCCGGGCACTGCCGCGAACCGATCACGCGCGCGATCCAGCAACAGGCCGCGCGCATGGACTACGCGCCGCCGTTCCAGATGGGCCATCCGCTGCAATTCGAGGCCGCCGACGCGCTGGCCCGCATTGCCCCGGCGCGGCTGCAGCGGGTGTTCTTCACCGGCTCCGGGTCGGAAAGCGTCGACACCGCGCTGAAGATCGCGCTGGCCTATCACCGCGCCCGCGGCCAGGGCCAGCGCAACGTGTTCATCGGGCGCGAGCGCGGCTACCACGGTGTCGGCTTCGGCGGAATCTCGGTCGGCGGCATCCCGGGCAACCGCAAGGTGTTCCACGGCGCCCTGCTGCCGCACGTCGACCATCTGCCGCACACCCACGATCCGGAGCACCAGGGCTTCGCACGCGGACAACCGGCGTGGGGCGCGCACCTCGCCGACGAGCTCGAGCGCCTGGTGCAACTGCACGACGCGTCGAACATCGCCGCGGTGATCGTCGAGCCGGTGGCCGGCTCGACCGGCGTGCTGGTGCCGCCGCAGGGCTACCTGCAGCGCCTGCGCGCACTGTGCGACAAGCATGGCCTGCTGCTGGTGTTCGACGAGGTGATCACCGGCTACGGGCGCCTCGGCGCCCCGTTCGCGGCACAGGCCTTCGGGGTGATTCCGGACATCCTGGTCACGGCCAAGGCGGTCAACAACGGCACGGTGCCGATGGGCGCCGTGCTGCTGCGCGAGGACCTCGCCGACACGGTGATCGAGGCGGCCGAGGACGGCGCCATCGAGCTGCCGCACGGCTATACCTATTCTGGGCACCCGCTGGCCGCCGCCGCCACCGTGGCGACGCAGCAGCTGTACGCCGACGAAGGCCTGCTCGAGCGGGTGCGCCGCGACGCCATCGACACCCACTGGGAACAGGCGCTGCATGCGCTGCGCGACGCCCCGCACGTACGCGACATCCGCAACATCGGCCTGATGGGCGCGATCGAGCTGCACGCCCGGCCGGACGGCGCGGGGCGCCGCGGCCACGACGTGTTCACGCGCTGCTTCGAACTCGGCGCGCTGGTGCGCTGCACCGGCGACACCATCGCGCTGTCGCCGCCGCTGATCATCGAGCGCGCGCAGATCGATCAACTCGCCGACACCCTGCGGCAGGCCCTGCGCGCGACACCCTGAACGCGCGCGGGCACCGCCATCCAGTCCCGCCGGCAGCGGCGGCGGGCATCCAGGCCCGGCGACGGAGCCTGCCACGAGCCCTGAACGGAGGTGTTCCATGCGACGCATGTATTTCCTGGTACCAGACCATGACACCGCGGCGGCGATCGTCGACGAACTGCTGCTGGCGCGCATCCCCGAAAAGCACATTCACGTGCTGGCGCGCGAGGGCACGCCGCTGGGCAGCCTGCCGGAGGCCGGGCTGGCGCAGCGCAGCGACCTGATCCCGGCGGTCGAGCGCGGTCTCGGGCTCGGCGGTGTCACCGGCACCCTGGCCGGGCTGGTGGCCATCGCCGTGCCCGGCGGCGCGGTGGTGTCGGCCGGCGCGCTGGTGCTCAGCCTGGCGCTCGCCGGCGGTGCGGTGGGCGCCTGGGTCAGCAGCATGATCGGCGTGAGCGTGCACAGCCGGCATCTCAAGCCCTACGAGGACGCCGTCGAGCGCGGTGCGCTGCTGATGATGATCGACGTGTCGCCGCAGCGCGTGCAGGAGATCGAGCAGATGATCACCCGCCTGCACCCGCAGGCGCGCGCCGAGGGGGTCGACCCGGACATCCCGGCGTTTCCGTGACGCGCCGGCTTCAGTCGAAGCTGAAGGTGTAGAACACGTCGATCGCGTTGTCGGTGCCCGACTGCAGGCGCAGCGACAGGCGGTGCGACAGCGCGTAGCGCACGTTGAACAGGCTGGCCGCGCCGGACAGGCCGCGCTCGATGCTGACCGACAGGCGCGAGCTCAGCTTCTTGCCCACGGTCACGACGCTGTTCTGCAGGCCGCCCTCGCCGCTGACGCTGAGTTGATCGAGGCCGAGCGCGCCGGCCAGGCGCGCCGTGCCCGAGGCCGACTGCCCGCGCGACAGCAAAGCCGCGCCCGCCGCCTGCAGCAGCGAGGTCTGGTCGGCCGCCACGGTGCTCGGATCCTGGCCCAGCACAAGCCATGACAGGATCGCGCTGTCGGGCATCGACGGGGTCGAGGTGAGGCGCACCTGCGGCGCGCGCAGCGTGCCCTGGATGCTCACGCCGACCTGCACCGGCAGGCCTTCGCGCTGCGCCGCCAGGTTGAGGCCAGGATTGCCCACCGGGCCGGAAAAATTCACGCTGCCGCCGCGCACCAGCTGCAGCGACTGGCCGTAGGCGCCGTAGGTTCCGCTGCGCACGATCACGCTGCCGTCGGCGCGCAGCGCCTGGCCGGGCGCCGCGCGCACCAGCAGGCTGCCGCCGAGACGCGCGTCCACGCCGTAGCCCGTGACATGGAAGTGCTGCCCGAGGTCGACATGCAGCAGTGCCTGCAACGGCATCGCGGCGCGCGCCGGCGTGGGCGCCTGGCGCCCCTGCACGACGACGTCCGGGGCGAGTTGCGCGGCCGCGGCGCCGGCCAGCTCGAACTGCGCCTTGTCGACGCGCAGGCTGGCGTCGAGACGCAGCTGCCCGGCCGAAGCGCGCAGGCCGGCGTCGCCGCTGAGCCGCAGCTGCTGGCCCGGGCGATCGAGCGCCTGCAAGCCCTCGAGCCGGAGTTGCAGGCTGCCGTCCGGCTTGCCGTCGGCGAGCACGAAGCCGCCGCTGCCGCGCACGACACCGCCGTCGGCGCCATGCAGCACCAGCGCTTGCAGGCTCAGGCGATCCCCGGCGAACGAGGCGGCGACGCTGCCGTCGCGCAGATCCAGGCCGAGGCCGGGCAGCAGCACCGCCAGTGCGCTGCCGTCGAGGCTGCCCTGCAGATGCGGCGCCGCCGGCGTGCCGGAGAGTTGCACGGCGCACTGCAGGCGTCCGGCCACGCGCGCGGCCTGCGGCAGCAGCGCGGACACCCAGGAGATGTCCGGCAGGCGCAGGCTGGCGGCGCCGCGCAGCGGCGCCGTGCCGGCGAGTGCCCAGCCGCGCATGCCGTGGCGCAGCATGGCGTCGACCTGGGCGTGCAGCACGCCGAGCCGGCTGCCCGCGGCATCCAGCTCGGCGCGCGCCTGGCCGGCATCGACATCGACGCGCACCAGCAGCTGCGAAAGACCGAGTGCCGGGGCGTCGCCGCCCGGCAGGCGCAGGTCGCCGGCGCTGCGCGCGACGCGCAGCCGCAGTTGCGGCGTGGCGCCGGTGCGCAGCTGCCACTGCGCCTGCAGGCGCAGGTCGGAGCGCACGCCGTGCAGGGCCAGGCCGGCCAGCCGCGCCCATGGCAGCACCGCCACATCGCTGGCCGTGCCGCGGCTCGACCACGCCGCGCCCCGCCGCTGCAGGCTCTGCAGATCCAGGCTGCCGGCGCTGCTGCGCAGGCTCAGGTCGCGCACGCGGATGTCGCCGTCGGGGGCGATGCGCAGGTGCGCCGGGTGCTCCAGGTGCAACCCATAGCTGGCCGGGTTGTCGAGGGTGTCGACGAGGCCGCGCCAGCCGGCGCCGGCGCGCCAGCCGCCCTGCGCGCGCAGGTGCAGCCGCAGCTGTCGGCCGTCGGCCGCCCGCAGCTCCAGCACATGGCTGCGCAGCGTGCCGGCGGCGTGCAGTTCGAGGTCGCTCAGCTGCAGGCCGGCGGCGCGCACGCCGCGCGCGCCGGCCTGCAGCGCCAGACGCCCGTGCCGCCCCTGTTGCAGCGTGGCCGTGGCGTCGAGTTGCGCCAGCCGCAGGCCACCCGGCACGTGCAGGTCGCGCGCGCGCAGTCGTGCGTCCCCGGATGCCGTGGCGATGCCGCCGTGCACGCTGGCCGAGGCCTGCAGGCTGCCGCCCCAGGCGGCGCCGAGCTGCGCCAGCGCCGGCGCCTGCAGGCGCAGCTCGAGGCGGGTGGCGGCCTCGCCGAGGCCGCCGCGCACGAACAGGCGGTTGTCGCCGAGGCGCAGGTCGGCGCGCAGATCGCGCACCCCGGCGGGCGACGCCAGGCCGCTGGCCTGCCCCTCGAAGCGATGACCGCGCCAGACACTGGGCTGCACGCGCAACGCGAACTCCGCCTGCCGTTGGCGCAACGCGCCGTGCGCGCGCAGGCCGAGGTTCAGGCGCGCCTGCGGCCAGTCGCCGAAGCGGTTCGGCTGGAAGTCGCGCAGCCGCGCGTCGACGCGAAAGGCCTGCGCGCCGGAAGGCTCGACGCTGCCGTGCAGGCGCAGGCTCGCGCCCTGCGCCTGCACCAGGGCCTGCTGCAGCACCATGCGCGCACCCTGGCGCCGCGCCTGCAGCGCGATGTTCCAGCCGGGCTGCTGCAGGCGTGCCCGCAGGCGCTGCCCGTCGGCGCCGGCGTGCCACGCCAGCCGGCCGTCCAGCCGCGTCGAGACCAGGCGCGCGAACAGTGCGCGCAAGTCCAGCGCGTGCACCCGCAGGCGCGCATCCGCGCCACCGTGCAGCGCCCATTGCGCGCTGCCGTCGATCTGGCCGCCGCCGCTAAGCAGCGCATGCAGCGAGTCGACGCGCAGCACCCCGGCGCGCAGCGCGAGCGCGGCACGCAACTCACGCAGCGGCAGGCGTGCGGCGTCCACGGCGCCGGCTTGCGCGTTGCGCAAGCACAGGCTGGCCTGCAGCGCGCCATGCGCGGCCTCGCGCAACTCTGCCTGCGCGTCGAGCTGCGCCTGCGGCCAGCCCGGCTGCAGGCGCCGCGGATCGAGGCCGCGCAGGCGCAGCTGCGTGGGGCCCAGCCACTGCGCGTCGAACGGATGCAGGCGCGCATCCAGGCTGGCCTGCGCCTGCACGGCCTGCGCCCGTGCCTGCAGCAGCAGGCTGCGCAGGGTGCCGCCCACGTGCGCGTGCAGCTGCAGCGTGTGCTGCTGCACCTGCCATTCCCCACCGAGTTCGGCGTGCAGCGCGTACGGCGGCTGCGCGGCGACACCAGCATGCGCGCGCAGCAGACCATGCGGACCGCGCCAGACCAGCGCGAGCTGCCAGCGGCGAGCATCGCCACGCAGCGAGCCGTGCAACCAGCCGAGGTCGCGCCACGGCGCCCGCGCGTCGCCCTGCTGCAGGCGCAGGCGTCCGATGCGCAGGCGGTCGACGCGCAGGGACAACGGCGGTGCCAGGCGCAGCGTCGCAGCGGCGCGCGACGTGACGGAGGCGGAGGAGGAGGCAGCGCTCCGGCGCAGGTCGAGTTCACCGATGTCCAGCTCGCGCACCAGCAGGCTCGGCGACAGGCTCAACAGTCGCTCGGGGCGCCAGCGCAGCCGCACGCGGCGCGCTTCGACCGAGCTGGCATCGGCGCGCCACTCGAGACGCCGCGCCCGCAACTCGCCGCTCCAGACGCTGCCGCGCAGATGCTCCACGCGCAGCCCGCCGTGCGCGACCAGCCACGGGCGCTGCAGCAGCCAGCTCAGCCCCGGCGCGCTGCCCAGCCAGGCCAGCGCCAGGACCAGGCACAGCAGCAGCCCCGCGATGCCGGCGAGCCAGGCCGCCGGCCGCCACGCCACGCCGCGATGCCCGCGCGCGGGCATCAGAACCTCACCCCGGCCTGGAAATCCAGGCGTGTCGATCCGGTGGCCCGCCCGTGGGCCAGATCCACGCTGATCAGGCCGACCGGGCTGCGCCAGCGTACCCCGACGCCATAGCCGACGACCGGGTGCAGCGCACGCCAGCCATCGGCGGCGTTGCCGGCGTCGACGAACAACGCCGCGCCCCAGCGCGGGCGCACCCAGCGCACGCCCTCGATGCTGGCGGTGAGCAACGCGCGCCCGCCCAGCACCGCGCCGTTGCCGGGCACTCCCAGGCTCTGGTAGGCGTAGCCGCGCACCGAGCCGACACCGCCGGCGCGGAACAGTTCCTGCTGGGGAATGCCGTCGGCCGACGGACTCAGCACCGCGCCCAGCTCACCGCGCAGGATCAGTTGATCGCGAGGGTCCAGCGACACGTACTGCAGCGCATGCAGGTACAGACGCACGAAGTTCTGATCCGACAGCAGCTCACGCGCACCGGCTCCGAGTTGCACGCCCAGCAGGTTGCCGCGACGTGGGTCCAGCGAGCTGTCCAGGCGCCTGCGGATCCAGGTCCATCCCGGCATCAAGGCCATGGTGGAGCTCACGCCGGCGCTGGTCTGCTGCTGCTCGTTGGTGAACTGCAGGGACTCCACGGTCTCGATCGCCCCGTCGACGCGCTGGCGCTGCACGCCGAGCGTCTGGCTGCGCGTGGTCAACCCCTGGATGTCGGCATGCTGGGCCTGTGCGCTCATGCTGTAGTCGGCGCCGTCGGCCCGCTGCGGGAAGTGCAGCACGGCGCCGAACGACTGCTGCAGGGTCTCGAGCCGCACCCGGGTGTCCAGGCGCCAGGCGCGTCCCAGCAGGTTGAGGTCGGCGTAGTCGAACTGCGTGCGCACACCGGTGTTGCTGCTAAAGCCCAGTCCCAGCCCGAGGCTTTGCGCTCGCCGCTCGACGACCTCCACGCGTACCGGCAGTTCGTGCTGCTGCGCGGAGTCGGTCGGCGCCGCCACCGTGGCGCGTCGGAAATAGCGGCTGTTCTGCAGCTTCGCCTGGAATTCCAACAGCTGGTCCTGCGCATACTCCGCGCCGGGCGACCAGGGCATCAGGTTGCGCACCACCGACCGCGGATAGCGATGCAGGCCCTCCACCTGCAGCGGCCCGAAGCGATAGGCCGGCCCGGTCTCAAAGCGCACGCTCAGGGTCGCGACCCGACGCGCCGGATCCACCAGCGCGCGACTGTCGGCGATGCGCGCGGCAGCGAAGCGGCGGGTGCTCAGGCGCAGCAGCGCATCGCCCTTCGCGGCCTGCCAGCGCGCGCTCACGAACGCGCTGCCCGGCGCCAGCCCCCAGTGGCGCCGCAGTGCGTCGGCCAGCCGCGCATCGGGCCGGCCGTCCGGCCCGAGCACGCGCAGCTGCACGCTGCCGACAAGCGTGGGAGGGCCCGGCTGCACGCGCACCCACACCCGTTGCGCGCCTGCGGCCGCCTGCAGGCGCGCGTCGACGTGCGACGAAAAGTAGCCCTGGGCCTCGAGCAGTTCGCGCGCCTGTCGCGGGACCTTGCGCACGAGTGCGCGCAATTGCTGCTCGCGCAGACCGGGGAACCGCTTCCAGTGCTCGATATCGAGGCCCTTGCGCAGCACCTCGCGCAATTCCCCGGCGCCCTCGATCCGCACCTCGTATTCCACGCCGCGCGCCGCCGCGGGCGTCGACGCCGCCGGCTGCGGCGCCTGCGCCGCCCACGCGCCGCCCGGGTGGCCGAGCAGGCCGAGCAGCAGCGTCGCGCAGGCCTGCGCCAGCAGCCGCAAGCCCGCGCTCCACGCGCTCCACGCGCCGCCGCACGCCGCCCGGCGGCGCCGCAGTCGCGCGCGCGGGCTGAGGGGTTGCGTGTGGTCGATCGGCATGGTCGGCAGGATCCGGTCGGCCACTCGCGGGCTTGCGGCGCGGCGGCTTCGACCCCGATTATGGCCGGCTTCGACAGCCCCCGTGGCGTCGCGGCGGCGTCGCGCCGGGCGCGCGCCGCTGCCTGGCGCAGGCCGCCGCGCGCGCTGCCGCAGCCGCGCACGCGCCGCATGGGACAATGCGAACGCCCGCGTCGACTCCCGCCCTGCACATCGCCATGTATCTGCCGCGCCATTTCGCCGTCGATGATCCCGCCGCCGTGCTGGAGCTGGTGCGCGCCTGTCCGCTGGCGAGCGTGGTCACGCACGACACCGCCGGCCTGGATGCGAATCCCGTGGTGCTGCTGGCCGATGCCGCGGCCGACGCGCGCCTGCTGCGCCTGCGCGGCCACGTGGCGCGCGCCAACCCGCTGTGGCGCCGCGCCGCCGGCGCGGGCTGCGACGCGCTCGCGCTGTTTCACGGTGCGCAGGCCTACGTCAGCCCCTCGGCGCATCCGCGCAAGGCGCTCGACGGCAAGGTGGTGCCGACCTGGAACTACCTCGTGGTGCAGATCCGCGGGCGCCTGCGCGCCATCGACGATGCGGCATGGGTGCGCTCGCTGGTGCAGGAACTGACCAGCGTCCACGAAGCGTCACGCGCCACGCCGTGGGCGGTCGACGACGCGCCCCCCGACTACGTGCAGGCGATGCTCGACGCCGTGGTCGGCGTGGAGATCGAGGTCCGCGACGTGACGGCCAAGTTCAAGCTCAGCCAGAATCATCCGGCCGCGGCGCGCGTCGCGCTGGCGCAGGATCTCGGGCGCGGCGGGGAGCAGGCGCGCGAACTGTCGGCGCGCATGCTGCGCGCGCCCGGCGTGGCGGACGGCTGAACCGCCCCGGCAGGCACCCCGATACGGCCCGGCCCGAAGGGCCCGGCGCCTGCGCGGCAGAGGGCGAGCCTGCTGCGATTCGCCAGGGGTGGTCCATTCCGGCGCCGATTCGTCGCCCATAGTGGCCACCATGGGCTCCTCACCGCCCCCGAACTGTCCTCCCCCCTGACGAATTTCGCGACGGCCCCCTCTGCCGCCCAGGCTCCTAGGCCAGCATCTGACGATGCTGGCGCAGCGCCTCCAGCACCATCGGGTCGATGCCCTTGCCGCTCTGCTCGTCCAGATAGCCGAGCAGTTCGCGACGCATGCGCGGATCCCACGAGCGCTTG
>JAKAZQ010000002.1:138966-167960 GCA_021815805.1 Pseudomonadota bacterium | reverse complement strand
TCACGTCGCCATGCGCGAAATTGATCAGATTGACGATCCCGTAGACCATCGTGTAGCCCAGCGCAACCAGGGCGTACATGCTGCCCAGCACGAGGCCGTTCACCAACTGCTGTATGAAAGTTTGCATCCCGAAAGTCCTTGTGGGTACGGTGCACGCGATGCGGCTACCCATGCGACCTCGGGGTTGGGCGGAAGATGATCCCGCTGTGCCCCTGCCCGGTGCGAACGTGGCCTGGTAGAGGCCACGACTCGACGCCGGCATGCCGATGAGTCTCCTGGTAATGGCGGGTCACAGGGAAGGCCCCGTGCTCCTGCCGACTTTGTAGGTATAACCGGCAATGATAACCACGCGGATTAACCCGTCTTCCCGGCGGGTACCGGAGCCGCTACCTTTGGCAGCATGGCCATCGCACCGGCAGCACTTGCGATGGCCCCACCGCGCATGCGTTGGCAGCAAGATGCATGCCGAGCCCAGACGGCGCGCGCTGGCGGCTTCACTGCGCGGGTCCGTCGGCGGCCGCGGCGCGCGCCTCGCGGTTGCGGCGGCGCAGTTCCTCGAGGCGTTCGGCGAGGCGCGCCTCGAGCCCGCGACCGGTCGGGCGATACAGGCGCGTCTCGGGCACGGCCTGCGGGAAATAGCGCTCGCCGGCGGCGAACGCGCCGGGCTCGTCGTGCGCGTAGCGATAGTGCGCGCCCGCACCGATTTCGCGCATCAGGCGCGTCGGCGCATTGCGCAGGTGCATCGGCACCGCCGCGCTGCCATGGCCGCGCACCAGCTCGCGCGCCTGCCCGGCCGCGACATAGACCGCATTCGACTTCGGCGCCAGCGCCAGATACAGCAGCGCCTGGGCCAGCGCCAGATCCCCCTCGGGGCTGCCCAGGCGCTCGAAGGCGGCCACCGCATCGAGCGTGAAACCGAGCGCACGCGGGTCGGCGAGCCCGACATCCTCGCTGGCGATGCGGATCAGGCGACGGCCGATGTACAACGGGTCGACACCGCCGTCGAGCATGCGTGTCATCCAGTACAGCGCTGCGTCCGGATCGCTGCCGCGCACCGACTTGTGCAAGGCCGAGATGACGTCGTAGAACTGGTCGCCGCCCTTGTCGTAGCGTCGCAGGGTTTCGGCCAGCGCCGATTGCAGCAGCGCCGTGTCGATCTCCTGCGCGTGGCGCGCAGACGCGGCGGCGGCCACCGCCTCGACGGCATTCAGCAGGCGCCGCGCGTCGCCGTCGGCGTGGTCGCCGAGCAGTTGCAGGGCCTCGGGAGTGATCGAAGGCACGCCGCAGGCCTGCAGGCCGCGGCGCGCCAGCGCCTGCAGTTCGTCCGCCTGCAACGCGTGCAACACGTACACGGTGGCACGCGACAACAGCGCGCTGTTGACTTCGAACGACGGGTTTTCGGTGGTCGCGCCGATGAACGTGAACAGCCCCGACTCGACATGCGGCAGGAATGCGTCCTGCTGGCTCTTGTTGAAGCGATGCACCTCGTCGACGAACACCAGCGTGGCCTGCCCCGCGGCACGCGCGGCTTGCGCCTGCGCCACGGCGTCGCGAATCTCCTTGACCCCGGCGAGCACCGCCGAGATGGCCACGAAGCGCGCGCCGAAGCGCTGTGCGATGAGCCGTGCCAGCGTGGTCTTGCCGACACCGGGCGGGCCCCACAGGATCATCGAATGCATGCGCCGGGTCTCGAAGGCCACGCGCAGCGGCCTGCCGGGGCCGAGCAGGTGCGTCTGCCCGACGACATCGTCGATGGCTTGCGGGCGCAGGCGCTCGGCCAGCGGAACCTGCGCGCCGGCGACGGCCGCGTCGCCGGCGCCGCCCGCGGGATCCGGCTCGGCCTGCTCGAACAGGTCCGCGCTGCGCGTCATGGGCGGTCGCGGATCAGGAGCCGTCCGGGCGGATCACGGCGGCCCCGGCGGGCGGCGTGAAATGGAAGGTTCCCGGCGCGAACTTCGGGTTGTCCTGCTGCGCCGAGAAGCGGATGGTCGAGGTACGGCGAAACGCATCGCGCAGTTCCATGCGCTCGAGTTGCACGCCGCGCGCCGTGCGACGCAGACCCAGGCGCACCCAGACGAAGGAACTGTCGGCATTGCGCGGCGTGGCCTGCACCCACTGCAGATCGTCGCGCGCCGGCAGCGCGCGCAGCACGAACACTCGCTCCACGTCGGCGCCCGCCAGCAGCGCCGCCGGAGTCGCTCCGAGCGCACGCGACTGGGTGCTGATCGTGACCTGGTCGAGGTCGTGGTCGTAGGTCCAGATGGTGTGCCCATCGCTGACGATGTCCTGCTCGTAGGGCTTGCGGTAGCTCCAGCGAAAGCGCCCCGGGCGTTCGAAGGCAAAGCGCCCGGACGACACCTGCGGCGCCCCGCCCTTGTCGGCGACCACGCTTTGCGTGAAATCGGCCTGCGCGCCGTGCGTGTCGTGCAGCCATTGGCGCAGCAGCGCCACGGCATCGGCCGCCGGGACAGCCGCCGCGGCCAGCGGGGTCAGCGCACCCAGGCCGAGCAGCGCGAGGCCCTGCAGCATGCGACGGCGTGCCGGCAAGACGGCGACGGGAAGGGTGACAGGCGGGCGATGCATGGGATACGGCTCCTGGGGCGGACGTGGACGGACAGGGTTCGGGGAATCGCGAGCGATTGTCGCGCAGGCCGGCCGCGCGCGCGGCCGCCGCTTCAGGCCTCGCCGCGTGCCGGCACCAGGATGTCTCGATTGCCGTTGCTGGACAGCGACGATACCAGGCCCGCCTTTTCCATCTGGTCGAGCAGGCGCGCCGAGCGGTTGTAGCCGATGCGCAGGTGGCGCTGCACCAGGGAGATCGACGCCTTGCGGTTTTGCAGCACGATCTGCACGGCCTGGTCGTACAGCGGGTCGCTCTCGGCATCGCCGCCGCCGTCGAGCGCGCCGCCGTCGCCGTCGCTGCCGGCCTCCGGCTCGAGCAGGCCCGGCACGTAGTCGGGCTCGCCCTGGGTTTTCAGCTGCTCGACCACGCGATGCACCTCGGCGTCGCTGACGAAGGCGCCGTGCACGCGCTGCGGCGCCCCCGAGCCGGGCGGCAGGTACAGCATGTCGCCCATGCCGAGCAGGCTCTCGGCGCCCATCTGGTCGAGAATCGTGCGCGAATCCACCTTGCTCGACACCTGGAAGGCGATGCGCGTGGGAATGTTGGCCTTGATCAGGCCGGTGATGACGTCCACGCTGGGCCGCTGCGTGGCCAGGATCAGGTGGATGCCCGCGGCGCGGGCCTTTTGCGCCAGGCGCGCGATCAGTTCCTCGATCTTCTTGCCCACGACCATCATCAGGTCGGCCAGTTCGTCGATCACGACGACGATGTACGGCATGTGCTGCAGCGGCTCGGGCTCCTCCGGCGTCAGCGACAGCGGATTGGGCACGTGCTCGCCACGCTGCGCCGCCTCCGCGATGCGCGCGTTGTAGCTGGCGAGGTTGCGCACGCCGAGCTTGCTCATCACCTTGTAGCGCCGGTCCATCTCGCCGACGCACCAGTTGAGTGCATGCGCCGCCTGTTTCATGTCCGTCACCACCGGCGCGAGCAGGTGCGGAATCCCCTCGTAGACGCTGAGCTCGAGCATCTTGGGGTCGATCATGATCAGGCGCACCTGGCGCGCCTCGGCCTTGTACAGCAGGCTGAGGATCATCGCGTTGACCCCCACCGACTTGCCCGAGCCGGTGGTGCCCGCCACCAGCAGGTGGGGCATGCGCGCCAGGTCGGCGACCACCGGGTTGCCGACGATGTCCTTGCCCAGGCCCATGCTGAGCATCGACTGCGCATCGTTGTAGACCTGCGAGCCGAGAATCTCGCCGAGGCCGATGGTCTGCCGCTTGGCGTTGGGCAACTCCAGCGCCATCGTGTTCTTGCCCGGGATGGTCTCCACCACGCGAATGCTGACCAGCGACAGCGCGCGCGCCAGGTCGCGCGACAGCGCCACCACCTGGGATCCCTTGACCCCGGGCTCGGGCTCGACCTCGTAGCGCGTGATCACCGGACCCGGCAACGCCGCCACGACGCGCACCGCGACGCCGAAATCCTTGAGCTTCTTCTCGATCAGGCGCGACGTGAACTCCAGGGTCTCGGCGGCCACGGCGTCACGCGCGGCCTGCGCCTGGTCCAGCAGGTCGAGCGTGGGCAGCGCCGAGTTCGGCATGTCCTGGAACAGCGGCTTCTGCTTCTCGCGCTGCACGCGCGGCGACTGCGCCACCTGCACCACGGCCGGCTCGATGAACACCGGGGCGAACACCTCGTCGGGCTCGCGCGCGGCGTCCAGTTGCACATCCACGGCGCGCTGCTGCAGCGCCTGCTGTCCGGCCTGGCGATCCTCGCGCAGCGCGCGCCGCTGCTGCCGGCGCGACCACACCCACTCGATGGCCGCTCCGGTTCGTTCGGCGGCATCCGCCCAGCTGAAACGCGCAAACCACGACAGGGCCATCAGGAACACCCCGAGCAGCACGATGGCGCTGCCGGTGAATCCGAGGCCCCGCTGCAGCAGGCCGCCCAGCCAGGAACCGATCACGCCGCCGGCCTGCCCCGGCAGGTGCGCGCCCAGGCGCCACAGGCGCGTGGCCTCCAGCGCGGCGCTGGACAGCGGCAGCAGCGCCAACCCGGCACCGGCCGCGACACGCCGCCACCACGCGGCAGGCGGCTCGTCGTCGTCCGGCGCATGGGCGCGCTGCCAGGCGCGCAGCAGCGCGTACAGGCCCATCGGCAGAATCCACAGCGTGGAGAAGCCGAGCAGGAAATACAGGATATCGGCGGTCCACGCACCCAGCGCGCCGACCAGGTTGGCCGTGACGTGGGCCGCATTGCCCGAGGTCGACCACGACGGGTCGTCGGCGTGGTAGCTCAGCAAGGCCAGCAGCAGCAGCACCCAGGCGATGGCGCCGCTGGCCAGGCGCACCTCGGCGAGCAGCCGGTTGCGGCGCGCGGGGGCGCGGCGCGGCCCGTTGCGCGCGCCCAGCCAGGAAAGGGGGAAACGACTCAAGGCGGCAACATGAAAGGCGCCGGCACGCGCGCCGACTCAGGCCATGCTGGCGATGCGTTCACGCACCACCAGGCTGCCGTCGTCGCGTTCGGTCACCAGCGACTGCTGTTCGAAATCCTTCATCACGCGACTCACCATCTCGCGCGAAGCCCCGACCATCTTGGCCAGATCCTGGCGCGACGGCTTGTTGCGCACGATGCGCTCGACGCCGTCGAGTTCGCTCATCTCGAGCAGCGCCCGCGCGACGCGACCGTAGACGTCGAGCAGCGCGAGCGATTCGATCTTGCGGTCGGCCCCGCGCAGGCGATGCACCAGGCCGCGCATGATGGAAAAGCTCATGCTGGTGTTTTCGGGCAGGCTTTGCAGGAACGCCACGCGCCCGAGCATCAGCACGTCGGTCTGCACCTCGGCCACCACCGACGCGGAATGCGGCTGGCCGTCGATCAGGCTCATCTCGCCGACATGGTCCCCCGGGTGCAGCACGGCGAGGATCACCTCGCGCCCGCGCGCATCCACGCTGAGCACGCGCGCGCGTCCGGCGAGGATGATGAACAGCGCGTTGGAACGCCCGCCCTGCTCCACCAGGCACTCGCCCCGCTTGTAGCGCTTCTTGACAATGGACTGCGACAGCGTCCAGGCCTGCGCCTCGGTGAGCACCGAGAACATCGGCACGCGCCGCACCAGATCGATATTGGAAATCGCCACCATGTCGTTTTCGCAGCTGTCGACCATGCTTCGGCCAAAGTACCCCCATGCATCCTAACGCAGGCTGCCGGCGGGCAAGCCGACCTGCGGGAGCATGGATGGCGCCCTACAATTCCATGCCGCAGCCAGGGATCCTGGCGCGGTTCTGCGTCGCGCGCGGCGGTCGCGGCGCGCGCCCCGCGCATGCGGGCCCGGCGCGCGGCGCCGGCGGCCCTCGAACCCCTTCTTGTCCGGCACCTTGCCCTCCGCCAACCACTCTGCCACGGGAACTCCATGAGCAACCGACACGCCAAAGTCCTCATCCTCGGATCCGGTCCGGCCGGCTACGCGGCCGCGGTGTACGCCGCGCGTGCCAACCTGAAGCCCCTGCTGATCACCGGAATGGCGCAGGGCGGGCAGCTGATGACCACCACCGAGGTCGACAACTGGCCGGCCGACGTGCAGGGCGTGCAGGGTCCGGACCTGATGGCGCGCTTCGAGGCGCACGCCCGCCGCTTCGACACCGAGATCGTGTTCGACCACATCAACGAGGTCGCGCTCGGGTCGCGTCCCTTCACGCTCAAGGGCGACAGCGGCAGCTATACCTGCGACGCGCTGATCATCGCCACCGGAGCGTCGGCGAAGTACCTGGGCCTGCCCAGCGAGCAGAATTTCATGGGACGCGGGGTTTCCGGGTGCGCCACCTGCGACGGTTTCTTCTACCGCGAGCAGGACGTGTGCGTGGTCGGCGGCGGCAACACCGCGGTCGAGGAGGCGCTGTACCTGACCGGGATCGCGCGCAAGGTCACGGTGATCCACCGCCGCGACCGCTTCCGCGCGGAGCCGATCCTGGTCGACCGCCTGATGCAGCGCGTCGCCGAAGGCAAGGCCGAGCTGCGCCTGTGGAGCGAACTCGACGAGGTGCTCGGCGACGCCAGCGGAGTCACCGGGGTGCGCATTCGCGACAAGCGCGCCGGCACCACGACGGAGCTGGCGCTGTCGGGATGTTTCATCGCCATCGGCCACCAGCCCAACACCGAGATCTTCCAGGGCCAGCTGCAGATGAAGGACGGCTACATCGTCACCCGCAGCGGGCTCGACGGCATGGCCACGGCGACCAGCGTGCCGGGGGTGTTCGCCGCCGGCGACGTGCAGGACCACGTCTACCGCCAGGCGATCACCAGCGCCGGCACCGGCTGCATGGCGGCGCTGGACGCGCAGCGCTACCTGGAGAACGAGACAGGCGCCTGACAAGCCCAGCGGCGGGCGCCCGGGCGCCCGAACACCCGCCGCGCCGTGCTCAGGACGTGCTGCCGGGAGGCTGCGCGTTCAGGAAGTGCGCGCGGTAGTGCAGCAGTTCGTCGATGGACTCGTGGATGTCGGCCAGCGCCGTGTGCTCCTGGCGCTTGCGGAAGGCCGCATGCACGTCGGGGCGCCAGCGCCGCGCCAGCTCCTTCAGGGTGCTGACGTCGAGATTGCGGTAATGGAAGAACGCTTCCAGGCGCGGCATCCAGCGCGCCATGAAACGCCGGTCCTGGCAGATGCTGTTGCCGCACATCGGGCTCTTGCCGGCCGGCACGTAGCGCGCCGCGAAGTCGAGCATGGCCTGTTCCGCGGCGGCCTCGTCGATCGTGCTGGCGGCGACCCGCGCCGTCAGCCCCGAGCGGCCGTGCGTGCCCTGGTTCCAGGCATCCATCGCGGCCATCACCTCGGCGGGCTGGTGCACCGCGAGCACCGGGCCCTCGACACGCCGCGTGACCTGCGCATCGGTGACCACCAGCGCGATCTCGATGATGCGATCGGACTGCGGGTTCAGGCCGGTCATTTCCATGTCCAGCCAGAGCAGGTTGGATTCGTGCAGGGGAAGGTCGGCGGTGCTGGAAACGGGATTCATGCGGGATGGATGCGCGAGTCGTGCGGCGCCAAGGTACGCGCGGCGCTCGCCGCACGCCGCTGCGGCGCGAATGGGATAATCGGGGATCGCCGCGCACGCCGGATGCGGCGCGCGCGACCGTGAACCCCCATTTTCGCATGACCACCTGCAGTCCGGGCCGCTCGATCCCGGCGCCACACGCCTCGCGATGACACTTTCCACGAACTCCCTGCTGTGCAGCGCGGGTTTCGCCGCCGCGCTGCTGCTGGCCACCGCGCTGCGCCTGTGGCTGGGACTGCGCCAGATCCGGCATGTGCAGGCGCATCGCGAACGCGTTCCCGAAGCCTTCGCGGACACCATCGACCTGGAAGCCCACCGCAAGGCGGCCGACTATACCGGTGCGCGCCAGCGCTTCGCGCTGTGGCACATGCTGTTCTCGGCGGTCGTGCTGCTCGGCTGGACGCTGCTCGGCGGGCTGCAGCAACTGGCGCGCGCCAACGCCGCACTGTTCGGGCATGGCCTCGGCGCGCAGTGGCTGCTGCTGGGCGAATTCGGGCTGATCGGTGTCGTGCTCGACCTGCCGTGGGACCTGTGGCGGACCTTCCGGCTGGAAGGCCGCTTCGGTTTCAACCGCAGCACCCCGGGGCTGTTCGTCGCCGACCTGCTCAGGAACCTGCTGCTGGGTGCGCTGATCATGGCGCCGCTGGCGCTGCTGGTGCTGTGGCTCATGCGCGCCAGCGCCTGGTGGTGGCTGTGGGCCTGGCTGGCTTTCGCCGCCTTCAGCCTGACCATGATGGTCGTGTTTCCCACCTGGATCGCGCCGCTGTTCAACCGCTTCGAACCGCTGCCCGACGGCGAGGTCAAACGCCGCGCCCAGAACCTGATGCAGCGCTGCGGCTTCGCGCTGCAGGGCCTGTACGTGATGGACGGATCGCGTCGCAGCGCCCACGCCAACGCCTACTTCACCGGCATCGGCGCGGCGCGCCGCGTGGTGCTGTTCGACACCTTGCTGAACCAGCTGGAGGCCGGCCAGATCGAGGCCGTGCTGGCGCACGAGGTCGGGCACTACAAGCGCCGCCACATCCAGCAGCGCCTGCTGCTCACGCTGGGCATGAGCCTGGCGGGTTTCGCACTGCTCGGGCTGCTCGCCGCACAGGCCTGGTTCTACACCGGCCTGGGCCTGCACCCGGACCCGCTGGGCTCCAACCAGGCCGCCGCGCTGATCCTGTTCAGCCTGGCGCTGCCGGTGTTCGGGGTGTTCGTCACGCCGCTGAGCGCGGCGTGGTCGCGCAGGCACGAATTCGAGGCGGACGCCTACGCCGCCGAGCACAGCGACGCGCAGGCGCTCGGCTCGGCGCTGTTGCGCATGTATCGCGACAACGCCTCGACGCTGACCCCGGACCCCTGGTTCGTGCGTTTCTACTACAGCCATCCGCCGGCGCTGCAACGCCTCGGGCGCCTCGGCCTGCCGTCGGCGCAGAGCGCCTGAAGCCCAGCGCACGATGCCCCATGACAGCAGCGTGGCGGCGGCAACTGCGTCGCCCCAGCCCGCGCGCATCGTCGCCGCGTTCGGACGCAACTTCCTGGCCGACCGCGGCGATGGTCGGCCGTTTCCCTGCGTGGCGCGCGGCAAGCGCAGCGAGGTGGTGTGCGGGGATCGCGTGCTGCTGCGCCCCGGGGATCCGGCGGTCATCGAGTCGGTGCTGCCGCGGCGCAACACCCTGTGGCGCGAGGATGCGTGGCGCTCCAAGGTGTTCGCGGCCAACCTCGACCTGCTGCTCGTGGTCACCGCGGCCGAGCCGCCGCCGCACCTGGATCTGGTCGGGCGCGCGCTGATCGCCGCCAGTGCCGAGGACATCCAGGCGCTGGTGCTCGTGAACAAGTGCGAACTGCCCGGCACGCACGATCTGCTGCAGCGCCTGCAGCCGCTGGCCGCCTGCGGCTATCGCGTGCTCGAGATCTCGGCGCGCGAGCGCCCGCGCCAGACGCTGGAACTTCTGCAGCCGTGGCTGAGCGGGCGCACCAGCATGCTCATCGGAGCGTCCGGCGTGGGCAAGTCCACCCTCGCGAACACCCTGATTCCTGGCCTGCAGGCGCAGACCGGCACGCTCAGCGAGGCGCTGGGCAGCGGGCGGCACACCACCACAGCGACCCGTCTGTGGGACCTGCCCGCGCTACCCGCGGGCAGCGCGCTGCTCGACTCGCCGGGGTTCCAGGCTTTCGGGCTGAATCACCTGAGCCTCACGCAGCTGCAACATGCCATGCCCGAATTGCAGGCGCGCAACGGGCAGTGCCGCTTCCAGAACTGCACGCATCGCCAGGAGCCGGGATGCGTGGTGCGCAAAAGCGTGGAGGCGGGAGCCATCGACGCCGGGCGCTACGCGCTGTACCTGCGCGTGCTGCAGGAATTGCTCGAGGCGCCGCGCCACGCCCGTGCCTGAAGCCTGCTCAATCGGGCAGTTGCCCGAGCAGCAGGAATTCCATCAGGGCCTTCTGCACGTGCAGCCGGTTCTCCGCCTCGTCCCACACGACGCTTTGCGGCCCGTCGATCACCTCGGCCTGTACCTCCTCGCCGCGGTGCGCCGGCAGGCAGTGCATGAACAGGGCCTCGGGGTCGGCGCGCCGCATCATGCCGGTGTCGACCATGAATCCCTGGAAGGCCTTCAGGCGCTGGGCGTTCTCGGCTTCGAAGCCCATGCTGGTCCAGACGTCGGTGGTCACCAGGTGCGCGCCCGCGCAGGCCTCGGCCGGATCGTCGAAACAGCGCAGGCAGGCCTGCTCGTCCTCGCTGACCGGGAAACCCGCGCGCGCGAGGTCGACGCCGTAGCCCGCAGGCCCGGCGAAATGGATGCGAAAACCGAGAATCGCCGCTGCCTGCAGCCAGGTGTAGAGCATGTTGTTGGCATCGCCCACCCAGGCCACGGTGCGACCGGCGAGATCCCCGCGCTGCTCGATGTAGGTGAACACATCGGCCAGCACCTGGCAGGGGTGGAACTCGTTGGTCAGGCCGTTGATCACCGGCACGCGCGAATTCGCCGCGAAACGCTCGACGATGTCGTGGCCGTAGGTGCGGATCATGACCAGGTCGACCATGCGGGAGAACACCTGCGCGGCGTCCTCGATGGGCTCGCCGCGGCCGAGCTGGCTGTCGCGCGTGTTGATGTAGATGGCGGCGCCGCCGAGCTGGTGCATGCCGGCCTCGAAACTCAGCCGGGTACGCGTGGAATGCTTCTCGAAGATCATGGCCAGCGTGCGGTCGACCAGCGGCTGGTGCAACTCGTAGCGCTTGAAGCGCGCCTTGATCAGCGCGGTGCGCCGGAACAGGTAGGCGTACTCGTCGCGCGAGAGATCACGGAACTGCAGGTAGTGACGCACGGGCTTGAGGGTCATCGACAGACTCTGGTTGGATGCGTGGGTGCACGACGCGACGCGCGCCGTCAGGCCACGCCGACAAAGCGCTGCACCAGCGGCACCAGCAGCGCCAGCAACTGCTCGGCTTCCTCCTGGCGCAGGATGAGCGGCGGCAGCAGGCGGATCACGCGCTCCTGCGTGACGTTGATGAGCAGGCCGGCCTGCTGCGCCTGGGCCACGAGTTCGGCGCAGGCGCGATCGAGCTCGATGCCGATCATCAGCCCGCTGCCGCGCACGTCGACCACGCCCGCCAGCCCGCCCAGGCGCTCGCGCAGTTGCTCGAGCAGCCAGCCGCCGACGCGCGACGCATTCTCCAGCAGCCCTTCATCCTCGACGATGGCGAGGGTTTCAAGCGCGGCGCGGCAGGCCAGCGGGTTGCCGCCGAAGGTGCTGCCGTGCTGGCCGGGCTGGAACAGGCGCGCGGCCTCGCCGTAGCCGAGCACGGCGCCGATCGGAACGCCCGAAGCCAGGCCCTTGGCCATGGCCACGACATCGGGGCGCACGTCGGCCCAGTGGTGCGCCAGCCAGCGGCCGGTGCGACCCATTCCGCATTGCACCTCGTCGATCATCAGCAGCCAGCCGTTGCGATCGCAGATCTGGCGCAGCAAACGCAGGTACTCCGGGTGCGCGGGACGAATGCCCCCCTCGCCCTGGATGGCCTCGATGAACACCGCGCACAGGTCGGGATGCTGCTGCGCGGCACGTTCGATCGCCGCGGCGTCGTTCAGCGGCACGCGCACGAAGCCTTCGACCAGGGGCTCGAAACCCTTGTGCACCTTGGGGTTCCCGGTGGCCGACAGGGTGGCCAGCGAACGACCGTGGAAGGCGCCGTCGAACACCACGATGCGCGGCAGCGCGGCGCCGCGGGCATGGCCCCACAGGCGGGCGAGCTTGAGCGCGGCCTCGTTGGCCTCGAGCCCGGAATTGCAGAAAAACGCCGCATCCGCCCCCGCCACCTCGCACAAGCGGTCGGCCAGTTGCTCCTGCAGCGGAATCTGGTAGACGTTCGAGCAGTGGATCAGCTTGCCGACCTGGTCGCGCAACGCCGCGACCAGGCGCGGATGGGCATGACCGACGGTGTTCACGGCAATGCCGGCCAGCGCGTCGAGATAGCGCCTGCCCTCGATGTCCCACACCCATGCACCCTGGCCGTGACTGAGCGCCAGCGACAGGCGGGAGTAGTTTTGCATCAAATGACCGGGCATGGGCATTCCTCGAGAGAAAGAGCCAGGCACGCAGCCTCGGACGAGGCGTACGGCGGGTGAGCGTTCGGGTGGCGAATCATGCCCCGCGCGCAGCTACGCCGGGACGCGCCGATTATAGGAAGCGCAGGATCCCCCGGATCCGCGCGCGGTGCCAAGCAAAAGGCCCGCCGGAGGCGGGCCCTTTGCCGATGCAACCGACGCCGGCTCAGGCGCCCATCGCGCGAAGCGCGGCGTTCAGGCGGCTCTTGTCGCGCGCCGCCTTGTTCGGGTGGAACAGGCCCTTGCGCGCGATCGAGTCGAGCACCGGAACGGCGGCCTTGAACGCCTCCACCGCGCGCTCCTTGTCGCCGGCGGCGATGGCCTTGCGCACCGATTTCACCGCGGTGCGAAACCGCGAACGCATCGCCGAATTCGCGGCGTTGAGCTTGATGTCCTGACGCGCGCGCTTGCGCCCGGAGGGCGTGCGGGCGCTTTTCTTCTTCGCTTGCGCGGATGTCGCCATGGAAACTGACCTCGAAAATTCTGGGGAAAAGCGCCAAGTATAGTGCGAAGCCAGGCTTGCGGCCAAGTACCGTGGTGCGCAAACGCCACGATCGCCGCCCGCTGCCCCTAGAATGCGGCGCGTGAACCTGCTGCGTGCCGCCTACACCGTCTCCCTGCTCACGCTGGTGTCACGCATCACCGGCTTGATGCGCGAAGTGCTGATCGCGCGCTATTTCGGCGCCAGCGCCTGGACGGACGCCTTCAACGTGGCCTTCCGCCTGCCCAACCTGCTGCGCAGGCTGTTCGCCGAAGGCGCCTTTTCGCAGGCCTTCATCCCCATTCTGGCGGCCTCGCGGGAACGCGACACGCCGCAGGCCAATCAGCGCCTGCTCGACGATGTCTCCACGGCGCTCGCCTGGATTCTCGTCGGCGTCAGCGCGCTGGGTGTGCTGGGCGCCCCACTGCTGGTGTGGCTCACCGCCTCCGGCCTGCACCCCATGGCGTTCGACGCCGCCACCTGGATGACCCGGCTGATGTTCCCGTATGCCGGCATCATCTCCCTCGTGGCCTTGTCGGCCGGCATCCTGAACACCTGGAAGCATTTCACGGTGCCGTCGCTGACCCCGGCGCTGCTCAACCTGAGCGTGATCGGCACGGCCATCCTGCTGCATCGCAGCATGCACCCGCCGGTGTACGCCCTGGCCGTCGGCGTGGTGATCGGAGGCGTGCTGCAACTCGCCGTGCAGTTGCCGGCACTTCGGCGTTACGCCGTGATGCCGCGCCTGCACCTGAACTTTCGGGCGGCGTGGCGCTCGCCCGGCGTTCGGCGGGTGGTACAGCAGATGCTGCCGGCCAGCCTGTCGGTGTCGGTGGCCCAGGTGTCGCTGGTCATCAACACGCAGATCGCGTCGCACCTGCGCCCGGGCAGCGTGTCGTGGCTCGCCTACGCCGACCGCCTGATGGAGTTTCCGACAGCCCTGCTCGGGGTCGCGCTGGGCTCCGTGCTGCTGCCCAGCCTGTCGCGCGCGCACGCCAGCGCCGACACCGCGCGCTACAGCTCGCTGCTCGACTGGGGCCTGCGCCTGTGCCTGGTGCTCGCGCTGCCGGCGGCGCTCGCGCTCGGCCTGTTCGCGACCCCGCTGGTGGCCATCCTGTTCAACTACGGTCATTTCAACGCCCACGACGTGGCGCAGACGACGCTGGCCCTGCGCGCCTACGGCGTCGGCCTGCTCGGCCTGGTCAGCGTGAAGATCCTGGCGCCCGGCTTCTACGCCCGCCAGGACATCCGCACCCCGGTGCGCATGGCCATCATCGTGCTGGTGTTCACCCAGCTGCTCAACGTGGTGTTCGTGCCGCGCCTGCAACACGCCGGGCTCGCGCTGGCCATTTCCTGCGGCGCACTGCTGAATGCCGGGCTGCTGCTGCGCGGGCTGTGGCGCCGCGGCAGCTTTCGCGCGCAACCCGGCTGGCCGGCGTTCGCGTTGCGCGTGGGGCTGGCGCAGCTGCCGCTGGCGCTGATCCTCGACTGGGGCGCCCGACAGCTGCCGTGGCTGCGCTGGCCGGGCGCGCACGCCGACCTCGTGCGTCTGGGCAGCGCCTTCGGGCTGCTGGCCGCGGCGGCGCTGGCCTACTTCGCCGCGCTGGCGCTGCTCGGGCTGCGCCCGGCCCACTTCCGGCACCACGAGTAGCGCCCGGCGCGCCACGCCGTGCGCCGGCCTCGGCGCACTTGCACAGCGTCAAGGCGCGGCGGCGGCGCGCCCGGGCACAATGGTCTCGGCAGCGCGCATGGCCGCGCAGCGTCGGGAGAACCACCATGCCGCTCACCCTGCACGATCTCGAGGATCTAGTGTCCTGTCCCGTAAATACCTGTCATTTCGCTGGGCCGTATCGGGGCGCAGGCAAGGCGCGGGCGCGGGTCCAGGCTGGGCGCCTGGCCCCGTGGCCGCAACGCAGCATGCGCCCCGATACGGCCCAGCCCGAAGGGTTCGGCGCCTGCGGGGCCCTCGCCGGCCGCCCGCACAGGGTCAAGACGCCCAGTCTTGACCCGGTGCGGGCGGCCGGCGACCGCTCCCGCAGGCACACGAACGAAATGCCAGGTATTTGCGGGACAGGACACTAGAACAGCGGCTGCGACAACGCCGCGGCGCCGTGCTCGCGGAGTTCCGGCGCGAGACGCGCGATGACGAAGGACAGCTCGGCCTGCCCCATCACCGCGGCGAGAGCGACCGCAGCGTGGGCTTCGAGATGGAGGCTGTGGATCTGGCGCAGGGACTGCGCGACGCCGGCGAGCTGCAGGCCATCGACAGCGCGCTGCGGCGCCTGCGCGACGGCAGCTTCGGCCGGTGCGCCGACTGCGGCGATGCGATCGACCCCGAGCGCCTGCGCGCCGAGCCTGCGGCGCTGCGTTGCGCCGCCTGCCAGCGCCGCCACGAACGCAGGCACCCGCCGGCCTGAGCCGGCTCAGGCGACGATCACCGCAGGCGCTCCCGGCGCGCGCGTGGCGATGCTGCCGATGCGCATGCAGGTCTCGCCGGCCGCCTGCAGCGCGGCCTGCGCGGCGTCCGCCAGCTGCGGCGCCAGCACCAGCACGTAGCCGATGCCGCAGTTGAAGGTGCGCAGCATTTCCTGCTCGTCGATGGCGCCCTCGCGCTGCAGCCAGTCGAACACCTCCGGACGCCGCCACGAGCCGCGCTGCAACACGCATTGCAGGCCCTCGGGCAGCACGCGTGGAATGTTCTCCAGCAGGCCGCCGCCGGTGATGTGCGCCATCGCGCGCACGTCGACGCTGCGCAACAGCTCCAGCACCGGCCTGCAGTAGATGCGCGTGGGCATCATCACGGCATCCCGGAACGGCATGGCGTCGAGCTGCTCGGGGAGCCTGGGCTGCGCACGCTCGATGATCTTGCGCACCAGCGAATAGCCGTTCGAGTGCAGGCCGCTCGACGCCAGCCCGAGCACCACGTCGCCGGCGCGCGTGGCCGTGCCGGACACCAGGCGGGATTTTTCCGCCGCGCCGACGCAGAACCCGGCGAGGTCGTATTCGCCGGGCGGGTACATGCCGGGCATCTCGGCCGTCTCGCCGCCGATCAACGCGCAACCGGCGAGCTCGCAACCCCGGGCGATGCCTCCGACGACGCGCGCGGCGACTCCCACCTCGAGCTTGCCGCAGGCGAAATAGTCCAGGAAGAACAGCGGCTCCGCGCCCTGCACCAGCACGTCGTTGACACTCATGGCCACGAGGTCGATACCCACGGTATCGTGGCGTTGCCAGGCGAAGGCCAGGCGCAGCTTGGTGCCGACGCCGTCGGTGCCGGACACCAGCACCGGCTCGCGATAGCGCCTGGGCAGCTCGAACAACGCGCCGAAGCCACCGATGCCGGCCAGCACGCCGTCGCGCATGGTGCGCGCGGCCAGGGGTTTGATGGCGTCGACCAGCGCGTCGCCGGCATCGATGTCGACCCCGGCGTCGCGGTAGCTGAGTCCGGGTCGGGAGGATTCGTCTTGGGAGGGCATGATGGAGTGGTCCGGGCGCGGGCCAGACCGCCGCCGCCGGCGGCGGCGCGCGGCGACGCCTAAAATAGGGTCCGATTGTAGGGTGCGGCCGTGCCGCGCCCGCCCTGCCGCCCGCCCCGTTCCCCTGTCCCCGACGCGCCTGTCGCCTTTTCGTGCCGATTTCCCAACGCGCCCAGACCCGCCTGACCTGGCTCGCGCTGCTCGCGCTGGCGGCCGCGCTCGGCTGGCTGCTGGGGTCGGTGCTGATGCCTTTCCTGCTCGCGCTGACGGTCGCCTATGCGCTGCACCCGGCGGTCGAACGCATGGCGCGCTGGCACATTCCGCGGCTGCTCGGCGCCACCGTCGCGCTCGTTTTGCTGGCGGTGGCGCTGGTCGCGCTCGGCAGCCTGATCGTCTCGGTGCTCAGCCGCACGCTGCCGCAACTGCAGCAGCAGGTGCCGGGGCTGCTGAGCAAGCTCGCCGCCTGGCTGCAGGCCACCGCGACAGGCCTCGGCCTGCATGTGCGAATCGACCTCGGCACCCTCGGACAGCTGCTCACGCGCAGCGTGTCGGGAGACCCGCAGCGCTGGATCCTGCAGGTGCTGAGCTCGGCGCGCAGCGGCGGCGGCACGCTGCTGACGGTACTGGGCAACGCCGTGCTCATCCCGGTGCTCACGCTGTACCTGCTGCTCGACTGGCGCGAACTCATGCAGCACGGCTTCTCGCTCGTGCCGCTGCGCCACCGCGAAAGCCTGCGCGCGCTGCTCGACGAATGCGACGGCGTGCTCGGGCGCTACCTGCGCGGGCAGCTCATCGTCATGCTGCTGCTGGCGGTGTTCTACGCCGCCGGCCTGGGGCTTGCCGGATTCCAGCTGGCGGTGCCGATCGGCGTGTTCACCGGACTGGCCGTGGCGGTACCGTTCATCGGCTTCGGCATCGGCCTGCTGCTGGCGCTGCTGGCCGGGGCGCTGCAGTTCCAGAGTCTGTACGCGCTGGGCGCGGTGGCGGTGGTCTACGGAGCCGGTCAGGTGCTGGAGAGTTCCTACCTGACGCCCAGGCTGCTCGGGCGCAGCATCGGCCTGCATCCGCTGTTCGTGATCTTCCTGCTGCTGGCCTTCGGCGACCTGTTCGGCTTCGTCGGCGTGCTGCTGGCGCTGCCGGCCGGTGCGCTGATGCTGGTGGTGGCGCGCCACCTGGTGCTCTGGTACCGCAACAGCGCGTTGTTCCTGCAGTGAGCGGCGCCGACCCCCACGGCAGTGCCCGGCCGTCGGCGGCGCGCCAATTGCTGCTCGACCTGCAATGGAGCGACCAGCCGTGCCTGGACAACTTCGAGCCGGGCGCCAACGCCATGGTGCTGCAGGCGCTGCGCGACCTGCTGGCGGGCGGCGACGGCGCCGAGCGATTCCTGTACCTGTGGGGCGCGCCGGCGAGCGGCAAGACCCACCTGCTGCGCGCGGCCTGCGCCGCCACGCAGGCCGCCGGGCACTCGGCATGGCTGCTCGGTCCGCACAGCCCGCCGTCGCACTGGCCCTCGCTGGAACAGGTGAGCGCGGCGGCGCAGCGCGACCTGCTGGCGGTGGACGACGTGCATGCCTGCAACGCCTGGCAGCAGCAGGTGCTGTTCGGGCTGTACAACGCGGCGCGCCAGTCGGGTTGCCGCTTTCTGGCGGCCGCCGATCGCGCGCCGGCCGCGCTGCCGTTGCGCGACGACCTGCGTACACGCATGGCCTGGGGCCTCGGCCTCGCGCTGCACGCGCTGGACGACGCGGCCAAGCAGCGCGTGCTGGCGCGCATCGCCGCGGCGCACGGGCTGCAACTGCGGGACGATCTGAGCCGCTATATTCTGGATCACCATGCCCGGGACATGGGCTCGCTGGTCGATCTGCTGCGTCGGCTCGACGCCTACGCGCTGCGTCGGGCGCGCGGCGTGAGCATTCCCCTGCTCAAGGACATGCTGAGCGAGACCATCGACGCACCCGCCCCCGGGACCACGCCCTCACCCTGAGCAACGCGCGCATGCCGCACCGCAACCTGGCACTGTTCGATCTCGACAACACCCTGCTGCCTTTTGATTCCGACCACGCGTGGGGCGAGTTCTGCATTCGCCTGGGCTGGGTGGACGGCGAGCAGCACCGGCAGGCCAACGACCGCTTCTACGCCGACTACCGCGCCGGCACGCTGGATCTGCCGGCGTATCTGCGCTTTTCCCTGGCGCCGCTGGTCGGGCGCTCGCCACTCGAGCTCAGCCAGGCGCAGGCCGAGTTCATGCGCGACGTGGTGTTGCCGCAGGTGCGGCCGCGGGCGCTGGAACTGGTGCGGCGCCACCAGGCCCAGGGGGACCTGTGCGCGATCGTCACCGCCACCAACGATTTCGTCACCGCGCCGATCGCCCGCGCCTTCGGCGTGGCCGAACTCATCGCGGTACAGGCCGAGCGCGACGCGCAGGGGCGCTACACCGGCGGCTGGATCGGCGTGCCGTCGTTCCGCGAAGGCAAGGTCACGCGCACCACGCAATGGCTGCAGCAGCAGGGCTTGCAGTGGAGCGACGTCGCGCAGGCCTGGTTCTACTCCGATTCCATCAACGACCGTCCGCTGCTCGAGCACGTCGACCATCCGGTGGCCGTGCATCCCGACCCGCTGCTGGCGGAACTGGCAGGCCAGCGCGGCTGGCCCGTACTCGAACTGTTTCCATGATTCGCAAACTCATCACCCGGCTGTTTTCCCCGAAGGCCCAGGCCAAGTCGCTGGGCAAGCGGGTCGAGGCCGCGGGCGCGGGGCTGGGCATCGACCCGGCGCGCCTGCCCAACTCCGCGCTGACCGTGGTGCGCAACCTGCAGCAGGCCGGATTCGAGGCCTACATCGTCGGCGGCGCGGTGCGCGACATGCTGCTGGGGCTCAAGCCGAAGGACTTCGACGTCGCCACCAACGCCACCCCCGAGCAGGTCAAGCCGCTGTTCCGGCGCGCGCTGCTGATCGGCCGGCGCTTTCGCATCGTGCACGTCATGTTCGGTCGCGAGGTCATCGAGGTCTCGACCTTCCGCGCCAATCCGGACGCCCAGGGCCAGGCCGTGGACGGCGACGAGCGCAGCGCCGACAAGCTCGCCGGTCGTCACCACGCGGTCGACGCGCACGGCCGGCTGCTGCGCGACAACGTCTGGGGCAGCCAGGACGAGGACGCGGCGCGGCGCGATTTCACCGTCAATGCGCTGTACTACGACCCGACACGCGACGTGGTGGTGGACTACCACCACGGCCTGCGCGACCTCAAGGCGCGCACCCTGCGCATGATCGGCGAGCCGTCGCGGCGCTATCGCGAGGATCCGGTGCGCCTGCTGCGCGTGGCGCGCTTCGCGGCCAAGCTCGGCTTCGACATCGCGCCCGGCACGCTGCACCCGATCGCGGCGCACTCGGAGCTGCTGCGCAACGTGCCGTCGGCGCGCCTGTTCGACGAAACCATCAAGCTGCTGCAGACCGGGCACGCGCTGGCATCGCTGGACAACCTGCGCCGACTCGGCCTGCACAAGGGCCTGCTGCCGCTGATCGACCTGGCGCTGAGCCAGCCGCGCGGGGAGGCCTTCGTGATGGCCGCGCTGGGCGACACCGACGCGCGCATCGGCGCCGGCAAGACCGCCAGCCCGTCGTTCCTGTTCGCCTGCCTGCTGTGGCCGCAGGTCGGACAGCGCTGGGCCGAATTGCAGGCGGAGGGCGTGCCGCAGATCGCGGCGCTGGACCAGGCCGCCGACGAGGTGCTGGCGGCGCAGGCCGAGCGCCTCGCCATCCAGCGGCGCATCAGCACCGACATGCGCGAGATCTGGGCCCTGCAGCCGCGGCTCGGCCGGCGTACCGCGCGCTACGCGCACGCTGCGCTGGCGCATCCGCGGTTTCGCGCCGCGTTCGACTTCCTGCTGCTGCGTGCGCGCACCGGCGAGGCGGCCGAGGAACTGGCGCGCTGGTGGCAGGATTTCCAGGATGCCGACGAAGCCGGCCGTGAGGCGCTGCTCGAGCAGGCGGCGCGCGGCGCGGATGCCGAGGCCCCGAAAAAGCGCCGGCGGCGGCGGCGCAAGCCGGCCGCCACCGCGGACGCGGCCGATCCCGCGCAGGACTGATCGCAGCGGCGTCGCCGATGCAAGATCCCGGCCCGGCATCGGCGCTGATCGGCATGGGCGCCAATCTCGGCGACGCGGCGGCGACCCTGCGCAGCGCGCTGAACGGGCTGGCGCGCCTGCCGGGCTGCCGGCTGCTGCGCGCCTCCGGCCTGTGGAGCAGCGCTCCGCTGGACGCCGACGGGCCCGAGTACTGCAATGCGGTGGCCGAACTGCACAGCGAACTGGCACCGCTGGAACTGCTCGACCGGCTGCAGCAACTCGAGCAGCTTCACGGCCGCGTACGTCCGCCCGGCGTGCGCAATGCGCCGCGCACCCTGGACCTCGACCTGTTGTGCTTCGGCGATGCGCGCATCGACCTGGCGCGCCTGAGCCTGCCGCATCCGCGCATGCACGAGCGGGCCTTCGTGCTGGCGCCGCTGGCCGAACTGCACCCGGATTGGCAGTTGCCGGACGGCGAACCGATCGCCGCGGCCGTGCAGCGCCTGCGTGCCGCCGGCCAGCAGGTGCGGCGCCTCGGCGCACTCACCGCGCGCTGAGGCGCGGCGCGCGGGAATCAGGCGCCCGGCGCCGCGTCGGCGCCGACCCCGAGCGCGCGCTGCATCATGACCACGTCCAGCCAGCGCCCGAACTTCCATCCGGTGGCCTCGAGCACACCACAATGCCGGAATCCGTTGCGTTCATGCAACACTATGGATGCGCGATTGGCGGAGTCCCCGATCACCGCCAGCATCTGCCGCGCACCGATGCGCTCGCAGCGCCCCAGCAGTTCGCGCAACAGCATGGATCCCAGCCCGGCGCCGACGCGATCCGGATGGATGTAGACCGAATCCTCCAGGGTCCAGTGGAACGCCGCGCGCTCGCGAAACCAGTTGGCGTAGGCGAAGCCCGCCACGCTGCCGGCGCATTCCGCGACCAGCCACGGCAGGCCGCGCGAGCGCACCAGCGCCAGGCGCTCGCCCATCTGCTGCGGCGTCGGCGCATCGGTCTCGAAACTGCCCGTGCCGTGCTCGACATGATGGGCGTAGATGGCGGCGATGCCCGCCACATCGGCGGCGCTGGCCTCGCGCACGCGCACGGCGGGGCGGGAATCGGACGGGGCTGGGGCGGACATGTGCAAAGCGGATTCGGGCGTCGGGGGGCGCTGGGCCTATAATGGAGAGTTTACTGGCGGCCTTGACGCGCTCGGGCGGTTTTCGCCCCGCCGCGACAGGCCGCCATGCACGCAGGCCGTCATGCACGCAGGATGCGAAGGATGCTCGAACTCCCGACGGCGTCCGCCTGCGGGCACTCGCGCATCCCGATATTCGCAGTACTTGCAGGAACACCGATCATGGTCGTCATTCGTCTCTCCCGTGCCGGCGCCAAGGGCCGCCCCTTCTATCACATCGTCGCCACCGACTCGCGCAATCGCCGCGACGGTCGCTACCTCGAGCGCCTGGGTTTCTACAACCCGGTGGCGCGCGGCCAGGAGCAGGGCCTGCGCCTGTCGATGGAACGCCTGAACTACTGGACCGGCGTCGGCGCCCAGATGTCGGACACGGTGCAGCGACTGGTCAAGCAGCAGGCCAGGCAGCCGGCCGCCGCGCCCGCCGCCGAGGCCTGAGCGGACGCGACGCGCGCGCACCGCGCCGCGCAGGCATCGCGCGATGACTCCCACGCGCAACGCGCCGGCCGCGCACCCCGACGCAGCCGCGGCCGAGGACTGGCCGCCGGATCTGGTCGAGGTCGCGCATGTGCTCGACGCCTGGGGCATCCGCGGCTGGGTCAAGCTGGCGCCCGACGCTGCGGAACCGGCGGCGCTGCTCGCCGCGCCGGTATGGTGGCTGGAGGGCCCGCCGCAACGCGGCGTGACACCGCGACGACGCCTCGCCCGCCGGCTGGCACGACGCCACGGCCCGAGCGTGGTGGCGCTGCTCGACGGAGTCGCCGGGCGCGACGGCGCGGAGCAGCTCAGGGGCTGGCGGGTGCACGTGCGGCGCGAGGATTTTCCCGCGCCCGGCGGCGACGAGTTCTACTGGGTCGATCTCATCGGCTGTCAAGTGGTCGACCGCGACGGGCATGCGCTGGGCGAGGTCGTCGGCCTGCTCGACAGCGGTGCGCAGTCGGTGCTGCGCCTGCGGCGCGCGCCGCAGGCTTCGGACACCCCGCGCGGGCCGGAGCAAGCGGCCGAGCGCCTGATCCCCTTCGTCGATGCCTACATCGTCGAGGTCGACGTACCCGGGCGGCGGATCGTCGCCGACTGGCATCCCGACTACGACTGAAGCGCCCGCTGCACAGGCGCCGCGCCATGATCCGCTTCGACGTTGTCACGCTGTTCGACGGATATTTCGAGCCGCTGCGCACCCAGGGCGTGTGCCGCCGCGCCTTCGACAGCGGCGTGGTGCAACTGCGGACCTGGAACCCGCGCGACCACGCGCGCGGCGCCCATCGCACCGTCGACGACCGGCCTTACGGCGGCGGACCCGGCATGGTCATGCTGGCGCAGCCGCTGCATGCCGCGCTGTGCGCGGCGCAGGCGGCGCGTGTCGCCGCCGGCCTGGAGCCGGCGCCGGTGCTGCTGTTCAGCCCTGCCGGGCGCGCGCTGCGGCAGGCCGCGGTGCAGGAGCTCGCCGCGTCTTGCGGCGCGGTGCTGGTGTGCGGACGCTACGAGGGCGTCGACCAGCGTTTCATCGACCTGCATGTCGACGAGGAGATCAGCCTCGGGGATTTCGTGCTGTCGGGCGGGGAGATTCCGGCCATGGCCCTCATCGACGCGGTCGCCCGCCTGCAGCCCGGAGTGCTGAATGACGCGCTGTCGGCGCAACAGGACAGCTTCTCCGACGGCCTGCTCGACTGCCCCCACTACACGCGCCCGCCGCGCTTCCAGGACCGCGAGGTGCCGCCCGTGCTGATGGGCGGCGACCACGCGCGCATCGCGCGCTGGCGGCGCGACCGCATGCTCGAGCTGAGTTGGCGCAGACGCCCGGAGCTGGTGCGCGAGCTGGAACGCCAGGGCCGCCTGGATCGCGCCGATCTGCGCCTGCTGGCCGAGCTGCGCGGCGAGGCACGCGACGACGCCGGTGCGGCCGCTGCCGCCGGTACCTCGTCCGGGCCTTGAAAGCGCCGCTGCGCGAACACCGATCGGGTATACTCTTGCGTTTTTCGTGATCCTCTGCCCGGCAACGGGCGCCCGGCTTCGGCAAGGGCGCTCACACGCTCACAGATACCCCGACAACCAACGCGCGGCGCAAGATCCCAGGAGTTCCCGATGAGCAGCAAACTGATCCAGCAACTCGAGCAGGAAGAGATCCAGCGCCTGACCGAAGGCAAGGCCATTCCCGATTTCGCCCCCGGCGATACCGTGGTGGTCGGCGTCAACGTGGTCGAAGGCTCGCGCAAGCGTACGCAGGCCTACGAAGGCGTCGTCATCGCGCGCAGCAACCGCGGCCTGAATTCGAGTTTCATCGTGCGCAAGATGTCGTCGGGCGAAGGCGTCGAGCGTACCTTCCAGCTGTATTCGCCGATGATCGCGTCGATCGAGGTCAAGCGCCGCGGCGACGTGCGCCGCGCCAAGCTGTACTACCTGCGCGGACGCACCGGCAAGTCCGCGCGCATCAAGGAAAAGCTGGCCTGAGCCTGACGCGCGCAGACCGATCGATGTACGCCTGCAGGCGTGCGCGGTACAGCCGACCTGCGGGTCGGCTGTTTGCTTTTGCGCCCCGGCGCGAGCGGCGTGCCTGACAACGCCGGGACGCCGCCGGCACTGCCCACGCACGACGCCGAGCAGGCGCCCGTGCTGGAACGCCACACCCACCTTCCGGCGGTGCCGGCGCAACGCCTGCAGCCGCCGGGGCTGCGCGAACGCTTCGCGCAATGGCAGCGCGACGCTGCCGCGCGGGGCGCAGCGGCATGGCTTGCGGAACGCCCTGGCGACCTCGCGACGCCGCTGCGCACGGCCACCCGCGAGGCCTCGGTGCTGGTGCCGCTGGTTCCGCGCGCCGGCGGCCTGCACATGCTGCTGACCCGGCGTGATGCGCGGCTGGCCGTGCACGCCGGGCAGATCAGCTTTCCCGGCGGTGCACGCGACCCGGGCGACCGCGACGCCGTGCACACCGCGTTGCGCGAGGCCGAGGAGGAAATCGGGCTCGCACCGGCGCAGGTCGAGCCCCTCGGCTGCATGCCGCTGTACACCACGGTCACCGGGTTCGCGGTCACCCCGGTGGTGGCGCTGGTGCACCCCCATGCGCGCTGGCGCCCGCAGCCCAGCGAGGTGGCCGAGGTGTTCGAGGTCCCGCTGGATTTCCTCATGGATCCGGCGCACCACGAGGTGCGCGCCTGGCAGGCCGCGGAGCAGGCGCCGCGCGCGCCCGACGCGGCGCCACGCCGCATGTTCTACGCCATGCCCTGGACCGACGTGCAGACCGGGCGACACTACTTCATCTGGGGTGCGACCGCGGGCATGATCCGCAACCTCTATCGCCTGCTCGTGGCTTAGCAGGCTGTTGGCATGCGTACAGGATCGGCGACCTGCATCGCCTGCGCATCGCTTAGCATGCGGGCATGGCGTTTTTCTCGGTCCTGCTTTCCCTGCTGCTCGAACAGGTCAAGCCCCTCGGGCGTTTGAGCCTGGTCTACACCCTGCGGTCCACGGTGGCCGACCTCGCTTCGCGCAATTTCGATGCGGGTGAGCGCCGGCACGGGCTTGCAGCGTGGTTCATCGCGGTGGTACTGCCGGCGCTGCTGACCCTGGGCGTGTACATCGCCGCGCTGCGGGTCAACGTGCTGCTGGCCTTCGCCTGGAACGTGGCGATCCTGTACTTCACACTGGGATTTCGGCAGTTCTCACACTATTTCACGGACATCAGCGACGCGCTGAACCGCGGCGACGTGCCGGGCGCGCGCGCGATCCTGCGCCAGTGGAAGTCGCTGGACACGGTCGAGATGTCGGCCGACGACGTGATCCAGCAGACCATCGAGCACGCGCTGGTGGCCGCGCAGCGCTACGTTCTCGGGGTGTTCTTCTGGTTCCTGCTGCCGCTCGGGCCGGCCGGCGCGGTGCTGTACCGCATGGCCGAGTTCACCGCCGGGAAGTGGAATGCCAGCGGCTCGGAGGCAAGCCCCTGGCTGCGCGGGTTTGCCGCGCGTGCGTTCCACGTGCTCGACTGGCTGCCGTCGCGCCTGACCGCGGCGGGCTACGCGGTGGTCGGCAATTTCGAGGAAGCCGCCGACATGTGGCGCAACTACGCCCGTCTGTGGCCCGACAGCAATACCGGCGCGATGCTCGCGTCGGCGGCCGGCGCCGTCGGCATCCGGCTCGGCGCCACCGCCAGTCCAGCCCCCGCCGAAGCTGTCGAGCCCGGCGAGCAGACCTGGGGCCAGGCCATCGACGCCGAGCCGCTGCTGGCGCCGCAGATGCCCGGTGCGGTGCCGCAGGCCGGCCACCTGCGCAGCGTGGTCGGACTGGTCTGGCGCTCGGTGCTGTTGTGGATGCTGCTGCTTGCCGTGGTGACCATCACCATGTGGGTGTCCTGAGCCGGGCCGCGCGGCCCGGCGGCGCCGGACCACGGCGGCACCACGCGGCTCAGGCCGCGCGCAACAGCCAGCGGTTGACCCGCTGCACGTAGCCCGCGGGATCCTCGGGCATGCCGCCTTCGGCGAGAACCGCCTGATCGAACAGGATGCGGCTGAGATCCTCGAAACCCTCGGCCTGCGCACTGCCGGCGGCGGCCTGCTGCTGCAGGCGCTTGACCAACTCATGCTCGGGGTTGATTTCCAGGATCGGCTCGGCGCGAGGGGCCTGCTGGCCCGCCTGCCGCAGCAGGCGCTGCAGGTGCGAGCTCAGCTCGCCCTCGTCGGCCACCAGGCACGCGGGCGACTCGACCAGGCGCGAGCTGATGCGCACGTCCTTGGCCAGGCCGGCGAGCGCGCCCTTCATGCGCTCGAGCAGCTCCTTGTAGTCCTGCGCCGCCTGCTCCGCCTGCTTCTTGTCCTGCTCGTCCTGCAGCGCGCCGAGATCGGCGCCGCCGCGCGCGACCGACTGCAGCGGCTTGCCGCCGAACTCATGCAACGCGCTGAGCATCCACTCGTCCACGCGGTCGGTCAGCAGCAGCACCTCGACGCCCTTGCGCCTGAACATCTCCAGTTGCGGACTGGAACGCGCGGCACGCGGATTGTCGGCCGTGACGTAGTAGATCGCGGTCTGCTCGGGCTTCATGCGCTCGACGTACGCGGCCAGCGAGACATCCTGCACATCGGAGTCGTTGTGGGTGGAAGCGAAGCGCAGCAGTCCGGACAGGCGCTCGCGGTTCGCGAAGTCCTCGGCCAGGCCTTCCTTCAGCACCTGGCCGAACTCCGACCAGAAGCTGGCGTACTTGTCCTTCTGCGCCTGCTCGTCGCTGCCCGCCATTTCCTCCAGCATGGACAGCACGCGACGCGTGCTGCCCTCGCGGATGGCGCGCATGTCGCGGCTTTCCTGCAACAGCTCACGCGACACGTTGAGCGGAAGATCCGCGCTGTCGATCACGCCGCGCACGAAGCGCAGGTAGCCGGGCAGCAGGCTGCTGGCGTCGTCCAGGATGAACACGCGCTTGACGTACAGCTTGACCCCGCTTTTCACGTCGCGGTTGTACAGGTCGAACGGCGCCTTCGCCGGCACGTACAGCAGTTGCGTGTATTCGCTGCGGCCCTCCACCCGGTTGTGGGTCCAGGCCAGCGGTGCCTCGGCATCGTGCGCGAGCTGCTGGTAGAACTCGATGTACTGCTGCTCATCGAGCTCCGACTTCGGACGTGCCCACAGCGCCGCGGCCTTGTTGACCTGCTCCCACTCGTCGCGCACGACCTGGGTCTTCTGCTCGGCGTCCCACTCGCGCTTGCGCATCTCGATGGGCAGCGAGATGTGGTCGGAGTAGCGGGCGACGATGCCCTTGAGCTTCCACGCTTCCAGCAGATCGGAGAACTGCTGCTCCTCGGCATCGGCGCGCAGGTGCAGCACGACGTCGGTGCCGCGCGCCGCGCGCTCGATGGGCTCGACGCTGAACTCGCCGGTGCCGTCCGACGACCAGCGCACCCCCTGCGCCGCCGGCAGCCCGGCACGCCGGCTCTCCACGGTGATGCGCTCGGCCACGATGAAGCCCGAGTAGAAGCCGACGCCGAATTGGCCGATCAGGCCGGCGTCGGCCTTCTGCTGCTCGCCCATGCGCTGCATGAATTCGCGCGTGCCCGACTTGGCGATGGTGCCCAGGTGCTCGACGGCCTCCTCCAGCGACAGCCCGATGCCGTTGTCGCTGACCGTGAGGGTGCGCGCCTCGGCGTCGAAATCGACGCGGATGCGCAAGGCGCTGTCGGCTTCCCACAGCGCGCTGTCGTCGATCGCTAGATAGCGCAACTTGTCGCATGCATCCGAAGCGTTGGATACAAGTTCGCGCAGGAAGATGTCCCTGTTGGAGTACAGCGAATGCGCAACCAGGTGCAGCAGCTGCCGCACCTCGGCCTGGAATGCGTGGGTATGGGGCGCCGTGGCCTCAGCCGGACTCGAGGTTTGTGTGCTCATGGTGATGGAGTGCAGGTAACGCCGCGCGGGGCGGCCAGGGCTCGGGCGCACGCCACAGGCGCACGCCCCGTCAGCCCCCGACATGGGGGCGCAACGATGGATTTCAAGCCTCGCCGCGGACCGACTCGGGCGCCGGCAGCAGGCGCCGCAGGCGGGGCAGCACACGCAACGCATTGTCCGCGGTGACCTGCGCCACATGCTGCGCGGTGCAGCCGCGCAACGCGGCCAGCACGGCCCCCAGGCGCGGCAGTTCGGCGGGCTCGTTCGGGCGCGGCAGCGCGGCGTGGGCGATCCACTGCGGCGCGATGTCCGGGGCGTCGGTCTCGAGCACCAGAGCGCTCTCGTCGAGTTGCTGCGCGAGGCGCCGGATGTTGCGCGAACGATCGAAGCTCAGCATGCCGCCGAAGCCCAGACAGAGCCCTTCGGCGAGCATGGCGCGGGCCTGTTGCGGGCTGCCGTTGAAGGCATGGGCGATGCCGCCGAAGCCGCGCGCGCCCCACCGCCGCCGCCGCAGCGTGGCCGCCAGCACATCCTGCGCGCGACGCACGTGCAGCAGCACCGGCAGCCCGAACTGCCCGGCCAGGTCGAGCTGCCGCTCCCACCACCAGGCCTGTTCGGCGCGCTCGCCGGGGTCGCTGGTCACGAAGTGGTCGAGTCCGATCTCCCCCACGGCGACGAGGTGCGGATCGTCGATGCAGCTGGCCAGTGCGTCGCCGACGCGCTGCAACTGCTCGCGCGGCAGGCCGCGCACGTACATGGGGTGCACGCCCAGCGCGTAGGCGAAGCCGTTGGCATGCGCAAGCTCGCGCACGGCCTGGAAATTGTCCGGATGCACCGCCGGGATGACCACGCACGCCACGCCGGCGGCGCGCGCCCGATCCAGCATGGCCAGGCGCGAAGCGTCGAATTCGGACGCATCGAGATGGGCATGCGTGTCGATCCACAGCGGGGGCGCCGCCCCGGCCTGCGAGGCCTGCGAGTGCGGTACGAGCATCGATGTGTGCAATAATGGATGGCTGTATTGTGCGACAGGCTCGGTGCGCTTCGCAGCGCACCCGAACCGTCGCCCTGGAGACGTGACCGAGAGGCCGAAGGTGCTCCCCTGCTAAGGGAGTATGCGGTGTAGAGCCGCATCGTGGGTTCGAATCCCACCGTCTCCGCCAGTGGCCTGGGCCCTGCCGGGCTTGTCGCAAGCGCCGCCACGCACATGCCGCC
>JAKAZQ010000002.1:132112-138866 GCA_021815805.1 Pseudomonadota bacterium | reverse complement strand
GCCGCCACGCACATGCCGCCGCCGCGCGCGGCCTTGCGCACGAACGTCTCCACCCTGCATCCCCGTCGCGTGGCCGGCGTCGCCGCCATGGCGTGTCGCAGGACGCTCACGCCCGATTACCATGGGCGTATGCATGCTCCCGAAGATCGTCCAGGCCGGCCGCGCATGGCATGTGGCGCGCAGCATGCGACGGCGGGCGCCATGCGCGCGCGCGCCGCGACACGCGCCGAGGGCCCTGCATGAGCCGATTGGCGCAACGTCGCCGCCGCGGCCGCGTGGCGGCCGGCATGCGACCGCGCGACCGGCTGCGCCGCACCGAGATCGAGGCGCTGCGACTTGCGCTGGATCATGCCGCTGCGCGCGAGCAGCTGCTGCAGCGCTCGCTGGACGCGGCGCGCGGGCTCGCCGCGCTGCTGGCGCAGGTGAACCAGGTCATCACCACGGCTGCCGACGAAACCCACATGCTGCGCGAGGTGTGCGCGCTGGCGGTGGCGGCCGGCGGCTTCGCGCTTGCCTGGATCGGCGTGCCCGACCCCGACGGGTGGTTCCGGGTCGTGGCGTCGAGCGGCGCCCCCGGCTACCTGGAACAGGTGCGCACGTCGATCGACCCCGCCCTCGACGAAGGACTCGGCTGCATGGGCCGGGCATGGCGCAGCGACGAGGCGCAGTTCAACGCCTCGATCCTCGGCGCCGGCTCGATGCGCCCCTGGAAGGAACTGGCGCGGCACCACGGGCTGGCCGCGGTGGCCGCACTTCCGGTGCACCGCGCGGGAGAGGTCTGGGGCGTGCTGGCGGTCTATCACCGCAGCGAGGGAATCTTCGACGCCCCGACCCGCGCCGTCCTGCAGCAACTGGCCCTGGGACTGTCGCGGGGCATCGACCGCATCGCGCTCGATGCGCTGCGGCGCCACCACGACCTGCTGCACCAGACCCTGCTCGACAATGCGGTGGCCGGAGTCACCATGACCCAGGGCAATCGCATCGTCAGCGCCAACGCACGCTTCGCCGAGATGCTCGGCTACTCCAGCGTCGACGATCTCGCCGGACAGCCGACCCTTTCGCTGTACGCCGATGGCGCGGAATTCCAGCGCATTCATGATCTCTATCCGCAATTGCATGCCACGGGTTCCGCGCAGCTGCTCAGCGTGCACCTGGCATGCCGGGACGGGCGCCTGATCAGCTGCGACATCGCCGGACGCCTGCTGCCGCAGCCGCACGGCAAACCCATCGTGGTGTGGACCGTGGTCGACGTCACGCAGCGCGACGAGCAGACCGAGATGCTGCGCCAGCTGCAGGCCGACGCCGCCTTCCGCGCCCAGCACGACACGCTGACCGGCCTGCCCAACCGCTATGCGCTGCAGCAGTACCTGCCCCGTGTGATCGCCGATGCGCAGCACCAGGGCAGCGGGCTGGTGGTCGCCTGGATCGACCTGGATGATTTCAAACCGGTCAACGACACCTTCGGACATGGCGCGGGAGACCTGCTGCTGCAGCAGTTCGCGCAGCGCGTGAAAGCGCTGATGCGCGGATCCGATTTCATCGCCCGGGTCGGCGGTGACGAATTCGTCGCCGTGCTGCGGGGTTTCGACAGCGGCGCCGACTGGGACAGTGCGCTGGCCGCGATCCGACGCCTGCACGCCAGCGTCGAGGCGCCGTTCGAACTCGCGGCGGGCCGGTGCGTCAGCCTCGGCCTGAGCCTGGGCGCCGCGCGCTATCCGGACGACGGACAGGATGCGCACGACTTGCTCGGCGTCGCCGATGCGGCGATGTACCGGGCCAAGTCCGGCAAGGGTACGCGCACGCTGTGGTGGAGCCTGGGCCGCGACGCCGCGTCGCCGGCCTGCGAAACCGGCGACCCTGGCTCGTCGTGAAACCGGGTCGGCCGGGCTCAGGCGCCGCGCACCTCGATCTGCACGTCGACGTTGTTGCGCGTGGCGTGCGAGTAAGGGCACAGCTTCTCGTGCGCCTCGCGCGCCAGGCTCTGCAGTTCGCGTTGCGGCAGCGCATCATCCTCGACGCGCAGTTTCACGGCCAGCCCGAAGCCGCCGGCATCGCGCGGGCCGATGGATACCGTGCAGGTCACGCGCGCACCGGATGCGTCGCGGCGCTGCTGCCGGCCGACGAAATCCAGGGCGCCGCTGAAGCAGGCCGCGTAGCCGGCGGCGAACAGATCCTCCGGCGTGGTGGTGTTCGGGCGCCCCGGCCCGCCCATGGCCCCGGGCACGGACAGATCGACACTGACCTGCCCGTCGTGCGAGCGGGCATGCCCGTTGCGTCCGCCGGTGGCCGTGGCACTCGTGGTGTGGACGATCTGGATGGAGTCCATGAAGCCAAGCTCCCGTGGGTTCGTTGCGTGGATCGGGCCGACGCCGCAAATGCCCGTCTCAGGCGCCGAGTCCAGGAGCCTGGGCGGCAGAGGGCGAGCCTGCTGCAGCACCATGGATCCCTGTCCACACTGTGGATATGATCAGCGCTGCGGCGCGCTTGCAGGCGACGCCCCACGCCAGCATGCATCCCGCCCCTCCGACATCAGCGCCGCGGCGCATCGCGCACCTCGACATGGATGCGTTTTTCGCCTCGGTGGAGCTGCTGCGCTACCCGCAGTTGCGCGGCCAGCCGGTGGTTGTCGGAGGCCGCCACCGCTGGCATCCCCGGCAACGATCCGACGGCTCCTGGGAGTTCGCGCGCCTGCGCGACTACGTCGGCCGCGGCGTGGTCACGACATCCACCTACGAAGCGCGCGCACTCGGCGTGTTCTCGGCCATGGGCATGATGAAGGCGGCGCGCCTGGCCCCCGACGCGGTGCTGCTGCCGGCGCGCTTCGACGCCTACCGCGAATACTCACGCCGCTTCAAGGCTGCCGTGACCCGCATCGCCCCGCGTATCGAGGATCGGGGCATCGACGAGATCTACATCGACCTCAGCGAACACGCGCAAACCGACACCGAGGCCCTCGCGCGCAGCCTCCAGCAGGCGGTGCAGGAAGCCACCGGGCTGAGCTGCTCGATCGGCGTCACCCCGAACAAGCTTCTGTCGAAGATCGCCTCGGATCTGCACAAGCCCGGGGGCATCACCCTGCTGCGCATGGAGGACGTGCCGACGCGCATCTGGCCGCTGCCGGCCTCGCGCATCAACGGCATCGGCCCGAAGGCCGCCGAGCGCCTCGCCGCGCTGGGCATTCACAGCATCGGCGAACTGGCGGCGGCTCCGCTGCATGCTCTGCAGCAACAGTTCGGGCCGGGCTATGCGGCGTGGCTGCACGACGTCGCGCACGGGCGCGATGGCCGCCCAGTGGTGACGCACTCGGAGCCCAAGTCGGTGAGTCGCGAGACGACCTTCGAGCGCGACCTGCACGTGCGCCGGGACCGCGCCGAACTTTCGGCGTGCTTCAGCGACCTGTGTCAGCGCCTGTCGCAGGATCTGCAACGCAAGGGCTGTGTCGCACGCACCATCGGCATCAAGCTGCGCTTCGAGGATTTCCGCACCGTGACACGGGATCTTTCGCTGGCGCATGCGGTGTGCGAAGCCGGCGACATCCGGCGCGCGGCCGGCGAGTGCCTGCGCCGCGTGCCGCTGCAGCGGCGCCTGCGCCTGCTCGGCGTGCGTGCCAGCGGACTGCAGGCGGCCGGCGCGGCGACGCACCACGACGCCGGCACCCAGCTCAGCCTGCTGGAACCGCAGGCCTGATCGGCGCGCACCGGCGTCCGTGCGGCGCGGCCGCGCCGCCAGCTGCATATTGCACCGCCGGATGCCCGTTGAGCCCGGCATTTTAAACCATTTCCCTGATAGATGAACTGATTTATTAGCGATTTGGTTGATGATCACTGCATGCGGCTTTAGCATCGTGCCGATGTCTTGCCCACATGCCGCCGTCCTCCACGCCGCCGTCCTGCGCGCCACCGTCCTGCGCGCCACCGTCCTGCGCGCCACCGTCCTGCGCGCCACCGTCCTGCGCGCCACCGTCCTGCGCGCCACCGTCCTGCAGGCCACCGTCCTGCGCGCCACCGTCCTGCACGCCACCGTCCTGCACGCCACCCTCAGACAGGCCACATTCCGGCACGCCACATTCCGGCACGCCTTGCCTGCCTGCCGGCAGCGAAGCCTGCGCCCGCGCCCGCACCCGGACCCGCGCCCGGCCGCGCGACGCAGCACGCAGCAGCGGCCCGCACGGCTGGCTGCCGTGCGGTCGGCGCCTGTTTTCGCCCAAGCCGCGGCGGGCGGCCCAGCGCCCGGCTCCCGTTGCCCGGCAGGCCGCCGCGGCGGCCTGCCATGCCCCATCCCCATGCCGCCTCGCCACGCCTTGCTCCCGAGAACCCGCCTGCTGCTCCGGTCGACGCCGGCAGCCGGCCGAACCTGCCCGCGCGCGGCCTGGAGCTGCGCATGACGCCACACCTGCTCGCTCCGGACTGGCTGGCGCTCGGCGGCTATTTCGCGCTCACGCTGGCGATCGGTGCCTGGGCCTCGAGGCGCCACGCCGGCAGCGACGAGTTGTTCCTGGCCGGGCGCTCGCTCGGTCCGCTCGCGGTGGGGTTCTCGCTGTTCGCCTCCAACATCTCGTCCGACACGATCATCGGCCTGCCCGGCGCGGCCTATTCGACGGGCATTTCCGCCGCCAACTACGAGTGGATGGCCAGCGTGGTGCTGCTGGTCTCGCTGGTCGGGGTCTATCCCGTGCTGGCACGGGCCCGCGTAAGCACGATGCCCGAGTTGCTGGAGCGTCGCTTCGACACGCGCATGCGCCTGTATCTGTCGGCCATCACGCTGTTCCTTTCGGTGATGATCGACACCGCCGGCACCCTGTACGCGGGCGCCCTGGTGCTCACCACCTTCATCGGCCAATTCACGCTGGGACAGGCGACGCTCGCCATCGCGCTGTTCACGGCGGCGTATACCGCGGCCGGGGGCCTGCGCGCCGTCGTCTACACCGATGTGCTGCAGGCCCTGGTGCTGCTGGTCGGCGCCAGCGTGCTGGCGTGGATCGTCTTCGGACAGTACGGGCACTCGTGGTCCGCGGTAGTGGCACGCGTCCCGCACAGCCACCTGTCGCTGATCCGCCCGCCCGGCGATCCGGGCGTGCCGTGGCCGGGGCTGCTCACCGGCCTGCCGGTGGTCGGCTTCTACTACTGGACCATGAACCAGTACATCGCCCAGCGCGTGCTCGCGGCGCGCGACCTTGCCGCGTCGAGCCGCGGCGCGCTGCTGGCGGCCCTGCTCAAGCTGGCGCCGCTGTTCATCATGACCCTGCCCGGCGCGATGGCGATCGGCCTGCTTCCCCCTCTGCGCCACGCCGACGATGTCTGGCCGCAACTCGTGCTGCACTACGCGCCGCACGGACTCGTCGGCCTCATGCTCGCGGCACTGCTGGCGGCGCTGATGTCCACCTGCTCGGCGACCCTGAATTCGGCCGCCACGCTGATGTCACTGGACTTCGTGCAGCCGCGACGTCCGCACTGGAACAGCCTGCAACTGGCGCGCGCCGGGCGCGTATTCACCGTGCTGACCGCCCTCGTCGCGGCGCTGTGGGCGCCGCAGATCGTGCACTTCCCGGGCCTGTGGATCTACCTGCAGCATGTGTTCGCATACGTCGCATCACCGCTGGTCGCGACCTTCGTGCTCGCGCTGATGCTGCCCCGGATGGGGCCGTCGGCGGCGCTGAGCGGCCTGGCCAGCGGGCATCTACTGGCGCTGGTGCTGTTCGGGGCGACGCAGGCAAGCTGGCTGCGCATCCACTTCACGGTGGTCGGCGGGGTACTGTTCGCCGCCACCCTGCTTCTCAGCCTCGGCTGGATGGCCTGGCTGGGCCCGCGCGACAGCGTCGCCGCCGACTCGCCGCGCGCGCGCGTGGTGCGTCGCGAGGGCCTGCCGCGCCTGCCGCGCGACGTCTGGCTGCTGGGCGCGCTGGTGCTGGTCGGCGTCGGACTGCTGCTGTGGGCGTTCGCCTGACAGGCTGTTGAAATACCGCAGGGGGCCGCGCGCCGGCGCCGCGGGCGATCCGCGGCATGTCGACGGCCTGCGAAGACGACGCGCCGTCAGTCGATCGTCAGGTGCCCGGTTTTCACCAGCAGGGTACACCCCAGGCTGCTGAATGGCTGATGCACGCTGAGATGCGGGCTGCGCAGCCAGGTTCCGGTCGGATAGCTTCCATGCTCGTCCTCGAACACGCCCTCCAGCACGTAGACCTCCTCGCCCCCCCAATGCCGGTGCCCGCGAAAGCGTGTCCCGGGCTCCCACCGCACCAGCGCGGTCTGCTCCGCGGCGAACTCGTGCAAAGGCATGACCGACAAACCCGGCACCAGCCCGGGTCGCCAGCGCGCTTCGTGGGTCGACACCACGCTGCGCTGCAGGTCGTCGGCAAGCATGTGGCGCAGTTTCACCCAGATCGTGCAGCCGGCCGCCGACGACGGCGCGTGCGACGAACCGGGCGGATTGTGCAGATAGGTTCCCGCGGCGTAACTGCCGTGCTCGTCCTCGAACACACCCTCGAGCACGTAGATCTCCTCGCCGCGTTCATGCACATGGCGCGCAAAACGCGACCCGGCGGCGTAGCGCACGATCGAGGTGGCGCGCGCGCACTCGGCGCCATCGCGCTCCAGCATGCGCCGGCTCACGCCGGCGGCCGGCGACGACACCCACGGCAAGTGCGCGGCATGCACGACGGCGCGCAGCTTCAGATCGGCGTGGATGTGCATGGATGGCCCGCTAGTGCCGAGACTCATTCGTCGTGATCGTAATCGGCCTCGCAGCGCGCCGTGCT
>JAKAZQ010000002.1:83312-132012 GCA_021815805.1 Pseudomonadota bacterium | reverse complement strand
CTCGCCCCTGGCGAATTTCGCGACGGCTCCCTCTGCCGCCCAGGCTCCTAGCCGGAATGCGCAGACGCCTCCCTGCGCTGCGCCACGCTCCCGAGGCGATCGCCGCTGGCGGCGGCAAGTTGCCACCACTGCGTGCGATCGTGCTTGTGCAACTTGGCCTGGTACATCGCCGCATCGGCCTGGCGCACCAGCGCATCGGGATCCTCTCCATCCAGCGGGTACAGCGCGATGCCCATGGTCATGCCCACGCGCACCCTGCAGTCCGGCGCGAGTTCGAACGGCGACTGCACCGCGGTGTGCAAGCGACGCAGCACATCTCCGAGTTGCCCGAGCACCTGCTCGGCGTCGATCTGCTCGATGATCACCACGAACTCGTCGCCCCCCAGCCGCGCAAGCACATCGAACTTGCGCACCGCCGCGCGCATGCGCTGCGCGAACTCGCGCAGCAGGCGGTCGCCGGCGGCATGCCCCCAGGTGTCGTTCACCGGCTTGAAATCGTCCAGATCGATCATGCCCACGGCCAGCACGCTGCCGTCCTCGCGCGCACCGGCGAGCGCGCGCGGCAGGTACTGGGTCAGCGCGAAGCGATTCGGCAGGCTGGTCAACAGGTCGTGACGCGCGCGATGCGACTCCTCGAGCTGCAGGTCGCTGAGCCGGCGCTTGGTGTCGAGCTCGTCGAGTCCGTGGCCGAGCAGTTCGGCCACGCGCTGGCACAGCTCGGTGGTCTGCGGCTCGAAGGCACGCGCCTGCGGCGACACGAAGACCAGCACGGCCCAGATCGCACCGGCACGGAACACCGGCACGGCGAGCGCGGAGCGCCAGCCGTGCGCGCTCATCGAGGGCCGCCACGGCGCCATCGCGGGATCGCCCAGCAGGTCGTTGGAGCAGGCATCGCGCTGCCGGGTCCAGGCCTGGATCACCAGCGGTGACTGGTCCTGGTCGTGCAGGCTGATGCGCAGCGCGTCGAGCTGGTCGGCGCCGCTTCCGGCGCGCGCGACGACCTCGATGCGGCCCTGCTCGTCGGGTCGCGCCACCCACACGGCGTGGAAAGGCGTGCCCGCGGCCAGGGTCTGGCAGGTGCGCGAGAGCATTTCCTGCACGTTGCGCGCCTGCAGCAGCACGTCGCCCTCGCTCATCAGCGCGTGATACAGGCTTTGCAACTGGATCATGCGGCGGCGCTGGAACAGCGCATGCAAGGCGCGCTCGACGGCCGCCCCGACATGGTCGAGCACTTCCGTGGTCACCGCATCGAGGCCGTCGACATCGGCCATGCACAGCACCAGCACGCCGATCACCCCATTGCCCGCAGGCGCCTTCCCGTCGGCGAGCAGCGGCAACGCGGCGACGCTGCCCGCCTCGCCGCCATCGGCCCCGGCGTAGCAGGCCTGCAGGTCGCGGCAGGCGTACGCCGCCTGCTCGCGGCCGTGCAAGGCTGCGTCGGCCGTGCCCGCCGAGTTGCACTGTGCGCGCACCTGCAGCGCCGACGAGGCCGCGTCGCGGTGCGCGATCCATGCCTGCGACATGCCGGCGCGCTGGACCGCGACGCGGCACACGGCGTGCTCGAAATCCTCGATGTCGTCCGCCTCCGCGCCGATACGCCCGATCTCGGCGAGCAGCGCCCCGAGCCGGGCCAGACGCCGCGAGCGCTGCATCTGGCGCTCGCGCCGCGCCGCTTCGCGCAAGGCCCGGGCGCGCCAGAGCTGGCCGCGCGCCAGGCGTTGCTGGGCGGCGCGCGCCAGCAGGGCGACGAACACCAGCCAGGCCGTACCGAACAAGGCCTGCAGGCGCGCCAGCGGGGTGTGCTGCAGCGCACCCCACGCGACCAGCGGCAGCATGGCCGCGGCCGCGAACGCCAGCGCGGCGACGAGGTCGAAGCCGATGCCCGCCGCCACGCCGCCGCCGACGCAGGCCACGGCGAAGCCGATCACGCCGTCGAGCATGCGATGCTGCGGAACCAGCCACGGCAGCACTCCCCACGGCAGGCCGCTGAGCATCGCCCCGACGCGCAACACGCGGTGCGGGCAGGCCAGCGGCCCGGGCACGCCGTCGCGCTCGTCGGCGTGCGGCCAGAGGCGCCACAGCAGCGGCGCCGCGACCTGCGACAGGGCCACCGCGGCCAGCCAACCGAACAGCAGCCGCGACGGCATGCGGCCGAACAGAAGCCAGGCGCAGCCGAGTGCCATGAGGAGTTGCCAGAGAGCCAGCCGCGGCAGCGATCGCATCAACTGGAGGCACTGCTCCGCCCGCAGCATCTCGGGACTCACCGCCTGGCGCAGATTCTCGGGAGTGGATGTCGGGGGCTTCACGCTGTCGGAAATCCGGAGGACAAAAGCCGGCACACCGGCCGTGTACGGCGCCGCCCCGGCACCCGCACGCCGCGGGCGGCGCATGCCGGTTCGAACGCCTGGTGCCTATTGTGCGTCGAGCGCGCACCGGATGTGGCGTTCGCGCGCTGCGCGCGAACGCCGGCTGCGGATGTTTGTGACTTTGTGCACGCTTTCGCGCTGGTCGGCCCGTCTTGCGCGTGCCCGAAAGGCCGACGCGGCGGACGACGCGCGGATTGCCCGCCATCCCGGATCGCCGGGATATGGCGCGGGGAAAATCGATTTTTCGATTATCACCTAAGCGATCCTATATAAGCATTTAATAGCTGCCGCATAAACTGGCGCACGGGACAACCCTGGAAAAACCCATGCGATATCGAAAGAGTTTTGCACGCAGTTTTTCACGCAGTTTTGCACGCTGCGCGCGCGGCGGCTTCCGGCAGCTCGGCATGCTCGCCGTCGCATGGAATGCCGACGCGCGGCCCGCCGCATTCCGGGTCGGCGACTGACAAGGCGGCCGCGCCATGGCGCGGCCGCAGTACCCCGCGTCACAGTGGCGCCGCCGCACATACCGCGCGGGCGCACGAACTCCCACGGTCGGTCACAGGGATATTGCGCACCATGAGCCAGCGTTCGAACTCCGGCAGCGCCCGCAACCCCGCCCGATGGCTGGCCGGCGCCCCGCGCTGGTTGCGTCGCATGGGAGACGCTGCGTGCCTGGGTGCGCGGCGTGATGCGCTGACCGGCCTGGCTTCCCGCGCCGCGGTGGAGCGCGCGCTGGTCGAACGCGCCGCCGTGCTGCCGGCCGGCGCATCGCTGGCCGTGCTGGTGCTCGACGTATACCGCTTTTTCCGCATCAACCAGGCCCACGGCCGGCATGCGGGCGACGCGGTGCTGCTGCAACTGGCGCAACGCCTGCGCCGGCTCGAGGCCTGCGAGTTCGTCGGCCGCGTCGGTGCCGACTCCTTCGCCGTGGTGCTGAGTCACGACGCCGCGCGCGAATGGCGCGCCACCGTGGAGCAGATGATCAAGGCGCTGCGCGAGCCCTTCGTCGTCGCGCACGACGCCACGCGCAAGCTCTCGGCCTCGGTGGGGTGCGCGCTGTATCCGCAGGACACCCACAGCGCGTCCAGCCTGCTGGGGCTGGCGGAAGCCGCGGTGTTCAGCCGTGTCGAGCGCGAACTGTCGCGGCGCAACGAGCACGCCGACGCCTACGGTGCCGAAGCCGCCGACAAGATGGCCTGGCTGCAGCGCTTCCTCGGCCAGCACACGCAGCGCCTCAGCGCCGAATTCCTCGCGCGCCTGTGTGCGCGCCGCGCCACCGAGCATGCGTCCGAGCTGCCGCCGCAGGCCGCGCTGCAACTGCTGCCCGACCTCGGCCGGCACGTGGAGCTGTTGCTGACGCCGCAGTTGCAACAGGCGCGGCATCGCGAGCAGGCGGCGCTGCTGGGGCGCCTGCAGGCGGCGATGGGCCTGCCCGCGCAGGTCGGCATGCAGGCGATGAGTCACCTCTACCAGTCCGTCGCGGACATCGCCCAGCGCATCCCGGCGCGGGTCAGCGAACGCATGCTGTACTTCGGCATCCTGTTGCGCCGCATGGAAGCGGACATCACCTACCAGCACGAGGGCGCCGAGCAGATCCATGACGAACTGCTGCGCGGCCTGCACGATTCCACCGTGGCCATGCAGGCGACGCGGCGGCGGGCCGACCTGCTCGACGCCGTGGTGCAGGCGCTGCAGCGCCTGCCGTTCATGGAGTCATGCGCGATCTACACCCAGGACGCGCAGGGCGCGTTCGTGCTCGAGGCGCAGGGCCCGCGCCACGAGGCGTGGATGCATCCGCAGGCGCGACGCGGCATGCCGCAGGCCGCGCCGAACGAAGACAACTCGGTCGAGCGCTGCTGGCTCAGCGCAAGCCCGGAGCGGGCGCCGGACATCCTGCGCGGCGCCCGCCACGGCCAGGCCTGGGCGCGGCGCCTGCTGGAACACGACATTCGCAGCGCCGCGGCGGTTCCGGTGCTCGACGGCGCCGGCCATGTGCTGGCGGTGCTCAAGCTGTACGGCCGGCTGCCCGGACAGTTCTCGACCCCGCTGATGCGCCACGCACTCGATTCGCTGTGCTTCCTGGTGGCCAGCGAAATCGGTCGTGTCGGCGAGCAGGTGGCGCTGCCGGCCGTCGCGGCGGACGAGCGCGCGCGCTGGCGCCAGCGCCTGTTCACGGGCGGCCTGTGCATGCTCATGCAGCCCATCGTGGATCTGCGACGACGCGCCTGCACGCGTGTCGAGGCGCTGGCGCGCCTGCAGCTCGACGCGCAGACCCAGGTCTCTCCGGCGCGCTTCCTGCCGGTGCTCGGCCAGTACGAACTCGACCGCCTGTTCCTCGAGGGGCTGCGCCTGTCGCTGATGGCGCTCAAGGCCTGGGAGCGCGAGGGGGTGTACCTGGAGCTGGCGCTGAACCTGCCGCCATCGACGCTGCGCAATGCCGAATGCGCGTCGTGGGTGCGCGCGGCGCTGCTGCGCCAGCAGGTCGACCCGTGCCGCCTGAGTCTGGAGATCCTCGAGGATCCGGATGTCGCCAGCCACGACACCATGCGCCAGAGCACCGAGCAGCTGCGCGCCTTCGGCGTGCGTCTGGCGCTCGACGACCTCGGCGCGGGCTACAGCAGCCTGCTGCGGCTCAACAGCCTGCCGATGGACATGGTGAAGGTCGATCAGGGGCTGGTGTACGGCATCGTCACCAACAATCCGCGCGCGGTGCCGCTGGTCACCGGACTCGTCGATCTCGCCAGACGCCTGGACCTGCGCATCACCATCGAGGGCCTGGAAACCCAGATCCTGCTCGAGTACGCGCAGTACCTGCAGGCCGACTACGGGCAGGGTCACGCCATCTCGCGGCCGCTGCCGGCGCCGCAGATCCCGGACTGGCTGCGCAGCTGGCGCATGCCGCCGTTGTCCGGCATCACGCCGTTCGCGACCATGGCGCCGGCCGCGAGGCCGGGCGGGATCCAGGCATGAGCCTTCGTGATGTCGCGAATCTGTCATGGTTTCTGGGTAGAAACAGGCAATCTCCCCCTTCTGTCGCCGTTGCCATGGCCGCCATCGCCACACTCCCCCCCGAACCCGCCGGCGACGGCACGGAGGAGCTCGAGCTGTTTCAGAGCATCTTGCAGAACGGCGAGCTTCGCACGGAATTTCAACCCGTGATGGACTTGCGAAATAGGACTTTCCATGGGTTTGAGGCGCTGATCCGCGGCCCCGCGGGCAGTCCGCTGGAACCCCCGGATCGGTTGTTTCATTGCGCGCGCCAAAGCGACAGCGTGGCCGCGCTGGACCGTCTGTGCGCGCAGACGAGTGTCGAGGCCTTCGCCCGCCGAGGCCTGGCCGGAAACCTTTTCATCAATGTTTCCGAGGCCCTGCTCGAATCGGGCTGGCTGACCCGCGAGCCCACGCTGCGCTGGTTGCAGGAACAGGGCCTGGCGCCGTCGCGCCTGGTGCTCGAACTGCTCGAGTCGGACGCCCTCACCGAGCATGCCGAGGCCTTCCAGGCCGCGCAATTCCTGCGCGAACTCGGCTACGGGCTGGCGCTCGACGACCTCGGCCAGGGCTTCGGACGCTTTGCCTTGTGGAAAAGGCTGCGCCCGCGCTATCTCAAGATCGATCGCGCCTACACCGAGGACCTGGCCAGCGACCCCTTCAAGACGGCGTTCGTGCGCTCCATGCTGCTGCTGGCCGAGGCCAGCCAGTCGGTGGTCGTGGCCGAGGGCGTGGAGGCCGAGCGTGACCTGCTGACCCTGCGCGAACTCGGCATCGGCATGGCGCAAGGCTATTTCATCGCGCGCCCGACAGCACAGCCGCAGCCCGCGCCGAGCGAGGCCCTGCGCGACTTGCTGGGACAGGCGCAACCGACCCTGCACGCGCTGGCCAGCCGCGGCAGCATCGAGCAGTCGGTGCTGGGTCTGGCGCGGCAGATCGAGCCGGTGCAGCCGCAGACCAAGCTGGACCAGGTCCTGCGCATGCTCGAGCAGAACCCCGACCTGACCTCGGTGCCGGTGGTCGACGGCGCGGGACGCGCGCTGGGCATCATCAATCGCTACGTCGTCGCGGACCGCCTGTTCCGCCCCCATGTGCGCGACCTTTTCGGCAACAAGCCGTGCACCCTGGTGATGAGCGGCGACGTGCTGCGCCTGGACGCCAAGGCCAGCCTGCAGCAGGCCAGCAGCCTGATCGCCGATTCCAGCTATCGACACGCCACCGAGGGCGTGCTGGTGAGCGAGGGCGGACTCTACCGCGGCCTGCTGCTGGTCGGCGACCTGCTGCGCCTGGTCACCGAATTCCAGGTGCAGGCGGCGCGCTACGCCAACCCCCTCACGCTGCTGCCGGGCAATGTCCCGATCAACGATTGCATCGATCGCTGGCTGCACGAGGATCGCGCCTTCGCCGCCGCCTACGCCGACATCGACCATTTCAAGCCCTTCAACGACAAGTTCGGCTATCGCATGGGCGACGAGATCATTCTCATGCTCTCCGATCTGCTGCGTGCGCGCATGCCGCTGGGCAGGCATTTCCTCGGGCATGTCGGCGGCGACGATTTTGTCGTGCTGTCGTGCTCGGCGGACTGGGAGCAGGAATTGCGGGGCGTGCTCGATGCCTTCGAGCAAGGGGTGGCGCAGTTCTTCGAGCCGGCGGTGCTCGAACAGGGCGGCTACTGGGCGGACAACCGGCGTGGCGAGGCCATGTTCTTCCCCGTGCCCTCGCTGTCCATCGGGGCGCTGCCGGTCGATCCGCAGCGCTTCGACTCCCACCGCGAGGTGGCGAACGTGCTCGCGGAACTCAAGCGCGCCGCCAAGCGCCTGCCGGGCAACGCGCTGTTCGTGGAGCGCAGGCGACATGACTGACGCGTCGCCCGACGCGCCCGCCATGGATCGCGAGGCGCTGCAGCAGGCGCAGCGATTGCTCGACGCCGCGCTGCGCGAGCCGAGCGTGCCGGCGAAACTGGCGCATCAGGCGCATCAGGCGCTGCAACGCGAGCAGCATCGCCTGCGCGGCGCCGGCCTGGCCTGCCAGCATCTCGACGCCACGCGGCTGGCCTGCGCCCAGCTGGCCGCAGGGCTCGGCCCGGGCCGCCTCAAGCTGGCGGCGTGCCGGCAGATCCTGCAGGCGCACCTGGCAGGCCATGGTGGCGCCGGTTGACGCGCCGCTGCGCTGTCAGGGCTGGCAGGAGCTGGGCAGGTAGGCCGGCGGCACCGTGCTGGGCTTGCAGATCCACACCAGGGACGCGCTGCTGCTGGCCGCCCCCGACAACTCGAGGATCTTGCCCGAGATCGCCGCATTCGCGCGGTTGCCGTACAGGATCTTGATCAGCCCGCCGGAGATGTCCACGGATTCGACGTAATTGCCGACGATCGACGTGGGCGAAGGAGCGTTCGCCGAGCGGTTGCTGGGCGGGAACGAGCCATGCTGGGAGTAGTAGTCCCAGAGCACGGTCTTGTAGCCGTCGGCGAGGCTCAGGCCTTCCGACACCTGTGCGCGAACGGTGTAGGTGGAGTAGGCCGGAATCGCGATTGCCGCGAGAATGCCGATGATCGCGACCACGATCATCAACTCGATCAGGGTGAATCCGCGCGACCGGGTGCGCATGGCAGGACTCCGCTAACGTCGGGTTAACGCACTGTGGCTTCAAGAAAAAACCCGCCGGTGGGCGGGTTCTCAAGACACACACTCAGGAGATGATCAGGTGCAGGAAGACGGCAGGTAGTTCGAGGAAATGGTACCGGCCTTGCAGGTCCACTGGATGGAACCGCTGCTGGTCTTCGCCGACAGAATCAGGGTCTTGCCGTTGATGGCGGTGTTGGCCTTGTTGCCGTAGGTGATCAGGATCTGGCCGAGGGTGCCGCCGCCGGCTGCATCCACGCTGGTCACGTAGTTGCCGGTGATCAGGGTGTCGGTGGCCAGGCCGGCCGACGAGTTGGCAGGCGGGAACGCGCCGCGGTTGGAGTAGTACTCGGAGAACGCCGTCTTCGCGCCGTCGGCCAGCGACAGGCCTTCCGACACCTGGGCGCGGATGGTGTAGTTCTGGTAGGCGGGGATGGCGATGGCGGCCAGGATACCGATGATGGCCACGACGATCATCAATTCGATCAGCGTGAAGCCTTGTTGCAGTTGCTTTTTCATGTGCAGATCCTTGATTCAGACAGATGGTTCAGGGCCGGCGGCGGGTCTCGCATGTTGCACCGGTGTTCGAGACCGGCCGCAGCCGGGTCGACGTCAACCCCTGCCGGGGTCACCCTACTCAAGCAATCGCCGTGCCAACCCCGAAAATGGCCTTCGACCCCCCCTGTTCCGGGGAAGCCGCGGGTGTGCCGGGGCTTGTCCAGCGTGGCGCGCGGCCATGGCTGCAGCCATGTCCACCCGAAAGCCTGGCCAGACGTGGACGTGTCAGGGCAAAATACCTGGACACGGCGCCCGCTCGCAGCGCCTGGGAAAACGGGATTGAACATGCATGCATGCACGCGACGCATGGCGTCGCTGGTTCTGGGGCGCAGCGAACGCACGGTGCGCCGCTGGTGCGACGACGGCACGCTGCGCCTGGTCGGCAGCGACGCCGCCGGGCGCGCCCTGGTCTGCCTGGAGCAGGTGCTCGACATGCTCGCCGAGCCTGCCGCGCCTGCCGCGCCGACACAGCGACAGGCCTGGCTGCGCCTCGTGCTGGACGCCGATTCCGGCGATGCCGACGCGCTCGCCTGCCTGGGCACCCAACTGCTGCACCAGGGACGCACCGCCGGCGCCGTCAGCCTGCTGCAGGAGGCGGCGCAGCAGCAGCACGCCGACGCCATGCATTGGCTCAGCCACTGTCACCTGCACGGCCTGGGGGTGGATCGGGACGCGGATCTGGCGCTGATGTGGCTGCATCGCGCCGCCGCGCAGGGCCATGTCGTGGCGCGCGCGCAGTCGCGCGCGCTGCGCCGGTTGTCCGGGCCGCCTCAATGAATGGCGTACAGCGGCCCGCTGCCCAGCGGACTCGACATGTTGTTGATCACGTAGGCGACGCTGCGTCCGTAGAAATACGGCATGCCGAGGTCGAAGATGGTGCCGGGAGTCACCGGCGTCGGCGCGCCGTTGGCCACGCCGATGTTGTCGAACGCGACGTACTGTGAAAAGTCCATGGCGGCGTAATTGCCGATGAGCATGTGCGTGCCCAGCGAGGCCGCGTAGGCAGCCCCGGCCGACGCCGACAGCGTGATCGGCAGATCGAGCGGGGTCGGCGGCACGAAGTGCCCGCTGCTGTCGACCGGCACCACGCCGCTCAGCGGCGCGAAATAGAAATTCGAGCCGCTGTCGAGAAAGGAGCCCGGGTAGGAATAGGTGCTGCCGTTCAGGCTCATGCTCACCGTGAGATTGCCCCCGGCGTCTGCGGGGATCACGGAAAAGCCGGTCACGTCGTTGTCGGACTGGGTGCCTACCCCGAGGCTGAGGGTGCCGTAGGTGATGCCGGCGCCGCCGCTGGGCACCGCGGGCATCTGCAACACCACGCCGTTGTTGTCACCACTTTGCAGAAAAGGCACGGGATTGGACACACGCACGCTCGAATCCGTCGCCGGCTGCGGCTGCAGCTCGGTGCAGCCGCTCGCCGTGCAGGCGTAGTAGCTGCCGCTGTCGTGCACGAAATGCCCGACTCCGAGCAGGCCGTTGCCCTGCAGTCCCGTGAGGGTACCGACATCGGTGCCGAGGCTGGCGCAAGTACTGGGCGCGGCGGGAAAGCCGCTGGGCGCGATGACCTGCACGGGCAGCGAAGCCGTGGTCTCTCCGGCCAGTCGCAGCGTGGCGTGGGCGACGCTGCCCCAGATGTAGCCGCCGAGGAACCTGGCGCATTCGCCGAGCGCGTCGCCCGCGCCGGTCGAATCCGCGGGCAGGCTCAGGCCGCCGAGCGCGCTTTGCAGCAGCCGCAGGCCGTACGAGCCGGTGTCGAGCACCACGTGGTCGATGCTCGTGCACTGGGCCGAGGCATTGCAGACGGTGACCGTGACATAGGGAATGTTGACGGTCGCCACGGTCGGCGCGACGGCCGTGACGGCCGGGTTGTTCTCGATGGTCACGAGCAGCTGGTTCGCACCCACCAGCGGCGGCGCGGACGGCGCGGGCGGCGCGCTGCTGCCGCCGCCACCACCGCCGCAGCCGGAAACCGCAAGCGCCAGCAGCGCCGCGGCGGCCAGGCCCAACGCGCGCAGACCACGGGCGCGCGTCACGGCTGCACTCCCAGCGACGCCAGGTCGACGCCGGCGGGAACCAGCGCCGGCACGTAGGCCGAGCCGGCGTAGGCGCGCATGTGCCCCGCCGCATGCGCGACGATCTGCGGCGAACGCACGCGCACCGGGGAGCGATAGGAAGGCGCCGGATGGGCCTCGCGCCACGCGCGATAGGCCGGGAAATAGCTTCCCAGCACTTGCTGCAGGTCGGGAATGGTGCCGCCCGCCCAGGCGATCGCGAACACCACGCCGTCGGCCCCCGAGTATTCGTGCAGGGTCACGCCGGTGGCATCGACCACGGTGGTCTCGGTGACTTGCGAGGCGCCGCCGGCACGCAGGGCCTGTGCCGCCACGGGCCGGCCATCCGCCAGCGCACTGGAGGCCGGCTGGCCCAGCGCCGCCCGCGCGCTGGGCGCCGCTGCGGCCAGCGCCAGCGCACAGCAGGCAAGCGCCGACCTGAAACAAAAGCTCCCGCCCACGAAATGTTCCGCCATGATTCGTCGCATTCCGAGGCACGGTGAGGCCTCGCTGGAGCAGAACTATAACGTTTGCCGCAAGCTCCGAGCGCGGGTGCCGCGACGACTTGCCATGCCCGGATCAAGCCGCCGCGCCATGTGCCGCGTGTCAGCCGAAGCGAATCTCGCCCTGGGGAAGCAGGTACAGCACCAGCGCGCGCCCCTGGCTGACGGTCGGGCGATGGGCGCTGCCTGGCGCGTACACCACCCAGCCCGCACCATGACCGTCGAAACGCGCCGCGGCGTCGAGGGGCATCACCAGGTCGATCTCTCCGGTGGGGTGTACATGATGCGGACCTGCAATGTCTTGCATATGCACGACATCCACGGAAAAACCCTGCAGCGCGGCCTCGGGCTGGAACGCCCGCCCGTAGCGAATGCCGGCAGCCTCGCGCCGGCACAGCGCGCCTTTCGCGACGCCCTGCTCACAGGCCGCGCGCAGCCGGGCGTAGAGCCCGCTATCCACGCCAAATTCCGCGTTCAGACGATTTTCCAGCGCATCGTCCAAGGCTTGCCCGGCAATTGCGGCGGTCAACTCGGAAACGGCTTGATGCAAGGCAAGCAGAGGCGACATGGTCTTTCCCGGGAGGTTGTCCTGCGCCACGATATGCAGTATCGTGCGTCCACCAATGTAGAATTCCCTTTCCTACATGTCAAGCACTATATTGCAGAATCCGACCATGCCGGACACCGGCGCGGCAAGCCGCGCGGCGCGCCCGGGAGCCCCGCCGCGCCACCCCTTCCTGGTCGCGCTGGGCGAGCGCGTGCGGGCGCTGCGCGCGCGCCGCGGGCTTACGCGCAAGGCGGTGGCGCTGGCCTCGGAGGTCTCCGAACGCCACCTCGCCAACCTCGAGGGCGGAGTCGGCAATGCCTCGGTGCTGGTGCTGTTGCAGGTGGCGCGGGCGCTGCAGTGCTCGCTGGCCGAGCTGCTGGGCGACATCACCGCATCGTCGCCGGAATGGTTGCTGATCCGCGAGTTGCTCGAACACCGCGACGAAGCCACGCTGAAGCGGGTACGCGCGACCATCGGCGAGATGCTCGGCACCGGCGGCGACAACGCCGCGCGCAGCGCGCGCGTGGCGCTGATCGGACTGCGCGGCGCCGGCAAGACCACGCTGGGACGCATGCTGGCCGAGGACCTGGGTTTCGCCTTTGTCGAACTCAGCCGCGAGATCGAGCAGTTCGCCGGCTGCAGCGTGGCCGAGATCCAGTCGCTGTACGGCATGAACGCCTATCGGCGCTACGAGCGCCGCGCGCTGGAGGAGACCGTCCAGCTGTACACCGAGGCGGTGATCGCCACGCCCGGCGGCCTGGTGTCCGAGCCCGCCACCTTCAACCTGCTGCTGGCGCACTGCACGACGATCTGGCTGAAGGCCTCGCCGCAGGACCACATGCAGCGCGTGATCGCGCAGGGCGACATGCGCCCGATGGCCGCCAGCGCCGAGGCGATGGCCGACCTGCGCACCATTCTCGCCGGGCGCGAGCCCTTCTACGCCAAGGCCGAGTTCGCGCTGGACACCAGTGCGCAGGCGCTGCAGCCGACCTTCCTGGCCTTGCGCTCGCTGGTTCGCGAAACCCTGCACATCGACTGACCGAGCCGACGCCGCGGGCGTCGCCGAATCGCTTCCCGGAGTTTTCCCATGCCCCAGACCCTGTCCATCCTGCAACGTGCCGCCGGCGTCGCCGAGGTGCGCATGACCCGACCGCAGGTGTTCAACGCCTTCGACGAGATCATGATCGGCGAACTCGACCAGGCCTTCGCCGCGCTCGCCGACGACGACGCCGTGCGCGTGGTCGTGCTGTCCGGCGAGGGCCGGCACTTCAGCGCCGGCGCCGACCTGCAGTGGATGCAGCGCGCCAGCCAGGCCGACGAGGCGTGGAACCTGGCGGACGCCCGCCGCTTCGCCGCCATGCTGCGCCGCATCGACACGCTGCCCAAGCCGACGGTGGCGCGCATCCAGGGCGCGGCGCTGGGCGGCGGCGTCGGCCTGGCCTGCGCCTGCGACGTGGCGGTGGCCGCGGAATCGGCGAGTTTCGCGGTCAGCGAGGCGCGCTTCGGCATCCTGCCCGCGGTCATCGGACCGTACGTGACCAACGCCGTCGGGCGCCGCCAGGCACGGCGCCTGGCACTGACCATGCGACGCATCGGCGCCGCGGAGGCCCTCGCGATGGGCCTCGTGCACGAGGTCGTCGGCGCCGACGCGCTGGACGCCGCGGTGGATCACGTGAGCACCGAACTGCTGCAGGGGGGGCCGCAGGCGCAACGCGAGATCAAGCAGCTGTTCGCCGAGCTGCAGGTCGGGCCGGTGAGCGACGAGGTGGTCGATCTCACGGCGCGCACCATCAGCCGCGTGCGCGGCACCGACGAGGCACGCCAGGGCTTCGCCGCCTTTCTCGCCAAGCAACCGGCCCCCTGGGCGCCGCGCTGAGCCGCGCCGCTCAGTGGCGTGGCGTGTCCGGGCTTCCGGGGTCGCTCGCCAGCGCCTCGCGCCAGATGCGCAGGGGCACGTAGGTGCGCAGGCGTCGCACCAGGCAGTCGGCCATGCGCGTGTCGGCCTCGTGACCGACGAACGGCAGCACGTCGGCGGTGATGTCGGCGCCCAGGCGCAGCATGTGCTCGGCCGCCTGCAGCGTCAGGGCGTAGGGCATCACCGGATCGCGCTTGCCGTGCAGCAGGTGCAGCGTGGTGCCGGGGGTGGCGCGCCGCGGCAATTGCGCGAAGCGCCCGCCGATGCTGGCCACGCGGCCGGCGGGCGCTTCGCGGTCGCGCGTCGCCTCCAGGGCCATGATGCCGCCCTGCGAGAAGCCGACGAGCGCGGTCTGCGCGACCGAGGCGCCGGTCTCGCGCTGCCAGTGGCGCACCGTGTCGAGAAACCCCGGCAGGGCCTGCGCGACGCGCTCGATGCGCCGTTGCTCATCGGTGTCGCGCACCGCGAACCACTGGTAGCCGCGGCCGCCATCGCAGGCCTGCGGGGCGCGCACGCTGAGCACGCAGGCCTGCGCAAACTCGGCGGCCAGCTGGCGGCCCAGCGGCAGCAGGTCGTGTTCGTCGGCGCCGACGCCGTGGAACAGCAGCAGCAGTTGCTGCGGCGGCCCCGCGGGGCGGGCGATCACGAGCGCATCGGACGTCATCGTCGGCGTGTCTCCAGGAAGTCGGGCTGCGTACCCGCCGCATTGTGCGCGCGCCGGCGTCAGGACAGGGTCCACGCGTCCATGCTCAGCATGCCGTAATGCACGCCGGCCGACCTCCACCGCGCGGCGCAGCCGTCGCCCGCGGCGCCCAGCGCCCAGTGCAGCGGCAGCAGATGCTCCGGCGTCGGATGCGCGCGCCGCGCATGCGGCGCACGCTGCTCCCAGGCGAGCAGCGCCTCGACGTCGCCGCGCTCGAGCGCTTCGCGCACCCACGCGGCGAATTCCAGCACGTACGGCTCGGCCGCATCGTCCACCGTGGCGCCGGGGCGGAATTCATGCAGATTGTGGGTGAGGCTGCCGCTGCCCAGCAGCAGCAGGCCCTGCGCGCGCCACGGTGCGAGCAGGCGCCCGAGACGCCACGCCGCGCCGGCGTCGAGGGGCCACGGCATGGACAGCGGGATCACCGGCACGCCGGCCTCGCGGAACATCAGCAGCAGCGGAACCCACGCCCCGTGATCGAGCCCGCGCTGCGTATCCAGCGCGGCCGGCAGCCCGGCGTCGCGCAGCGACTGCGCGATCGCCGCGGCCAGCGCCGGATCCCCGGCGACCGGGTAGCGCAGTTCGCGCAGGGCCGGATCGAAGCCATGGAAATCGTGCAGGGTCGGTGGGTGCGGGTGCGCGCCCACCGCCACGCCGCGGGTCATCCAGTGCGGCGACAGCACGAGCACCGCGCGCGGGTGCAGGCGCTGCAGTTCGTCGCCGAGTTGCTGCAGCATCGGCCCGGCGGCGCCCGGCTCGAGAGGCAGCATCGGCGAACCATGGGACACGAACACGGCGGGCATGCGCGGCATCTCGGGGCACCTCTGGGAATCCATCGAAAGGCGCGCGCCGCGGCCGACGCGCGCGTTGGGGGCTCGGACCGCTCAGCCCTGCCGCTCAGCCCTGCCGCTCAGCCCTGCCGCTCAGCCCTTCTTCGCGCTGCGCTCGGCCGCCAGCGTGGCCGCCACCGCCGGACGTTGCGACACGCGCTGCAGGTACGCCTGCAACGCCGGCCACGGCGCCAGGTCCATGCCGATGTAGGCCGGCCATGTCAGCACCGTGAACAGGTAGGCGTCGGCGACCGAGAAGTTCGCGCCCATCAGGTAGTCCTGCCGCGACAGGATCCCCGCCAGGTAGTCGAAGCGGCCCTGCAGTCGCTGGCGCTGCTGCTCCTTCACGGAATCCGGCATCTGCGGGTTGAACAGCGGACTGAACTGCTTGTGCAATTCGGTGGAGATGAAATTCAGCCACTCCTGCAACTGGTAGCGCTGGATCGTGCCATTGGCCGGCGCGAGGCCCGCCTCCGGCTTGCGGTCGGCCAGGTATTGCACGATCGCCGGGCCCTCGGTGAGCCGGGTGCCGTCATCCAGTTCCAGCACCGGCACGTAGCCCTTGGCATTCACTTCGCGAAAATCCCCGCCGCCCGCGATGGTCTTGGCCCCGAGGTCGACCTGCACCGTCTGCGCGTCCAGGCCGAGTTCGTGCAGCACGATGTGCGGGGACAGCGAGCAGGCCCCGGGAGCGAAATACAGCTTCATGACGTGGTACTCCTTGGTGGTTTCAATGCCGGACATTCTGCCGGGTACGGCCGCGCGCCGCATGGCGTCGCGGACCGCGCCCGGGGCGCATCAGGAGCTCTTGCGCACGCCTTCGATTTCCACGCGCACGCGCACCATGTGCCCGATGCCGCCGGAGAAGGCGTCGATGCCGAAGGCCGTGCGATCGATCACCGTGGTGGCGACAAAGCCGCTCAGAAAGCCGCCCCAGGGCTTCGGCAGGTACGACACCTCGCCGGCACCGATCAGGCGCACGCGGAAGGCCACCGGCCGCGTCACGCCGTGCAGCGTGAGGTCGCCGCGCAGCACGCCGCCGCGACGGCCGTGCGGCACGTAGCGCGTGCTGACGAAGTGCATGTCGGGGAACTTCGCGGCATCGAAGAATTCGGCGCCGAGCAGATCCTTGTCGCGCGGCGCCAGGAAGGTCGCCAGGCTGTCGACCGGAATGGTGATGTCGGCCTTGCTGGCGGCGGGGTGGCGGGGATCGAAGGTGTAGCTGCCGGTGATCTTGCTGAACACCCCGGTGAACATGCCGATGCCGGCATGCCCGATGGTGAACTGGACTCCGGAGTGGTCCGGGTCGACCGCGTAGCTGCCCGCGGCGGCGGCATGCAGGTGGCCGTAGGGCTGGACCTTCGGAGCCGGGGTGGACGTGGCGGCGACCGCGGCAGGCGTGGCCAGCGCGCCCAGCGACAGCACGCCGGCGCCCAGCGCGAGACTCAGGCGGGTGAGGCTTTTCATACAACGCTTCCTTCAACAATCGGATGCAAGCCAGGCTTGCGGGACATGCGGCCGGGACGGCCGCGCGGGAGATGCGCCCCGGACGGGGCGGAGTCAGGGTGCGACCAGCAGATGCACGTGCACCGGGATCGCGGCGGCGACCACGCCGGTGTCGGCCCAGCTGCCAGCGCCGAGGCCGTAGCTGCTGCGGTCGAGCGTGAAGTGGGCGTCCATGGCCAGCGCCGCGCCGACGGCGTGGGTGGTGACCAGCACGCGCAGCTTGTGCGTGTGCCCGCGCACGCTGAAGTCGCCGCTGACCCAGTAGCGCCCCGGGCCTGCCGCGGTGAAGCCGCTGGACACGAAGCGTGCCTGCGCGAAGGCCTTGGCATCCAGCCAGTCGACGCCCTGCAGCAGCGCATTGGTCTGCGCACTGCCGGCGTCGATGCTGGCCGCCTGCACCGCGACCTCGACATGGCTGCGCTGCAACTGCTGCGGCGCGAACTGCACGCGGGCCTCGACCTTGGCGAAGTGGCCTTTCATGGCCACGCCCATCTGCGTGGCCTGGAACGAAACCTGCGCGCCGGGCTGCACGTGGCTGTAGACGGTGCCCGCGTGGGCGGCGCCCGCCAGCGCGCAGGCCGCGACCAGGCCACCCAGGATGCGCGCCGTGGCACGGCGCGGAAGGCTCAACGCAAACGACATGGAATCACTCCTTGAAAATGCGCGGAAGCATGCGCAGCAGCACGCCGTCACGATCCACGAACTGGTGCTTGAGCGCAGCACCGACGTGCGCGGCGACCACCGCCGCCATGGTGAAGTTCAGGGTTTCGTGCAGCTCCGCCAGCCGGTGCGCCAGCGCATGGTCGGGCGCCAGCAGGTTGGGCAGCGGCAGCACGCCCCACCACACCACCTGCACGCCGGCCGCCGAGCTCAGCGCCCAGCCGGACAGCGGAATCGCCACGATCAGCAGGTAGAGCAGCTTGTGCAACGCCTCGGCCGCGTGCGCCTGCCAGCGCGGCACCGAATCGGGCAGCGGCGGCGGCCGATGCGTGAGGCGCCACAGCACCCGCAGCACCACCAGCAGCAGCACGGTCAGCCCGAACCATTTGTGCCAGGCATACAGTTCGAGCTTGCGTGGCGACAGCGCGAGATCGCTCATGTACAGGCCGACCGGAAACAGGCCGAAGATGAGCACGGCGATCAGCCAGTGCAGCAGCATCGCCGGCCCGGTGTAGCGCGCCGCGGGCCGCGTCGCGCGGCCTGGGGAATCGGGGTTCTGCGACATGCGTGGTTCTCCTGGGGCGTGGTGTCAGCGGGATGCGGGGATGGAAGCGGAGGCGCTCGCGGCATCTTCGAAAGCGCCGCGAATGGCACGCAGCGCAGCCTCGGCATGCGCCAGGTCGGCCGCCGCGATGCGGTCGAACACTTCGCGCAAATGCCGTCCGTGCGCGGGGAACACCTGCTCGAACACCGCCTGCCCCTGGTCGGTCAGGCGCACGATCTGGCCGCGCCCGTCCTGCGGGTCGGGGTCGCGACGCACCAGGCCTTTCGCCAGCAGCCGATCGATCACGCCGGTCAGCGTGCCCTTGGTGATCAGGGTGCGTGCGCCGAGGCTTTTCGGATTCATGCCGTCGGTGTTGCCCAGCGTGGCGACCACGTCGAACTGCGCCGGCGTCAGGCCCATCGACACGACATGGCTCGCGGAATAGCGCTCGAAGGCCTGATAGGCCCGCACCAGTTCTCGCACCAGGGGAAGATAGGGATTGCTCGAAGGCATCTCGGCGCTGATCCTGGGTCTGTGACGCAAGTCGGCGACTTGAGCCGCCTTGACGAATTCGGGTTGACTGCGATGTCCGCCGAACAATTATTAGTTCGCATTAGAACCATTACGGCGTGTAGGGTCTTTGGCCTGAAGGGCGCCTGCGGCGCGAAGCGCGCCGGCCGCGCGGGCAAAAAAATGGCGGCCGGGAGGCCGCCAATCACCACACTACCGCCGCAGCGACTCGGCTGCTCCGGCGCACGCGGCTCGGCGTCCGGCGCGCGGCCGGGGCCTGCACCGCAGGTACGCGATGGATCACCCGAGGGCATGCCCGCGGACCCGGGGAGGACGGGCCGCAAGACATGCCGATGTTCCTGGTATCAAGATACGTGCCAGCTTTCGCGATCCCCGATGCCGAACGGTTTGCCGTTCTGCATCAACGACTTGCGCCCTCGACACGGGATTTCCCGCGGCAGCGCGCGCAATGCCGACCGGCAGCGCGGTGCGTCGCATGACGCAGGATGCGACAGTCGACAAGCAGGCGAACGAATGCGACACTGCCTGGACAACAAACCCGCGCCACCCTGACACGAAGCGGGCATGGAGACAGATCATGCAAGACCCTCGCCCCTCGGAAGCGGCGCCCGCGCCGCAGAGCCTGCCGCAGTCGCACCAGTTGCATCTGGCGCGCCGGCGCTTTTTCGACGAGGGCGGCGACCCCGGGGTGCTGCTGCCGGAGTCCATCGCGCGCTCGTGGAAGCGCTGCTCGACCATTCCGGCGCGCGACGCCGGCACGCCCGAGCCGCTGCCGCACCACGAGCTGTTCTCGCGCCGCGATGCGCAGGGGCGCCTTCGCCACCATGCGCTGCCCGAGCTCGAGGCCCTGGCCGAGGCACTGGTTCCGTCGCGGGTCATCGTGCTGCTGGCGGATCCCGAGGGCATGATTCTCGACGCCGCCGGCTCCGACTCCTTCATGAACAAGGCACAGCGCGTGGCGCTGATGCCCGGCGTCGACTGGTCCGAGGGCAGCCGCGGCACCAACGCCATCGGCACCGCGCTCACCGACGCCTCGGCGGTGACCGTGCTGGGCTTGCAGCATTACCTGGAGCAGAACAGCGCCCTCGGCTGCACCGCGACGCCGCTGCTGGCGCCCGACGGACATGTCATGGGCGTGCTCGACGTTTCGGGAGACCCGCGCTGCATCCAGGCGCAGACCTCCTCGCTGGTGCGCATGGCGGGGCAGATGATCGAGCATCGGCTGGCGCTGGACACCTGGCCGCCCGACACCGAGATCCTGCGCTTCGCGCACGATCCCGCGCTCATCGGCTCGCACCGCGAGGCGCTGCTGTGGGTGCGCAACGGCATCGTGGTCGGCGCCAACCGGGCCGCGCTGCGCGTGCTGGGCATGCGCTTCGAGCAGCTCTACGAACGCTACGTCGAGGATCTGTTCACCACGCTGCCGGCGTCCGGACCGACGCCCACGCGTCTGCAGCTGCAGCCCCACCTGCTGCAGCCCGGGCGGTTCGCGGTCTGGTCGGCGTGCTGGGTGCGCAGCTCGCAGCGCGCGAACCTGCCACGCACGCTGGAGGCACTCACCACCGCGACGGCCACGCAGGCCACGGCCGCGGTTCCGCCACCGAGCGCGTTCGCGCCGCAGTGGGTGTCGCCGCAGGCCACCATCGAGGCCGGCGACGACGCCCCGCCGGTGATCGACGACGCCGCACGCCATCTGCAGTTGTCGCGCGCGGTACGCGTGCTGGCCGCGGGCATCCCGGTGCTGGTGACCGGCGAGTCGGGGGTCGGCAAGGAAGTCTTCGCGCGCCAGGTGCACCAGGCCGGCCCGCGTGCGAGCGGGCCTTTCGTGGCCGTCAACTGCGCGGCCGTGCCGGAATCCCTGATCGAATCCGAGCTGTTCGGCTACGAACCCGGCGCCTTCACCGGCGCCCGCCGACGCGGCCAGGCGGGGCTGATCCGCGAGGCCGACGGCGGCGTGCTGTTCCTCGACGAAATCGGCGACATGCCGCTGCTGCTGCAGGCGCGGCTGCTGCGCGTGCTGCAGGACCGCGAGGTGCGTCCGCTGGGCGGCGCGCAGGCCCAGTCGGTCGATTTCGCGCTGGTGTGCGCCACCCACCGCAGGCTCGGCGAGCTCGTCGCCGAGGGTCGATTCCGCGCCGACCTCTACTACCGCCTGCAGCATTTCACCGTCGAGCTGCCGGCGCTGCGCGAGCAGCCGGACCGGCGCGAACGCATCGCCGAGCTGCTGCACCACATGCTCGAGCGCCACAACCTGCAACTGAGCCAGCAGGCGCGCGAGGCCATGCTCGGCTGCCCCTGGCCGGGCAACTGGCGTGAACTGGTCGGCGTCTGCCGCACGCTGCGCGCGCTGGGTGAACCGGGCCGGCGCCTGGAACTGGCCGACCTTCCGCCGGGTGTGCGCGAATGCCTGCGACAGCAGCGCCCCGCGCCGGCGCCGCAGCAGCCGGCGCCGCCGCCGGCACACGCGGACGCGGACAACGGCGCCGCGCAGGCCGACCTGCGCAGCCTGACCGAGGCGGCGATGCAGGCGGCACTCGACGCCTGCGACGGCAATGTCAGCCGTGCCGCGCGCATCCTCGGCGTACACCGCAGCACCCTGTACCGGCACGCGGCGCAGCGCAAAGGCTGAGCCGGCGGGGCTCAGGCGAGCACGAGCAGGCGCCAGCCGGCGCCCGCCAGCGTCAGCGCCAGCAGCGCACGCGTGAGGCGCTCGGGCAGCAGGCGGCTGAGCCTGGCGCCGAGCCAGATGCCCGGCATGGAGCCGAGCAGCAGGCCGCCCAGCACCTGCCATTGCACATGCCCGAGCAGCGCGTGGCCGCAACCGGCCAGCAGGGTCAGGGGCACGGCGTGCGCGATGTCGGTGCCGACGAGCCGGCGCGCCGGCAGGCGCGGGTGCAGCAACGCGATGCAGCTCGAGCCGATGGCACCGGCTCCCACCGAGCTGAGGGTCACCAGCACGCCGAGCAACGCGCCGAGCAGCGTGTCGAGCCGGCCGCGCGTCGCCGCCGACAGGCGCCCCTGCAGGCGCTGCGCCCACGCCGCGCAGGCCGCGCGGCCGGCGATCAGCACCGCGGTGAGCAGCAGGGCCACGCCGAGCGCCGTACCCAGCACGTGGAACGACGCGCGATCGAGACCCAGCAGGTGCAGCAGCAGCAATGTGAACACGCTGGCCGGCAGGCTGCCTGCCAGCATGCGCAGCACGACCGCGCGTTCGATGTGCCCGTGACGCCAATGCGCCAGCGCGCCGCCGCACTTGGTGATGGCGGCGAACCACAGATCGGTGCCGATGGCCAAGGGCAGCGGCAGGCGGAAGATCCCGATGAGCATCGGGGTCATCAGCGAACCCGCGCCGACGCCGGTGGCGCCGATCAGGGCTCCGGCGAGCAGGCCGAGGGCGGCCAGGGTGGCGAAGTGCATGGCATGCGCGGCGGGCGAGGCGGAGAAGGCATGCTAGGCAGGCTACGCGCGAATCCCAACCATCGATTCGTCATGTCCTTATGCCTGCCGGCCCGCCCGTCGACGCGTCGATCCGGCGCCGCGCGGCGCCGGTTTCGGCGCGCGGACTTGCCGCCGCGCCCGCACCACCCGACAATCGCGCCATGATCCAGGGCCTGCTGCTGGCCGCCGGACGCTCGCGGCGTTTCGGCGCCGACAAACGCCGCGCGATGCTCGACGGCGAACCCCTGCTGCTGCGCAGCGTGCGGCGCTGGCTGCAGGCGCGCGACGACGTGCTCGACAGCCTGCTCGTGGTGCTGCGCGAGCCGTCCGAGCAGGAACGCGAACTGGCCGCTGCGCTGCAGCAACTGGACGTGGCCAGCACGTTCTGCGCCGACGCCCAATGGGGCATGGGCCACTCGCTCGCCTGGGGGGTGCTGCAGACGCCGCGGGCCGACGGCTGGCTGATCGGGCTCGCCGACATGCCGGCGCTGCAACCGTCGAGCATTCGCGCCGTGGCGCACGCGCTGCGACCCGACGCCATCGTCGTGCCCACGCACGGCGGCCTGCGCGGCCACCCGGTGGGCTTCGGGCGCGATTTCGGCGACCAACTGCTGGCCGTGCGCGGGGATGGCGGCGCGCGCAGCGTGCTGCAGGCGCACCGCAGCGCGCTGCACTGGCTGGAACTCGAGGATCCGGGGCTGCTGCTCGACGTCGACGAGCCGTCCCAGCTCGACCAGGCGTGGCCGCCGCGGGCCCAGGAGCCCGGACACTAGCAGGCTGTTGAAATACCCCAGGGGGCCGCGCGCAGGCGCTGCGGGATGAGCTGCAAGGCGCCCAGGCCAAGGCCAGGCTGGGCGCCTGGCCTGCCTGGGCAACGCCGCAGATCGCCCGCAGCGCCTGCGCCCGAAGGGTTGGTGCGGAATCGGGCGCTGGCCGCACCCCGGATCTTGCGCGGGCGCCCAGCCCGCGCAAGATCCGGCGCACGCCCATCATCCCGATTCTGCACCAACGCGGCCCCCTGCGGTATTTCAACAGCCTGCTAGGAGTGTGGGCGGCGCCCGACTCAGCGCCCGGCCATCAGCGCGGCCAGGCTGGCGGCCAGTTGCTCGAGGCTGGCCAGGTTGTGCACCGCCAGCATGGCGTCGCAACCGGCGTGCAGCGCGGCGGCGCCGCGCGCGCTCGGCTGGTAGGCGTCGTAGCGCAGCAGCGGATTGAGCCACAGCACGCGCCGGCTGCGCCGCCGCAGCCAGGCCAGTTCCTGCTGCAGCTGCGCCACATCGCCGGTGTCCAGGCCGTCGCTGATCAGCAGCACCAGACTGCGCCGACCGACGAGGCGCCGGGCATGCCGCTGACGCAGCGTGGCCAGGCACTCGCCGAGGCGCGTGCCGCCGGCGAAATCGCTGACCGCGGCGGCCGCCGCGGCCAGCATGTCGTCGCCGTCGGGCAGGCCGAAGGCCGGCGTGAGATCGGTCAGGCTGGTGCCCACGGCGAACACGTCGCGCCGCCGCAGACCGCGCGTGGCGGCGTGCAGGAAGGCCAGCAGCAGGCGCGTGTAGCGCTCCATCGACCCCGACACGTCGACCAGCACGAGCAGCGGCGGCGCCTCGCGACGCCGCTGCAGGCGCGGCAGTTCGACGCACTCGCCGCCGCAACGGGCAGCCTGGCGCAGCAGGCGCGGCCAGTCGGCACGCGCGCCGCGCAAACCGGCGCGCAGGCGCCGCCCCGGCAACTGCGGCAGCGGCAGCGGCACCTCGCGCGCCAGGCGCTCGAGCAACTGGTACTCGGCCGCGCCCAGCGCGTTGAAGTCGGCGTGGCGCAACTGGCGCTTGGCGCTCGCCGACATGCAGGCGTCGAACTCGAGCGCCTGCTCCGGCTGCTGGCGCGCATCGCGCGCGCTGCGCGGCGCGGCAAGCGCCTCGCGCACGCGCGGACGCTGGCGCGGCGGGTCGGCCCTGCCCTCGGCGCTCGGAAGCATCTGCGCCAGCAGCTTGGAGGCGACGGCCGGGTCGCGGAAAAAGACATCGAACAGCTCGCGGAACACGCCGCGGTCGCGCTCCCGGCCGACGAGCACCGCCTCCAGCGCCGCCTCCAGGTCGTCGCGCCGCGACAGCCCGACGTTTTGCATGGCCTGGACGGCCAGCGCGATGCGCGCGGCGTCCACCGGCAGGCCGGCGCGGCGCAGCGCACGCGCGAAGCCGGAAACGTTGCCCAGCAACTTGCCCTGGCGTGCGTCACCCAGCAGCATGGTCGCGCGCGGCGTGCGGCGCCGTTCGGCTACTCGGCGGGCGCCGGCGCCAGCAGCTCGGACGCCAGGTCACGGGTCAGCGCGGCGACGTCCTCGCGCTGCTTGAACAGGATGCCGGCGGTGTCGGTCACGACCTCCGGATCGAGGTTCAGGGTATCCAGCGCGACCAGCGCGCGCGCCCATTCCACGCTCTCGGCGATGCCCGGCATGCGCTGGAAGCCGGCGGCGTAGGGCGCGCCGCGCACCCGCGAGACGAACTCGGCGACCTGGCGCGTCAGCTCGTCGGGCGCCTGCGGCACCTGCGCGCGCACGATCGCCAGTTCACGCTCGCGATCCGGATAGTCGAGCCAGTGGTACAGACAGCGCCGCTTCACCGCGTCGTTGAGTTCGCGCGTGCGGTTGCTGGTGAGAATGGTCACCGGCGGCACCGCGGCACGCACCGTGCCGAGTTCCGGGATGCTCACCTGGTATTCGCCCAGGTACTCCAGCAGGAAGGCCTCGAAGGGCTCGTCGGCGCGATCCACCTCGTCGATCAGCAGCACCGCGCCGGGCGCCGGCGCCTGCAGCGCCTGCAGCAGCGGGCGGTGGATCAGGTAGCGCTCCTGGTAGACCTCGCGCTCGATCTGCTCGGCCTGCGCCCGCCCTTCGGCGGCACGCATGTGCAGCAATTGCGCCGAGTAGTTCCACTCGTACAGGGCCTCGCGCAGTTCCAGGCCGTCGTAGCACTGCAGGCGCAGCAGTTGCCGGGCCAGCACTTCGGCCAGCGCCTTCGCCAACTCGGTCTTGCCCACGCCCGGCTCGCCTTCGAGCAGCAGCGGGCGCTGCAGGCGCAGTGCCAGGAAGGCCGCCGTGGCGAGTCGGCGGTCGGCATAGTAGCCGCAGCGCTGCAATGCCGCGGCAAGCTCGTCGATCGTGTCGGGGGAGTTCTGGCTCATCGCTGTGGTGCAAGGCCACGCGGCGCGCCGGCCCCGCGCTGGGACCGGCGCGCCGCGCGCACTCGGGAAAGACTACCAGACCCCGTGGCTTCAGGCGGCGAGCGCCTTCGCCACGGCGCGCTGCGCCATCACGCCGATCAGGTTCGCCCGATACTCGGCGGTGGCGTGCAGGTCGCTGGCCAGCCCGTCGGCGGCGACCTGCACCGCGGCGGCCGCCTGCGGCGTGAAGCCGGCCGAAAGCGCCTTTTCCAGGCCGGCATGGCGGAACACGCCGCTGCCGCCGCCGGTGACGGCGACGCGCACGCCGTCGTCACGCTGCGCCACGAACACCCCGATCAGCGCGAAGCGCGACGCCGGCTGGCGGAACTTCATGTACGCGGCGCGACGCGGGATCGGGAAGTCGATCGCGGTGATCAGCTCCCCCTCCTCCAGCGCGGTCGTGAACACGCCGACGAAAAAATCGTCGGCGGCGATCGTGCGCCTGGTCGTGTGCACGGTGGCGCCCAGCGCGAGCACCGCGCTCGGATAGCAGGCGGCAGGATCGTTGTTGGCCACGGATCCGCCGAGCGTGCCCATCGCGCGCACCTGGCGGTCGCCGATCTGTCCGGCGAGGTCGGCCAGCGCGGGGATCGCCTGGCGCACCTCGGCGCTGGCCGCGACCGCGGCATGCCGGGTCATGGCGCCGATGCGCAGGCTCGAGCCCTGGCGCGAGATGCCGCTCAGGTCCGCGGCGCCGCCCAGATCGACCAGCGCGTCGGGCTGCGCGATGCGCAGCTTCATCGCGGCCAGCAGGGTCTGGCCGCCGGCCAGCGGGCGTGCGCCGGCGGCGGCATGGCGCGCCGCGTCGGCGGCGCTGGTGGCGCGTTCCAGTTGGAATGCATACATGTTGTCGGTCTCCTCAGGCTTGGGCGCGGCGGATGGCTTGCCACACACGCATCGGCGTGGCGGGCATGTCGAAGTCCTTCACGCCGAGCGGGGCGAGCGCGTCGAGCACGGCGTTGATCACCGCCGGCGGCGAACCGATGGCCCCGGCCTCGCCGCATCCCTTGGTGCCCAGCGGGTTGTGCACGCAGGGCGTGCAGATGGTGTCGAGCTTGGGCTGCGGCAGGTCGTCGGCGCGCGGCATGGCGTAGTCGCTGAACGAGGCCGTCAGCAACTGGCCGCTGGCCGGGTCGTACACGCACTGCTCGAGCAGCGCCTGGCCGACGCCCTGCGCGATACCGCCGTGCACCTGCCCCTCGACGATCATCGGGTTGATGATGGTGCCGAAGTCGTCCACCGCGGTGAAGCGGTCGACCTTCGTCACGCCGGTGGCCGGGTCGATCTCGACCTCGCAGATGTACGTGCCCGCCGGGTAGGTGAAGTTGGTCGGGTCGTAGAACGCGGTCTCGTTCAGGCCGGGCTCCAGCTTGTCCAGCGGGTAGTTGTGCGGCACGTAGGCGGTCAGCGCGACCTGCGCGAAGGGGATCGACTTGTCGGTGCCCTTGACGCTGAAGTTGCCGCCCTCGAACTCGATGTCGGCGTCGCTCGCCTCCAGCAGGTGGGCGGCGATCTTCTTCGCCTTGGTCTCGATCTTGTCGAGCGCGCGCATGATGGCGGCGCCGCCGACGCTGATCGAGCGGGAACCGTAGGTGCCCATGCCGAACGGGATGCGCCCGGTGTCGCCGTGCACCACGTCGACGTTCTCCACCGGGATGCCCAGGCGCGCCGCGACGACCTGCGCGAAGGTCGTCTCGTGACCCTGGCCGTGGCTGTGCGAACCGGTGAACACGGTCACGCTGCCGGTCGGGTGCACGCGCACCTCGCCGCACTCGAACAGACCGGCGCGCGCGCCGAGGGCGCCGGCGATGTTGCTGGGCGCGAGACCGCAGGCCTCGATGTAGCTGGAGTAGCCGATGCCCCGCCGCAACCCCTTGGCCTCGCTCGCCGCGCGACGCGCGGCGAAGCCGGCGACGTCGGCCAGCTCCTGCGCGCGCGTCATGCACCCCATGTAGTCGCCGGTGTCGTACTGCAGCGCCACCGGGGTCTGGTAAGGCCACTTGTCGATGAAATTGCGCTTGCGGATCTCGTCCTGGCCGATGCCGAGTTCCCAGCCGCAGCGCGATACCAGGCGCTCCACGAGGTAGGTCGCCTCCGGGCGGCCAGCGCCGCGGTAGGCGTCCACCGGCGCGGTGTTGGTGAACCAGGCATCGACCTCGACGTAGATCTGCGGGGTCTTGTACTGGCCCGCCAGCAGCGTGCCGTACAGGATGGTCGGCACCGCGGTGGCGAAGGTCGACAGGTAGGCGCCGAGCGCGGCGTGGGTGTGCACGCGCATGGCGAGGAAATGCCCCTGCGCGTCCATCGCCATTTCGGCATGGCTGACGTGGTCGCGGCCGTGGGCGTCGCTGAGGAAGGCCTCGGTGCGGTCGGCCGTCCACTTCACCGGGCGTCCGCCGAGCTTCTTCGAGGCCCAGGTCAGCGCCACGTCCTCGGCGTACAGGTAGATCTTCGAGCCGAAGCCGCCGCCGACGTCCGGCGCGATCACGCGCACCTTGTGCTCCGGCAGGCCCATCACGAAGGCCGTCATGAGCAGGCGCTCGACGTGCGGATTCTGGTTGGCCACGTACAGCGTGTACTCGTCGGACGCGCGGTTGTAGCTGCCGATGGCCGAGCGCGGCTCGATGGCATTGGGCACCAGGCGGTTGTTCACCAGGTCCAGCCTGGTCACGTGCGCCGCCGAGGCGAACGCCGCGTCCACCGCGGCCTTGTCGCCCAGCGCCCACTTGTAGCAGTGGTTGTCGGGGGCCTCGTCGTGCAGCGCCACGCCCTTGCCGGCGGCGGCGTCGGTCACCGTGGTGACCACCGGCAGTTCCTCGTAATCGACCTCGACCATCTCGGCGGCGTTGCGCGCCTGCTCCAGGGTCTCGGCGACGACCAGCGCGACATGGTCGCCGACATAGCGCACCTTGCCGACGGCGAGCACCGGGTGCGGCGGCTCCTTCATCGGCGTGCCGTCGGTGCTGGTGATCAGCCAGCCGCAGGGCAGCCCGGCGATCTTGTCGGCCGCGACGTCGGCGCCGGTGAACACGCCCATCACGCCGGGCGCGCCGCGCGCGGCCTCGGTGTTGATGGAGCGGATCGCGGCGTGGCCGTACGGCGAGCGTACGAACACCGCTTGCAGCTGGCCGTCGAGCTTGATGTCATCGGTGTACTGGCCCCCGCCGGTGAGAAAGCGGTAGTCCTCCTTGCGGCGGACGGCCTCGCCGATGTGCGGCAGTTTGGCGAAATCGGATGCGCCCATGTCGAGTCTCCTCAGGTGTTCGGTGATGGCGAGTGCGGCGATCCGGGCTCAGGAGCCGGCCATCGACTCGCGGCCCTTCTGCACGGCCTTGACGATGTTGTGGTAACCCGTGCAGCGGCACAGGTTGCCTTCCAGGAGTTCGCGGATCTCCGCCTCGCTGGCCTGGGGGTACTTTTTGCACAGATCCACCGCGCTCATCACCATGCCCGGGGTGCAGAACCCGCATTGCAGGCCGTGGCACTCCTTGAAGGCGGCCTGCATCGGGTGCAGCGTGCCGTCCGCCGCGGCCAGGCCTTCGATGGTGGTGATCTCGGCCCCTTCGGCCTGCGCCGCCAGCATGTTGCAGGACTTGACGGCGTTGCCGTTGAGCAGCACCGTGCAGGCGCCGCACTGCGCGGTGTCGCAGCCGACGTGGGTCCCGGTCAGGCGCAGGTGCTCGCGCAGCGCCTGCACCAGCAGCGTGTTGGGGGCAACGTCGACCGACGCCCGGCGTCCGTTGACGGTGAACGTGACTTGCATCGCGGGTCTCCTCGTGTGTGGGACCGCCGGGCGACGCACCCGGCGGACTGGTTCGAGGGACATTGTTGGAGCCGGCGCCGCGCACCTCAAGGCATACGCTTCAGGGAAAACACCAAGTTTGAACACGGGCCGCGTGAAATTTCTCAAAATAGAACAATGAGTCGTTGAAGGGCGCCCCCAGCGGAGCGCCACCTGTAACACCATGCTCGGCACGGCCGCACCGACCGGACGAGCGCGCCAGGAGATACCGTCGATGCACGCAGCACCCGCCCTGCCCCGCGACAGCCGCCTGCAGAGCATCGCCCAGGCCCGGCGCATGGTGATGACCGAGGGCCTGGAGCTTCCCGCCGCGGTGCTCGGTGCGCAACGCGACTGGATCGAGCGCTCGTGGCGGCGCTGCCTGCAGCGCGGACGGCGCCCCGACGAGCGCGTCGAGTTCGACTACGTGCCGCCGGGCGCCCAGCGCGCCAGCCAGGAGCGCAACCACGTGTTGCTCGAGGTGGCGGCGCCGCTGCTCGACGAACTGGCGCGGGCGATCGCGCGCACGCGCTATTTCGCGATCCTCACCGACGCGCAGGGCATGGTGATCGACGTGCGCGGCGCCATCGACACCGCGGACCGGCGGGCGCGCGCGCTCGCCCGCGTCGGCGTCGACCTGTCGGAGGCGAGCATCGGCACCAGCGCGATCAGCGCCGCGCTGAGCGAACTGCACCCGGTGTGGCTGCACCGCGGCGAACACTTCTACCAGGACACCTCGGTCTACAGCTGCGCGGGAGCACCGCTGTTCGGCCCCGACGGCGCCTGCCTGGGCATGCTCGACCTCACCGGCATCGAAGCCGCCGAGCGCCCGGAGCTCACCGACCTGGCGGCCCAGGCGGCACGGCGCATCGAGAATGCGCTGGTGCTGCGCGGCGGGCATGCGCTGGTGCTGCGCCTGAACTGGCCCGGGCACGAACTCGGCGGCGACGCCGACGCCCTGCTCGGGCTCGACGCCGACGCCTGGATCTGCGCCGCCAACCGGACTGCGCGCGGGCTCGTGCCCCAGCTCGCCAGCGTCGGCTCGCGCGTGCACGCGTCGGAGGTGTTCGCGGTGGCGCCGCAACGCCTGTTCGAGCATGCGCGGGCCTCCGAACTTCTCGACACCGGGCCGATGGAGCTGCCGCTGTGGTCGGGCCTGCTGGTGCAGTTGCGCGCGCGCCGCGCCGGCGCCGACGGGCGCGCGCCGCTGGCCGCGGCGCGCAGCCGCATGTCGCTGCAGCAGCTCGAGGACGCGCTGGTGCGCCAGGCGGTGGACGCCGCGCGCGGCAACGTCGCCGAGGCCGCGCGCGCCCTCGGGGTCAGCCGCGCCACCGTGTACCGCAAGCTCGGACCGCAACCACAGACGCGCCCGCGCAAGGCGCGCAAGACGCCCGCCGGCAAGGCCTGACGGGGCGTCCGCCCAGGCTCCTAGACGGCGATCAGCTCGCGCACGCCGTCGGCCTCCATGTCGGCGCCGGCGCGCACGATCTCGCCGCGCGACATCACGCAATAGCGGTCGGCCAGCGCGCGGGCGAAATCGAAATACTGCTCGACCAGCACGATCGCCATGTCCCCGCGCGACGCCAGCAGGCGAATCACGCGCTCGATGTCCTTGATGATCGACGGCTGGATGCCCTCGGTCGGCTCGTCGAGCACGAGCAGGCGCGGACGCGCCGCCAGCGCGCGGGCGAGCGCCAGCTGCTGCTGCTGCCCTCCCGACAGGTCGCCGCCGCGGCGCTGCAGCATCTGGCGCAGCACCGGAAACAGATCGAACAGCTCTTCGGGCACTTGCGGGTTGCCGGGCAGGCCCGCCAGGCCCATGCGCAGATTGTCCAGCACGCTGAGCCGGGCGAAGATCTCGCGCCCCTGCGGCACGTAGCCGATGCCCAGGCGGGCGCGCGCGTCGGGCGCCATGCGCTCGATGCGCCGGCCGTCGAGCTCGATGCTGCCGCGGCGGATCGGCACCAGCCCCATCAGCGAGCGCAGCAGCGTGGTCTTGCCCACGCCATTGCGCCCGAGCAGCGCCAGCACCTCGCCGCGCTGCACCTGCAGGCTGAGATTGCGCAGGATGTGGCTGCCGCCGTAGTACTGGTCGATGGCCTGGATGCGCAGCATGTTCACCGTCCGAGATAGACCTCGACCACCCGCGCGTCGGCCTGCACCTGCTCCAGGCTGCCCTCGGCCAGCACGCTGCCCTCGTGCAGCACGGTCACGCGCTGGGCGATGGCTCGCACGAACTCCATGTCGTGCTCGACCACCATCAGCGTGTGGCGCCCGGCCAGCGAGCGCAGCAGCTCGGCGGTGCGCTCGGTCTCGGCATCGGTCATCCCGGCCACCGGCTCGTCGAGCAGCAGCAGGCGCGGCTCGAGCATCAGCAGCATGCCGATCTCCAGCCATTGCTTCTGCCCGTGCGACAGGTCGCCGGCGCGGCGCCGCGCGTGCTCGTGCAGCCCGATGGTCGACAGCACCTCGTGCATGCGCTCGCGCTGGGCGGCGCTCAGGCGGGTCCACAACGTGTCGCGCACGCGCTTGCCGGCCCGCATCGCCAGCTCCAGGTTGTCCAGCACGTCGAGGTTCTCGAACACCGTGGGCTTCTGGAACTTGCGCCCGATGCCGGCGTCGACCACCTGCGCCTCGCGCAGGCGCAGCAGGTCGATGGTCTGGCCGAACCAGGCCTGGCCCGAGTCGGGTCGGGTCTTGCCGGTGATCACGTCCATCATGGTCGTCTTGCCTGCGCCGTTGGGGCCGATGATGCAGCGCAACTCGCCGACGTCGATCGACAGGCTCAGGCGGTTGAGAGCCCGAAAGCCGTCGAAACTCACGCTGATGTCGTCGAGGTACAGCGCCACGCCGTGGCTCAGGTCGACGCCGGGCCGGCGCAGCCGCGCCAGCCCGCCGGTGGCGTCGCCGGCGTCGGGAGCCTGCCGGAACACCAGCTCACGCCAGTCGACCTCAGCCACGGCGCCGCCTCCAGGAGATGAGCAATCCGGCGATGCCGCCGGGCGCGTACAGCGTGACCACGACGAACAGCGCACCGAGCAGGTACAGCCAGAACTGCGGGAAGGCCACGGTCAGCCAGCTCTTGGCGGCATTCACCACGACCGCGCCGAGCATCGGCCCGATCAGCGTGCCGCGCCCGCCGACCGCCGCCCACACCGCGATCTCGATCGAATTCGCCGTCGACATCTCGCTGGGGTTGATGATGCCGACCTGCGGCGCGTACAGCGCGCCGGCGAGGCCGCAGATCATCGCCGAAAGGGTCCACGCGAACAGCTTGAACCACAGAGGGTCGTAGCCGCAGAACATGACCCGGCTCTCGGCATCGCGAATGGCCGTCAGCAGACGCCCGAAGCGCCCCTGCACCAGCCAGCGCAACAGCACGAAGCAAAGCACCAGGCACAGCGCGGTGGCGCTGAACAGGGCCACCGTCATGCCGGCGCTGCCCACCCGGAAACCCAGCAGCACCTTGAAGTCGGTCAGCCCGTTGTTGCCGCCGAACCCGGTCTCGTTGCGAAAGAACAGCAGCATCGCGGCGTAGGTCAGCGCCTGGGTGATGATCGAGAAGTACACCCCCCGGATACGCGAGCGGAAGGCGAAATAGCCGAACACGAACGCCAGCAGTCCCGGCACCACCAGCGCCAGCGCCAGCGCATAGGCGAAGTGCTCGGTGCCGGCCCAATACCACGGGAAGCGTGTCCATTGCATGAACTGCATGAAGTCGGGCAGCGTGCCGCTGGCGGCGTTCATCGCGCGGTTCAGGTACATGCCCATCGCATAGCCGCCGAGGGCGAAGAACAGCCCGTGGCCCAGCGACAGGATGCCGCCGTAGCCCCACACCAGGTCCATCGCCAGCGCGACCATCGCGTAGCAGCCGATCTTGCCGGCCAGGCCGACCCAGTACGACGACAGGTGCCACGCGCTGGACGGCGCCACGCCCAGGCTCAGCCACGGCACCAGCCCGCAGGTCACCAGCACGAAGCCCCCGAGCAGCCACCAGCCCCAGCCCGGCAGCAGCCCGGCATGGCGCAGCGGCAAGGCCGCGGCGGACGCCGGGGCGGGCGCGTCGGCGGCGGTCATCGGCGTCGTCGCGGACATCGCGTCAGCCCTCCACGCTGCGGCCCTTGAGGGCGAACAGGCCCTGCGGACGCTTCTGGATGAACAGGATGATGGCGCCGAGCACGGCGATCTTGGCCAGCACCGCGCCGGCGACGCCCTCGAGCAGGGTGTTGACCACCCCCAGCCCGATCGCCGCCACCACGGTGCCGCTGAGCTGGCCGACACCGCCCAGCACCACCACCATGAAACAGTCGACGATGTAGTGCGTGCCCATGTCGGGACTGACATTGCCGATCTGACTCAGCGCGCAGCCGGCCAGCCCGGCGATGCCGGTGCCCAGCCCGAACGCCAGCATGTCGACGCGCGCGGTGCGCACGCCCACGCATGCGGCCATCGGCCGGTTCTGGGTCACCGCGCGCACGAACAGACCCAGGCGCGTGCGGGTGATGAGCAGCCACATGCCCAGCAGCACCGCGGCGGTGAACCCGAGGATGACCATGCGGTTGTAGGGCAGGATCAGGTTGGCCATGACGTGCCAGCCGCCCGACATCCACGGCGGATTGTCGACCTGCACGTTCTGCGGCCCGAACACGCTGCGCACGGCCTGCATCAACAGCAGGCTGATGCCCCACGTCGCCAGCAGGGTCTCGAGGGGGCGCCCGTACAGACGCCGGATGACCACGCGCTCGGCCGCCATGCCGACGCCGCCGGCGACGACGAACGAGCACGGCAGCGCGGCGACCAGCGCGAGGTTCTGCCAGGCAGGCAGCCAGGCCTGGAACAGGCCCTGCACGACATAGGTCGCGTAGGCGCCGAGCATGATGAACTCGCCCTGCGCCATGTTGATCACCCCCATCAAGCCGTAGGTGACGGCCAGGCCGAGCGCGGCCAGCAGCAACACGCTGCCCAGGCTGATTCCCGAGAACAGCATGCCGATGCGCTCGCCCCACGCCAGGCGCGCGTCGATGGCGCGCAGCGACGCGCCGATGCGCTGACGCACCGCGGCGTCGGGTTCGACCCAGGTGTCGCCGTTGTGCTGCAGGCGCGACAGCAGCAGCGAACGCACCGCGGGATAGTCGCTGGAGGCCAGTTCGGCGGCCGCCGCCAGTCGCTGCGTCGCGTCCCCGCTGCGCAGGCGCGCGGCGGCCGCGAGCAGGCCGAGACGCTGCCGGATGCCGGGTTCGGTCTCGTGCCGCAGCGCGCGCTCGACCAGTGCGCGGTCGACCGACTGCGGGTCGGCCTCGAGCCGGCGCACCGCGAGCAGGCGCTCGGCCGGATCGGGTGACAGCAGGTGCAGCGCCGCGCGCGCGGCCAGCAGTTGCCTGCGCAGGTAGTTGTTGTTCACCACCGCCTGCGCGTCGGGCCCCGGCGTCACCGGCTTGCCACTGACCGCGTCGACCCACTGCGCGCCCTGCTGCACCTCGACGGTGCCGCCGTCGACCTGCACCGCGTTGTCCAGCAGGGCCCCGAGAAACCCGGCGAGCCGGGAGTCCGGGTGCTGCAGCGCGCGCTGCAACGCCGCCAGGCGTTGCGACGTGGTGCCGCTGGACAGCGCCAGCGCCTGCGTGGCATCGAGCGCCAGCGCCGGCGTGGCGTCGAGCGCCAGCGCGCAGCCCAGCAGTACCAGCGCCAGGCCGCGCGCCAGGCGACGTGCGAGGAGATCGAGGCCGGACATGGCGGGCATGGGTCGACGGGCTCAGGCGTTCTTCGGCTTGGGGATGTAGGGGCTCCACGACTGCCCCGGCACCAGCCCCCTGGATTTCCAGACCACGTCGAACTGGCCGTCGGCACGCACCTGGCCGATGACCACCGGCTTGCTCAGGTACTGGTTGTCCAGCACCTCCACCGTATAGCCGTCGGGCGCGCGGAAGGTCTGCCCGACCAGCGCCTTGCGCACCGCGTCGATGTGCGTGGACCCGGCCTTCTCGACGGCCTGCTTCCACATGTGGATGCCGATGTACGAGGCTTCCATCGGGTCGTCGGTGACCGGGTAGTCCTTCAGGCCCTTGCTCCTGACCCACGATTTCCACGCCTTGACGAACTGGTCGTTGACCGGATTCTTCAGCGATTCGTAGTAGTTCCACGCCGTGAGTTGTCCGACCAGCGGCTTGCAGTCGATGCCGGCGAGTTCCTGCTCGGCCACCGAGAAGCCGACCACCGGGATGTCGGTGGCCTTGATGCCCTGGTTGCCCAGTTCCTTGTAGAAGGGCACGTTGGAGTCGCCGTTGATGGTCGAGATCACGCAGGTCGGCCCGGCCGAGGCGAACTTCTTGATGTCGGCGACGATGTTCTGGTAGTTGCCGAACCCGAACGGCGTGTAGACCTCGGCGATGTCGCTGTCCTTGACCCCCTTGGAATGCAGGAAGCCGCGCAGGATGGCGTTGGTGGTGCGCGGGTACACGTAGTCGGTGCCGAGCAGGAAAAAGCGCTTGGCGCCGCCGCCGTCCTGGCTCATCAGGTACTCGGTGGCCGGAATGGCCTGCTGGTTGGGTGCCGCACCGGTGTAGACCACGTGCGGGTCCTGCTCCTGGCCCTCGAACTGCACCGGGTAGAACAGCAGCCCGTTGAGTTCGTCGAGCACCGGCAGCACCGACTTGCGCGACACCGACGTCCAGCAGCCGAAGATCGCCGCGACCTTGTCCTGCGAGATCAGCTGGCGCGCCTTCTCGGCGAACAGCGGCCAGTTCGACGCCGGGTCGACGACCACCGGCTCGATCGGGTGGCCGTCGACGCCGCCGGCGGCGTTGATCTGCGCGATGGTCATCAGATCCACGTCCTTGAGCGCGGTCTCAGAGATCGCCATGGTTCCCGACAGCGAATGCAGGATGCCGACCTTGATCGGCGACTTGCGCGCGGCGATCGCGGGAAACGGCAGGCTGCTGGCGGCGACCGCGGCGGCAGTGCCGCCGAGGGTCTTGATGGCAGTACGACGGTCCATGTTGTCAGTCCTTCACGGGAGTCCAGGGGAATGCGGCTGCAGCGGATTTGCAAGTCGCGTGCCACGCGTCGGTGCGCGGCCCGGCGTACTGGAGCGTGGGCTGGGCGCGCACGCGCGCGCGGCCGCACGGGCGCGCCGCGCCGGCGAGCGCACGGCCGACGCACCGCTTGCGGGCGGCGGCCGCGCATGCGCACCGCTGGCGTGCGGGCGCGCACCACGACGCGCAACGATGCGACGCCCCGACCCGGTGCGCATCGCGCCGGCGCTGCACCACGAAGGCGGGAACGCTTCTTGCGGCGGTGCATGCCGACCGCGCATGCGACCCCGTCATCGCCCGAACCCACACGACCATGGACCTGAGCCCGCGAGAAAAGGACAAGCTGCTGATCTTCACCGCCGCGCTGCTGGCCGAGCGCCGCAAGGCGCGCGGACTGCGCCTGAACGTGCCCGAAGCCATCGCCTACATCAGCGCCGCGGTGCTCGAGGGCGCGCGCGACGGCCGCAGCGTGGCCGAGCTGATGAGCCAGGGCCGCGAACTGCTGTCGCGCGACGACGTGATGGACGGCGTCGCCGAACTGATCCCCGACATCCAGGTCGAGGCCACGTTCCCCGACGGCACCAAGCTGGTCACCGTGCACCAGCCGATCGCCTGATCCCCGACGCCAGGAGAAGCGAATGATTCCCGGAGAAATCGTCTGCGCCGACGGCGAACTGGCGCTCAACCCCGGCAGGCCGCGCCTGACGGTGGTCGTGCACAACACCGGCGATCGCCCGATCCAGGTCGGCTCGCACTACCACTTCGCCGAAACCAATCCGGCACTGCATTTCGACCGCGCCGCCGCGCGCGGCATGCGCCTGGACATTGCCAGCGGCACCGCGGTGCGCTTCGAGCCCGGGCAGCAGCGGACGGTGCGGCTGGTGCCGCTGGCCGGGTTGCGCCGCGTCATCGGCTTTCGCGGCGCCGTCATGGGAGACCTGGCATGAGCTCGATTTCGCGCCGCGCCTACGCGGAAATGTTCGGTCCCACCGCAGGCGACCGCGTGCGCCTGGCCGACACCGAACTGTTTGTCGAGGTCGAGCAGGACCTGACGCTGCGCGCCGGCGGTTATGGCGAGGAGGTCAAGTTCGGCGGCGGCAAGACCATTCGCGACGGCATGGGACAGGGCCAGACCACGCGCGCCGAGGGCGCGATGGACCTGGTGATCACGAACGCGCTGATCGTCGACCACTGGGGCGTGGTCAAGGCCGACGTCGGCGTGCGCGGCCAGCGCATCGCCGCCATCGGCAAGGCCGGCAATCCGGACGTGCAACCCGGGGTCGACGTGGTCATCGGCCCGGGCACCGAGATCCTCGCCGGCGAAGGCATGATCCTGACCGCCGGCGGCATCGACAGCCACATCCACTTCATCTGCCCGCAGCAGATCGACGAGGCGTTGATGAGCGGCGTGACCACCATGCTCGGCGGCGGCACCGGGCCGGCCACCGGCACCAACGCCACCACCTGCACGCCGGGTCCGGAGAACCTGGCGCGCATGCTGCAGGCGGCCGAGGCGTTCCCGATGAACCTGGGATTCCTCGGCAAGGGCAACGCCAGCCGCATCGACGCGCTGCGCGAGCAGATCGATGCCGGCGCCATCGGCCTGAAACTGCACGAGGACTGGGGCACGACCCCGCAGGCCATCGACACCTGCCTGAGCGCGGCCGAACTCGGCGACGTGCAGGTCGCGATCCACACCGACACCCTCAACGAGGCCGGCTTTGTCGAGGACACCATCGCCGCGTTCAAGGGACGCACCATCCACACCTTCCACACCGAGGGCGCCGGCGGCGGGCACGCGCCCGACATCCTGCGCGTGCTGGGCGAGGCCAACGTGCTGCCGTCGTCGACCAACCCGACACGGCCGTACACGGTCAACACCATCGACGAGCACCTGGACATGCTGATGGTGTGCCACCACCTCGACGCGTCGATCGCCGAGGACCTGGCGTTCGCCGAAAGCCGCATCCGGCGCGAGACCATCGCCGCCGAGGACATCCTGCACGACCTCGGCGCCATCAGCATCATGTCCAGCGACAGCCAGGCCATGGGGCGCGTCGGCGAGGTCATCGTGCGCACCTGGCAGACCGCGCACAAGATGAAGCTCCAGCGCGGCTGGCTCGCGCCCGACGCGAGCGGCGCCCCCCTGGACGCGGCCTGCCATGCATCACGCAACGACAATTTCCGTGTCCGGCGCTTTGTCGCCAAGTACACCATCAACCCGGCGCTGGCCCACGGCATCGCGCACGAAGTCGGATCGGTGGAGGTCGGCAAGTGGGCCGACCTGGTGCTGTGGCGCCCGGGCTTTTTCGGCATCAAGCCCAGCGTGGTGCTCAAGGGCGGGTTCATCGCCGCGGCGCTGATGGGCGACGCCAACGCGTCGATCCCGACGCCGCAGCCGGTGCACGCGCGCCCGATGTTCGGTGCCTTCGGCGCCGCGCTCGCCGCCACGTCGCTGAGCTTCGTGTCGCAGGCCGCGATGGCCGACGACATCGGCTCGCGCCTGGGTCTGCGCCGGCGCATCAGCGCGGTGCGCGGCTGCCGCAGCGTGCGCAAGCGCGACATGGTGCACAACGCCTATGCACCGCGCATGGAGGTCGACGCCCAGACCTACGAGGTGCGTGCCGACGGTGTGCTGCTGCAATGCGAGCCGGCCGCGTCGCTGCCGATGGCGCAGCGCTATTTCCTGTTCTGAGCAACCGCGACATGAGCGCCACCCCGCTGCAGGTCGACAAGCGCATCGCCGGCGCGCGCGGCCTGGCGCCTGCGCTGCTGGCGCGCGCGCCCGTGCTGTGCCTGGACTGGGACACCCGCGCGCGCAGCCGCTTCGCCGCGCACGACAGCCACGGTCGCGCGCTGGCCGTGTTCCTGCCGCGCGGCAGCGTGCTGCGCGGCGGCGACGCGCTGGTCGCCGCCGACGGCTCGCTGCTGCGCGTGCAGGCCGCCGCGCAAACGGTGCTGCAGGTGCGCGCGGCCACGCCGCTGGCGCTGGCGCGCGCGGCCTACCACCTCGGCAATCGCCACGTGCCGCTGGAACTCGGCGGCGACCTCCTGCAACTCGAACCCGACCCGGTGTTGCGCGACCTGCTGCTGCGCATGGGCCTGCAGGTCGCGCAGGCCGTGGCGCCGTTCGAGCCGGAGGCCGGCGCCTACGACGCGCACCAGCATGCGCCGGCTCCCGCGCAGGCGCATGGCCACGCCAGCGGCCACCACGGCCACGACCACGGCCACGACCACGGTCACGACCACGGCCACCACCACAGCCATGAGCAACCCGATGCCGCAGCACGCGACGCCGCCGACTGAGGCGCAACCCGGCCCGCCGCTGCCGGCGCCGGCGCCGGCGCCGGAGCTGGCGATGATGTGGCTGTCGTCGCCTGCGCTGCCGGTCGGCGGCTTCAGCTACTCGGAAGCCCTGGAGAGCGCCGTCGACAGCGGGGTCGTGCGCGACGAGGCCGGCGCGCTGGCCTGGCTGCGCGGGCAGTTGCAACTCGTGCTGGCGCGCAGCGAGTTGCCGGCCGCGGCGCGCGCGCACGCCGCCTGGGGCGCCGGCGACGTGGCGCTGCTGCGCGAGGTGCAGGCCTGGGTGCTGGCCACCCGCGAGACCGCCGAGCTGCGCCTGCAAAGCCAGCAGATGGGGCGCTCGATGCTCGATTGGCTCACGCGCCTGCTGCCGGCGCACCCCTTGCTGGCCGTGGCCGCGCGCCTCGGCGCGCCACCGTGCTGGCCGCTGGGCTTCACGCTCGGCGCGCAGGCGTTGGGCCTGGACGCGGCGCGCTCGCTGCATGCGCTGGGCTTCTCGTGGCTGGACAACCAGGTGCAGGCGGCATTGCGCTGCGTGCCGCTGGGCCAGAGCAGCGGCCAGCGCCTGCTGCACGCGCTCGCCGCCGAACTGCCCGAAGCCTGCGCGCAGGCGCTGCGCCTGCGCGAGCAGCCGCAGGCCTGGCAGAGTTTTTCCCCGATGCTGGCGGTGCTCAGCGCGCGCCACGAAACCCAGTACTCCCGCCTGTTCCGATCATGAACCCTGTCGACGAAGCCCCCGCATCCGCCTCCCATGCGCTGCACCACGTCCGCGGACGCAGCAAGCGCCTGCCCCCGCTGCGCGTGGGCATCGGCGGGCCGGTCGGCTCGGGCAAGACCACGCTGCTCGAGATGTTGTGCAAGGCGATGCGCCAGCGCTACGAGCTGGTGGTGATCACCAACGACATCTACACCCGCGAGGACCAGCGTCTGCTGACCGTGGCCGGGGCCCTGGAGCCCGCGCGCATCGAGGGCGTGGAAACCGGCGGCTGCCCGCATACGGCGATCCGCGAGGACGCCTCGGTCAACCTCGAGGCGGTCGACCGCATGCTCGAGCGTTTTCCCGACGCCGACATCGTGTTCATCGAATCCGGCGGCGACAACCTGGCCGCGACCTTCAGCCCGGAATTGTCGGACCTGACCATCTACGTCATCGACGTCGCCGGCGGCGAGAAGATCCCGCGCAAGGGCGGTCCCGGCATCACCAGGAGCGACCTGTTCGTGATCAACAAGATCGACCTCGCACCGCATGTCGGCGCCGACCTGGAGGTCATGCGCGCCGACACCGAGCGCATGCGCGGCGCCAGGCCCTACGCGATGACCAACCTGAAGACCCTGCAGGGCCTGGATGACGTGATCGGGTTCATCGAGACCCGCGGACTGCTGCGCGTCGCATAGCGCGTCGCGCGGTCGGGCGTGCCGCCATCGCAGGCCCCGGCTGCGCCGAGCAGGCTCAGGTGGCCCAGACGCGCGGCGCGCACGCCGGCAAGCCCCAGGCCTGCGCGCGCCACGCCTGCCAGGCTGCGCGCAGCAGCTCGGACAGCGGCTCGACGCGCTGCGCCAGCACGCGCAGCACCACGACCTGCGGCTGCGGCGCGGTCACGCCGGCATGCACGCCGACCGGCGCGGCGTCGAGCAGTCCGCGCACCGCGTCGAGCAGCCGGTCGCGGCGCGCCGGGTCGATCGCCTCGCCGGCGGCGAACAGCAGGGTTCCGAGTGCGGCGTGCCCGGCCAACCCACCCGGCGCGTCGCGCAGGACCCGGTCGGCGGCGTCGATGCAGCCGCGCTCGAGCCACACGCCGGGAATTTCCAGGTGCTGGGTGAAACGCCCGCGCTCGAAATGGTCGCCGGCGGCGGGGCGCCCCAGCGCAAGCATGTCCCAGGCCAGCAACTCGCCGCCAGGCTCGAGCTCGAACACGCAGCGGTTGTCGCCGCGGCAGTCGGTGAACGCGAGGCTTTCCAGCGGCAGCCATTCGAGGCGCGCGGCGCCGTCCACGCGTGCGTGCAGCGTCTGCGACGCGTCGCGCCCGAGGCTGCGGTAGAAACGCGTGGCCCCCGGCGTGGTCAGCAGCGCATGCGCGCCGGGCTGCACCTGCACGTCGATGTCGAGGGTGTCGCCGCCAGCCAGTCCCGCCGGCGGGTGCAGCATGACGTGGTGGCAGATCGCGTCGCCCTCCGGATGCAGCGCCGCCAGCACGCGCAGCGCCCCGCTGTGCAGGTGCCAGGCGACCGTGCGCCCTGCTTCATGCCGGTAGCGCAGCTGCAGCCTGGACGGCCAGCTGGCGTCGGCGGCACGGGAGCCGCTCGGCGCGGCGACGGCATGGCAAGGATCGGAAACGGGCATCTCGGCAGGCACGCGACGCGACCCGGCGACATGCCGGGCACGCGCCGATTGTCGCTGCCGAGGCTCAGCCCGGCAACGCCGCGCCGAACACCTTGCGCAGCAGCGCCGAGCCGGCGCCCGCGGGATCGGCGCGAATCGCCTGTTCCTCGTCGCCGATGGCCTGGTACAAGCGGTTCAGCGCGGCGCGCGTGACGTACTCGTCGACGTTGGCCTGATCCTGGCGCAGCAAGCCGAAGCGCGCCGCCTGCGCGGCGTAGCGGTCGTAGGCCTGGGCCAGTGCCAGGCGGCTGGTCTGGCGGTGCACGATGGGCTCGAAGCTGCGCTGCAGCTGCGCCTGCGTCCTGGCGCGGAAGTAGTCGGTGGCGGCGTGGTCGCCGCCGGTCAGAATGCGCCTGGCATCGCCGAGGCTCATCTGGCGCACCGCGGCGACGAGCAGATCGCGAGCCTTCGGCACCGCTGCCTCGGCGGCCCGGTTCATGGCCAGCTGCAGCGCGTCGGCCTGCGCTCCCAGGCCGGCCATGCGCATCACGCCGGAGACCTGCTGCAACGCCGGCGGCAATGGAATGCGCCACTTCGCGCTGCCCCAGAAGCCGTCGTGGCGCCCGAGGGTGGATACCGCGATGTCGACTCCGCGCTGCAAGGCCGTCTTCAGCCCGTCGCCGATCTGGGCATTGCTCAGCGCATCGAGCGCCGGCGAAGCGCCCGGCGCGCCGCCGGACGGGCCCGCAGCGGCGCCCGACGCCTGCCGACCGAGGCCCTGCAGCACGCCGCCGAACTGGCCCTGCAACTGCCCCAGATCGATGCCCCAGGCGCTGCGCGCGACAAGCACCGCGGCGCTGCCGGACAGGCCCAGCAGCAGACGGCGCCGGTTACGGATGGATTCCACCATGCTCAGCTGTGCTTCAGACATCGCCCTGCCCGCCTTCACGGAATTCGAGTTCCACCGCCGCGCCGGCGCCACGCGCCAGTTCGCGCTGGCGCAGCTCCACGCGCCGGATCTTGCCCGACAAGGTTTTCGGCAGCTCGCCGAACTCGATCACCCGGATGCGCTTGTAGGGGGCCACGCGCTGACGCACGAAGGCCATGATGTCCAGCGCCAGCTCGCGCGTGGGGGCGAGCCCCGCGCGCAGCGCGATCACCGCCTTCGGACTGGCGCCGCGCACCGCGTCGGGCGCCGGAACCACCGCGGCCTCGGCCACCGCGTCGTGCTCGATGAGCACGCTTTCCAGCTCGAACGGGCTGATGCGGTAATCCGAGGCCTTGAACACGTCGTCGGAGCGCCCGACGTAGGTCAGGTAGCCGTCGGCGTCCCGGCTGGCCACGTCGGAGGTGCGATAGAACCCGCCCCGGCAGGCCTGCGCGGTCTTGTCGTCCTGTCCCTGGTAGCCGCTCATCAGCCCCAGCGGACGCACGCTCAGGTCGAGGCAGATCTCGCCATCGTCGGCGGGCTGGTCGTCGACGTCGAGCAGCACCGTGCGATAGCCCGGCAGCGCGCGCCCCATCGAGCCCGGCTTCACCGGTTGTCCCGGGGTGTTGCCGACGATGGCCGTCGTCTCGCTCTGCCCGTAGCCGTCGCGGATGGTGATGCCCCAGGCCCGGCGCACGCTGTCGATGACCTCCGGGTTCAGCGGCTCGCCGGCGCCCACCAGCTCGCGCAGCCCGACCTTCCAGCGCGACAGGTCCTGCAGGATGAGCATGCGCCAGACCGTCGGCGGGGCGCACAGCGAGGTCACGCCGTGGCGTTGCAGGGCGTCGAGCACGGCCACCGCGTCGAACCGCGCGTAGTTGAAGATGAACACCGTGGCGCCGGCGTTCCACGGAGCGAAAAAGCAGCTCCAGGCGTGCTTGGCCCAGCCCGGCGAACTGATGTTCCAGTGCACGTCGGCCGGTCGCAGCCCGATCCAGTACATGGTCGACAGGTGGCCCACCGGGTAGCTCTGGTGGGTGTGCAGCACGAGCTTCGGTCGCGATGTCGTGCCCGAGGTGAAATACAGCAGCAGCGGGTCGTCGGCGCGCGTCTGGCCGTCGGCACGGAAGTCGGCGTCGGCCTGTGCCGAGCCGGCATAGTTCGTCCAGCCCGGCGCTTCGCCACCGACCACGATGCGCGTGTAGGAGCCGGGCAGCGGCGCGAAGCGCTCGACCGCGGCGGCCGTGCAGATGACATGCCGCACCGCGCCGCGCTCGAAGCGGTCGCGCAGGTCGTCGACACTGACCAGCGTGGTGGTCGGCACGATCACCGCTCCCAGCTTGATGCACGCCAGCATGCACTCCCACAGCGCGACCTCGTTGGGCAACAGCAACAGCACGCGATCGCCGCGCCCCACGCCGAGCCCGCGCAGCCAGTTCGCCACCTGGCCGGAGCGCCGGGACATATGGTCGAAGCTGAGCTTGTCCTCGGCGCCGTGCTCGTCGACGATCCACAGCGCGGTGGTCTGGTTGCCGCGCGCCATGGGATCGAAATAGTCCAGCGCCCAGTTGAAGGTCTCCAGCGTGGGCCAGCGAAAGCCCTCGTAGGCGGTGTCGTAGTCGCTGCGATGACGCAACAGGAAATCGCGCGCCTCCACGAAGGCCTGCGCTGCCGAACTCGGGTTCATGCCTTGCCTCCCTGCGGATGTTCGTGGTGTTTTGCGCCAGCCTAGCGCCTTTGCCGGCAGGCGCGGCAACCGGAGATTCCAGCTTGCCAATTGGAGAGCGTGCGCACCAGAATCGGGGCAGACTTGTCGCGACTCGGCGAAGCCCGGCTTTTATCGTAGATTGTCATACAGGCAGTCGCTCGGTAAAACACCATATAGGGCAAACCGTCGCTCGAACAGGACGTCCAAATGCCGGACCTCATGGGGGCCTTGAGTCTTGGCGCGTTTTCTGCCGCGGCACTGGCGTTGGCCGCCTGCGTGCTGCTGCTCGCCACCGCGTTGCTGGGCTTGCGCCATTTCCGACGCCAGGCGCGTCAACTCGCGCGACTCTCCGACTACCGGCTGCTGCTGGCGCACATCCACCGCGTGATCGCGGACGCCGACGACGAGACCGCGTTCCTCGGCAGCGTATGCGCCCTCACCGTGCAGCATGCGAGGGTTGCGCTGACCTGGGTCGGCCGCCCGGACGCGGACGGGGTGTTCCGCTACCTGGCCAGCGCCGGAGCGCAACGCGGCTACCTGGACGGCATCGAGATTTCCGTCGACCCGCAACGCCCGGAAGGTCGCGGCACCAGCGGTCGTACGTGGCGCGAGGGCCGCGCGCACTTCAACACCGTGTTCGGACGCACGGCCTTCCTCGAGCCGTGGGCGGCGCGCGCGGCGCGCTTCGGGCTGCGCACCAGCGCTGCCGTGCCGGTGCGCCTGGAGAACCGCACGTGGGCGGTGTTCACGCTGTACTCGGACGAAATGTATTCGTTCGACCCCACGCTGATGACGCTCATCAACGACCTCGCCGACAGCATCTCGGCCGGGCTCGCACGCATACGCCTGCTGCGCGACCAGCGCGCGGCGCATTCGCTGACCGCGGCGCTGCTGGAGAACCTGGACGCCGGCATCCAGGTCATGCGCTACCCCGAGCGCGGCGTCGAGCGCGCCAACGCGCGCATGCTCGAGATGCTCGGCGTGCGGCACGCGCAGGACTTGCACGCCACCGGCGCACACGCCGTGTACGACGAGGCGACGCGCGAGCGCGTCGACGCGCTGACCCAAGAGGTGCTGCAGCGCGGCAGCGCGAGACTGCAGGACCTGCGCCTGTTGCAGGCCGGCGGCGGCGCGCTGTGGATCGACATCTCGGGCTCGCGCATCGATCTCGGCGACGGCGTGTCACGCATCGTCTGGACGCATGTCGACGTGACCCGCCGGCGCGCGCAGGAGCAGCAGCTGCGCCGACTCGGCGAGATGCGCGAGGCGCTGCTCGACAACACCGTGGTCGGCATCAACCTCGTGCAATACCCCGAGCGCAAGGTCATCGACGTGAACGCCGCGCTGGTGCACATCATGGGCTACGACAGGCGCGAGGATCTGCTCGGCCTGAACCCGGCGCAGACCTATGTCAACCCCGACATGGCGCGGCGCGTCGCCGAGCTTGCCGGCAGGATCCTGCGCGACGGCAGCGCCGAACTGGGCGACGTGCAGGTGGTCAGGCGCGACGGCTCGGTCGCGCGCCTGGACATGCACGGCAAACGCCTGCAGGGCGAGGACCCCGCGCACCCGGTGATTGTCTGGACCTCGGTCGACGCCACGCGCAAGTACGAGCTGGAAGCCGAACTGCAGCGCCAGGCGCACTACGACGAGCTGACCGGGCTGCCCAACCGGCGCGCGCTGCGCAGGCGCCTGCGCGGCTCCATCCTGCGCGCGCAGACGCGCGGCGGGGCGCTGGCCATCGGCGTGCTCGACCTCGACGACTTCAAGACGGTCAACGACCGCTTCGGGCATGGCGTCGGCGACCAGTTGCTGCGCGACATCGTGCAGCGCCTGCAGGCCGCGCTGCATCCCGGTGACCTGCTGGCGCGCATCGGCGGCGACGAGTTCGTGCTGCTGCTCGACGACCTTCCGCGCCTGCCCGAGCAGGCCCAGCTGCAGGCGCGCCTGTCGCCGCTGCACGAGGCCCTGCAGCATGACCTTCCCATCCCCGGGCAGGCGGGTGCGCGCATCGGCATGACCATGGGCCTGGCGCTGTTCCCGGACGACGCCGACGAGGCCGACGCGCTGTTGCGCGAGGCCGACGCCGCGATGTATCTGGCCAAGGCGCGCAAGGCAACGCGTACATCGTGGTGGCGTCGCGCCGGCGACCCGCTGCCGCCGGACGACGAGGACGCCGAGATCGACGCCTTCGGCGCGCAGGCGGTGCGCCTGCTGCAGCGCGTCGGCGACGCCTTCGCCGCGGTCACGCGCCAGTATCTGGCGGACTTCGACCAGCGCATGCGCGAGCAGCCCGGGGCGCGCGAGATTCTCGACTGCCTCCCGGCGTCCGACCACGAACGCCTCAAGGAACTGCTGGGCGCGCATCTGCTGCACGTGCTCTCGCCGACAGCGCTGGAGAGCGACTGCGAGCGGCGCGCGCTGCATGTCGGGCAGACCCATGCGCTGATCGGCCTGTCGGCCAGCGGCGTCAGCCGCACCGTCAACGAATACCGCTCGCTGCTGCGCAACCGCGTGCAGGCGCTGCACCTGCCGCGCCGCGAGCGCGTGCGCCTGATGCAGGTGACGAACGCGCGCATGCAACTGGAGTTGCAGAACGAGCTGCTGCGCATGCAGGAGGTGTACGACGCGTACAACCGGCATCTCGCGGCTGCCCTGCCCGCACCCACCACCACCTGGAGCAGCGCGGTGCGCAGCGAACTCGACGCGCTGTGCGGGCTGCCGGGAATACGCGCCGGCCTTGTCATGCGGCTGTCGCCGCAGGGGCGCTTTTTCGCCGAGTTCAGCGCCGGCGAGGCCGCTCCGACACTGGACCGCATCCTGCAGGACGCGGCGTCGCAACCCAGCCTGGATTCACGCCAGGCCTGTGGCCGCGGGCTGGTCGCGCATGCCTGGCGCAGCGCGGAGATCCAGCACAGCGAGGCCGCCCTGCTCGACCCCCGGCTCGAGGCCTGGCATGCCGCGCTGCGCGACGCGGGCATCCAGAGCGTGGCGACGCTGCCGGTGAAGGACGCACGCAACGGTTTCGTGCTGGCGCTGTACGGCATGTACCCGCGCCAGTTCTCGAGCGGCTGGGCGCAGACCTTCGTCACGTCGTTGCGCGCGCGCTGGGAACACGTCGCGCAGGCCTCGCGCAGCGCCTTCATGCCCCTGCTCTGGCAGGAGGCCGCCGAGTATCGCCGCCTGCTGCACTCGGGCGGCCTGCTCATGTACGGGCAACCGGTGCTCGACACCCATGCCGGGCATGCGCGCAAGGTCGAGGTGCTGGCGCGGCTGCGCGGCGCCGACGGCGCCCTGATCCCTCCGGCGCGTTTTCTGCATGCGTTCGATGACGCCGACGTGCACACGCTGTTCCGGCTCGGCATGGAGCAGGCGTTGCGGGCGCAGCGGGCGTGGCGCGAGCGGGGCATCGCGCTGGAGGTGTCGCTCAACATCGCGCCGGCGACGCTGCTGCACGGCGAGATCGTGCAGTGGGTGCGGGACGCGTTGCACGAGCACGGCAGCGAGCCGGCAAGCCTGACCCTGGAGGTGCTGGAATCCCAGGAGTTCCTGGACGAACACCAGGCGCGCGCGGTGCATCGTCTGTCCGGCCTCGGCGTGCGGCTGGCGATCGACGACCTGGGCGCCGGCTACAGCAGCCTGCAGCGCCTGGTCAACCTGCCGTTCGACGTGATCAAGGTCGACCAGGCCCTGCTGCGCGAGCTCGCGGCGGATCCGGCGAAGGTACTCGGGCTCGTCAACGCCATCATCCGCATCGGCGAGGACCTGGGTCGCAGCGTGGTGGTCGAGGGCGTGGAGGATGCACCGGCACTGGAGGCGATGATGATTCTCGGCGCGCGCCAGGTACAGGGCTATGCCGTGGCGCGTCCGATGCCGCTGGCCGACATCCCGGCGTGGACGCGCGACTACAGCTGCCCGCACGGCGCCGACGGCGCGCTGCACAGTCTGCTCGGCGCCTTCGCCTGGCACTGGGTGCACCTGCGGCGCGAAGTCCCCGGCGGCCCGGCGGTCGCGGCAACCCATCTGGATGTGCTGCGCGACTATGTGCGCCGCCATCACCCGCACGACGCCGAACTGCTGGAAACCGTGCAGCGCCACAGCGGCGGCGGGCGGCATCTGCTCGAGCTGCTGCAGCGACGACTGCTCGACGCCGACCGCCCGCGCGCCGCCTGATCCGGCAGCGGGCGGCGCCTCACCGCGCCGGATCTGCCCACCAGCACGTGCATCGATGTCCGCGGCAGCAGCCGGCGCAGGCGTGCCGCGAGCTGCTCGCTCGGCCGATCGTCGGCCGGCAGCGCGCGCGCCGCTGCGGCGATGCGCCGCAACGGCGCATCGGTCCACGGCGGGGAAGGGATCCGGCGTACATCCCACCCGGGCTGGAACTGCAGCAGCAGCGGCCGGACGCACAGCAGCACGCCGCGCAGCGCCGGCGCGTCCAGGCGGCATGGCATGGAGTGGTTGCGCATGGTGCTCCGGGGGGGTGGGAGCTGGCATGCAGGGTTCGGGCGCGGGCCTGCGGCGAGGCTTCGGCGCGGCCTGCCCAAAACCCGACCATTCGCCGCGCGACGTATTTTCGCTCGGCGTTTTCGCAGCCCGTTCGGCGCGAGCCCGCGCGCAAGCCGCGGCGTGCCCAAGGGCTGCTCAAGGG
>JAKAZQ010000002.1:72340-83212 GCA_021815805.1 Pseudomonadota bacterium | reverse complement strand
CTCAAGGGGTACTCAAGGAGTACTCAAGGGGTACTCAGCGGATGCGCAGGCCAAGTGCCTGCGCGCATCACCGGCCGACGCGGCGCATCGACGCGACATTTCGCGGCGCAGCCTCGCCGTATCGGCGGGCTCCTGACGCAGCACGACATGGCGCGCCCGGCTGGGATCGAACCAGCGACCCTCGGCTTCGGAGGCCGATACTCTATCCACTGAGCTACGGGCGCGAGAACGCGGCCTGACGGTGACCGCGCAAACGCACAGTGTAGCGCCTGCGCCGCGGCTTCCGCGGGCGCTGGCCGTTGCAGCTCCATACTCCCCATCCCGCGCGTGAGGCGATGCGGCCACGGCCGATTTGCGCCGGTGGCCCGCGCGGCGTCCTATCATGCAGGCCGCACGCCCGGCATCGCCCGCCTGGCGTTCGATGCCATTCGTCCCTTTCCAGCACCGATCATGAGCGCACACGACTCCCATCATTCCAAGGGCCATGCCGCGCCCTCCGACTCCACCGGCGCGTTGCCCTTCGCGCCCACGCTGCGCAAGCTCATCGTGATCCTGGTCGCGGGCTTCGCCATACCGGTGATCATCCTGGTGCTGATCGCCCACTTCATCGCCGGCGACAATGCGCAACCGGCCGATGAACAAGCGGTGTCGGCGCCGGCTTCCGCGGTGGCCCAGACCACGCCCGCGGCGCCCGCCGCGGCCACGTCCGGCGGCATGGCGGCCGCGACGACGCCCGCCGCCCCCGCCGCCGCCTCGGCCACGACGGTCGCCGACGCCGGCAAGAAGCTCTATGGAAGCGCCTGCATCGCCTGCCATGGCGCGGGCGTGGCCGGTGCGCCCAAGGTCGGCGACGAGGCCGCCTGGGCACCGATCATCGCGCAGGGCCTGCCGACGCTGTACCAGCGCGCCATCCACGGCTACGCCGGCAAGCGCGGCATGATGCCGCCGAAGGGCGGCAGCACGGCCAGCGACGCGGACGTCGAGGCCGCCGTGCGCTACATGGTCGCGCAGTCGCGCTGAGCGCCGGCGCGTCAGGCGCTGCGCCAGCGCGGCAGCGCCGACGGGCTGGCGCAAAAGCCCAGGCGCTGCTGGATCTCGTGCGCAGCCAGCACGTGCAGCGGCAGCGCATCGGCCCCGGGAAGGCACAGGCGCAGATTCGCTTCGTCGACCCACGGCTCGAGCAGCACCATGTCCAGGCTGTGCAGCAGCGCCGGGCCGATGTCGGTGCGCAGCCACAGCCGTCCGGGCTCGTCGAGCCAGGCCTGCGCCACCCGGCAGGCCGCGCCGGTATGCGCGGTCCACTGCGCGTGGCCCCGCTCCACCTGCAGGCGCAACACCAGCGGCGCCGCCTCGAGTTCGACGAACACCTGCTGCGGCCCGTTCTGGAACACCCAGCAACCCTGCTCGCCCTGCTGGTAGTTGCGCGCCACGAACGCGCGCAGCCCGGCATGCAGCAGCCGGCTCGCGCCCGCGCGCTCGAGTCCGCCGTCGGCGCGCCGCGGCCACGGCAGCGCCTGCGCATCGCGGATCCACCAATCGCCGCGCGCGTCCAGCGCGAGCCAGCCGGCGCAGGCCGGCACATCCGGCCAGCGGCGCATCGAACGCAGCACCTGTTCGTCCATGCGCGGTGGTGCTCCCCGGCAGTTCAGTGAAGGCGGTCGGATTGCGCCAGCAATTCGCCCGCCTCGTCGATGGTGCCGGGACTGGCGTGGTGCAGCACCAGGCGCCAGCCTTGCGGGGTGCGCAGGTACACGTTGGTGGCCAGCACGCAGGCGAAGGCCGCTCCCGCGCCGGGCGGCAGACGCACGCGCTCGACCACGTTGTGCACCGCGCAGCCCAGCGTGACGGTGCGCAGGACGCATTCGGGAGCCACGGCCAGCGCCCCGCCGCCCAGCAACTGCTCGTAGCTGGCGCGAATCGCCGCCGCGCCGACCAGACGCGCCCCCCCCGGGTGCACGCACACCGGGTCGTCGTCGTCGGTCCACACGCGCATCACCGCGTCGGCATCGCCGGCCTGCAGGGCCTCGTAGAACGCGGCCTCGGCGGCTTCGGCCGAACTGTGGGGAGCGCTGGAAACAGACGGGTTACGGGGCATCGGGGGACTCCTCCCGGAGCGCGGTCCGGCCGCGCCGTCGCGCCGCGCAAAGTCCGGGCGCCGGGGCCTATTTGAACACGACGGTCTTGTGCCCGTTGCGCAGGATGCGGTGCTCGACGTGCCAGCGCACGGCGCGCGCCAGCACCTGGTTTTCCACGTCCTGGCCCACCGCGGTGAGCTCGGCCGCATCCAGGCTGTGGTCCACGCGCTGCACGTCCTGCTCGATGATCGGTCCCTCGTCGAGATCCGCCGTGACATAGTGCGCGGTGGCGCCGATCAGCTTGACCCCGCGGTCATGCGCCTGCTGGTACGGGCGCGCGCCCTTGAAACTGGGCAGGAAGGAGTGATGGATGTTGATGGCGCGCCCGTCCAGCACCTCGCAGAAGGCGGAACTGAGAATCTGCATGTAGCGCGCCAGCACCAGCAGGTCGACCCGCTGCTCCTGCAGCAGCGCCTCGATGCGCAGCTCCTGCGCGCGCCGGGTCGCCGCATCGGCGCCAGGCGGCAGCGGCTCGTGGTGGTACGGCACCTCGTAATGCGCGGCCAGCGCCGCGCAGTCCGGATGGTTGGACACGACTCCGACCACATCCATCGGCAATTGCGCGGCACGCCAGCGAAACAGCAGATCGTTCAGGCAATGCGCCTGGCGGCTGACCGCGATCAGCACGCGCGGCCGCCGCGCCAGTGCGTGGATGGATGCCTGCATGGCGAAGCGCTGGCGCAGGTCGGTGAACAGCAGTTCGACCTTCTCGGCGCTGTCCAGGTGCGGCGGCGCGGCAAAGTGCACCCGCATGAAAAACAGACCCGTCGCGGGATCGCCGAACTGCTGCGAATCCAGGATGTTGCAACCCGCCTGGTACAGCACGCCGGAGACGGAATAGACGATGCCCTTGGCATCGCTGCAGGAAAGCGTGAGGATGAAATCCTGGGCGGCGGAGGTCATGGTGCGCGACGAAGACTGCCGGGCAGCGGCAGCGCACGCGGATTCTAGTGTCCTGTCCCGTGGATACCCGGCATTGCGTTCGCGTGCCTGCGGGAGCGACGTCGGTCGGCCGCCCCGGCACGCCGGCTCAGGAGTCGCCGAGACGCGCCAGCACGGCGTCGGCGAACGCACGCGTTCCGGCCTTGCCGCCGAGATCGCCCGTGCGCACGCCGTCGACGTTGAGCGTGCGGTCGATGGCCTGGCGCAGGCGGTCGCCCAGGTCCTTGCGACCGACATGGTCCAGCATCATGCCGGAGGCCATCATCAGCGCCACCGGATTGGCCACGCCCTTGCCGGCGATGTCGGGCGCCGAGCCGTGCACGGCCTCGAACATCGCCGCGTCGCGCCCGATGTTCGCGCCCGGCGCCATGCCCAGGCCGCCCACCAGCCCGGCGCACAGATCCGACAGGATGTCCCCGAACAGATTGGTGGTCACCAGGGCGTCGAACTGCCAGGGGTTGATCACCAGCTTCATGCAGCAGGCGTCGACGATCACGTCGTCGAGCTGGATGCGATCGGCGTATTTCTCCTTGTGCAACTGGTAGGCGGTCTCCAGGAAGATGCCGGTCAGCGCCTTCATGATGTTCGCCTTGTGCACCACGGTCATCTTCTTGCGCCCGAGCGCGATCGCCGTGGTGAAGGCATAGTCCAGGATGTGCCGCGCGCCCTGGCGCGTGTTGACCCCGGTGGACATGGCCACGGCATGCGGGTCGTCGTCGATCGGGATGTAATGCTCGTAGCCCATGTACAGGCCCTCGACGTTCTCGCGGAACACCAGCAGGTCGATGTTCTCGAAACGCCCACCTGGAATCAGGGTCTTCGCCGGCCGCATGTTGGCGTACAGCTGGAAGGCCTCGCGCAGGCGCACGTTGGACGAGCGATAGCCGCCGCCCGAAGGGGTTTCCAGCGGCCCCTTCAGGGCCAGCCGGGTGCGTCGGATGCTGTCCAGCGTGGCATCGGGCAGCGGATCGCCGGCCGCCTTCACCCCGCCGAGCCCGGCGATCTGCGCGTCCCACTCGAACGGCGCGCCCAGCGCATCCAGCACGCGCAGCGTGGCCTCCATGATCTCGGGCCCGATGCCGTCGCCGGCGATCAGGGTGGCGGGAATGCGTTGCGTGGATGTGCTGTGGGACATGCCGGGTCTCCTGGGTCGCGCGTCTCTCGCGCGTCTCTCGCGCCTTTCTCGCGCGGCAGGCGCCGGCCCGCCGCAGCCACAGCATAAGCTCCCGCACCTGACGCGGGCTTGACGTGCGTGAAACGCCGCGGCGATGCGCCGCGCTAGTGTCCTGTCCCGTAAATACCTGGCATTTCGTTCGTGTGCCTGCGGGAGAGATCGCCGGCCGCCCGCAGGCGCCGAACCCTTCGGGCTGGGCCGTATCGGGGCGCATGCTGCGTTGCGGCCACGGGGCCAGGCGCCCAGCCTGGACCCGCGCCCGCGCCTTGCCTGCGCCCCGATACGGCCCAGCGAAATGACAGGTATTTACGGGACAGGACACTAGCCCGGTGGATCGAGAAAGCCGCCGGCGCGCCAGGTCAGCACCAGGGTGTCGCGACAGCCGTGCCCGCCCTCCTGCAGCGGCAGGATCGGCGTGGTCTCGTGGATCACCCGCGCATCGTCCATCAGCAGCACGCTCCACGGCTGCTCCAGCGTGAAGCGCACGCCGCGCGCGCCCTGCAGCTCGAACACCCGGCTTTCGCCACCGCGGATGCCCTGGCGGCGCACCAGCAGCACGGCGACGAAATCCACGCCGTCGCGATGCGCTCCCTCCGGGGTCGGTCGTCCGATGCCGTCGCTGGTGTCGATGCGGAACTGGTGCGCCTCGACATACCAGCGCGGCTGCGCACGCAGCTGCGCCAACAGCCTGCCCAGCCCCTGCAGCAGCGCCGTCCAGCAGGGCAGCGCGCACAAGCGCGCGTCGAGCGGCTGCAGCCAGCGCACGAGTCCGCCGTGCAGCGCGTTGTACGTGAGCGGCTGGTAGTGCGGACGATGCGCCACGGCACGCAGCACCGGGCGGGTCGCATCGAGTTCGTGCACCAGGCTGGCGTGGCGCCGCCGCCGATAGCGTCCGCCATCCTTCAGGTAGGGGTCCGGCGGCAGATCGTCCCAGAACGGCTCGGCGGCCGCGCACTCGGCGGGCGCGACGCCACAAAGCTCGTGCAGCCGAGACGGCTGCAACAGCGCGAAACCCTGCGTCTGCATGCGCTGCAGCACGGCCTCTCGCAGCCGGCCCGGCGCCGCCGCCGGCGTGTCTGCGAAAACCGGGCCGAGATCGAAACCGGGCATCGCCGCCGCCATGCTCAGCGCCCGTCGCGCAGTCCGACGCTGCGATTGAACACCAGGCGCGCGGCGCGGTGGTCGCGCGCGTCCGCGACAAAATAGCCGTGGCGTTCGAACTGGAACGACACGCCGGGCTCGGCGCTCGCCAGCGACGGCTCGACCCACGCCTGCACCACGCGCAGGCTGTGCGGATTCAGCGCCTGCAGGAAATCGGCGCCGCCGGCGTCCGGCTGGTCCTTGACGAACAGGCGGTCGTACAGGCGCACCTCGGCGGCCAGGCCGTCGTCGGCGCCGACCCAGGTGATAACCCCCTTGACCTTCACGGCGGCCGCCCCCGGGGTGCCGCTCTTGGTGTCCGGCACGATGCGCGCATGCACCTCGCGCACGCTGCCGTCGGCGTTGCGCTCGGCGCCGGTGCACTCGATCACGTAGCCGTATTTCAGGCGCACGCGCCCACCCGGATACAGCCGGAAGAACCCCTTCGGCGGATCGAATGCGAAGTCTCCACGCTCGATCCACACCCGCGGTCCGAGCTGGAAGCTGCGCTGGCCGCGCTCCGGGGCGTGCGGATGCAGCGGAGCCTGGCACGCTTCCAGGCGGCCCGCGCCGACGATCTCGTCCCAGTTGCTCAGGTGCAGGGGCACCGGGTCGAGCACCGCCATCGCGCGCGCCGCCAGCGGATCGAGATCGTCACGCAGCGCGCCCTCGAGTACCGAGTAGTCGATCCAGGAATCCGACTTGCTCACGCCGATGCGCTCGGCGAACAGGCGGATCGCCGCCGGCGTGTAGCCACGCCGGCGCAGCCCGGCGATGGTCGGCAGGCGCGGATCGTCCCAGCCGGCGACATGGCCTTCGTCCACCAGCTGCGCCAGCTTGCGCTTGCTGGTCAGCACGCTGGACAGGTTCAGGCGCGCGAACTCGTACTGGCGCGGCAGCGGGGCCTCGAGCAGGCCGAGTTGCGCCAGGTGCTGCAGCAACCAGTCGTAGAACGGGCGCTGGTCCTCGAATTCGAGGGTGCAGATGCTGTGGGTGATGCGCTCCAGCGCGTCCTCGATCGGGTGCGCGAAGGTGTACATCGGATAGACGCACCATGTGTCGCCGGTGCGGTGATGGCGCGCGAAGCGGATGCGATACAGCGCCGGATCACGCAGGTTCAGATTGGGCGAGGCCATGTCGATGCGCGCGCGCAGCACCATCGAGCCCTCGGCATGCCGGCCGGCGCGCATCTCCTCGAAGCGCCGCAGGCTGTCCGCCGCGGGGCGGTCGCGCCACGGGCTGTCCACGCCGGGCTCGGTCAGGGTGCCGCGGTTGCGCCGCATGTCCTCGGCGCTCTGCTCGTCGACATAGGCCAGGCCGGCGTCGATCAGTGCGCAGGCGGCGCGCCACATGAGATCGAAGTAGTCGCTGGCGAAGTACTCGTGGCTGACGCCGTCCGAGACCCAGTCGAAGCCGAGCCAGCGCACCGCGTCGCGAATGGCCTCGACGTATTCCTGGTCTTCCTTCTCGGGGTTGGTGTCGTCGAAGCGCAAGTGGCAAACGCCGCCGTAGTCGGCGGCCAGGCCGAAATTCAGGCAGATGCTCTTGGCGTGCCCGATGTGCAGGTAGCCGTTGGGCTCCGGAGGAAAGCGCGTGCGAATGCGCGCGCGGTCCAGCGGCGCCAGCGCGAGTTGCTGCGCGTCTCCCGGGGTGCCGGCGAAATGCCGGCCCTCGAGGGCCCCCGAGGCGAGATCGGCCTCGATGGTCTGGCGCAGGAAGTTGGACGGCTTGGACGGTGCGGTTTCCGGTGTGGGCATGGTCGGAGCGGTACGGCTGCGGCCGCCGCCTCGGCGGACGGCGAAGCCGCTATTGTCCGACAAGCACGCAAGGTCGCGCCACGGCGGCGCCGGCGCACCGGGCGCGCCCATGTCGCCGGTGCGTCATCGGGCCCTGCTCCGCGCCACCGTAGAATGCCAGCCTGCCCCGGCGACACGGCATGCGGCGAGCAATTCGTGGCGCGCCAGGCAGGCGACAACGTCAACCCCGAATACCCACCGATGGCGCGCGTACGCGCCGGGAGCGAACCGCTATGGCCGGCCATTCCAAATGGGCCAACATCCAGCATCGCAAGGGCCGCCAGGATGAAAAGCGCGGCAAGATCTGGACCAAGATCATCCGCGAGGTCACGGTCGCCGCCAAGCTCGGCGGCGGCGACGCCAACACCAACCCGCGGCTGCGCCTGGCGCTGGACAAGGCCCGCGAGGTCAACATGCCGGCGGACAACCTCAAGCGCGCCATCGATCGCGGAACCGGCAACCTCGAAGGCGCGCACTACGAGGAGATCCGCTACGAAGGCTACGGCCCGGGCGGCGCGGCGATGATCATCGACTGCATGACCGACAACCGCGTACGCACGGTGGCCGAGGTGCGCCATGCGCTGTCCAAGTACGGCGGCAACCTCGGCACCGAAGGCTCGGTGGCGTTCCAGTTCCGGCATTGCGGGCAATTCCTGTTCGCGCCGGGCGCGGCCGAGGACCGGATCATGGAAGCCGCGCTGGAGGGTGGCGCCGACGACGTCGCCACGCTGGACGACGGCTCCATCGAGGTGCTGTGCGAGCCGGCGAATTTCGAGGCCGTCGGCGCCAGCCTGCAGGGCGCCGGGCTGAAGCCCGAGTTCGCCGAACTCGGCATGAAGCCTGGCGTGGAGGTCGAACTCGCCGGTGCCGACGCCGAGCGCATGCAAAAGCTCATCGACGCCCTGGAAGACCTGGACGACGTGCAGCGCGTCGACCACAACGCCATCCTTCCCTGATCTCCGGCAAGCTCGTCGTTCCCGTCATGAAAATCCTTGTCATCGGCTCCGGCGGGCGCGAACACGCGCTGGCCTGGAAGCTCGCGCAATCGCCCCGCGTGAAAAAGGTGTACGTCGCTCCCGGCAACGGCGGCACGGCGACCGCGCCACGCCTGGAGAACCTTCCCGTCACCGACATCGAGCGCCTGGCCGATTTCTGCGTGACCGAGGACATCCACCTCACCGTGGTCGGCCCCGAGGCGCCACTGGCGGCCGGCGTGGTCGACCACTTCCGCATGCGCAAGCTGCGCATCTTCGGGCCGACGCGCAACGCGGCGCGACTCGAGAGCTCGAAGGCCTATGCGAAGGAATTCATGCAGCGCCATGGCATCCCGACGGCGCAGCATCGCACCTTCACGGACGCGCAGGCGGCGCACGAGTACATCGACCAGCGCGCCTGCGCGCTGGTGGTCAAGGCGGACGGCCTGGCCGCGGGCAAGGGCGTGGTGGTGGCGGCGACGCCGGAGCAGGCCCACGCCGCGGTCAGCGACATGCTCGAGCGCAACGTGTACGGCGTGCAGCATGGCGAGACCGGCGCCAGCGTGGTCATCGAGGATTTTCTCGAAGGCGAAGAGGCCAGTTTCATCGTGCTGGTGAACGGTCGCCAGGTCGTGCCGCTGGCCTCCAGCCAGGACCACAAGCGCCTGCGCGACGGCGACCAGGGCCCGAACACCGGCGGCATGGGCGCCTACTCCCCGGCACCGGTGGTCACGCCCGAGGTGCATGCGCGGGTGATGCGCGAGATCATCCAGCCCACCGTGCAGGGCATGGCCGCCGACGGCCACCCCTATACCGGGTTTCTCTACGCCGGCCTGATGATCGACCGCCAGGGCCAGGCACGTACGCTGGAGTTCAACTGCCGCCTCGGCGACCCGGAGACCCAGCCCATCCTGATGCGCCTGAAGACCGACCTGGTGCAACTGCTCGACGCGGCGATCGACGCGCGGCTCGACGGCATCGAACTGCAATGGGATCGGCGTACCGCGCTGGCCGTGGTGATGGCCGCGCCGGGCTATCCGGAGGCGCCGCAACTGGGCGGCCCGATCGACGGCATCCCGGCCCCGGAGGAGGATCTGCGGGTGTTCCACGCCGGCACGCGCCTGGACGCGGGCGTGCTGCGCACCGCGGGCGGCCGGGTGCTGGCGGTCACCGCGCTCGGGGATTCGCTGCGCATGGCGCAGGCTCGCGCCTACGCCGGGGTGCACCAGATCCGCTTCGACGGCATGCAGTTCCGCCAGGACATCGGCTGGCGCGCGCTGCGGCGCTGACGCCGGCGCGCGCGCTGCTGCGTCAGACCACGCCGTCGCGCCGCAGCGCGGCGACGGCGTGGGCATCCAGGCCGAGTTCGCCCAGCACCTGCTCGGTGTGCGCGCCCAGCGCCGGGCCGAGCCAGCGCGTGCCGCCGGGCGTGCGCTCCAGGCGCGGCACCACACCCGGCAGATCCACCGGCGTGCCGTCGTCCAGCGCGTGCCGCTCGATCATGCCGCGGGCGCGGAACTGCTCATCGGCGCAGATGTCGGCGATGCTGTAGATGCGACTGGCCGGGACGTCGGCGGCGCGCATCGCCTGCACCACCTGCGCCGCCTCGTGCCGGCCGACCCATTCCTGGATCACGCGATCGATCTCGGCGGCCGCGCGGATGCGCCCCGGGTTGTGCGCGAGGTCCTCGCGCGCGGCCATGTCGTCGCGCCCGATGGCGCGCATCAGGCGCGCGAAAATCGCGTCGCCGTTGCCCGAGATCTGCACCCACTCGCCATCGACGCTGCGGTAGGCGTTGGACGGCACGATGCCGGCGATGGAACTGCCGCAGCGCTGGCGTACCGTGCCGCCGACGCTGTACTCCATCAGCGTGCTTTCCATCATGTTGAACACGGCCTCGTTGAGCGCGACGTCGACCACCTGGCCCTCGCCACCGCGCGTGCCGTCGAAACGCCCGCCGGTGGCGTCGCGATGGCGCAGCGCGACGAGGGCGCCCATCACCGCGTGCAGCGCCGCGATGGAATCCCCGAGCGAGAGATTGGCGCGCATCGGCGGGTGCTCGGGATCCCCGGTGACATAACGCATGCCTCCCATGGATTCGGCGATCGCGCCGAACCCCGGCTGCGCGCGCAACGGGCCGGTCTGCCCGAAGCCGGAAATGCGCACCATGACCAGCGCCGGGTTGGCAGCGCGCAGCTGCTCCCAGCCCAGCCCGAGCTTCTCCAGCACCCCGGGGCGCATGTTCTCGACCACGACGTCGCAGCTGCGCACCAGGCGCAGCACGATGTCGCGCCCGGCCTCGGCCTTCAGGTCCAGCGTGATGCAGCGCTTGTTGCGGGCCTGCGCGGCCCACCACAGCGACGTTCCGTTGTGCAGCTGGCGCCAGGTGCGCAGCGGGTCGCCGCCGGGGCCTGCGTCCCGCGCAGGGGCCTCGACCTTGATGACATCGGCGCCGAATTCGCCCAGCAGGCGGGTGGCGAAGGGGCCGGCGATCAGGCCGCCCAGTTCGAGTACGCGCAATTCGCGCAGCGCGCCGGGTCGGGGATCGTCGTGGACGCGCTCGGAAGCGGATTCAGGCATGGGAACAGACTAGCATGCGCGGGCTGCCGGCTGGGGGCAGCCCCGCCGGCCGCGTGGGCGACCGATGCGCTCGGTGGCGCAGGGACGCCCCGTCACCGAACGCGCATCGGTCAGGCGAATCGGTCAGCCGA
>JAKAZQ010000002.1:0-72240 GCA_021815805.1 Pseudomonadota bacterium | reverse complement strand
CGAATCGGTCAGCCGACGTAGTCGGCAGCCACCGTGGCGTCGGAATCGTTGGCCATGCCCAGCAGCCGAATGGCCAGCGTGGCGGCCACCGCGACGGCGATGTTCAGGATCACCGCGTACAGGCCGATGTAGGCCGGGATCACCTGACCCGCGATGTGCAGCGCATAGCCGGACTTGTGAAAGCCACTCAACGAGGCCGCCCAGATGCCCCAGCCCAGGCCGACGGCCCAGCCCAGCAGCAGCGCCTTGGGGTCGAACCAGCGGGTGTAGATGCCCGACACGATCGCCGGCATGGTCTGCAGCACCAGAATGCCGCCGAGCAGCTGCAACTGGATGGCGTAGGTCAGCGGCAGCACCACGATGAACAGCAACGCGCCGAACTTGACCACCAGCGACACCAGCTTGGCCATGTCGGTTTCCTGCTGCACCGAGCATTGCGGGTTGATGAACGCCTTGTAGATGTTGCGGGTGAACAGGTTCGCCGCGGCGATGGACATGATGGCCGCCGGCACCAGCGCACCGATCGCGACGGCCGCGAAGCCCACGCCGACGAACCACGACGGGAAGTAGTGCAGCAGCAGGCCCGGCATCGCGAACTGCGGTCCGTATTGCTTGAAGTACGGCGCCAGGTCGGGAAGCTTGTCGATGCCGCCCGCGTAGGCCATGTAGCCCAGCAGGGAGATCAACCCCAGCATCAACGAATAGACCGGCAGCCATACCCAGTTGCGGCGCAGCGTGTTCGGCCCTTTGGCCGAAAGCACCGCGGTGGTGGCATGGGGGTACAGCATCAACGCCAGCGCGGAGCCGAAGGCCAGCGTGGCGTAGAAGGACTGCAGGCCCCAGTTGCCGTTCTTGATCGGCGGCAGCAGCAGGTGCGCCTTGGGCACATGCGCGAAGATCGAGCTCATGCCGCCGAGCTTGGCCGGCAGCACGACGACCATCGCGATCACCGTCACGTAGACCAGCAGGTCCTTGACCACGGCGATCGATGCCGGTGCGCGCAGCCCGCTGGTGTAGGTGAACGCGGCCAGGATGACAAAGGCGATGAACAGCGGAAGGTCGCCCATCAGGCCGTGCCCGGTCGGAAAGCCCAGGCCGCCGATGACCACCTGGATGCCGACCAGTTGCAGCGCGATGTACGGCATCGTGGCGACGATGCCGGTGACGGCGATGGCCAGCGCCAGGGCCGGGCTGCCGTAGCGCCCGGCGACGAAGTCGGATGCGGTGATGTAGTTGTGCCGACGCGCCACCACCCACAGGCGTGGCAGCAGCGCGAACACCATCGGGTAGACCACCACGGTGTAGGGCACCGCGAAGAAACCCAGCGCACCCGCACCGAAGACCAGCGCCGGCACGGCGATGAAGGTATAGGCCGTGTACAGGTCGCCGCCGATCAGGAACCAGGTGATCCAGGCGCCGAATCGCCGCCCGCCGAGCCCCCATTCGTGAAGGTGGCTCATGTCACCTTTGCGCCAGTGCGCAGACACGAAACCGAGAACGGTGATCAGCAGGAACAGCAGCACAAAAATTGAGGTAGCTACGACGTTCATCGCATCAATCTCCACTGCCCGGCGGCACGATCATCTTGTAGACGATGCCTATGAACACGCTCGAAAGCACCACCCAGAGCAGTTGCCACCAGTAGAAGAACGGCATGCCGAACAATTCTGGCTGAATGGTGTTGAAAAACGGAACAATGAGTACGGCCACGCAGGGAATCGCCAGCAGCAGGACTGCCAGAGGTCCCAGCTTGCGCGCCGGTGTGCGATCGGACATGGGCATTTCCTCCGAGGAGGGTCGTGGAATGTCGAGTACGGCGACGTGCCGCACGCGGCGACGCGGTGTCGCACGGGCGGTCGAAGATGACACCAAATGTAGCGTTTCGTGCGGCGAATTGCGAATCCATGGCAACCCGTAGCGACCCCCCGGCCGGCCGCCTCAGGGCCAGAACAGCCGTTGCACCGGCACGAGGCAGGGCAGCATGACGGCCGACGACCAGGCCACGCAGCCGAAGAACCCCGGCATGTCGACGCCGCGCTGCCGCGCGATCGCCCGCACCATCAGGTTCGGCGCATTGCCGATGTAGGTCATCGCGCCCATGCACACGGCGCCGCCCGCGATCGCCCCCGGCACGCTGGCCTCGCGCATCAGCGTGGCGGCATCGCCGCCGGCCAGGTTGAAGAACACCAGATAGGTCGGCGCGTTGTCGAGCAGCGACGAGAGCCCGCCGGTGAGCCGGAAGTAAAGGTCGGGAAGCGGCCGACCCGCGGCGTCGCAGGCCAGGCGCACGAGCGGCGCCAGCGGCCCGTGCAGGCCGGCGCGCAGCATGGCCAGCACCGGGATGATGCTGAGGAAGATCCCGAGCGGCGTCAGCGCGTCGCCGCCGATGGTGTACAGCGCGGTCAGCAGCAGCAGCAGGAACGGCAGGTACTCGCGCAGCAGCGCGTGCAGCGCCAGGTGCGCCGTCCAGCCCGGGCCGTGCGGCCAGGCGCTGGGCAGCAGGAACGCGAGCGCGCAGGCCGCGGCGATGCTGCCCTGGCGGTGGTGCCACAGCCCCGGACGCAGCACGGGCAGCAGCGCGATGGCCAGCAGCAGCGCGACGAAGGGCAGCGCCCACGGGACGCCATGGACGGACACGGGCATGGACAACGGCAACTCCGGGGTCCACGCGCCGGCGCGAGCCGAGCGCGCAAGCCGGCCAGCGTAGCCACCGCGCCGCTTCAGCCCGCGTAATCCACGGCGCTGGTGGCGTCGCGGTCGTCGGCGAGCCCGGCGGCGCGCACCAGCAGCGTGGCCGCCGCGGCGACCAGCACGTTGAGTCCCAGCGCGTACAGGCCGATGTAGCCCGGGATCACCTGCCCGGCCACGTGCAGCGGGTAGATCGACTGGCGCAAACCGCTCAGCGACGCCGCCCAGGCGCCCCACCCCAGGCCGACCGCCCAGCCCAGCAGCAGCGCCTTCGCATCGAACCAGCGCGTGTACAGGCCGGCAACCAGCGCCGGCAGGATCTGCAGCACGATGATGCCGCCCAGCAGCTGCAGCTGGATGGCGTAGGTCAACGGCAGGAAGACAATGAACAGCAGCGCGCCGAACTTGACGGCCAGGGACATCCGCTTGGCCATGCGCGCCTCATGCGCCGACGAGCAGTCGGGGTGGAAAAAGGGCCTGTAGATGTTGCGGGTGAACAGGTTCGCGGCGGCGATGGACATCACGGCTGCGGGCACGAGGGCGCTGATGGCGACGGCGGCGAAGCCGATGCCCACGAACCATGACGGGAAGTAGTGCAGCAGCAGCCCGGGCATCGCGAACTGCGGGCCGTACTGGCGGAAATAGGGCGCCAGCGAGGGCAGCCTGTCGATGCCCGAGGCGTACGCCATGTAACCCAGCAACGCGACCAGCCCGAGCAGGAACGAGTACGCCGGCAGGAAAACCATGTTGCGCCGCAGGGTGTTCGGCCCCTTCGCCGCCAGCACCGCGGTGGCGGCATGCGGATACACCATGACGGCCATCGCCGAGCCGAGCGCCAGCGTGGCATAGGCCGACTGCTGTCCCCAGTCGCCATGCGCGATCGGCGGCAGCAGCAGGTGCTCCGGCGCAATCGCGGTGAACACCGCGCCCATGCCTCCCAGGTGCCGGGACACGACGACCACCATCGCGACCACCGTGACATACACCAGCAGATCCTTGACAACCGCGATGGTCGCCGGCGCACGCAGGCCGCTGGTGTAGGTGAACGCCGCCAGCACGACAAAGGCGAGGATCAGCGGCGCCTCGCCGAGCAGGCCGTGGGATGCCGGAAAACCGAGCCCGCCGATGACCACCTCGATACCCACGAGTTGCAGGGCGATGTAGGGCATGGTCGCGACGATGCCCGTGACGGCGAGGGCCAGCGCCAGCCAGCGGCTGCCGTAGCGTCCACCGACGAAGTCCGACACGGTGATGTAATCGTGCTTGTGCGCGACCAACCACAGCCGCGGCACCAGCGCGAACACCAGCGGATAGGCGATGATGGTCATCGGGATGGCGAAAAAGCCCAGGGCCCCGACCCCGAACACCAGCGCCGGCACCGCGACGAAGGTGTAGGCGGTGTAGAGATCGCCACCGATCAGGAACCAGGTGATCCAGTTGCCGAAGCGGCGGCCGCCGAGACCCCATTCACGCAGCTGGTTCAGGTCCCCGCTGCGCCAGCGCGCGGAGGCGAAGCCGAGCACCGTGACCAGCAGGAACAGCGCCAGGAAGACGGCGGTGGCGACGAGGTTCATGGGCTCAGTCCCCGCTTCCGGGGGGAACCACGATCTTGTAGACCATGCCGGTGAACAGGCTCGCCAGCAGCACCCAGAGCATCTGCCACCAGTAAAAGAAGGGAAGACCCAGCCACATCGGCTGCACACGGTCGAACGCCGGAACCGCGAGCACGGCCGCGCAGGGCAGGACCAGCAGCGCGGTGCCGAGTGGGCTCAGCGCACGAACCGAGGCGCGATCGGACATGGACATCTCCGCATGATTCGGGGGAACAGGCGGGCGGCGGCGCGGCGCGCGGGCCGCCGGGCCGCAGCGGCGCCAGCGACGCGGCACCAAGCCCGATTATTCACAGGTCGTGCGCCGACGCCCATCGCGGCCGCGTGAGCAGCGGCTTGCCGTCCTGTTACATCGACACAGGCTCAGGCGCGCCACTGGTTCCAGGCCTTCTCGATGCGCTTGACCGACACCGGCGACGGCGTGCGCAGTTCCTGCGCGAACAACGCCACGCGCAATTCCTCCAGCATCCAGCGCAGGTCCTCCAGCCGCGGGTCGATCGGCAGGCCGGGGGCCTGCTGGCGCGCCGCCTGCAACTCGCGACGCAGGCGCGCCAGCAGCGGCGCCATGTCCGCCTGGCGCTGCGCGTCGCGCGCCGGATCGGCGCGAAACTTGTCCAGGCGCAGTTGCACGGCTTTCAGGTAGCGCGGCAGGTGGGCGCGGCGCGCCGGCGAAAGATCCAGCATGAATTGCCTGGGCACCAGTTCCTGCAATTGCTGGGCGACGTCCGCGTGCAGCAGGGCATGCGCCTTGAAACCGCCCAGCTTCTTGTTCGCCGCACTCCATTCGGCCAGGATGGTGGCGGCCAGGCGGCCCATTTCCTGGCTCAGCAACTGCAGCCGCGTGCGGCCCTCGGCCAGGCGCTTCGCGAAGGCCTGCGCATCGAGCGGCAGCGGGTCGGCGAGAAACGCCAGGTCCAGCGCCGCGTCGAGGATCTGGCGACGCAACGCGTCGGCGCTGCCCAGCGGCATGTAGGCGAAGGCCGCCTGCTGCAGCCCCGCGAGGTTTTTCTCGGCGGCCTTCAGCGGCTCGCGCAGTTGCAGCGCGAACAGCCGGCGCAGGCCCGCGCGATGCGCGAGCGCGGCGGCTTCCGGGGTGTCGAACACGTCGAGCTCGACGGCGTCGCCGCGGTCGACCAGCGCCGGGAAACCGACCAGCGTGGCCTGGCCGCGGCGGATCTCGAGCAGTTCGGGCAGCGTGCCGAAACTCCAGTCCGTGTAACGCGACGTCGCCGCCGTGGCCGGCGGCGCCGCCGCGGCATGCTGCGTCGGCCCTGGACCTTGGTCGCGGCGCTGCGCCGGCGCCGCGCCGGCCACCCGGCCGCCCGCGGCGCCGCCTGCCGCGTGGCTGCGTGCGGCGCTCTGGAAGGCCTCGCGCGCCGCGCCGCCCAGCTCGGCGCGCAGGCGCGCGAGATTGCGCCCCATGCCGAGCTGACGCCCCTGTGCGTCGACGACGCGGACGTTGAACAGCAGATGCGCGTCCAGCGCGTCGGCACGAAACTGTTCCGGCAGCACGTCCAGGCCGCAATCCCGACGCACCAGTTCGCGCAGCGCGTCGAGCAGCGGGTGCTGCGCATAGCGCGCCGCGTCGCACAACTCCGTCGCGAAACGCTGGGCCGTCGCCGGCAACGGCACCAGGCGCGAGCGCTGACGCTGCGGAAGGGTCTTCAGCAGCGCGGCGATCTTGTCTGCCAGCATGCCGGGAACCAGCCATTGCAGGCGTTGCTCGGGCAACTGGTTGAGGGCCTCCAGCGGAACCTGCACGGTCACGCCGTCGCGCGTGCCTCCGGGGTCGAAGCTGTAGCTCAGCGGCAACTCCAGGCCGGCCGCGCGCAGGCGCGTCGGGAAGGCCTCGGTGGTCACGCCGGCGGCCTCGTGGCGCATCAGCGCGTCGCGCTCGAGGAACAGCAGTCGCGGCTGCGCCGCCTGCGCCTTGCGATACCAGGCGTCGAAGCCGGCGCCGCTGTGCACATCGGCGGGCACGAAGCGATCGTAGAAGGCCTCGATCAGGGCCTCGTCGACCAGCAGGTCGCGCCGGCGCGAGCGCTCCTCGAGCTGCTCGATCTGCGCCACCAGCTTGCGATTGTGGGCGAGAAAGGGCCATCGCGCCTCCCACTCGCCGGCCACCAACGCATGGCGTATGAACAGCTCCCGGGCCAGCACCGGATCGATACGCCCGTAGTCCACGCGGCGCTGCTGATAGACGACCAGGCCGTACAGCGTGGCGCGCTCGAAGGCGCTGACGCGGGCCGGCTTCTTCTCCCAGTGCGGATCGTGCAGCGTGCGCGCCAGCAGGTGCGCGCCGACGCGTTCGATCCACTGGGGCTCGATGCGCGCGACCTGGCGCGCATACAGCCGCGTGGTCTGCACCAGCTCGGCGGCCATCACCCAGCGCCCGGCCTTGCGCCCCAGCGGCGACGCCGGGTGGATGAGAAAACGGATGCCGCGCGCGCCCAGGTAGTGCGGGGCGTCGTCGGCCTTGCAGCCGACGTTGCCGAGCAGGCCGGCCAGCAGGCTCAGGTGCAGTTGCTCGTCGCTTGCCGGCTGCGTGTTGAGCTGCCATCCATGCTCGGCGGCCAGCGTGTGCAGCTGGCTGTGCACATCGTGCCATTCGCGCATGCGCATCGGCGACAGGAACTCCGCGCGCAGCTGTTCCTGCAACTTGCGATGGGACTTCTTGTGCGCCACCAGCTCGCGGTAATGCGCCCACAGCTTGAGCCATCCGGCCAGCTCCGAGCCGCCCTCGACAAAACGGCGGTGCGCGGTGTCGGCGGCCTCCTGGCGATCCGGCGGACGCTCGCGCGGGTCTTGCACCGCCAGCGCGGCCGCGATCACCAGCACCTCGGCCAGCGCCTGCTGCGTGCGTGCCTCCAGGATCATGCGCCCGAGCCGCGGGTCCAGCGGCAACACCGCGAGCTGGCGCCCCGTCTCGGTGAGCTGGTTGCGCGCGTCGACCGCGCCGAGCTCGCTCAGCAGCTGGTAGCCGTCGGCGATGGCCTTGCGTTGCGGCGGATCGATGAACGGGAATTCCTCGATCGCCTGCAGGCCGAGTGACTGCATGCGCAGGATCACCGCGGCCAGCGACGAGCGCAGGATCTCGGGATCGGTGAAGCGCGGGCGCGCCTGGAAGTCGGCCTCGTCGTAGAGCCGCATGCAGATGCCGTCGGCCACGCGTCCGCAGCGCCCGGCGCGCTGGTTGGCCGCGGCCTGGCTGATCGCTTCGACCTGCAGTTGCTCGACCTTCTGGCGAAAGCTGTAGCGCTTCACGCGCGCCAGGCCCGAATCGATGACGTAGCGTATGCCCGGCACCGTCAGCGAGGTCTCGGCCACGTTGGTCGACAGCACGATGCGCCGCGCCGCGCCGCCGCTGTGGAACACGCGATCCTGCTCGGCCTGCGACAGACGCGCATACAACGGCAGGATCTCGACGCCGTGGCGCGCCGTGTCCAGGTGATGCTTGCGCAGCGCCTCGGCGCAGTCGCGGATCTCGCGCTCGCCCGGCAGGAACACCAGGATGTCGCCGCGCCCGCCGCGCCACAGTTCGTCGACGGCGTCGCACACCGCCTGGTGGAGTTCGCGCGCATCGCGCGGCGCAGCGCCGGCGGGCGCGTCCGCCGGCGCCGCCTCGAGCAGCGGGCGCCAGCGGATCTCCACCGGGTACAGGCGCCCCGACACCTCGATCACCGGCGCCGGACCGGCGGCCGACGCGAAATGCCGCGCGAAGCGCTCGGCGTCGATGGTCGCCGACGTGATCACCAGCTTCAGGTCGGGGCGACGCGGCAGCAACGCGCGCAGGTAACCCAGCAGGAAGTCGATGTTCAGGCTTCGCTCGTGCGCCTCGTCGATGATCAGGGTGTCGTACGCGCGCAGCAGCGGATCGCGCTGGGTCTCGGCGAGCAGGATGCCGTCGGTCATCAGCTTGACCGACGCGCCGGGCTGCATGCGGTCCGAAAAGCGCACCTTGAAGCCGACATGCTCGCCCAGCGGGCTGCCGATCTCCTGTGCGATGCGCCTGGCCACGCTCACCGCGGCGAGGCGCCGCGGCTGGGTGTGGCCGATCAAGCCGCTGCCGCCGGCGCCGAGCCCGCGACCGAGTTCCAGCGCGATCTTGGGCAACTGGGTGGTCTTGCCGGAGCCGGTCTCGCCGCAGACGATCACCACCTGATGGCCGCGCAGCGCGTGCGCGATCTGTTCGCGCCGCGCGCTGACCGGCAGTTCCTCGGGAAAGCGCAGCGGCGGCACGCGATTCGGGAGCACACCGGGCCGCGGCCTGGGCGGCCGGGCCTGCGGCGCGGGCGCCGCAGGGTCGGAGGCGGGCGGGGACATGCGCGAGGGCTGCGGGGTGCGGGTCACGGAAAACCACAATTTTCGGTCATTCCAGGATAATGGTCTCGATGTCCTCCGACTCCACACAATTCGTCCAGTGGCTGCGCTCCGTGGCCCCCTACATGCACGCACACCGCGGCAAGGTGTTCGTGGTCGCCATCGCCGGCGAGCTGATCGCCGCCGGCGGGCTCAACGGACTGGTGCAGGACGTCGCGCTGCTCGCGGCGATGGGCGTGCGCGTCGTGCTGGTGCACGGCTTTCGCCCGCAGATCGAGGCCCAGTTGCGCGAAAAGGGCGTCGGCTCGCGCTACAGCCACGGCATGCGCGTGACCGACGCGATCGCTCTGGATGCCGCGCAGGAAGCCGCCGGCCAGCTGCGTTTCGAGATCGAGGCGACGTTTTCCCAGGGCCTGCCGAATACCCCGATGGCCGGCGCCACGGTGCGCGTGGTGTCGGGCAATTTCATCACCGCGCGTCCGGTCGGCGTGATCGACGGGCTGGACTTCCAGCACACCGGCCTGGTGCGCAAGGTCGACGCCGCGACCATCCAGCGCGCACTGGAGTACGGCGCGGTGGTGCTGGTGTCGCCGTTCGGCTTCTCCCCCACCGGCGAGGCCTTCAACCTGAGCATGGAGGACGTCGCCAGCAGCGTGGGCGCGGCGCTCAAGGCGCACAAGCTGATCCTGGTGACCGAGGTCGACGGCGTGGCCGGCGAGGACGGCGCGCTGCTGTCCGAGCTGACCGTGGAACAGGCCGAACGCATGCTGGCCCGCCTGCCCGATCCCCAGCAACCCACCGACACCGCGTTCTACCTGCGTCACGCGGTGCGCGCCTGCCGCGGCGGCGTCGGACGCGCGCACATCGTCGGCTTCGCGCTCGAGGGCTCGCTGCTGCTGGAGTTGTTCACCCACGACGGCGTCGGGACGATGATCGTCGACGAACACCTGGAGCACCTGCGCCAGGCCAGCGCCGACGACGTCGGCGGCATCCTCCAGCTCATCGAGCCGCTGGAGACCGAGGGCGTGCTGGTCAAGCGCAGCCGTACCGAGATCGAGCGCGACATCGGCAACTACACGGTACTCGAGCACGACGGCGTGATCTTCGGTTGCGCCGCGCTCTACCCGTATCCGGAAAGCCGTACCGGCGAGATGGCCGCGCTGACGGTGGCCGAGAGCGCGCAGGGCCAGGGCGATGGCGAGCGCATCCTGCGGCGCATCGAACAGCAGGCGCGCGCACTGCGCCTGGAGAGCATTTTCGTGCTGACCACGCGCACCATGCACTGGTTTCTCAAGCGGGGTTTCGTGCCGGTGGACCCGGACTGGCTTCCGGAAGCGCGGCGCCAGCGCTACAACGATCAGCGCCGCTCGCGCGTGCTGGTCAAGCGCCTGCACGGGACCCCCTGACAGGCTAGTAGTGTCCTGTCCCGTAAATGCCTGGCATTCCGTTCGTGTGCCTGCGGGAGCCGGCGCCGGGCGCCGGCGGACCCATTCCCATTCCATCACAAGGACTCGACCATGACCCGCACCGTGAACTGCATCAAGCTCGGCCAGGAAGCGCCCGGCCTCGACTTCCCCCCCTATCCCGGCGCGTTGGGCCAGCGCATTTTCGACAATGTGTCCAAAGAGGCATGGCAAGGCTGGCTGCGCCACCAGACCATGCTGGTCAACGAGAACCGCCTGAACCTGGCCGACGCCAGCGCGCGCCAGTACCTGGCGCGCCAGATGGAGCGTTATTTCTTCGGCGAGGGCGCGGAACGCCCGGCCGGCTACGTGCCGCCGTCCAACAGCTGAGTCGCAACCCCGGTGCGCGCGCGCCGCGGCCGCGGCGCGACGCCCCGCCAGCGCGAGCGGCGCTCGCCTGCCCTTGCCTCGCTATCGTGCGATTGTTGCGGAATGCAACACGCCTAGCACACAAGGCGTCCCTTGTCATCGCGGCAAGACTGGATGCCTTCGCCCTCCGGGCTGCCTAGTATTGCCCCGATCTGATACCTCTACGGAGTAGAAGTATTTAGACGATAAAAATCCGCGTTAGGAGTTTTTTTGCTAACGATCACCCGGATTTTCGTTCAAGTGGCAACACAAGCAAACCATTGGAGGAGCACTTCATGCAGAAGCATCGACTGGCCGGCGCCTACGCCGCGGCCTGCCTGGCGGGGGCCCTCGTGCCCGGCGCGGCACAGGCCACCGACGGCTATTTCCAGCCCGGCTACAGCGTGCGCTCGGTGGGCATGGGCGGCGTCGGCATCGCGTTGCCGCAGGACGCCCTGGCTGCCGCGGCCAATCCGGCCGGCATGGCGCTGGTCGGCGACCGCTTCGACGCCGGCCTGACCGTGTTCCGTCCCGATCGCAAGGCGCAGATCGACGGCGTGAGCTACTCGGGCAACGCGCAAAGCAACTTTCTGATCCCGGAACTCGGCTACAACCGCATGCTGCGACGCGATCTGTCGCTCGGCATCAGCGTGTACGGCAATGGCGGCATGAACTCGGGCTACAGCAGCATCGACCCGCGCACCGGGCTGCTGCCCGGGGCCGGCGTCGATCTGCAGCAGATGTTCATCAGCCCGAGCGTGGCCTGGCGGGTCAATTCCGACAACACCATCGGCATCGCCGTCGACCTGGTGCACCAGACCTTCCGCGCCAACGGCCTGGACAATTTCGCCCGGCCGCAGCTCAGCATCGACCCGTCGAGTCTGCAGGCGCCGGGGCACGACTCGTCGAATGGCGTGGGCGTGCGCATCGGCTGGATCGGGCAGCTCGCGCCCGGGGTCTCGGTGGGCGCCACGTTCCAGCCGAAGATCCACATGGGCAAGTTCGGCGCCTACCGCGGCCTGTTTGCCGACGGTGGCAGTTTCGACATCCCCGCCAACTATGGCGTCGGCGTCGCCTGGCAGGCCGCGCCCCGCTGGTTGCTGGCGGCGGACGTCGAGCGCATCCTCTACAGCGGAGTCTCGGCGATCGCCAATCCGTCGTCGCCGCTGCTGACCCTGGCGATGCATCAGCCGGCCCCGCTGCTCGGTGCTCCGGGCGGTGCCGGATTCGGCTGGAGCGACGTGACCGTGTTCAAGCTCGGCGCGGCATGGCGGTACAGCGACGCGCTGACCCTGCGCGCGGGCTGGAACCACACCGACAACCCCGTGAACAGCGCCAATGTGTTCTTCAACACCATCGCCCCTGGCGTGGTGCAGAACCACCTGACCCTGGGCCTGAGCTACGCGGTGAGCCGGCACGTGGAGGTTTCGGCGGACTACGTGCATGCCTTCCACAATTCGGTACCCGGCTTCGCGCCGAAGCTGGATTCGCAAGGCAACATCGTCGGCCAGCTGTCGGAATCCCTGAGCATGTCCCAGGATGCGCTGGGCCTGTCCATCGGCTACAAGTTCTAGGAGCCTGGGCCTTCGGGAAGCCGCGCGATGGGGGGGACGGATGCGCCCCCGGAGGGCCCTGCGCAGGGCCCTGCTTTTTTTGCTGAAAAAAAAGCCGCGGCCTGGGCCGCGGCGATCTTGTGGATGGCTACTGGTTGTTGGTGTGGGTCGTGAACGGGCCCGAGGCCCGCGCCCTCAGACCGGCAGAACGGTGGAGCCCCAGGATTCGTTGATCACCTCGGCAGCAGCCAGGTAGAAGGCCAGCGCGGCGGTGAGCATGCCGAAGTAGCCGCCCAGGGTGCCGAGTCCGCCGGCGCCGAGCAGCGCACCGAAGGCCAGCAGGTAGAAGGTCACGGTCAGCGCGGTGAACACCAGCATCAGCACCTTGCCCTTCTTCCAGGTGCCGATCCACATGTAGGTCGTGAACACGCCCCACAGCAGCAGGTACCAGCCGGCGTACGCAAGGCCCTTCGGGAAGTACTCCACCAGCAGCGCGAAGCTCCACCAGAAGGCACCGTATCCGCAGAAGGCGACAAAACCGAAACTGTTGCCGACAAACGCCTCCATCACGCCGGCGACGAACTGCGCCGTGCCGCCGAAGGCGAATGCGCAGGCCAGCACCGCAGGAACCATGGCATCGGTCGCCATGCCGGCGTTGTGCATGCTGAGCAGCCAGGTCGTCAGCGCAAAACCTGACAGCCCGAGCGGCGCGGGGTTGATTTTCTTGTCCATCATTGTCTCCATGGGGATGCACGTTGCGAACGCGCGGATGTTCGACGCGAGCGCCACGATCCAGGCCAGGACGGCAGCGCTCGCATCCCGTTTGCGGCGGGTTCCACCCCGCTCACGCCGGCACTGTCGCCGCCGAGTCTTACGGCAGGCCTACGACAACACGTTTGGTGACATTTGTTACGTCTCGACGTTTCGGCTTGCCGGGTAGGCTATGCACAAATCAACACATCCTTACATTCTCTGCTACCGTATGCTCTGGGGACTATGCAAATCGCCACTCTCGCCTCGTCGGCTCCTGTCACGCTGACCCTGGCCCAGCACGTGCTTTCCGTGTTGTCGGGCCTCGCGGTCGGATTTTCCCTGGGCCTGATCGGCGGCGGCGGCTCGATCCTCGCCGTACCCCTGCTGCTGTACTTTGTCGGGTATCCGAATCCCCACGTCGTGATCGGGACGACGGCACTCGCGGTGTCGGTGAACGCCTACCTGAACCTGATACCCCACGCGCGCGCCGGCAACGTGCGCTGGCGCGATGCGCTGATCTTCGCCGTGGTCGGCGCGGCAGCGGCCTTCGTCGGCTCCAGCCTCGGCAAGGCCGTCGACGGCAAGAAGCTGCTGTTCCTGTTCGCCGTGCTGATGCTGGTGATCGCCGGGCTCATGCTGCGCCGCCGCGAGCCTGCCGCGGCCCCGACCCTGCGCGACGCCCCGGCGCCCGCCGCATCGTGGCTGCGCCTGGTGGTCGCCGCAGCGCTGGTGGGCATGCTGGCCGGCTTTTTCGGCATCGGCGGGGGCTTCCTGATCGTGCCGGGGCTGGCCCTGTCCACCGGCATGCCGATGATCGCGGCGATCGGCTCGTCGCTGCTGTCCGTGGGCACCTTCGGCCTGACCACGGCCATCAATTACGCGCGCTCGGGCCTGCTCGACATCACGGTCGCGCTGCTGTTCATCGGCGGAGGCGTGGCCGGCGGCTGGGTCGGCACGCGCGTGGCCACGCATCTGGGCAAGCACAGCAAGGGAACCCTCAACCTGATCTTCGCCCTGCTGGTGGCCGTGGTCGCGCTGTACATGCTGTGGCGCAACCTTTCGGCCTTCGGCCTGCACCTGTAGCCTGCGCACGGCGACCTGATCTGCGCGGCCGGGGAGCGCGCCGGCTGCGCCGAGTTCTCCGACCCCCCTGCGCAACCGCGCACCGCGCCCGCACAAACCACGCTCAGGGCTTGACAGCCGTACTTGTGATGCATCCGTGCTGTTGCGTGCAGTGGATGCTCATGCGCAGGTTCTCGCCCGGAGCAGCGTAGATCGGTTGCACCTGCGCCCTCGACCAGTCCCAGTCGGAGCCGAACAGGCTTTTGCCGGTGTGGCGGATCGGTCCGTAGATCACGTCGATGGCCCCTTCGCCACAGTCGACCCGTATCCACTGGCCCGAGCGCGTGATGCCTTCCCTGGTCTGAAGCAGCAGATCGCACATGACGCCGAAATGGCTGCGCTGCCCGCCGAGTTTCGGATCGTCGTTGTGCAGATCCACGATGACGTCTGCGAACCCTCGGGCACAGCACAGCAGGCAGACCGCCCCCACCAGGATCTGCCGCGGACCGCTCATGCTGCGCATCGCAGGCACCTTCGCAGATCAGTCGTCGTCCGTGTTGGTGACGCAACCGGTCTTGTGGTTGCAGTTGATGATCAAGCGCCTCCATTCGTCGGCGCCAATGCGAAAGGTCTGGATCTGCAGTCGCGAGCGATCCCAGATAGGACCCTTCTTGTCCGTCTTGAGCCCATCCTGGATGACGGGGCCGAAGGCCACGGTGAAGTCCCCGACGCCGCAGTCGAACTGCTGGCTCTGCCCCTGCTTGACGTACCGCAACGGGCCGTCGATGCCCTCGCAGCCCGCAGCGAAATAGGCGGTGCCCGCCAGGTTCGGCGGATCATCGCTCTGGAGTTCCACGGTGAGGTTTCCCGCCAAGGCATGCGCACAAAACAGAGCGCAAGCGCTGGTCACCCAAATATGCCGGATCGATGCCTTCATCTGTCTTCTCCTGATGGGCCCAAGGACATACCCAACCCGAGCACGAGGTCACCCCCCGTCCACCGGGCGGATTCGCTGCTGCGGGTCACGACGGCTGCACCGACACGGTGCAGCCCACCGATCGGGAACACTCGATGGACAGGAGCAGATTGGCATGCACGGCGTCCATATGCACGCTGTCGCCCTGAAACCATGGTGTGGCCCTGCCTCCGCGCATGCGCGGGCGGATCATCGGCCCGTATTCCACGTTGCCGACAAAAGGCCCGAGATCTTCGACGAAGTGCTCCCCGTTGCGCACACACGCGGACTTGCGCCCGTTCCAGGCCACGACATAGCACGTCGGCGGCCCGGCGTTCGCGGGGTCACGATTGCTGAGTTCGACAGTCAGCGCAGCGATGGCCTGGCCGCAGACCACGAAAAGACCGGCGGCTAGACAACGCGCAAGCAGGCGGCGGATGGGGGGCATCGCTGGATGGCTGAACATGATGCTAGAAGTCTATTCTTCTATGACACCATCTCCGCTTTTCTGCATTTTCGAATGATTATTCTCTGGTTTATGCGGGAATACCCTGGAGATGCATGCGAGCACGAACCTGTCGCGCGCACCTTTGCGGCCGCCCCCGGGATGTGCCGATGGGGGGGCATCGACACACCCTTACGGGGCCCGCGCGGGGGGATGCGGCTTGCGCGCGCTGCGTCCGACGCGACGCAAGGGCAGGCCTGCGAGCCTGCGCCCGGCCTGCGCCATCCCGGAAGCAGCGACTGGCCGGCTCCTGCGCCCCGCGCCGGGACGATGGGTCCAGCGCCGAGCTACGAATCGCCCTTTCTGCTTGTCGCGGGGCTGTTTGTTTGCGGGCGAATCGAGGCCATGCACCCGCGTTCGCGGGAGCAATGGACGCACAGCGATACATCTCGCTGGGAGGCGTCGATCGGCAAGGTCGAGACCACCTTCCAGGACCAAGGCTCGGGCTGCGGATCCACCGACCCGAAGTGCACCTCACCGACGTAGGGAGCCGACTTGCGGGCGGTCTGTTTCCCGTTGGACACGAACAGGAACGTTTCCCATTGCACCGCATACCAGGTCACCGGAACGTCCCCGCGTGCCAGAGGGTCGTCGTTGTAGATCTCGACGGCAAGGCTCGCCAGCGCCCGACTCCAGGACAGGCAGAGCGCCAGGGCCAGCAAGGGACGCAGCAGCACGGGACGCAGCAGCACGGGACGCAGCAGCGCGGGACGGCGCGCGGGAACCTGCGCGCAGGCGCGAGCCAGGGTACCGACAACGGTGCCGGCGCAGGCGCGGGTCATGCCGAGCCCACCTGCGCCATGCAGCCCCGCTCGCGCGAACCATGCACCCACACGTTCACATGGGTGTGCGAGGCATCGATCCACGGCCTGGCCGATTTCTCCCATGCCCAGGCGGTGGCGTTCTCGACCGCGGAGCCGTAGACGATATCGCCACGGAAGTGGTTTTCCTGGTGCGCGTGCCGCTCGCCGTTGGTCAGCGCATACAGGACGGATTTCCAGATGACCCCGCACAGGGTTCGTGGAACCCCGTCGCCCACCCGGGGGGCGTCGTTGTTGATGTCGAGCCGCATCAGCGCGAAGGCAGGACTGCAGGTCAGGCAGCGTGCGGCCAGAATCCACAATCTCGGGGGTCTTCGCATGTCGGGCTCGTGCCCCCACCGTGGAGGCTGGAGTCCAGCGTAGGCCGAAGGCGCCCAGGCTGTCGGGCGGGCGCGGATTCAACCGGAATTCAGCACCCGCCCGCGGGATTGCGCGCCCGTCGGGCAGGCGCCCCCACCATCACACCCACTGCGCCACCAGGTCGTGGCCGCTCGTGCCGATGACCCGCGCGCGCACGAACTGCCCCGCGCTGCGCGCCAGGCGCATGCGCGCCGAGGGCTTGTCGGGAGCGCCGATGAGAATCCTGCCGTCGATCTCGGGGGCCTCTGCGTAACTGCGCCCGACCGCTCCGTCGCGCCCGGCGCTGTCCACCAGCACGCGCAGGTCCTGCCCCACGCGGCGCCGCAGCCGCTGCACCGAAACCTGCTCGGCCACCTCCATGAAGCGCGCCCTGCGCTGCTCGCGCAGCGCGTCCGGCAAGGCCCCGGGCAAGGCGTTGGCGGCGGCGCCCTGCACCGGCGAATAGGCGAAGCAGCCCACGCGGTCGATGTGGGCTCGCTGCACGAACTCCAGGAGCGTCTCGAATTCCAGCTCGGTTTCGCCAGGAAAGCCGGCGATGAACGTGGACCGGATCACGATGTCCGGGCAGGCCTCGCGCCAGCGCGCGATGCGCTCCAACGCGCGCTCGCCGCCCGCCGGACGGCGCATGCGCCGCAGCACGTCGGGATGCGCGTGCTGCAACGGTACGTCGAGATACGGCAGCACCCGCCCCTGCGCCATCACCGGGAGGATCTCGTCCACGTGGGGATACGGATAGATGTAATGCAGGCGCACCCAGGCGTCATGCTGCTCGGCCAGCCCGGCCAGCGCCTGCACCAGTTCGGCGAAGCGGGTGCGCAGCGGGCGGCCCTGCCAGAAGCCGGTGCGGTATTTCAGGTCGGAGCCGTAGGCCGCGGTGTCCTGGCTGACCACCAGCAGTTCGCGCACTCCTGCCTGCAACAGCGCCTGCGCCTCGTCCAGCACCTCGCCGATGGGGCGCGACACCAGCCTGCCGCGCATGCTCGGGATGATGCAGAAGCTGCAACTCTGGTTGCAGCCCTCGGCGATCTTCAGGTAGGCGTAGTGGCGCGGCGTGAGCTTGAGCCCGCCAGGCGGCAGCAGATCCACGAAGGGATCGTGGGGCTTGGGCAACGTCGCGTGCACATGCTCGAGCACCTCGTCGGTGGCGTGCGGCCCGGTCACCGCCAGCACCTTCGGATGCACCTTGCGCACCAGGTTGTCGCCCTGCTCGTCGCTGCGCGCGCCAAGGCAGCCGGTCACCAGCACGCGGCCGTTGTCGTGCAGCGCCTCGCCGATGGCGTCCAGGCTTTCCTGCACCGCTTCGTCGATGAAGCCGCAGGTGTTGACGATCACCAGGTCGGCGCCCGCGTAACTGGAACTGGTGGCGTAGCCCTCGGCGCGCAGGCGCGAGACGATGCGCTCGGAATCGACCAGCGCCTTGGGGCAACCCAGCGAGACGAAGCCAATGCGCGGCGCAGCCGCAAGCTGCCGCGAGGCTTCAGGGGACGAGGAATTTTCGGACATGCCCGTATTGTCGCCGCATCGCGGCGCACGGGTCGCTGCGTCACTTCTTGGGCGGTTGCTGGAAGGCGCCCATCATCTGCTTGGCCTGCTGCTGCATCTGCTCCTGCATCTGCACGTACAGCTTCTTGCTCTGTTCCAGGTAGTTGCCCATCATGCCCTGCAGCATGGGGGCCTGGCCGCTGAGAAACTGCGACCACATCTCCGGGCTGAAGCTGCTGCTGTCGTACATGCCCCGGGACTGCTCGGCGAGCTTGCCCTGGATGTCAATGAAGGCCTGCACGGTCTTTTCCAGGTACGAGCCCATCATGCCCTGCATGGCGTGGCCGTAGAAGCGGATGAGCTGCTCGAGCATCGCGGTGCTGAGCATCGGCACGCCGCCCGCCTCCTCCTCGAGGATGATCAGCAGCAGGATGCTGCGCGTCAGATCCGCCCCGCTTTTCGCATCCTGCACGACAAAGCGGTGACCTTCCATCACCAGCGTCTTGACGTCGGCCAGCGTGATGTAGGCACTGGTTTCGGTGTCGTACAGCCGGCGGTTCGGATACTTCTTGATGACGCGTACGGCGGTTTCGGAGTTGGGCATGGCGAGCGCGGCGCGAGATGCGGGGCCTGTCGCGACGACGCCGGGACGCCCCAGATTTCCTTGCTTCCCAAGCTGGGAACTCCGCCGATTGAACCACAAAACCCCGCGCCAGCGGTATCGGGGCACCTCCCGAGACCTGCGCGCGCCGGGCCCGCGGGGGCCCGGCCGGAGACCGCGACGTCAGCTCATGTGCAGCCCGCCGTTGATCGACAACTCGGCGCCGGTGGTGAAGGCGCCGTCATCCCCGGCGAGCCAGGTCACCAGCGATGCGACTTCCTCGGGACGGCCGAGTCGCTTGACGGGAATCGACGACACGATCTTGTCCATCACGTCCTGGCGGATGGCCTTGACCATGTCGGTCATGATGTAGCCCGGCGCCACGGTGTTCACGGTCACGCCCTTGGACGCCACCTCCTGCGCCAGCGCCATGGTGAAGCCGTGCATGCCGGCCTTGGCCGCCGAGTAGTTGGTCTGTCCGAACTGCCCCTTTTCGCCATTCACCGACGAGATGTTGACGATGCGACCCCAGCCACGATCGACCATGCCGTCGATGACCTGCTTGGTGACGTTGAACATCGAGTACAGGTTGGTCTTCATCACCCGATCCCAATCGTCGTAGGCCATCTTGCGGAACACCGCGTCGCGCGTGATGCCGGCGTTGTTGACCAGGATGTCGACCTGTCCATGCTCGGCGAACACCTGCTGGAAGGCCGCGCAGGTCGACTCCCACTCGGCCACGTTGCCCTCCGAGGCGTGGACGTCGTAGCCCTGCGCGCGCATGTCGCGCAGCCAGCCGTCCTTGCGCTGGGAGTTCGGTCCGCAGCCGGCGATCACCTTGTGCCCGGCCTCGCACAGCTTGCGGCAGATGGCGGTACCGATGCCGCCCATGCCTCCGGTGACGTATGCAACCTTCTTGTCCATCTCGTGCTCTCCGATGATGTGGAAATTCGTCGTACGTGGGCTCAACGCTCCACGGCCAGCGCGACGCCCATGCCGCCGCCGATGCACAGCGAGGCCAGGCCCTTGTGCGCATCGCGCTTTTGCATCTCATGCAGCAGGGTGACCAGGATCCGGCAGCCGCTGGCGCCGATCGGATGTCCGATGGCGATGGCGCCGCCATTCACGTTCACGCGCGAGGTGTCCCAGCCCATCTGCTGGTTGACCGCGATGGCCTGCGCCGCGAAGGCTTCGTTGATCTCCATGAGTTCCAGGTCCTGCGGCTTCCAGCCGGCACGCGACAGGCAGCGCGTGGACGCCGGCACCGGCCCCATGCCCATGTAGGCCGGATCCAGCCCGGCGTTGGAGAAGGCGCGGATGCTGGCCAGCGGGCGCAGGCCGAGCGCAGCGGCGCGGCTGGCGCGCATCACCACCACCGCGGCGGCGCCGTCGTTGAGCCCCGACGCATTGCCGGCGGTGACCGTGCCCGCCTTGTCGAAGGCCGGGCGCAAGCTGCCGAGGGATTCGGCCGTGACCCCGGCGCGCACGAACTCGTCGGTGGCGAAGGCGATCGGATCGCCCTTGCGCTGCGCCAGCATCACCGGAACGATCTCGTCGGCGAAGCGCCCCGCCTTCTGTGCGGCCTCGGCCTTGTTCTGGCTGGCGGCGGCGAAGGCATCCTGCATCTCCCGCGTGATGCCGTGCTTTTTCGCCACGTTCTCGGCCGTGGTCCCCATGTGATAGTGGTTGAAGGCGTCCCACAGGCCGTCGTGCACCATGGTGTCGACCATGCTCCAGTTGCCCATGCGCATGCCGTCGCGCGAGCCCGGCAGCACATGCGGCGCCGCGCTCATGTTCTCCTGCCCGCCGGCGACCACGATCTCGGCGTCGCCGTCACGCACGGCCTGCGCCGCCAGCATCACCGCCTTCAGGCCGGAGCCGCAGACCTTGTTGATGGTCATCGCGGGCACGCTGTCCGGCAGGCCGGCCTTGATCGAGGACTGTCGCGCCGGGTTCTGGCCGCAGCCCGCCTGCAGCACCTGGCCGAGGATCACCTCGGACACCGCGCCCGGCTCGACGCCGGCGCGGGCGACCGCTTCGCGCACGACCAGCGCGCCGAGGTCGACAGCCGGCAGACGCGCCAGCGAGCCGCCGAATTTGCCGACCGCGGTGCGGACGGCGGAAACGATCACGATATCTTCACTCATCTCGGATGCCTCAGGAAAAGAAAAAACTCTGGATGCCGGCGGTGTTCAGGCGCGTACGCGCACATAGCGCCCGGGTGCCGGCTCGATGGCGACATGCGCTGCGCCGCCATAGTCGGGCGGAGCGTCCTGCAAGGGTCCGGCCTGCGCGCCCAGCCAGGCGGCCCAGTCCGGCCACCAGCTTCCCGGCTGCTCCTCGGCCTGCTGCAGCCAGCCTTGCGCATCGTCCGGCAACGCCTCGCGCGCCGGCGCCGGCGCGCCCTTCGGACGCCCCGGCAGCCAATGGCTGCGCTTGCCGCTGGACGGCGGATTGATGACCCCGGCGATGTGCCCGGAAGCACCGAGCACGAAGCGTGTCGGCCCCCCCAGCGCGCGCGCCGACGCATAGGCGGTGGCCCAGGGAACGATATGGTCCTCGCGCGAGGCGTAGACGTAGGCGGGCAGCTCGATGCGCCGCAGGTCCACCGGGGTGCCGCACACGCGCAGCGCGCCGGGACGGGAGAGCTTGTTCTCCAGGTAGGTGTTGCGCAGATACCAGACGAGGAAGGGCCCGGGCAGGTTGGTGCTGTCGGCGTTCCAGTAGAGGAGATCGAAGGGCGGCGGCGTCTCGCCCTTGAGGTAATTGCCGACCACGTAGTTCCAGGTCAGGTCGTTCGGGCGCAGGCTGGAGAACGCCGCCGCCAGTTCGGCGCCGGCGAGCAGGCCGCCGCGCCCGATGGTGGCCTCGCGCATGGCCACCTGCGCCTCGTCGACGAACACGTCGAGCACGCCTGTGTCGGAAAAGTCGAGCAGCGTGGTCAGGAACGTGGCGCTGTGCACCGGATGCTGGTCGCGCGCCGACAGCACGGCCAGCGCGGTGCCCAGCAGCGTGCCGCCGATGCAGAAACCGAGCGCGTTGATGCCCCCGTCCGCCGGCACCGCCGCCTTGCCCGCGCTGCGGCGCGTGCCGCGCGCGGGACGCGCCCGTGCCGCCGCCGCGATCTCGCCGGCGACGCGCACGGCTTCCAGCACGCCATGCTCGATGTAGTCGTCCCAGGTCCAGTCGGAGCACGACGCATCCGGGTTGCGCCACGACATCAGCAGCACGCGCTGACCCTGCTCGAGCGCGAAGGCGACCAGCGAATTCGCGGGCTGCAGATCGAGGATGTAGTACTTGTTGATGCACGGCGGCACGATCAGCAGCGGCCGCTCGTGCACGCGCGGCGTGCGCGGCCGGTAATCGATGAGCTGGAACCACGGATTCTCGAACACCACGGCACCCTCGGTGGTGGCCACGTTGCGCCCGATCTCGAACTGGCTCTCGTCGGTTTGCGTCAGCTTGCCGCGCATCAGGTCGCCGAGCAGGTTGTCCATGCCCCGGCGCAGGCTCTCGCCACCGCTGCGCAGTGCCTCGTTCAGCGCGTCCGGGTTCAGCGCCCAGATGTTGCTGGGCGCGGCCGCGTCGACCCACTGCTGCACGCCGAAGCGAATGCGCTGGCGCGTCTTCGGGTCGGCCTCGACGGCCTCCGCCAGTTCCAGCAGGGCGCGCGCGTTGAGCAGGTACAGCGCCGCCGTGTAGGCGGAGAAACGGTTGCCGCGCCACGCTTCGGTGGCGAAACGGCGGTCGCGCACCTCGGGGGCCTGAAGGCTGCCGCCGAGCAGGCCCACCCAGAGCTCGGCGTATTCCTTGCCGAAGCGCGCCTGGATCTGCGCCACGCGCTGCGGGTCGAGGCGGATGCTCGCCCCGCCGGCTCCGCGCAGGCCGCCGGCGAGAAGCTGCTGCAGGCCCTCGCCGAATGCCGCGGTCGCGCGGGCCGGATCGGGAAAGCTGGAGGACGAGGAAGCGGCGGGGTCGGCGGCCATGGGATGTGCTTGCTGCGGGCGGGGCGGTTTGCGAAGAATGTAAGAAACCCGTCAATGCATTCGGAAAACGCCGAATATCAGCACTCCGAGCGCGTCACGCGCGGAAAAATCGCGGGAATAAGCGCCGGCAATCCATTAACAGGCCGTCGGACGATTCTTGAACAAAGCCTTGCGGGTGTCAACGCGCCGTGGTGCCGGATGCGGGCGCGCCGAGGCCCGATGCGATGCTCGCCGAGTGTCAGCGCAGCCATACCAGAGCCGCGTGACGCCCGGTCACGCGATCGCGTCGAAAACTGTAATAAAGCTCGGGATGGGATACGGTGCAAACCCCCCCGCCGAGAATGGATTCGGACAACAGCCCGGCCGCGCGCAGGCGCATGCGCGCAAGGGCGAACAGATCGGCCATCCATTTGCCCGGCACGCGCCCCGGCGCGAAGGCCGGCGCGGCCCCCGCGTCGCACGCGACGAAGGCTTGCCGCACCTCGTCGCCGACCTCGAAGTGATGCGGGCCGATGGCCGGCCCGAGCCAGGCCTGCAGTTGCGCCGCGCCACAGCCCGCGCGCGCCGACAATTCCTCCACGGCGCGTTCCAGCACCCCCGCGGCAAGGCCGCGCCAGCCGGCATGGGCAGCCGCCACGCCACGCCCGTCGGGAGCCGCCAGCAGCACGGGCAAACAGTCGGCCGCGAGCACGCAGGCGGCGACGCCATGCCGCGTCGCCACCGCGGCATCGGCACGCGGCACCTGGCCCGGGCTCCAGGCATCGAGGTCGGCGACCGCGGTGCCGTGCACCTGTTCCAGCCACGCCGGCACGACGCCGGCGAGCCCGCGTTGCAGCACGCCGCGGTTGCGCTGCACCGCATGCACGTCGTCGCCGACATGCGCGCCCAGATTCATGCTGGCGTAGGCGCCGACGCTGCTGCCGCCCGCGCGCGTGGTCGCCAGCCCGAGCACCCGCGGATTGCCCGGCCAGCGCAGCAGCGTCCACGATGCCGGCAGGTCCGCATGCGGGGCGGGATGCGGCGGATTCATGGCGCAGCCGCGGGATCCGCCGGCGACGCATCCCAGGCGCTGCCGTCGAGCATGCGCGGGTCGGCGCCGAGTTCCACCCATTGCGCGACCATGTCGGCGGCCACCGCGCTGTGCCACTGCATCCACTGGCCGCTGCGCGGGTGCCGCAGGCGCAGCAGCACGGCGTGCAGGGCCTGCCGGCGCAGCGACAGCGGCGGCGCGCCGCGCCGCCCGTACAGCGGATCGCCGAGCAGCGGCAGCCCGAGGTGCTGCGCATGCACGCGGATCTGGTGCGTGCGCCCGCTCTCGAGCACGCAGCGCAACGCGCTTACCGCACCGAAACTCCCGCGGCAGGCGGCAATGCTCTCGAAACGGGTGCGCGCCGGCTTGCCGCCGGCGACGACGGCCATGCGCAGTCGATCGCGCGGATGGCGCCCGATCGGCGCGTCGACCCAGGTGCTGCGCGGCAATTCGCCCCAGACCAGCGCGAGATACTGGCGGCTGATGCTTCGCGCCTGCAACTGGCGCACCAGGTCGGCGTGCGCCTGCAGGCTGCGTGCGACCACCATCAGCCCGCTGGTGTCCTTGTCCAGGCGATGCACGATGCCCGCGCGCGGCAGACCCGCGGCATCCGGGAAGCGCGCCAGCAGGCCGTTCAGCAGGGTACCGCTCCAGTTCCCCGCCGCCGGGTGCACGACGAGGCCCGCCGGCTTGTCGATGATCGCGAGATCCGCGTCATGCCAGAGCAGTTGCAGCGGGATCGGCTCGGCGGCGAAGGCCGCGGCCTCCGGATCGGCGGGCACCTGCAGCATCACCTCGGCGCCGGCGCGCGCCTTGCTGCGCGGCGCCGCCACGCTGCCCGCCATGCGCACCAGGCCGGCCTCGCACCAGGCGCGCAGGCGGCTGCGCGAGAATTGCGCGAACATTTGCGCCAGCACCTTGTCCAGGCGTTCGCCCGCCGCCGTCGGCGGAATGTTCGAGTACAGCGACCGCGGCGCCGACGCCTGCGCATCGGTTGCATGGTCGAGCGCATCGTCGAGCGCATCGTCGAGCGCATCGTCGGCGGCGGCGTCCCGGGCCGGGCCCGGCGCGACGGGCATCGCGGGCGCGTGGCAGGAATCGGGTTCTGGCATGTCCCCAGCATAGTGCACCACGCAAGCGCCACGGGCTCGCGCTGCGTCACGCCGCGGGCGGCGCGGGGTCGTTCCTATAATGCGGGGCGCAATCGGCGCAGCCCGGATCCTGCGGCGACCGGGCCGCGCAAGCCGCCGCAATCCGCCGCAAGCCGCTTTTCCTGCCCCCTCACTTCCTCCAGCCTCCTCGTGAACCGCACATCTCCCTCCGCCGGCGCGCGTTGCACGCGCTGGTTGTTGCGCCTGCTGCTCGTGTCGAGCGTGCTGGGGCTCGGCGCCTGCGCGTCCAGCGGCAACACCGACATCACCGCCGGCTGGTCCGCGGCCAAGCTCTACAGCGAAGCCCGCGACGAGATGAACACCGGGGCCTACGACACCGCGACCAAGTACTTCGAGAAGCTCGAATCGCGCTACCCCTACGGCATCCTGGCGCAACAGGCGCTGATGGAGGTCGCCTACGGCTACTACAAGCAGGGAGACCGAGCGCAGGCGCTTGCCGCCTGCGACCGGTTCCTGCGCATCTATCCCAACAACCCCGACGTCGATTACGTGCTGTACCTGAAGGGGCTGGTGAACTTCTACAGCAACGAAACGTTGTTCTCGAAGATCGCCGACCAGGCACAGTACGAACGGGATCAACGCGGCGCGAAGGAGTCCTTCGAGGCCTTCAAGCAGCTGGTCACGCGCTTTCCCCACAGCAAGTACGCCCTGGATGCGCGTGAGCGCATGCGCTACATCGTCAACTCCCTGGGCGCGTACGACGCCCACGTGGCGTTGTTCTACTTCCGGCGCGGCGCCTACGTGGCCGCCGCGGATCGCGCGCAGGAAACCTTGCGCGACTACCCCGACACCCCGGCGACCCAGCTTGCGCTGGGGGTGCTCATGAACAGCTACGACCGCCTCGGCCTGACCCAGCTGCGCGACGACACGCAGCGCGTGCTGCGGTTGAACTATCCGCACAGTCCGTATCTCGACGGACCGCTGCCGCAACGCCGGACCTCGTGGTGGAGCCTGTGGTGACGCAGCGCGGGCGCGGCGTCAGGCGGCGCGCGCCGTGCCTTGCGAGCGCAGGAAATCGAGCGCCGACTCGAGGTTCTGCACGGGCGTGAACGCGGGCAGCGAGCCGAGCAGGCGACGCCCCCAGCCGGTGCTCAACAGGCGCTGGTCGCAGACCGCGAGCACGCCCCAGTCCTGCTCGCCGCGTACGAGCCGTCCGGCGCCCTGCTGCAGCGCAAGCGCAGCCTGCGGCAGCGAATAATCGGCGAAGCCGCTGCGTCCGGCGGCCTCGAGGCGCGCCAGACGCGCAGCGACCATCGGATCGTCCGGCGGCGCGAAAGGCAGCTTGTCGATGACCACCAGCGTGAGCTGCTCGCCGGGAAAATCCACCCCCTCCCAGAAACTGTGGCTGCCCACCAGCACGGCCCTGGGATCGGCCGCGAAGCGCCGCAGCAGCACTGCCTTGGGCTCGCTCGACTGCTCGAGCACCGCGCGTCCCGGCGGAAGCAGCTCGCGCAGGCGCTCGGCGATGCGCGCCATGGCGCGCAGCGTCGTGGTGAGCACGAAACTGCCGCCGCCATTCGCCTCGATCAGGCGCGCGGCCAGCTCGGCCACGTGCAGCGGATGGTCGGCATGCCCGGGGTGAAAACCGTGGCGCGGCACCAGCAGGCGTGTCTGCGCGGCGTAATCGAACGGACTGGGCACGCGCAACAGGCGCAGGCGCGTCTCGCCGCCGGCCTGCTGCGCCTGCACCGCGGGGCTGCCGTCGCCCAGGCCCAGGCGCGCGCGCGCGTAGCGGAAACTGCCGTCCACGGTCAGCGTGGCCGACACCAGGATCCAGGTCTGCGCGCGCTCGGCGAGCCAGGCGGAAAACGCCGGGCCGATGCCCAGCGGGGTCGACAGCAGGCGCAGATGCTGGGTGCCGACCTCGAGCCAGCGCACGCTGTCGGCTTCGCCCGCCCCCTGCGCCGCATCGTCGGGGCCGAGTTGCCAGGTGGCGAGCAGGCGCTGCTGCTCCTGACATCGCTCGACCAGGCGGCTGAATTCGGGCGCGGATTCCTCGACCTGCGTGACGGCGCCGTGCAACGCATCCAGGCACTCGCTCCAGGCGCGCAGCGCGTCGCTCCAGCCGGGCAGCGACTGCGCCTGGATCCAGTCGAGGCGTTGTGCGCCGGCTCCCGCGCACAGGCGCGCGTCGCGCGCCGCCTTCACCAGCGCGGCGCCGAGCCGTGCCCAGTCGGCCAGACCGCGGGCATGCTGCAGCCCGCAGGCCTGCGCGTCGCGCGCGAGTTCGTGGGCCTGCGCGGTGCCCACCGCGCTGCCGAGGAACTGCGCCCCGGTGTCGGCGAGCTGATGGGCCTCGTCGAGCACGACCGTGGTGGCCGCCGGAAGCAGTTCGGCCACGCCATCGCCGCGCAACGCCAGATCGGCGAAGAACAGGTGATGGTTGACCACGACGACGTCGGCCGCCAGCGCCTCGCGCCGCGCCTTCATGACGAAGCATTTGCGATAGTCCGGGCACTCCGAGCCGAGGCAGTTGTCGCGCGTCGAGGTCACGAGCGGCAGGATCGACGAGCGTTCGTCCAGGCCGGGCATCGCCGACAGGTCGCCGTCCGCGGATTCGGCGGCGAAGCGCACCACCTCGCGCAACTGCTGCACGGCGCGCCGGCTGTCGAGCAGGCCGTCCTGGCGGGCACGGCCCAGCCGATACAGGCAGACGTAGTTGGCCCGGCCCTTGAGCACCGTGCTGCGCACCTGCAGGCCCAGCGCCTGGCAGGCCAGCGGCAGATCCTTGCGCGACAACTGGTCCTGCAGCGCGCGCGTGGCGGTGGACACGATCAGGCGCTCGCCCTGCAGCAACGCCGGCACCAGGTAGCCCAGGGTCTTGCCGGTGCCGGTGCCGGCCTCGGCCAGCAGGATGCCGCGTCGTTCGATGGCTTCGCGCACCGCCTCGGCCAGCGCGCGCTGCCCGGCGCGCGCGCGCCAGCCCGGCAGCGCCGACGCCAGCAGCCCGCCGCCGCCCCATACCGGGTCGTCGGCGCCGGGCGCAGACTCGGCCGAGTCGGTGTCGTGCCTACAATGCTGCAGTTCTTGCTCGGGTGGGTTCAAGCGGGCTGGTGCGGCGCCTGGGCCGGCGTGGACGGCTTGCACCCCGGCAGGCGCGCAGGCGCGCATGCGATGAATGCCATGCCTGGTGGGAGACGAACATACGCGCACATCGCGCAGCCCGGCTTGCGACACACGGGTCGCGCGCCATGTTGCGCGACATGCATGCGGCGCCGCAGCGCCTGATTCTGCGGCATTGTAGGGACCCCGGCTAATCCATGAATCAAGCGCGAAAAGTCCTGCAGTTGCAGGCCGCCATCGGCACCCACCGCGGCGACCGAGACTACCAGCAGGACCGTGTCGAAGTCTTCGCGCACCCGCGCGTACGCGGGGTCGTGCTGGCCGTGGTGGCCGACGGCATGGGCGGGCGCAGCGGCGGGCGCATGGCCTCCGACCAGGTGATGATCACGGCGCATCAACTCTTCGAGCGCTACATCCCGTCCAAGGACGACCCCGAAACCCTGCTGCGCACCATCGTGCAGGAGTCGCACGCGATGATCCGCCTGACGGCGATATCGGCCGAACAGGAACCCCACTCGACGGCGGCGCTGGCGCTGCTGCATGACGACGGTGCGTGCTGGTGGGCCCATGTGGGCGATACGCGCATTCACCAGTTTCGTCATGGCGCCCTGTTGCGGCGCACGCGCGATCATTCGTATGTGCAGGACCTGGTCGACAACGGCGACCTGACGGAGCTCATGGCGCGCAACCACCCGATGAGCAACGTGCTCACGGCCAGCCTCGGAACGCCCGAGGACCCGCCCACGGCCATCGCCGACGTGCAGTTGGAACCCGGCGACAGCGTGATGCTGTGCAGCGACGGCGTCTGGCACTATTTCCCGGATGCCGAGATCGGGGCCACGCTGGATGCGCTGGATGCGCGCGAGGCCTGCGAAACCCTGATCAACAAGGCGCGCCAGCGCGCCGGCGGCCATGGCGACAATCTCTCGCTGGCGATTCTCAAGGTGAACGCCCCGCCACCGCCAGCGCCGCGCCCGGCGCCACCGACCATCGAGTTCCCGGAGTGGGACACGGCACCGACGCGCTCGCGCGGCGGTCGCCGGCGCTGAGCCGCAGTTCCGGCTCAGCGCGGCAGCAGCAGCGGCCCGGAAGCCGGCGGCACGGGCAGCGGCGCTGCCGGCGTGCGGTTCTGCTGGTCGCGCGCGCGCTGCTGCAGGCGTCGATAGGCCTTCTCGCGCTGCAGGCGCTGCGCGCGCGCAGCGCGCGCCTGCGAGGCGGCCTGCAGCGGTCGTGCGTCGCGCGGGCCGGCCTGCGGCAGCAGGCCGCGCGCTCCCGCTGCCCGCGCACTCGATGCCGCGCGGCGCGGCATCGCAGCGCGTCCGGCCGGCGGCGCGGCACGCCGTGGCGGCGTGCGCACGGCGCTCGGTTGCGCGGCCGCCGCAGCTTCGCGCGCGGCAAGGTTCGCGCGCACGCGGGCGCGCTCCTGCTCGGCCAGTTGTTGCCGGTCCAGCAAGTCGAGCCGCTCCAGGCGCGCACGCAGCGCAGCCAGAGCCGCGCGCTCGCGTCGCGCCACCCCATCGAGGCAGTCGAACACCAGGAAGCGTCGCATGCACTGGCTGCGCTCGGCCGCGTAGCCGGCCTGCAGTTGCTGCTGCTGCCGCTGCAGCAGGGCGCGCTGCACCGCCCGCTCGCGCATCGCCGCGTCAGCGGCCGAGGCCGATCCCGCCGGCAGCGGCGCCGCCGCCCGGGACATTCCCGGCACGGCCAGGCCGAGCGACAGCAGCACAAAGGAAAGGCGCGCCAGCCGGCGCGCCCACGCACGGGAAGACGCCATCAGGTCAATGCGGTCTGCACCTCGCGGCGCACACGCTGCAGGTACGCAGGGGTCTGCATCTCCAGAAGACGCGACACGGTGCGCTCGAATTCGTAGGCCAGCGCGCCGGCGCGATACAGCGCCTGCGGCTCATCGTCGGCCGATACCACCAGTTTCACGCCGCGATCGTACAGGACGTCCACCAGCAGCGTGAAACGGCGCGCCGCGGTGGCCTTCTCCGGGCCCATGCGCGGTACCCCGCTGAGCAGCACGGTGTGAAAGCGCGTGCTCAGCTCAAGGTAGTCGTTCTGCGAACGCGGCGTGTTGCACAGGGTCTCGAAGTCGAACCACACCACACCGCCGGCGCGGCGCAGCGCCGGCAACGCACGCTGCTCGACGAGCAGCCGCGGATCCTCGTCGACGCCGTCGGCCAGGCGCTCGAACGTGGCGCGCATCGCGGCCTGCGCCTGCTCGCCCAGCGGATGCAGGTACAGAGCGACCTCGCGCAGCGCCTGCTGTCGGTAGTCGATGCCGGCGTCGACGCGCACGATGTCCATGTGGCGCTTGAGGCGCTCGATGGCCGGCAGGATGCGATCGCGGTGCAGCCCGTCCGGGTAGAGTGCATCCGGCTCGAAGTTGCTCGTCGCCATCAGCACCACGCCATCGTCGAACAGGCTTTCCAGCAGCCGGTCGAGAATCATCGCGTCGGTGACGTCACTGATGTGGAACTCGTCGAAGCAGATGAGCCGGAAGCGCCGCGCAATGCGCCGCGAAAGCTCCTGCAACGGATTCTGCGTGCCCTGCAGCGCGGCGAGTTCGCGCTGCACCTCGCGCATGAACTCATGGAAATGCAGGCGCGTCTTGCGTACCACGGGAACCGTGGCGTGGAAGGCATCCATGAGAAAGCTCTTGCCACGTCCGACGCCCCCCCACATGTAGACGCCGCGCGGCAGTTCGGGATGCACCAGCAGTCGGCGCACCGCGCTGGAGCGGCGCGACTTGTAGGCCACCCAGTCGTCCTGCGCGCGCTGCAGGCGCTCGATGGCCGCGCGCTGCGCCGCGTCGGCGACGAAGCCGCGCTGGCCCAGCTGCTGCAGGGCGAACTCCGTCAGGTTCATCGGGGGCGTGTATGGGGTGTCCGCGCCGCGCCTGCAGGCGCGGCGCTGCGCGGCCGGCGCGTGCTCAGAAATTGAGCGCGCGGGCGTCGCTGGCCAGCGCGGCTTCCTTCATCGCCTCCGACAGCGTCGGATGGGCGTGGCAGATGCGCGCGATGTCCTCGGCACTGGCCTTGAACTCCATGGCCACGGCGGCCTCGGCGATCAGCTCGGAGGCCATCGGCCCGATCACGTGCACGCCGAGGATCTCGTCCGTCGCGGCGTCGCTGAGCATCTTGACGAAGCCGGTGGTGTCGCCCAGCGCACGCGCACGTCCGTTGGCCATGAACGGGAAGCTTCCCGCCTTGTAGGCGCGGCCGGCCGCCTTCAGCGCCTGTTCGGTCTGGCCGACCCAGGCGATCTCGGGGCTGGTGTAGATCACCCACGGCACGGTGTTGAAGTCGACGTGCGGCTTCTGGCCGGCCAGGCGTTCGGCCACCGCGACGCCCTCCTCCTCGGCCTTGTGCGCCAGCATCGGGCCACGCACGACATCGCCGATGGCCCAGATGCCCGGTACGTCGGTGCGGCAATCGGCGTCGACGGGAATGAACCCGCGCTCGTCGAGCTGCACCCCGACCTTGTCGAGCTGCAGGCCCTCGGTGTGCGGCACGCGGCCGATGGAGACCATCAGCGCGTCGACCTCGAGCAGCTGCTCGGCGCCCTTCGCGTCGGTGTACTTCAGTCGCACCGGGCCCGACTTGGGCGCCGGCTTGACCTCGGAGATCTTCACGCCGAGCTGGATGTCCAGGCCCTGGCGCGTGAACTGCTTGAGCGCCTCCTTCGCGACCTGCGCGTCGGCGGCGCCGAGGAACTCGGGCAGCGCCTCCAGCACCGTGACCCTGGCGCCCAGGCGGCGCCAGACCGAACCCATCTCGAGTCCGATCACTCCGGCGCCGATGATGCCCATGCGCTGCGGCACCTTGGCCAACGCCAGCGCCCCGCTGTTGGACAGCACGCGACGCTCGTCGAAGGCCACGCCGGGCAGCGCACGCGGACGCGAACCGGTGGCCACGACCACCTGGCGCGCACGCAGCGTGGCCGGCTCGGCGCCCTCCACGGTGATCTCGAAGCCGGCGTCGCTGCGCGAGGAGAACGCCGCATGCCCATGCACGAACTTGATCTTGTTCTTCTTGAACAGGTAGAGGATGCCGTCGTTGTTCTGGTGCACCACCTGCTGCTTGCGCGCCAGCATGCGCGACAGGTCGAGCTTGACCGAGCCGACCTCGATGCCGTGCTCGGTCATGCCATGCTGGATGTGTTCGTAGTGCTCGGACGACTGCAGCATGGCCTTGGAGGGGATGCAGCCGACGTTGGTGCAGGTGCCGCCCGGCGCGGGGGCGCCGTCGTCGCGGCTCCACGCGTCGATGCAGGCCACCGACAGGCCGAGTTGCGCGGCGCGGATGGCGGCAATGTAGCCGCCGGGGCCGGCGCCGATGACGATCAGGTCGAAGTCCATGGCGCGCCTCACAGGTTGAGCAGCAGGCGCGCCGGATCCTCCAGCGCTTCCTTCATGGCGACCAGGCCCAGCACCGCCTCACGCCCGTCGATGATGCGATGGTCGTAGCTCATCGCCAGGTAGTTGATGGGACGGATCACGATCTGGCCGTTCTCCACCACCGGCCGGTCGCGCGTCGCATGCACGCCGAGGATCGCCGCCTGCGGCGGGTTGATGATCGGCGTCGACAGCATGGAGCCGAACACCCCGCCGTTGCTGATGGAGAACGTGCCGCCGGTCAGTTCCTCGATCGACAGCTTGCCGTCGCGCGCCTTCACGCCGAACTCGGCGATCTGGCGTTCGATGTCGGCGAAGCTCATCTGGTCGACATTGCGCAGGATCGGCACGACCAGGCCGCGCGGGCTGCCGACGGCGATGCCGATGTCGAAATAGCCGTGGTAGATGATGTCGTTGCCGTCCACCGACGCGTTCAGCACCGGATACTTGCGCAGCGCATGCACCGCGGCCTTCACGAAAAAGCTCATGAACCCGAGCTTGACGCCGTGCTCCTTCTCGAAGCGGTCCTTGTGCGCGTTGCGCAGATCCATGACCGGCTTCATGTTCACCTCGTTGAAGGTGGTCAGGATCGCGTTCTCGGATTGCGACTGCACCAGGCGCTGCGCGATGCGCGCGCGCAGGCGGCTCATCGGCACGCGCTGCTCGGGACGCTCGGCGTAGGCCGAGAGGTCGACCTGGGCGTCGACCTGCGGCAGCGCCTGCGGACTGTTGAACGGCGTGCCGGTGGCGGCCGCCGCGGCGGCGGGAGCGGCCGCCTTGGCGGCCGCGGCGCCCAGGGCATCGCCCTTGGTCACGCGTCCGCCGCGTCCGCTGCCGGCCACCGACACGGCAGCGATGCCTTGCTCGGCGAGGATCTTGGCCGCCGCCGGCATGGCCACGCCGCCGGCCGGGGGCGCGGCGGGGGTCGCCGCAGCCGGCGCGGCAGGCGCCGCCGCCGGAGCCGGCGCGGGCGCGGCGGCCGCGGGCGCGGTCCCGGCCTTCGCCTCGGTGTCGATGGTGGCGATCAGTTGGTCGGCCACCACCGTGGCGCCATCGCCCTCGACCACGCGGGCCAGCACGCCGGCGCTGGGCGCGGGCACTTCGAGCACGACCTTGTCGGTCTCGATTTCGATCAGGATCTCATCCTGCGCCACGGCGTCGCCGGGCTTTTTCTTCCACTGCAGCAACGTGGCCTCGGCCACGGATTCGGACAATTGGGGGACCTTGACATCAATCAGTGCCATGGTGGGATCTCGCGATGGGTAGTTTGTCGGGGAGTCTGGGCGGCACCATGCCGGCGCCGCGCCGCTGGGTCATCGCGCGGCTTGCGCCGCGCACCACGCCGTGTTCACTTGCTGAGAATGAAGCCCTTGAGCTTGCCGAACGCGGCAGCCAGGAGTTCCTTCTGCTGTTCGGCGTGCTTGGCGTAGTAGCCCACCGCGGTAGAGGCCGAGGCCGGACGCCCTGCGTATCCCAGGCGCTGCCCCTCCTGCATGTTCTCGTGCACATGGTGCTGGATGAAGAACCAGGCGCCCTGGTTCTGCGGCTCGTCCTGGCACCAGACGATGTCGCGCACGTTCGGGAACCGCCGCAGTTCGGCGGCGAAGGCCTTGTGCGGGAACGGGTAGAGCTGTTCCAGGCGCACGATCGCCACATCCTGGCTCTCGCGCTGGCGCCGCTCGGCGACCAGGTCGTAGTAGACGCGGCCGGTGCACACGACCATGCGCTTGACCTTGGCCGGATCGAGCTGCTCCTGCTCGCCCAGCACCGTGTGGAAGTGGCTGTCGGCGAGATCGCTCAGCGGCGAACGCGCCTCCGGATGGCGCAGCAGCGACTTCGGGGTCATGATCACCAGCGGCTTGCGGAACTGGCGGATCATCTGGCGGCGCAACAGATGGAAGATCTGCGCCGGCGTGGTCGGCTGGCAGACCTGCATGTTGGTCTCGGCGCACAGCTGCAGGTAGCGCTCCAGGCGCGCCGACGAGTGTTCCGGACCCTGGCCTTCGTAGCCGTGCGGAAGCATCAGGGTCAGGCCCGAGGCGCGCCCCCACTTGACCTCGCCAGCCGAGATGAACTGGTCGATCAGCACCTGCGCGCCGTTGGCGAAGTCGCCGAACTGCGCTTCCCAGATGACCAGCGTGTTGGGGTCGGCGGTCGAGTAGCCGTACTCGAAGCCGAGCACGGCCTCTTCCGACAGGATCGAGTCGATGACCACGAACGGCGCCTGGTCCTCCGCCACGTTCTGCAGCGGAATGTAGCTGCCGGCGTCCCAGCGCTCGCGCTTCTGGTCGTGCAGCACCGCGTGGCGGTGGCTGAACGTGCCGCGCCCGCAGTCCTCGCCCGACAGACGCACCGGATAGCCATTGGCGACCAGCGACGCGAACGCCAGGTGTTCGCCCATGCCCCAGTCCAGCGTGAGTTCGCCGCGCCCCATGCGCGCACGGTCGGCGATCACGCGCTCGACCAGCGGGTGCAGCTTCAGGTCCTCGGGGACGGTCGTGATGCGCTCGGCCAGCCGCCTGAGTTCGGTCATCGGCAGCGAGGTGTCGGCGCTGTCGGTCCACTTGCGGTTGAGGAAATTCGACCAGTCGACGGCGAACTTGCTCTTGTAGTTCGACAGCACCGGCTCGAGCGCGCGCTCGCCGTCCTCCATGGCCTGGCGGAAGCCCTGCACCATGGCATCGGCGTCCGCGTCTCCGAGAACGCCCTGGCTGGCGAGGCGATCGGCGTACAACTTGCGCGTGCCCGGATGGGCGGCGATCTTCTTGTACATCAGCGGCTGGGTGACCGCCGGGGTGTCCTGTTCGTTGTGCCCGAGCTTGCGGAAGCACACGATGTCAACCACGACGTCGTGCCCGAACTCGGCGCGGTAGTCCACCGCCAGCTGGCAGCACAGCGCCACCGCCTCGGGATCGTCGCCGTTGACGTGCAGCACCGGGGCCTCGATCATTTTCACCACGTCGGTGCAGTACAGCGTCGAACGCGTATCGCGCGGATCCGACGTCGTGAAACCGATCTGGTTGTTGATCACGATGTGCAGCGTGCCGCCGGTGGAATAGCCGCGGGTCTGCGCCAGCGCCAGGGTCTCCATGACCACGCCCTGGCCGGCGAACGATGCGTCGCCATGCACCAGCACCGGCAGCACCTGCTGGCCACGCTTGTCGCCGCGGCGCTCCTGGCGCGCGCGCACCGAGCCCTCCACCACGGGGTTGACGATCTCCAGGTGCGAAGGGTTGAACGCCAGCGACAGGTGAATCGGCCCCGACGGCGTCGACACATCGCTGGAGAAGCCCTGGTGGTACTTGACGTCGCCCGACGGCAGATCGGAAGCGTGCTTGCCCTCGAACTCGTCGAACAGGTCCTTCGGACGCTTGCCCAGGGTATTGACCAGCACGTTCAGGCGCCCGCGGTGCGCCATGCCGATGATGACTTCCTGCGCGCCGCGCTCTGCGCCGCGCTGGATCACCTCGTCCATGCCGACGATGAAGCTCTCGCCGCCTTCCAGCGAAAAGCGCTTCTGCCCCACGTAGCGCGTCGCCAGGTAGCGTTCGAGGCCCTCGGCGGCGGTCAGCTTGTCGAGGATGTCGCGCTTTTTCTCGGCGCTGAAACTCGGGCGCGTGCGAATGCTCTCGAGGCGTTGCTGCCACCAGCGCTTCTGGCCCTGGTCGCTGAGAAACATGAATTCGGCGCCGATGGAGCCGCAATAGGTCTCGTGCAGGTTGTTGATGAGCTCGCGCAGGCTCATCGTCTCCTGGCCGAAATAGGTGTTGCTGACGTTGAACGTGGTTTCCAGGTCGGCGTCGCTGAAGCCGTAGAACGAGGGCTCCAGGTCGGGGATCTCGGGGCGCTCGGCGCGCTTCAGCGGATCCAGGTCGGCCCAGCGCACGCCGACGTTGCGGTAGGCGGCGATCAGCTGCTGGGCAGCGACGCGCTTGCGCGCCAGCTCCACGTCGGCGCCGGGTTGCGCCAGACGCACCGCGCCGCTGCGCGCGCGCTGCGCGAAGGCCGAAACCACCGGGGCGTGCGGGATGTCGCGCGAATTGCTGCCGTCCACCGCGGGAACGTGCTGCAGCGCGTCGAAGTAGTCGCGCCAATGGTCGGGCACGCCACCCGGATTGGACAGATAGGTTTCGTACAGCTCCTCGACATAAGGAGCATTGCCGCCGAACAGGTAGGAGTTCGCGCGTTGCTGCTGGATGGTCATGGTGAGCTCACTTGGACGCCGGGTCTGCCGGCACAGAGTGGGTGAAGCACCATGCGTGCGCCCGGGTACCCCTCGCGCGCGCACAGCGGTCCGATGACGCCTGAACCTTCGGCCACTGTAGCAGCGCCGTTGACGCAACGCAAAATGGCGCACCATGCTGCGTAAACCGAAATTTCCCGTTGGATTCACATGTTATACGGTCGTTATTCGATGAAAACACCGGGAAACCCTGCGACACACAACGAATCTTAGAGATCAGGCTGTGCTGACGCCTCGCCGCGAACCGCAGGCAATGCGCAACGCCTACATCCGACCCGCGCAGAATGCGCCCCCCGTTTTCGGGAGCCCATGGCCATGCCCTTCCCCCGCCGCACCACCTGCGCGATGCTCGGCGCGCTGCTGGCATGCCCCGCCGGCGCCGTCACCGGCGCCCGTGTCATCGTCGATGACATCGCGACCCATGGCAACACCACCTACATCGCATCGGTCAACGACACCGACCAGGAGATCGTGCATCTGGGCACCGATTACGCGGACATGCACGACGACCCGGACATTCGCATCCGCAGCATTCCCGCGCATTACAGTCCGTCGCGTGGCATGGAGACCGACTACACCGCCGCCCATCCGGCGTTGAAGGCCGCCGGGCTGGGCTTCGACCACAGCTTCCCGAATGGTGTGTCCGGTGGATACCGCTACCAGATCCGCTGCAGCCAGGCGGGCAGGGCCAGCCTCTGCCACATCGCGCGCGATGCGCATGCGCTCACCCACTACAGGACCACCTGCAACGGCAAGCCGCTGAGCTTCACGGTGAGCGCAACGTGGGGCAAGGATCCCGGAGCCCTGCTGTCCGGCTCGATCGCCGCGCTGGGCACCACGCTGGTGGGTCCGCTGCTGCTGGACATGCTGCCCTGGGCGTACCAGCTGGCCTGCACGTGGTGGATCGGGACCTTCCATCCGGAGGCCACGACCCTGGCCCAGATCGAAGCCCTGGCGCAGCAGAACTGGTGGCTCAGCAACCCCGCCAACACGGCAGCGCGCGCCGCGCTCATGCGCGCCGGACCACTGGTCGGCGCCCTCGCCTTCGTGACGTATTTCGAGATCGAGTCGAGTCTCGCGCCGCACGGCGCGCTGTTTTCGGAGGACTCCTACGTGAACGTCGCTGCCGAGGGCAGCTCGCAGCTCACCGCGAAGCTCGTGGACTCGCCCATCGAGCAGCATGTGATCATCGACGACTGCCTGGAGGTCGACGCGATCGCGCAGGACGTGCCCTACGTGCACCGGGAGGATGCGCCGCGTCTGGTACCCGATGCCAACGATGCGTTGATCAGCATGGTCTACAGGCGCAAGCTGCCGGCGATCAGCGCCGCGCAAAGCTGCGCGCTCCGCGTCGACGACAGCCTCCACCATTTCGACGGATACTGCACGACCACCGCACACCAGATGATCCCGGCGTCGCTCGACGCCAGCGATTGCGCCAACGCCACCGACATCGTCAACGACAACGGTGTGCTGCGCTGTGTCGGCGAAAGGATTGCGCGGCCACGGGGCAGCTACCTGGACTGGTGTCGCACGATACGCTGGAACGGTTCCGTGCTCGGCGCCACGTGCGGGCCCTTCGATTTTCCCGGCTTTCCATCGCTGGACTACGGCACCCGTTGCGCGCCGGATTCGACGGTCAGCTACAGCTTCGACAGCCGATCCCTGCGCTGCGACAGGCCTCGGCCCGGGCGCAGCCGGCACGCCAGCCGAGGGCTTCGCGAAGGCGCCCGCGCAGCAGGCCGTCGCGCTGTTCCATGACGACGCGGTTACGTACCCGTTTCTCGCGCGACAGACCCCTGCACGGTGGGTCGGAATGCGCTCTCATGACGCAGCGGCTGCGCCTTCGCACGCCCCGGATCCGGTCGTGCAGGACAGGCGCCCCAGGGAGGCTCCCATGAAACGCTTCGTCAGCCGCACCTGCGCCTGTTGTGCCTGTTGTCTCAGCCTGCTGCTCGACGGCCCGGCCCAGGCCGTCACCGGCGCACGCCTTGCCGTCGACGGAAACCCGACCACGGGGAGCACGACCTACATGGCCTCGGTGAACGATACGGACAACCGTATCGACCACATGGGAACCACCTACTCCAGCATGCTGGCCGATCCGGATGTCGCCATCGGCAGCATCCCGCCGCGCTCGAGTCCGTCGAAGGGCCAGGTCACCGCGTACACGCGATCGCACCCGATGTACACGGCGATGGGACTGGGCTTCGAGCGCTCGTTTCCCAACGGTGTCTCCGGCGGATACCGCTACAAGCTGCAATGCAGTCGGGTCGGTTTTTCCAACATCTGCCACGTCGCGCCCGGGGCACGGGCGGTCACGCACTACCGCACCACCTGCAACGGCAAGCCGGTGCAATTCAAGGCGACGGCCTGGTCCGGCAAGGATCCGGGCGAACTGACCGCGACACTGGTGTCCATGGGCGCAACGCTTGCCAGTCCGGTGTGGCTGACCGGCCTGAACATGGCCTACGAATTCGCCGGCGGCTGGTACATGGCCAGCACGCTCGGCCAGGCCGGCGCCGTGCGCATGCGCGACATGGTGGCCATGGCCGAAAGGAGCTGGTGGCTGCCCAACCCGGAAAACGGCGCCATGCGTGGAGCCATCGCGCGCGCGGGCCCGGTCGCGGCATTCCTGGCCTTCACGGCCTATTACGAGATCGCGTCGGCCGTGAATCCCAAGGGGGCGCTGTACGCGGAGGTCTCCTACATCAATTTCGACGCGGAAGGCGACTCCCGGGTCACTGCGACCCTCGAAGACAACTCGGTGAGCCAGCACATCGTGATCGACAACTGCCTCGAGCTCACCTCCATCGCGCAGGACCTGCCCTACATGAAGGCGAAGGGCGAATCCGAGCGCCTGGTACCCGACGTGAACGATGCGCTGGTGACCACCGTGTTCAGGCGCAAGCTGCCTCGCATCAGCGCCAGCAAGACCTGTCTGCTCAGCGTCGACGACAGCGGCCAGCGTTTCAGCGGAACCTGCAAGAACGCCCAGGGAGTATCCGTGGAGACCTCCATCGACCGTTCGAACTGCCCGAATTCCACCGACGTGATCAACGACAACGGTACCCTGCGCTGCGTCGGCGCCCGGATCCCGCAACCCCAGGGCAGCTATCTGAAGTCCTGCCGCACCAGGGATTGGAATGGCAGCACCCTGCGGGCTTCGTGCGGGGTGTTCGACGCCCCCCGCTTCCCGGTGCTGGACTACGCCGGCGCCTGCCAGCCCGGCTCCACCGTGAGCTTCGACGCCTCGTCGAACAAGCTGCGCTGCGACAGCCCGCGCGTGGCGCCATGAGGCGTCGACGCAGCGGGGGGCGCCGCCAGCGCGCCGCTCAGCTCGTCACCAGGCCGGGATTCCCGGCCACCCCGATCAGGCGAGGCTGGTTGGGCTTCAGCGGCTTGATCGACGGGTTGTGCCTGAGATATTCCTCGACCACGTCCCAGATCGGCGGATTCGCCGCATTCGCCGAGGCCTGCTGCACCGGCGCCCAGCCCGCCACCTTGTAGGTCTTGCCGGGATCGATCGGCTTGCCGTGCAGGCGCATGTCCTGGATGCGATGACCGGCCTTCTCCCCCGGCGCGCAGGCGTAGGTGAGTCCGCCCACGCGTACCATGTCGCCGCCCTGCTGATAGTACGGATCGGGGTTGAACAGGTTGTCGCACACATCCTCCATCACCGCCTTGATGGTGGCGCCGGTCATGTCGCTGAGGGTGCAATAGGGGTAGGTGATGGCCAGCTGGGTCATCAGCGCTTCGCGCGTGATCGGCTCGCCCGGCAGCAGGCTGCCGCCCCAGCGGAATCCCGGGGAGAAGGCGAGATCGCCGCCACGCACGGCCAGCATCGCGTCGAGCACGAGCTGATCCCAGGTGCCGTTGAAATTGCCGCGGCGGTACAGCACGCCCTCGGTGTGGGCGAGGACCTCGCCCAGCTTGCTTGCGTAGGGGGCCCGCAGCTTGCGGATCAGCGCCTGCATGTCGGGATCGGCCGGCAGCAGGTCGGAGAACACGGGCAGCAAGCGGTACTTGTAGCCGGCCATCCTGCCGCCGCGCACATCGAAGTCCATGACGCCGAGGAACTTGCCGTGCGAGCCGGCATTGGTCACCAGGGTCATGCCGCCCGACTTGCGGCGCACCTCGACGGCGACGGCCTCGCCATCATGGGTGTGTCCGCCGAAGATGCAGTCGATGCCTTCGACCAGCGAGGCCATCTTGCGATCCACATCCATGCCGTTGTGCGAGATCACGACCACCAGCTGGGCGCCCTTGGCGCGCACCTCCTTGACCACCTTCTGCATGTGATCGGTGTCGATGCCGAAGGTCCAGTCGGGCATCATGTATGCCGGGTTGGCGATCGGGGTGTACGGGAAGGCCTGGCCGATGATCGCCACCGGCACGCCGTTCATCTGCTTCATGACGTAGTTCGGGAACACCGGATCGCCGAAGTCGGCGGTCTTCACGTTCTGCGCCACGAAATCGATGCGCCCCTTGAAGTCCTTCGCCAGCACTTCCTTGACGCGATCCTGGCCATAGGTGAATTCCCAATGCGCGGTCATCACGTCCACGCCGAGCTGCAGCTGCGCCTGCACCATGTCCTGGCCCTTGGTCCACAGCGACAGCGCGGTGCCCTGCCAGGTATCGCCGCCGTCGAGCAGCAGCGCGCCGGGACGCGAGGCCTTGAGGCGCTTGACCAGCGTGGCCAGGTGCGCGTAGCCGCCCATCCGCCCGTACTGCCTGGCGGCGCGCTGGAAGTCGAGATAGGTGAAGGCGTAGGACTCGCGCGACCCGGGCCTGAACCCGACGCGCTTGAGGTAGTCGGATCCCACCAGGTGCGGCAGGTGCCCGAGCATCGAGCCCACGCCGATGTTCACGCTGGGCTCGCGGAAATACAGCGGTTCCAGATGCGCGTGGCTGTCGGTCATGTGCAGGAAGTGCACATTGCCGGTTTTCGGCGGGCTGTACAGCGCGTCCACCTCGGCCGCGCCGGCCTCGCGCAGCAGGGGAAAGCCGCTGACGCCGGCGGCGGTCAGGACACTGAGAAACTCGCGGCGGGTAATGCTCATGGCAGATCCTCGACAAAAATGCGCCCGCCGAGGCGGGCAGCACGGCAGCGTGCGGCCGCAGGCGCGGCCGGCGCGACTCACTGATTGACCGGCGAGTGCGGATCCATCAGCAACGCCATCACATCCTTCAGCTGCTGCTGCGTCAGGATCTTGTGCGCTCCGAACGGCGGCATGTAACTGCAGGCATTGAACGCACCGGAGTCGTAGATGCGGGCCCAGGTGTACTTGAGCATCGCCTCGCTGCTGCCGCGCAGCTTGGCGTAGTGATACAGATCGGGGCCGATGTTGCCCTGCGACGGATCGTTGGCGATCACGTGGTGGCAGGCCAGGCAGTTGCCGCCATTCGGCGTGCCCGGCTTGTCGCTCCACTGCATGCCCTTGCCGTTCTCGGCGATCTTCAGGCCGGCCTTCCAGTCGCCCAGGTACTTTCCGTCGGCCGGGTAGACCACCGCCGCCTGCGCCTTCGCCTCCAGGCTCTTGGCCAGCGCCTCGGGCATCGGCTTGCCCAGGTAGTCGTACTTCGAACACTCGTACTGCGCCTGCGTCTGCTTCAGGCGCGAGACCTTGGCCTGCCCCTTGTCGGCGAAGTCGTGCTGGACAATGCCCCGGAACGACGGCGTGGCGAACGGGTTGCCCGCCGCGGCCGACGCGGTCTGCTGGTCGCCGGCACAGCCGGCGAGCACGGCGGCTCCCAGCGCGGCCGATGCGAGAAATGCGAATGTCTTCATGTCGTCTCCTGGCTCAGCGCTTGAAGGTCGGCGTCTGCAGCGTGGCCCCGTTGGAATTCACGCCCATGTAGGTGATCAGGTCGATCACCGCGTTGGAGGTGAACTTCGGCGCCGGCCAGCGCTGCTGGCGCTCGCAGGCGAGCATGCGCCATTCCAGCGTGCGTGCCACGCCCTGCGAGTTCGGGTAGGCGGGCCACGTGGCATACGACTGGGCCGCCTCGGCATTGGTCAGGTTGGGCAGCGCCGAGATCTTGATGCGCTTGCCGCTTTCCGAGTGACAGGCCGCGCACGAAAAGCTGAACGGCCCGGCCCGGTAGAAGAAGAGCTTTTTGCCGTTTTCGTAGGCCAGCTTTTCCTGCGGCGTGTTCTGCGGAATGGCGATCTTCATGCCGTCGGACTCGTGCGCGACGTACATCGCGATGTTCTCCAGCGGCGAGGCATTTCCGCCTTCCTTGGCGAAGTGATCCTGGTCGGCCTGCCGGACCGTCAGGCCCTGCAGGGTTTCCATGCAGGTCACGAGGCGCGACTCCAGATCCTGCACGCGCCCGGTGTCGGCGAAATAGCGGGGCAATTGGGCGTAGGCGCCCTTCACCACTCCGGGGCCGAGTCCGAGATCGCACTGTTGCAGCGACGCGTGCTTGGGACCGCGTTTCTCGCTCCACAGTTTCTTGCCGTCGTCGATGTTGAAATCGGCGGGGTTGCCGCCCATCTCGTTCATCATCTGCAGGTAGGCATTGCCCTGCTGCGTCACCGAGTCGGCCGCCTGCGCCCGCACGGCGCTGGCGCCCAGCAGCAGCAGCGGCAGGACGAACCCGGCCAGTGCCGTCTTGTGGTGTGGTGTGCGCTGTTTCATGGTCTCCTCGCGAACCGTTCGTGCTGATGGGAAGCGGTCGGCCCGGCGACGCCGGGCCGACCCGCTCAGGACACCGTGGTGCTGCCGGTCTGGGTCTCGCCCTTGTTGTCCAGCCAGGTCACGGAGACGGTGTCGCCGGACTTTCCGCCCTTGAAGCTGAACTCGAGAAACGGGTTCTTCGAGATGGCGGTTCCCCAGTCGCAGTTCAGCACTTCCTTGTCGCCGTGCTTGCAGATCACGGACTGGATGAAGTGCGCGGGAATCAGCTTGCCGTCCGCTCCCTTGAGCAGGCCGGTGTCTTCGGGGTGGCTCATGAGAACGCGGACGACGACGGTGTCGCCTTCGACGCTGGCGCGCATGCGCATCGGGTTGGGCATTTCAGACTCCAATGAAGATTTGTTTCGGATCGCGGAATGCGGGGGCGCACGGCATCAGCCGCCGCAGCCGCCCAGCGTGACCTTGATTTCCTTCTTGCTGTAGAGCAGCTTGTCGCCGACGCGCGCCACGGCGAAGACGTCCGAGGTCTTCGCCATCTTGATGCGCGTGGCGATGCTCGGCACCGACCCTTCCTTCAGCTGGAAGGTCGCCACCAGCGCCGTCGGGTTCTTTTCCACGACGATGCCCAGCATGGTCACGCCGGCAGCCGACGACTTGATGCCCACCGGCACCACCGCGCCGTTTTCCGCGATGTCCGGACCGACGATGGAAACATCGCTGCTGGCCGTGGCGGTGACGCCCATGGCCTTGGCGATTTCCTCCAGGGAGCGCGCCTCGAACAGTGCGCGATTCCACCCCGGGGCGTCGGCGGCCTGGGCCGCCGACGGCAGAAGGCCGGCGGTGGCGGCCAGACCTGCGACGGTCGCACCGGCGCCCAGCTGCATGACCTGACGACGAGACTGATTCATTCCAAGAACTCCTCACTGAGAGAAAACTGCGCGGTGCGAAATCGGCCCGCGCGGCATGATGTGTCTACTGCTTTGCTCCATCCACCAGCCAGCCCGCGATCAGCCGGGCATCGCCTTCGCTGATACTCTGCGGCGGCATCTGGATACTTCCCCATGTACCAGAACCTCCCTTGACGATACGGTCGGCCAATTCTGCCACCATGCTCTTCTGGCCCGCATACTTCTTCGCCACCTCGGCGTAGCCGGGTCCCACCAGCTTGGTGTCGCCCATGCTGTGGCAGGCGATGCAGCCATGCGCTTTGAGCAGCGCCACGATGTTCGCATTCGGGTCGCTCGCCGCGGATTGACTGGCCTTCTGGCGCGCCTCGCGTTCCGCCCGGGTCAACGTCAGCTGACCGCGGATCGGCCCCCACGCACGCGTCTGCTCCTGCAGGTCGCCCCAGGTGTTCATCGCGTAGGCCGGGATCGAACTCGCCACCACCGGAGTCGGAGCACAGTCTTTCATGCACTCCTTGTTGTGCACATCCGGGATACCCCCGTTACCCAGCACCTTGCCATCCGCCAGTATCTGCCTGCCCCCCGGCCACATGCCGTGGTTCCAGGTCATGTCGTTGCGATTGGGCAGCTTGTCCTGGACCTGCTGCACGTTGTCGCGTGTCAGCACGAAATTCGCGGGCACGATGTTGGCGAGGTTCAGCAGGTAGTCGACCAGCGAATAGGTTTCGTCCCAGCTCAGCGTGTCGGGCGAGGTCCACGGCATCGCGCGGTGGATGTAGTCGAACAGGGTCGACAGCGACGACAGCTTTTCCAGCGAGGTGCCGAAACCGTCGGCCGGATTGGCGAGCTTGGCCACGACCCCCGTCTTCATCTCCTGCGCGGTCGCCTGGAAGGCGCCCACCAGGGGCGGAAACACGGAATTCGAGTCCGCGAAGTCGCCGTGGCAGGACGCGCACTTCGCCTCCCACAGCTTGGTGCCCTCCGCGACCGTTCCCCTGCCGGCGGGCAGGCCCTGGAAGTCGGGGCGCACGTCGATGTTCCAGGCCTGGATCTCCTTGGCATTGGCGGGGCGGCCCAGCGAGGCGCCGGAATTCGCTCCCCAAGCCACCGAGCCGGTCGCGGCGAGCGCGGCGGCAAGCGCGACGCGGCGCGCAAGGCCAAGCCGCCCCGGGCGATACGCCGTCCGGGAAGACACTGGACGGCCCGGTGCGTTCTCAAGAATGCGCGAGTTGAACATTGCGGACATCTCCAGTTTCCTCGACTTGCCAGGTTTGAATCGCGTTGTTGTGGTAGACCGAGCGCGTGCCCCGCACCTTGCGCAACTGCTCGTAGGTCGGCTGCACGTAGCCGGTCTCGTCGACGGCACGGCTTTGCAGGAAGGCGCTGCGGCCATTCCAGACCCAGGGGATGTTGAAACGCGTCAGCGCCTTGTTCTGCACCGGCCCCTCGATGCGCGCCCGATGCCAGTTCACGCCGCCATCGAAGGACACGTCGACGCGCTTGATGCGCCCACGCCCGGACCAGGCCAGCCCGGTCACGTTGTACAGACCCTTGTCGAGCAGCACCTGGCCGCCCGACGGCGAGGTGATCACCGACTTGCACTCCATCAGCGAGGTGTATTGGCGCAGCTTGCCGTCGGGCATCAGGTCGACGTAGCCGAGCACCTCGTCCTTGGCCCCGAACGGCTCGGTGCCGAGCTTGATGCGGCGCAGGTACTTGATGTTGGACACCCCCTCGACGCCGGGCACAACCAGGCGCAACGGGTAGCCGTTCTCGGGGCGCAGCATCTCGCCGTTCTGCCCGTAGGCCACCAGCACCTCGCCCGACAGCACCAGCGACATCGGGATGGTGCGGGTCTCGTGCGAGCCGTCGGCGCCTTCGGCGAGGATGAAGCGCACGCCCTTCAGGTTGGCTCCGCAGTCCTGCAACAGGTGCAGCAGGGGCACGCCGGTGTACTCGCTGCACGACACCATGCCGTGGGTGTACTGCACCGTCGGCACCGCGACATTGGCCCACTCCATCGCCGAATTCGCGCCGCATTCGATGAAATGAAAGCGCGACACCGGCTGCATACGCATGATGTCGCCCACCGAATAGACCTTCGGATGCGCCACCAGCCCCGGCTCGCCCATGATCATCAGGCGGTGCTGCGAGGGATCGATCTCGTACCAGCCCTGGTGCGAGCGGTTGAAGTGCAGGCCCGACGGCGTGACGATGCCGAACATGCCCTGCAGCGGCGCGAACGCCACGTTGGCCTGCTTGACCGCCGCCAGCCCGGGGCTGATGCGACGCACCAGGTTGGCCTCGTACTTCGACGGCATGCCGTAGGGCGGTTCGTCCACCGGGCGGCCCAGGGTCGTGCCCCAGTCCGGCTTGTTCAGGATGATCTTCTCGTCCTGCGCCGTGGCCTCGTCGGCATAGGCGTTCACGGCGCCGCCGGCAACCATCGCCGCGCTGGCGCTGGCGAAGGCGCGGCGCAGGAAGTCGCGCCGCCCGGCCTGCACCTGCTGGATCTGCTGCGCACTCAGGAAGTTCTCCGGCGCGGGACGCAGTCGGCCTGGCTTGTTGCTGTAGTCACTCATCCTCGTACTCGCTGGTTGACTGTTGGGACCTAATTGCGCCGGGCCAGGCGCTCTGCTTGCGAGACCGAATCCGGATCATCCAGTTCGATCGCGATCTGGGTGCACACCGTGCGGCACAACTGCACTGCCTTCTCGCTCTGCACCCGGTAATACATCTGGTTGCCGACGCGGCGCTTGGCCACGATTCCGGCCTGGTACAACACCTTCAAATGCTGCGATACGTTGGGCTGCGTGGACTCGACGGACTGCATGATGTCGCCGACGCTTTTCTCGCGTGCGCAGATCGCGTTCAGGATGCGCAGGCGCAAAGGCGTGGCGAGTACGCCGAACAACTCCGCCGCGCTATCGAACACACGCTCCGCGTCCTGTTCGTCGGAAGCACCGTCGAGCAGGCGCCTGGGGGTTTCCGACCGGGACATTGCAGTTTCATCGAATTCGACTATAAGCAGATACTTATGAATTGTAGGGATCGCCGGGGGCTCGTCCAGCCCACACGCATAGTGCTTTCCCTATGGCGCTGGAGAAAAGGGGGGCGCGAGCGCGCAACTTGCGCGATCGCAAAAGCGCGGCGCGCCGCCGCAGCGGCGCGCCTGCATCCGCGTGTGCGGCGGGCTCAGGCCTGTTCGGCGAGTGCGCTGCGGATCTGCTCGAGCGCCGCCGGATCTTCCAGCGTGGTCAGGTCGCCGGTCGGGCGCTGCTCGCACAGCGCCTGGATGGAGCGCCGCAACAACTTGCCGGAGCGGGTCTTCGGCAACATGCTCACGAACAGCACGCGCGCCGGGCGCGCCACCGCACCGAGCTGGGTCTGCACCGTCTGCATGATCTCGGCCTGCAGGCCGGCGCGGCCGGCCGCGTCGGCGATGCGCGATGCGTCGCGCGGCACGACGAAGGCGATCGCCTGCTGGCCTTTCAGGCTGTCGGCGGCGCCGACCACGGCGACCTCGGCCACCGCCGCGTGGCTGGAGATGCTCTCCTCGATCTCGCGCGTGCCCAGGCGGTGCCCGGCCACGTTGATCACGTCGTCCGTGCGGCCGAGGATGGTGACGTATCCCTGCTCGTCGGCCACGCCCCAGTCGAAGGTCGAGTACACCTGCCGCGCCGGAAAGTTCGACCAGTAGGTGTCGACGAAACGCTGGTCATCGCCCCACACCGTCTGCATGCAGCCCGGCGGCAGCGGCCACTCGATGGCCAGCACCCCCTTGGTGCCGGGCGCCACCGGCTGCCCGGTGTTCTCGTCCAGCACCGCGACCTTGTAGCCGGGCATCGCGACACCGGGCGAGCCGGGCTTGGGCGGCAAGGCCTCGACCCCGGCGGCGATGCTCAGGATCGGCCATCCGGTCTCGGTCTGCCAGTAGTTGTCGACCACCGGCTTGCGCAGCGTGTCGGAGATCCACGCCGCCGTCGGCTCGTCCAGCGGCTCGCCGGCCAGGAACAGACGATCCAGCGACGACAGATCGCGGTCGCGCATGAACGCGGCATCGAACTTCTTCAGCACGCGCACCGCGGTCGGCGAGGAGAACATCACCTGCGCGCGATGCTTCTCCACGAGGCGCCACAGGATGCCGGCGTCGGGGCGCACCGGCGTGCCCTCGTACAGCACGGTGGTCATGCCGTGGATCAGCGGGCCGTAGACGATATAGCTGTGGCCGACCACCCAGCCGATGTCGCTGCTGCAGAAATAGGTGCCGCCGGGGCGGCCGCAATAGATGTCCTGCATCGACATCGCCAGTGCCACCGCGTAGCCGCCCGTGTCGCGTTGCACGCCCTTCGGCCGGCCGGTGGTGCCCGAGGTGTAGAGGATGTAGCTGGGGTGGGTCGAATCCACCCAGGTGCAAGGCACCTGCGCATCGCCCACCGCCGCGCGCTCGGCGGCGTAGTCCAGGTCGCGGCCGGGCACCGGCTGGAAGCCATGCAGGCCGCGATCGACCATCAGCACCTTTTCCGGCTTGTGCGCGCAGCGCTCGATCGCCTCGTCGAGCAGCGGCTTGTAGGGCACCACGCGGCCGGCGCGCGAGCCGGCGTCGCTGCTCAGGATCAGGCGCGGCGCCGCATCGTCGATGCGGGTGGCCAGGCTCAGCGCGGCGAACCCGCCGAACACCACGGAATGGATGGCGCCGATGCGCACGCAGGCGAGCATGCCGAACACGGCTTCCGGGATCATCGGCATGTAGATCAGCACGCGGTCTCCCTGGCGCACGCCGTGACGCTGCAGGATCGCCGCCATGCGCTGCACCTCGCTGTGCAGTTCGGCGTAGGAGTAGCTGCGCTCGGCCTCCACCTCGGTCGACTCCCAGACCAGCGCCGGCTGCTGCGCGCGCTGCGCCAGATGGCGGTCGACGGCGTTGTGGCAGAGGTTGGTGAGCCCGCCGCGAAACCACGCGGCGAAGGGCTTGCGACTGGCGTCGAGCACCTGATCGAAAGGACGCTGCCAGTCGATCAGGCGCGCCTTTTCGGCCCAGAACTCCTCGGCTTGCTCCACCGAGCGCCGGTGATACTCGCGGTAACTGGCCATGCTTGTCTCCCAGGATGTCTTGTCGGGACGGTCCGGCCGCGCGAACACGTCGCGCCGCCGGCCGACCATCCGACCGTAGACACCCCACCTGACACAGCCCTGACCGCGACAAACGCGGTTTTATTGATACTTCTGGCAGGAAGTCCGTCAGATATTCACTACTGCACGCCCGGAACTGCGCCCTTCCATGAGCCCCCGCGCGGCCTCCAGCGCCTCGTCCAGACGCACATCGTGCGCCACCGCCTCCAGCTGCGCGCCATCCAGCTCCTCGGCCAGCGCCGCCCACGCCGCGCGGCGCGCCGCCAGCGGCTGCATCACGCTGTCGATGCCGGCGAGCGTCACGTTGCGCAGGATGAAGGGCGCCACCGAGGCCGGGAAATCCAGGCCCTGCGCCAGGCCGCAGGCCGCGACCACGCCGCCCCAGCGCGTCTGCGCGCAGGCATTCGCCAGGATATGGCTGCCCGCGGTGTCGACAACGGCCGCCCAGCGCTCCTTCTGCAGCGGCTTGCCGGGAGCCGCGAGCGACTCCCGCGGCAGGATCTCGGCGGCCCCCAGCGAGCGCAGGTAATCGGCCTGCTGCGGCTTGCCGGTGACCGCCACCACCTTCCAGCCGCGGCGCGCCAGCAAGGCCACCGCGATGCTGCCCACACCGCCGCTGGCGCCGGTGACCAGCACTTCGCCGTGCTCGGGGCGCAGCTCGCGCGCGGCGATGGCCTGCACGCACAGCATCGCCGTATAGCCCGCGGTGCCGATGATCATCGCCTGGCGGGTGTCGAAGCGCGCCGGCAGCGGCACCAGCCAATCGCCGCGCAGGCTCGCGCGCTCGGCCAGGCAGCCCCAGTGCGTCTCGCCGACGCCCCAGCCGTTGAGAATCCAGCGATCTCCCGGCTTCCAGGCCGCGTGCCGGCTGTCCAGCACGATACCGGCGCCATCGATGCCGGGCACCATGGGCCAGTTGCGCACGACCGGCGCCCGGTTGGTCAGGGCCAGGGCGTCCTTGTAGTTGATGGTCGAGTGCAGCACCTGGACCAGCACGTCGCCCGCCGGGAGCCGTGCTTCGTCGAGCTCGCACAACTCCGCCCGGAAGATGCCGTCGGGCTTGTCCAGCAGCCAAGCATGGAACATGGTTCGTCTCCGTGCGCGACGGACGGTCGCGATCGCCACCAGCGTAGCAGGCCGATGCCGGGCGTTGACGCTGGCGCCTGCCCGCAGGTACATTCGCGCGGTGCTCCGCTGTCCATTCCCTCCCGCCGCCTGGCGCCAGGCGATCCTGCGCTGTGCGCTCGTCGCGCTGGTGCTGGGGCCGTGCTGCGCGCCGGCGAGCCTCGCGGCACGCCCGCCGCGTGCCGCGGCGAGCGCGGTGGATGCACGCCTGCGCGGCATCCTGCTGCGCGCTCAGGCCACCGCGGCTGCTCCTGCCGCGGCGGCGCCGGCAGCGCACCCATGGTGGAACGGCGCCGACGTGGTGCGGCAGGTCTCCTCGCGAGCGTCGGCGCTGGTGGTGAATGCCTTGAGCTTTCTCGGCGAACCCTATCGCTACGGCGGGGACCGTGCGTCAAAGGGGTTCGACTGCTCCGGCCTGGTGCGGCGCGTCTACAAGGAGACCCTGGGCCTGGTGCTGCCGCACAACGCCGCCGCGCAGAGCCGCGAAGGCGAGAAGGTCGCGAAAAACCAGTTGCGCCCCGGGGATCTGGTGTTTTTCAACACCCTGCGGCGTGCCTTTTCGCACGTCGGAATCTACATCGGCGACGGACGTTTCGTGCATGCCCCGCGCCCCGGCCAGAGCGTGCGCATCAGCGATCTGGACAGCCCGTACTGGAAACGCCGTTTCGACGGTGCGCGTCGCCTGATCATCGGCGCCGTGGATCCGCTGCGCTCGGCGCAGGCCGCGCCCGCCGAACCGCGCCAGGCGCCAGCGGCGAGCGCCGGCCCGGCCGTGCCGGATCAGGTCCGGCCGGTCGCGGTGCTGCCTGTTTCGGACGCCGTGCCGGCACGCGCCTCCGCGAGCACCACGGCGCTGATGGCCGGGGCGCTGCTGCCGCGCTCGGGCGCCAACGCAGCGCCCTGAGCGCCCCCCTCGACCGCGGCGCGTTCAGCGCCGCGCCGGAGGCAGATCGGTGCAGGCCCCCTCGGCCACCTCGGCCGCCATGCCGATGGACTCGCCCAGCGTCGGGTGCGGGTGGATGGTGCGTCCGATGTCGACCGCATCGGCGCCCATTTCGATGGCCAGCGCGATCTCGCCGATGAGATCGCCGGCATGCGTGCCGACGATGCCACCGCCGACGATGCGATGGGTCTGCGCGTCGAACAGCAGCTTGGTGAATCCCTCGTCGCGTCCATTGGCGATGGCGCGCCCGGAGGCTGCCCACGGGAAGCTGGCCTTTTTCACCGCGATGCCCTTGGCGCGGGCCTCGTCCTCGCCGAGCCCGACCCAGGCGATCTCGGGATCGGTATAGGCCACCGACGGGATGACGCGGGCGTCGAACGCGCTGCGCGCCAGCGCTTCGTCGCCGAGCAGTTCGCCGGCGCACACCTCGGCCGCCACGTGTCCCTCGTGCACCGCCTTGTGGGCCAGCATCGGCTGGCCGTTGATGTCGCCGATGGCGTGGATGTGCGCGACATTCGTGCGCATGGCGGCGTCGACCCGGATGAAGCCGCGCTCGTCGACCGCCACGCCGGCACGCTCGGCGCCGATGCGCGCGCCGTTGGGCGAGCGCCCGACCGCCTGCAGCACGAGGTCGTAGCGCTGGGCCTGCGCCGGCGCCCCTTCGCCTTCGAAGCGCACCCAGATGCCGTCGTCGCGCGCCTGCGCATCGACGGTGCGCGTCTTCAGCATGACGCGATCGAAGCGCCGCGCGTTCATCTTCTGCCAGACCTTGACCAGGTCTCGGTCGGCGCCCGGCATCAGGCCGTCGAGCATCTCGACCACATCCAGGCGCGCGCCGAGGGTCGAGTACACGGTGCCCATCTCCAGGCCGATGATGCCGCCGCCGATGATCAGCATGTTGCGCGGCTCGGTATCCAGCGCCAGCGCGCCGGTGGAATCGACCACGCGCGGATCATCCGGCAGGAACGGCAGATGCACCGCCTGGCTGCCGGCGGCGATGATGGCGCGCCGGAAGCGCACGCGCTGCGCCTCGCCGGTGGCCTCGCGGCCCGCGCCGGCGGTGGTCTGCACCTCCACGTGATGCGGGTCGAGGAACGCCGCGTTGCCGCGCAGCAGCGTGACCTTGCGTGCCTTGGCCATGCCGGCCAGCCCGCCGGTCAGCTTGCCCACCACCTGGTCCTTGTGCGCGCGCAGGCGCTTGCGATCGACGCGCGGCGCGGCGAACTCGATGCCGGCCTGCGCCAGATGGGCGGCCTCGTCGATGACCGCGGCCACGTGCAGCAGCGCCTTGCTCGGAATGCATCCGACGTTCAGGCATACGCCGCCCAGCGTGGCGTAGCGCTCGACCAGCACGACCTTCAAGCCGAGGTCGGCGGCGCGGAACGCGGCCGAGTAGCCTCCGGGGCCGGCTCCCAGCACCAGCACGTCGCATTCATGATCCACCGCGCCGGTGTAGGCGTCCGCGGCCGCGGGCGCCGTCGCCGGGGCGGCCGCGGGAGCGGCAGCGGGCGCGGCGGTCCCGGCCGGTGCGGGCGCCGCGGCCGGTGCGGGCGCCGCGCCCGCCGCCGCGCCCTGCTCGACCTCCAGTTCCAGCAGCGGCGTGCCCTCGCTGACCTTGTCGCCGAGCTTGACCAGCAGCGCCTTCACCACGCCGCCCGCGCTGCTCGGGATCTCCATGCTCGCCTTGTCGCTCTCCACCGTCACCAGCGACTGCTCCGCCTCGATCCGGTCCCCGGGCTTGACCAGCAGCTCGATCACCTCGACGTCCTTGAAATCCCCGATGTCGGGAACCTGAACCTGCACTTGCGCCATCTCGCATCCCCCGGCTTACAACAACACCCGGCGCAGATCGCCGAGCAGTTCGCCCAACAGCGTGGTGAAACGCGCAGCCATGGCGCCGTCGATCACGCGGTGGTCGTACGACAACGACAGCGGCAGCATCAGCCGCGGCTGGAACTGCCTGCCGTCCCACACCGGCTGCATCTGCGACTTCGACAGCCCGAGGATGGCGACCTCCGGCGCGTTGATGATCGGCGTGAACGCCGTGCCGCCGACGCCACCCAGGCTGGAGATCGTGAAGCTGGCGCCCTGCATGTCGGCCGGCTTGAGCTTGCCGTCGCGCGCCGTCGCCGCGAGTTGCGCCATCTCCGCCGCGATCTGGCGCAGCCCCTTCTTGTCGGCGTCCTTCAGCACCGGCACCACCAGGCCCTGCGGCGTGTCGGCGGCGAAGCCGAGGTTCACGTAGTCCTTCAGGATCAGGTTCTCGCCGCTGTCGTCGAGCGAGGCGTTGAACGCCGGCATCTGCTGCAGCGCCGCGCAGCACGCCTTCATGACGAACGCCAGCATGGTCAGCTTGACACCTGCGGCCGCCGCGCCCGCATTGGAGGATTTGCGAAACTCCTCGAGCTCGGTGATGTCGGCCTGGTCGAACTGCGTGACATGGGGGATCATCACCCAGTTGCGCGCCAGGTTCGGCCCGGAGATCTTCTTGATGCGCGACAGCGCCTGCGTCGACACCTTGCCGAAACGCGAGAAGTCGACCTGCGGCCAGGGCAGCAGATCCAGCCCGGCACCGCGCCCGCCGCCGCCGGCCTGGGCCGAGGCGCGGGTGCTGGCCTGACCGCTCATCACGGCCTTCACGAAATCCTGCACGTCCTGCGCGGTGATGCGCCCCTTGGCGCCGCTGCCCCGCACCTCGTCCAGCGGCACGCCGAGTTCGCGCGCGAGCTTGCGCACCGACGGGGAGGCGTGCGGCAGGCGCGCCGGATTCGGCTCCGGCTCGACCGGCGGCAAAGCCGCCGTCGGCGGCTGCGCGCGACGCGGCTGCGACGCCAGCTCGGCGGCCGCGCCTTGCGGCGTCGGCGCGGCGGCGGGTGGCGGGGCCGGCGTCGCCGGGGCGGCAGCGGGCGCGGCCGCCGCGGCCGGTGCGGGCGCCGCCGCTCCCGGCTCGGCCTCCAGTTCCACCAGCGGCGTGCCCTCGCTGACCTTGTCGCCGAGCTTGACCAGCAGCGCCTTCACCACGCCGCCCGCGCTGCTCGGGATCTCCATGCTCGCCTTGTCGCTCTCCACCGTCACCAGCGACTGCTCCGCCTCGATCCGGTCTCCGGGCTTGACCAGCAGCTCGATCACCTCGACGTCCTTGAAATCCCCGATGTCGGGAACCTGAACCTGCACTTGCGCCATCTCGGGTGTCTCCGTGTTCGTGTCGTGCAACGGCCGTCAGGCCAGCAGCGGGTTGATGCGTTCGGGATCGATGCCGTAGCGCTCGATGGCCTCGGCGACCTTGGCGACATCCAGCCTGCCTTCGTCGGCCAGGCTGCGCAGCGCGCCCAGCACGACGAAATGGCGATCGACCTCGAAATGCCGGCGCAGCTTGGTGCGCGTGTCGGATCGCCCGAAGCCGTCGGTGCCGAGCACGCGATAGCTGCGCCCGGCCGGCAGGTAGGGCCGGATCTGCTCGGCGTACAGGCGCACGTAGTCGGTGGATGCGATCACCGGGCCGTCGTGCGCCTCCAGCTGTTGCGCGACAAAGCTCTTGCGCGCCTTGTCCTTCGGGTGCAGCAGGTTCCAGCGTTCGCTGTCGCGGCCGTCGCGCGCCAGCTCGTTGAAGCTGGGGCAGCTCCACACGTCGGCGGCCACGCCCCAGTCCTGCTCCAGCAGCTCGGCGGCCGCCAGCACCTCGCGCAGGATGGATCCGGAGCCGAGCAGCTGCACGCGCAGCTTGCCGCGCTTGCCCGGCCGGCAGCGGTACATGCCCTTGAGAATCTGCTGCTCGGTGCCCTGCTCCAGTCCGGGCTGGGCGTAGTTCTCGTTGAGCAGGGTGATGTAGAAGAACACGTCCTCCTGGTTCACCACCATGCGCTGCAGGCCGCTGTGCAGGATCACCGCGACCTCATGCGCGAAGGTCGGGTCGTAGCTGATGCAGTTGGGCACGTTGGCGGCCATGATCTGGCTGTGACCGTCCTCGTGCTGCAGGCCCTCGCCGTTGAGCGTGGTGCGCCCCGAGGTTCCGCCCAGCAGGAAGCCGCGCGCCAGCATGTCGCCGGCTGCCCACACCAGATCGCCGATGCGCTGGAACCCGAACATCGAGTAGTAGATGAAGAACGGGATGCTGATGCGGTTGCTGTGCGAATACGAGGTCGCGGCGGCGATCCACGAGCACATGCCCCCGGCCTCGCTGATGCCTTCCTGCAGGATCTGGCCGGCCTTGTCCTCGCGGTAGTACATCACTTCGCCGCGATCCACCGGCGTGTACTTCTGGCCTTCCGGGGCATAGATGCCGATCTGCCGGTACAGGCCTTCCATGCCGAAGGTGCGGGTTTCATCGACCAGGATCGGCACGACGCGCGGGCCGAGGGCCTTGTCGCGCAGCAGCTGGTTCAGGCAGCGCACGTAGGCCTGGGTGGTGGAGATCTCGCGTCCCTCGGCGGTCGGCTCGAGCATGGGCTTGAAGATCTCGGCCAGCGGCGGCAGCGCCAGCTGCTCGTCCGCCTTGCGCCGGCGCTGCGGCAGGTAGCCGCCCAGCGCCTTGCGTCGCGCATGCAGATACTGCATCTCCGGCGTGTCGTCGGCCGGGCGGAAGAACGGCAGGTTCGGCAGGTCGTGGTCCGGCACCGGGATGTTGAAGCGATCGCGGAACTCGCGGATGTCGTCGTCGGTGAGCTTTTTCACCTGGTGCGCGACGTTGCGCGCCTCGGCCGCCTGGCCCATGCCGTAGCCCTTGATGGTCTTGACCAGCAGCACCGTGGGTTGTCCCTGGTGGTGCGCCGCGGCGTGGAAGGCGGCGTACACCTTGCTCGGGTCGTGACCGCCGCGGTTGAGGCGCCAGATGTCCTCGTCGCTCATGTTCTTGACCATCTCGAGCAGCTTGGGGTGCCGGCCGAAGAAATGCTTGCGCACGAACGCGCCGTCGTTCGCCTTCATCGCCTGGTAGTCGCCGTCCAGCACGTCCATCATGACCTGGCGCAGGATGCCCTCCTTGTCGCGCGCCAGCAGCGGATCCCAGTACGAGCCCCAGATGAGCTTGATCACGTTCCAGCCGGAGCCGCGGAATTCCGCCTCCAGTTCCTGGATGATCTTGCCGTTGCCGCGCACCGGGCCGTCCAGACGCTGCAGGTTGCAGTTGACGACGAACACCAGGTTGTCCAGCTTCTCGCGCGCGGCCAGGCCGATGGCGCCGAGCGACTCGGGTTCGTCCATTTCGCCGTCGCCGCAGAACACCCAGACCTTGCGCCTGGCGGTGTCGGCGATGCCGCGCGCGTGCAGGTACTTGAGATAGCGGGCCTGGTAGATCGCCATGATCGGGCCCAGGCCCATCGACACCGTCGAGAACTGCCAGAAATCGGGCATCAGCTTCGGGTGCGGATAGCTCGACAGGCCCTGGCCGTCGACCTCCTGGCGGAAGTTGAGCAGTTGCTGCTCGCTCAGGCGTCCTTCCATGAACGCGCGCGCGTAGATGCCGGGTGCGCTGTGGCCCTGGAAATAGACCAGGTCCCCGCCATGATCCTCGCTCGGCGCGTGCCAGAAATGGTTGAACCCGGCGCCGAGCATGGTCGCCAGCGACGCGAACGAAGCGATGTGTCCGCCCAGGTCGCCGCCGTCGGCGGGGTGCAGGCGGTTGGCGCGAACCACCATGGCCATGGCGTTCCAGCGCATGTAGGCGCGCAGGCGCTCCTCGATTTCCACATTCCCCGGGTTGCGCTCTTCCAGGTCCGGCGGGATGGTGTTCACATACGCCGTGTTGGCCGAAAAGGGCATGTCCACGCCGTCCTGGCGCGCCTGGTCGAGCAGGGACTCCAGCAGAAAGTGGGCGCGCTCGCGCCCTTCGCTGGCGATCAGCGCCTGCAGCGCATCCAGCCATTCGCGAGTTTCCTGGGGATCGGCGTCGTTGGCCGCCGTGGCCTGGGATTCGGGTACTGCTGCCATGGTGGGTCTCCTCTGGGTAGCGCGGCGAGTATGGCAAAGAATTTTTTGGATCGCAATATCACATTTTATAATGTGGAATTTTTCCCTGTGTCTCGGGTTTCCCCGGATGCCTGCGCCGCCCGCCGCGCGGCGCGCAGGCCTGACCAGCATGCTCGCCTGAACGCTCTTTGCATAGACTTGCGGGGTGAACATGTCGCCCTTTCCGTTTCAGCGCCTGCGCCGGCGCGTGCAGCGCGTGCTGCACGGCCTGAGCGCGGATCGCCTGCTGCTGTTCGGCCCGCTGCTCTCGCTGGTGCTGTTCCTGGGCGCCGCCGCGGCCCTCGTGCGCTACACCCAGCAGACCGAACTGCAGCGCGAGCAGGACTCGCTGCAACGCGACACCGAGTGGGCACGCCAGCGCATGAGCCTGGAGATGGCCCTGATGCAGGAACAGCTCCAGTCCATGGCCAATGCCCTGGAGACGCGACAGGGCAATGAGCGCTTCCCGCTGATGGCGCGCGCCTTCCTGCGCCAGCACGCGCCGGTGGTCGCCGTGTACGCCACCGGGGCCGAAGGCCGCCTCGCGCACCTCGTGGTCAGCGCGGCGGTGCCGCGCGAAGTGCGCTGGGCGGATCCGCAACGCCAGCTTGCGCAGGCCGAATCGCAGCGCCTGCAGCAGCTGGCGCAGTCGCGCCTGCGCCCTGCCTACAGCGTGCCGTACCACCTGCACGCACTCGGCTGGGTGGTCGAATCGGCCACGCCGGTGCTGCTCGGCACGCGCTTCGCGGGTACGGTCGGCGCCGTCTACTCGATCGACGGCCTGCTGCGCGCCACCACCGTGCAGGAGCTCAGCAGCCAGTACGCGGTGGCGCTGGTGGATCGCGTCACGCATCGCGTGCTGGCGAATACCGCCACCGGGGATCTGGCGCGCAAGCCGCTGCAGTACCTTGTCGCGCTGCACCCGTTCGACGCCGGGCTGGCGATGCGGGTGAGCAGCTACCACACCAGCCCGGGCTGGACCGTGCGCGGGCTGTACTGGGCGGTGTTCGTGCTGTCGGCGCTCATGCTGTGGATGCAGTGGGGCAGCTGGCGCCAGATGCGCGAGCGCCTGCAGACCCAGCAGCGCCTGACGCGCGAGACGGCGTTCCGGCGGGCCATGGAGAATTCGCTGTCCACCGGCATGCAGGCCATCGACATGCAGGGACGCATCACCTACGTCAACATGGCGTTCTGCAAGATGACGGGGTTCTCCGAGCACGACCTGGTCGGAAAGGCGCCGCCGCACCCCTACTGGCCGGTACGCCGCTCGGCCGAAATGTCGCTGGCGCTGCAGCAGACCCTGGACGGCCTGGCACCACCGTCGGGCTTCGCGCTCAAGCTGGCGCGCAAGGACGGCAGCGAGTTCGACGCACGGGTCTATGTCTCGGCGCTGATCGACAACCGCGACCGCCAGACCGGCTGGGTCACCTCGATCACCGACATCACCGAGCCGACGCGCATCCGCCAGGAGCTGGCGGCATCGCACGAGCGTTTTGTCGCCGTGCTCGAGGGCCTCGACGCCGCGGTGTCGGTACTGGCCATCGATCGCGACGAGCAGCTCTATGCGAACAAGCTGTACCGGCAGTGGTTCGGCGCCTCCGCGCTCGGACACCATTGGCTGAGCGGCCAGGAGCCGCCGCCCGGCGGCAACCTCGACGGCAACGATGCGGTCGACAGCTTCGTCGGGCTGCCCACCGACGAATTCCTGCACAGCCAGGCCAAGGTGCACGAGATCCACGTGGCCTCGCTCGACCGCTGGTTCGACGTGCGCCAGCGCTACATCCAGTGGGTCGACGGCCGCGTCGTGCAAATGCTCATCGCGACCGACGTCACGGCGCGTCACCAGGCCGAGGAGGTGGCGCGCAACCAGGAGGAAAAGGCGCAGATCACGTCGCGCCTGATTTCCATGGGCGAGATGGCGTCATCGCTGGCGCACGAGCTCAACCAGCCGCTGACGGCGATCAACAACTACTGCTCGGGCATGCTGGCGCGCCTGCGCAACCATTCGATGCCGGTCGACGAACTGCAGCCGGCGCTGGAAAAGACGGCGCGCCAGGCGCAGCGCGCGGCGGCCGTGATCCGGCGGGTGCGCGACTTCGTGAAAAAGAACGAGCCGCACCGCGTGGCCTGCAGCGTGCAGGACATCGTGCAGAACACCCTGGAACTGGCCGAGATCGAGCTGCGGCGACGCAACGTGCGCCTGTTCACGCACATCGCCCCGGGCATCACCGCGCTGCACGCCGATCCGATTCTCATCGAGCAGGTGCTGCTCAACCTGCTGCGCAATGCCGCCGAGGCCGTCGACAAGGCCGGTCGCAGCGGAGCGCTGCGCAGCGTCGACCTCGACATACGGCGCGACGACGCGCTGGTGCGTTTCAGCGTTCGCGACAACGGCACCGGCGTGTCCGACGAGGTGATGAGCCACTTGTTCGAGGCCTTCTACACGACCAAGAGCGAAGGGCTCGGCATCGGGCTGAACATCTGCCGCTCGATCGTCGAGTTCCACGAGGGCAGGCTGTGGGCGGAGAATCAATACAATGGGGATGCCCTGTGCGGCAGTGTGTTCTGCTTCACGCTTCCACTGGAACCCGCGCCCCGCGTCAGTGTCGCCTCCCCGGCGACTCCGGGCAGCGCTGTCTCGGCATCGCCGGATGCCGGTTCCGCGGCGCATGCCGCACCCGCTCTTGACCCGACGAGTCCATGAAACCAGCGAACAAAGGCACCGTATACGTCATCGACGACGATGAAGCCGTGCGCGACTCCCTGCAGTGGCTGCTCGAGGGCAACGATTACCGCGTGCGCTGCTTCGACTCGGCCGAGGCCTTCCTGTCGCGCTTCGACCCGCGCGAGGTGGCCTGCCTGATCGTCGACGTGCGCATGCCCGGCATGAGCGGGCTGGAACTGCAGGAGCGCCTGCTGCAGCGCGGCCAGAGCATTCCGCTGGCGTTCATCACCGGCCATGGCGACGTGCCGATGGCGGTGGCGACGATGAAAAAGGGCGCCATCGATTTCATCGAGAAGCCGTTCAACGAAAACCTGCTGCGCGACCTCGTCGACCGCATGCTGCACAAGGCGCGCGTCGATCTCGAGGAGCACGCGCAGAGCGCCAGCCGTGACGCGCTGCTTTCCAAGCTCACCAGCCGCGAATCGCAGGTGCTCGAGCGCATCGTCGCCGGGCGCCTGAACAAGCAGATCGCCGACGATCTGAACATCAGCATCAAGACGGTGGAGGCGCATCGCGCCAACATCATGGAAAAACTCGGCGCCAACACGGTTGCCGACCTGCTCAAGATCGCGCTCGGCGCGAACAAGTAGCCGGCCCGGCCTGCCGCCGCGCGTCCCTCGTCCTCGCGACCCATGACAGCCCAACTCCTCGACGGCAAGGCCCTGGCCGCACAGGTGCGCACGCAACTCGCCGGGCGCGTCGCCGCACTGCGCTCCGCCGGCTGCCAGCCCGCCCTGGCGGTGATCCTCGTCGGCAGCGATGCCGCGAGCCAGGTCTATGTGCGCAACAAGATCGCGGCCTGCGAGCAGGCCGGCATCCGCTCGCTGCACCAGACCTTCGACGCCGACCTGCGCGAGTCGGAGCTGCTGGCGCGCATCCACGCGCTGAACCACGACGACAGCGTGCACGGCATCCTGGTGCAGTTGCCGCTGCCGCCGCACATCGACGCCAAGCGCGTGATCGAGGCGATCTCTCCGCGCAAGGACGTCGACGGTTTCCACGTCGCCAGCGCCGGCGCGCTGATGGTCGGACAACCGGGCTTCCGGCCGTGCACGCCGCTCGGCTGCGTGCGCATGCTCGAGCACATCGGCCTGCACGATCTGCGCGGGCGCCATGCGGTGGTCGTGGGGCGCTCGAACATCGTCGGCAAGCCGATGGCGCTGATGCTGCTGGGCATGAACGCCACCGTCACCATCGCCCACAGCGGCACGCCCGATCTCGCGCACACCTGCCGCCAGGCCGACGTGCTGGTGGCGGCGGTGGGTCGGCCGCGCATGATCGGCGCCGACATGATCAAGCCGGGAGCCGTGGTCATCGACGTCGGCATCAACCGCGGCGCCGACGGCCGCCTGTGCGGTGACGTCGATTTCGAGCCGGCGCGCGAGGTTGCCGGCTGGATCACCCCCGTGCCCGGCGGGGTCGGGCCGATGACCATCGCCATGCTGTTGTCCAATACCGTGCAGGCCTGCGACCAGGAGTGAGCGCGCCGCACCGGCACGCCCCGTCGCGGCACGCACCCACCGCAACTCCCGCAGATGCCGACCCATCCCGTCATGCACGCCGACAACCCCCTGCTGCTCGAGGCGGACTTCACCGACTTCTCGGCGCTGCGCCCGGAGCACGTGCAGCCGGCCATCGAGCAGCGCATCGCGGAACTGCGCAGCGCGGTCGAGCAGGTGTGCGGCGACGCCGCATCGGCAAGCGAGCCGAGCTGGGACAACCTGATCGAGCCGCTGCAGCGCGCCAGCGAGGCGCTGACGCGCTCATGGGGCGTCGTGTCGCACCTGCACAGCGTGCTGGACACCCCGCCGCTGCGCGAGGCGTTCAACCGCATGCTGCCGCAGGTCAGCCGCACCTGGGCCGAGATCCATGCCGATCCGCGGCTGTTCGCGCGCCACGCCGCGCTGTGCAAGACGCCCGCTTTCGCCCGCCTCGACCCGCTGCGCCGGCGCATCGCCGAGCACATGCTGCGCGACCTGCGACTGGGCGGCAGCGAGCTTCGCGGGCCGGACCATGCGCGCTTCGCGCAGATCGAGCAGCGCTGCGCGGAGCTCGAACAGGCATTTTCCGAACATGTGCTGGACGCCACCGATGCGTTCCGGGTGCGCGCCGCGCCCGGGCAGGTGGGCGGCCTGCCCGAGGACGTGCTGCAGGCCGCGCGCGAGGCCGCGGCGGGCGACGAGGCCTACGAATTCACGCTGCAGGAGCCGAGCTACCAGCCGGTCATGGACTACGCGCAGGATCGCGGGCTGCGCCACACGCTGTACCGCGCGAGGGTCACCCGCGCCAGCGATCTCGGCGACCCGACCCTGGACAATTCGGCGGTCATGGCCGAGCTGCTGGCTCTGCGCCACGAGCAGGCACGCCTGCTCGGCTTCGACAATGCCGCCGAGCTGTCGCTGCAGACCAAGATGGCCGACAGCCCGGCGCAGGTCGAGGACTTCCTGCTCGACCTGGCGCGGCGCGCCCGCCCGTATGCCGAGCGCGAGTGGCGGGAGCTGCACGATTTCGCGCGCACGGAACTCGGCCTGGAGCAGTTGCAGGCGTGGGACGTGGCGTTCGTCGCCGAGCGCCTGCGCGAGCGTCGCTACGCCTACTCGGAGCAGGAACTGCGGCGCTATTTCACCGAGCCGCAGGTGCTGAACGGGCTGTTCGACCTGGTGCAGCGCCTGTTCGGACTGCACATCACCGAGCAGGCCGCGCACGGCGCCTGGCACGCCGACGTCCGGCTGTGGCGCGTCGAGCAGGCCGACGGCAGCCTGGCCGGCCACTTCTACACCGATCTCCACGCGCGCGCCGGCAAGCAGGGCGGAGCCTGGATGAACGACCTGCGCGGACGCTGGCGCCGCCCCGCCGGCGAGCTGCAGACCCCGGTGGCGGTGCTGACCTGCAACTTTGCGCGAGGCGTCGGCGCGCGCCCGGCCTTGCTGGCCTATGACGACGTGGTCAGCCTGTTCCACGAGTTCGGGCACGGCCTGCATCACCTGCTGACGCGGGTCGACGAGATCGCCGCGTCGGGCATGAACGGCGTGGAATGGGACGCCGTCGAGTTGCCGAGCCAGTTCCTGGAGAACTACTGCCGGGAATGGGAGGTGCTGCACCGCATCGGACGCCATGTCGACAGCGGCGAACCGCTGCCGCGGGAATTGTTCGAACGCATCCGCGCGGCACGCAACTTCCTCGCCGGCATGGCGACGCTGCGCCAGGTCGAGTACGCGCTGTTCGATCTGCGCGCACACGCCACGCTGCGCAGCTTCACGCCGCAGGCCATCGCCGCGCTGGCGCGCGAGGTGCGCGAACAGGTGGCCGTGGTATTCCCACCCGAATTCGCCCGGTTCGAGCACAGTTTTACCCACATATTCGCCGGTGGGTACGCCGCGGGCTATTACAGTTACAAGTGGGCGGAGGTTTTGTCCGCGGACGCCTACGCCCTGTTCGAGGAACGCGGCCTGTTCGACGCCCGGACGGGCGCGAGCTTTCGTGACGAGATCCTCGCGCGTGGCGCAAGCCGCGATGCGCTGGAGTCTTTTCGCGCATTTCGCGGCCGTGATCCGAGCATCGAGGCGCTGTTGCGCCATCAGGGCATGGTCGAGGGCGCCTGACCCGCGAGCCGGCGACCGCACGCAACCAGGAGCGAACCGTGAAGCAACTCGCCATGCGCTTGGCACCGCAGATCCTTGTCGGGCTCGCGATGGGCCTGGCGTCCACCGTGCCGGCCTGGGCGGTGTACAAGGTGGTCGGACCGGATGGCAGCGTCACCTTCACCGACATCCCGCCGTCGGGCGGGCAGGCAAGCCGGCTGCCGGGGGTTTCCGCGACACCGCCGCAGGCCACGGGCCGACTGCCCGCGCACCTGCGCCAGTTGCAGCGCCAGGCCCCGGTGCTGATCTACACCAGCCCCGACTGCAAGGCCTGCGACGACGGCATAAGCTTCCTGCGCCATCGCGGCATTCCGTATGCGGCCAGGACCATCCTGTCCCCGCGTGATGTGCGGGCGTTCCGCGCCATCGAGCCGGGCATGCGCCTGCCGCTGCTGCGCGTGGCCGGCGTCGACCTGGCGCCGGGGTTCAGCGCCGCGGCCTGGTCGCAGGCGCTGAACGCCGCCGGCTACCCGCGCAGGTCGGAACTGCCGCCGGGCTACCGCTTCGCGATCCCGCGACCGCTGGCGCCGAACCCTGCCGCGCCGCTGCGCGGGCAGACCCCGGCGGCCGCCGCAACGCAGCCGCCGGTGCAGGCGCCGCCGGATCCGAACGCGCCTCCGGGCTTCAAGTTCTAGTGTCCTGTCCCGTAAATACCTGGCATTTCGTTCGTGTGCCTGCGGGAGCGATCGCCGGCCGCCCGCAGGCGCCGAACCCTTCGGGCTGGGCCGTATCGGGGCGCATGCTGCGTTGCGGCCACGGGGCCAGGCACCCAGCCTGGACCCGCGCCCGCGCCTTGCCTGCGCCCCGATACGGCCCAGCGAAATGACAGGTATTTACGGGACAGGACACTAGCAGGCTGTTGGTCTGCGGCGCGGCGACGGCAGAGTCAGTCGAAATCGCGCTGGGTGACGCCGTCGGCGCCGCCGATCAAGGCGACGTCGGCGCCACGGCGCGCGAACAGTCCCACCGTGACCACCCCTGGAACCTGGTTGAGGCGGTGTTCGAGTTCCGCCGGATGCTCGATGCGCAGGCCGTGCACGTCCAGGATCTGGTTGCCGTTGTCCGTCACGAAACCCTCGCGCAGCCGGGCATCGCCGCCCAGTTCGCGCAGGCGCCGGCGCACCAGTTCACGCGCCATCGGCACCACCTCGACCGGCAGCGGGAACGCGCCCAGCAGCGCGACCAGCTTGCTCGCATCGACGATGCACACGAACCGCGCGGCGGCCTCGGCGAGGATCTTCTCGCGGGTCAGCGCGCCGCCGCCGCCCTTGATCATCGCGCCGCCGGGGTCGATCTCGTCGGCGCCGTCGATGTACACCGGCAGGTGCTCGACCTGATTCAGGTCGAGCACCTCGATGCCGTGCGCGCGCAGGCGTGCCGTGCTGCGCTCCGAACTCGACACGGCGGCTCGCACGCGCTCGCGCATGCCGGCCAGCGCGTCGATGAAAAAGTCGACGGTCGAGCCGGTGCCGACGCCGATCACCGCGTCGGGGACCACGTGGCGCAAGGCCGCCTGCGCCACCGCCTTCTTGAGTTCGTCCTGGGTCATGGATACCTGCCGTTGCGAGGTCGCTGCCGCGGGGGCGCGGCGCGCAAAGGCCGTATTATCGCCATTGGCCGACGCACTCCGACATTCATGCCCCTGCCGTACGCGTTCATCCGCCCGTTGCTGTTCCGGCTGGATCCCGAGGTCGCCCACGACCTCAGCCTGCGCGCCCTGCGCGGCATGCACCAATGCGGGCTGAGCCTGCTGCTGGCCGAACCGCGGGTGATCGATCCGGTGCGCCTGATGGGCCTGGAGTTCCCGAATCGCGTGGGACTCGCCGCCGGACTCGACAAGCACGGCGAGGCGATCGACGCGCTGGCCGCGCTGGGCTTCGGATTCGTCGAAATCGGCACCGTCACGCCGCGCCCGCAGGTCGGCAACCCGCGGCCGCGACTGTTCCGGCTCACGTCGGCGCAGGCGCTGGTCAACCGCATGGGGTTCAACAACGAAGGACTCGACGCCTTCCTGCGCAATGTGCGGCGCAGCCGGCGCGAGGTTCCGCTCGGCCTGAACATCGGCAAGAACGCGAGCACCCCGATCGAATCGGCGCTGGACGACTACGCCAGCTGCCTGCGCGCGGTGCACGCGCACGCCGACTACATCACGGTCAACGTGTCGTCGCCGAACACCGCCGGGTTGCGCAGGCTGCAAGGCGATGATGCGCTCGAGACACTGCTCGGCGGGCTCGCCGTGGAGCGCGAGCGCCTGGTGCAGGACCAGGGTCGACGCGTGCCCATGCTGCTCAAGGTCGCCCCCGACCTGCAACCCGCCCAGGTGCACGCACTGGCCGACGCGCTGGTGCGCCACGGCATGGACGGGGTGATCGCCACCAACACCACGGTGTCGCGCGAGGGCGTCGAGGGACTGGCGCACGCCGAGCAGGCCGGCGGCCTCAGCGGCGCGCCGCTGCGCGAGCGCGCGAACGGCGTGATCTCGCTGCTGCGCGGGCACCTCGGGGCGTCCTACCCGATCATCGGTGTCGGCGGCATCATGGATGCACGCGATGCGCTGGAAAAGCAGCGCTGCGGCGCCGACCTGGTGCAGCTCTACACCGGACTGATCTACCAGGGGCCGCGGCTGGTTCGCGAGTGCGCCCAGGCGCTGGCTGCCAGCCAGCGCCGGGCGGCGTGAATCACTTCTGCTTCAGGCGCGTCTTGTTCGCGGTGATGTGCTCGTAGATTTCGCGCGAGCGCTGCGACAGCGGGCGACCGAAGCCCTCGCGCCACGGCGAGGACACCTTGACCTGCGGGCGCTTGCGGAAGGTCGAAGCGACCTCGGCGGCGTTTTCCATCATCAGATCCCAGGGGTTGGGCTGCTTGGACGCCTGGGTCTTGGTAGCCACCGTGTCGGTGTCCATTTCCCCGGATTTGCGCGTAGTAGTCGTCGTTTTCGCCACGGCTCGCCCTTTTTCAATAGCTGCAAAACATTCCGGCCCGCACCCGCGCCACACGATGCGCGAACCCGCCAGCACCCGCGCCAATGCGCCATCCGATTCCGGACACGACCGTCCTGCCTGCGCGACAGGAGCGGGCGCCTCGCGAAGCGCTGCGGCATCCGGCAATGCCCATCTCCGTCGTGCGGTATGGACAAGCCGGGGCGTCAAGGTACACTGGGCCGCCTCGGAGCACCGAACACCCCGCGAAAACCTCGCTGGGAACATTCGGCTTGCCCGTCGACGCCGTTCAACCACGGACTCACCACGATTCAGCCACGGTTCAGCCACGGTTCAGCCACCTTTCAACCACCCTTGCGCCACCCGCCCGCGACCGAATGCGCTGGCATGCGCCGGCATGCGCCGCACCCATGCGGTGCTGCCAGCGCCGCCGGCATGCTCCTAGCCAGCAGGGCTCGTGTCGGCATCGGATCCCCGGAACCCCGAGGCGGGTCTCCCCGGTTCGGCATTCCTTGGCATTCCCTCGAGTGCACCCGACAATTGTAACCCGGAACGTCGCATCAGCGCCACAGGTGGTCGGTGCCGACCACCCCGTCAGGGCAGCACGGCACGCATGCGCGCCAGCACGGTGTCGCGCGCGAACAAGGCCAGCACGGCGTCCACCGAGGGGGTCTGCGCCCGGCCCGTGACCAGATGCCGCAGCGGCATGGCGAGCTGGGGCATCTTCAGCCGATGCTCCGCCAGCACCTCCTTGATGGCCGCGCCGATCGACACCGCATCCCAGGATGCGAGCGCCTGCAAGCGCGCGCCCAGCGTGTCGAGCGCCGCGCGCACCGCCGGCGTGAGCAAAGGGCCGAGCAACTGCGGGTCCGGCTGCGGCTGCGCGTAGAACATCGCGCACAACTCCGATATTTCGAGCAGGGTCGATGCGCGCTCGCGCAGCAGCAACGCGGCGGCTTGCAGATCGACCCCCTGGATGCGCAAGCCTGCGCGCTCGACAAACGGACGCACGAGCTCGCCCAGTCGCTGCGGTTCCAGCGCCCGCAGGTACTGGGCATTCAGCCACTTGAGCTTGTCGGCGTCGAACTGGGCCGCCGAACGTCCGAGATGGTCGAGATCGAACCAGCGCACGAACTGCTCGCGGCTGAACACCTCGTCGTCGCCGTGCGACCAGCCCAGGCGCGCGAGATAGTTCACCATGGCCTCCGCCAGGTAGCCTTCGTCGCGGTAATCGAGCACGCTCTTCGCGCCATTGCGCTTGGACAGCTTTTCGCCCTGCTCGTTGAGCACCGTCGGCAGGTGCGCGTACACCGGGGGTTCGCCGCCGAGGGCGCGGAAGATGTGAATCTGCCGCGGCGTGTTGTTGACATGGTCGTCGCCGCGGATCACGTGGGTGATGGCCATGTCGAGATCGTCCACGACCACGCAGAAGTTGTAGGTGGGCGTGCCGTCGGGGCGGGCGATCACGAGATCGTCGAGTTCCGCGTTGTCCACGCTGACCAGGCCCTTGACCTGGTCGTTCCAGCTGACGTGGCCATGCGTCGGGGTGCGAAAACGCAGCACCGGCTGCACGCCATGCGGCACCGGCGGCAGGGCCTTGCCGGGCTCGGGGCGCCAGGTTCCGTCGTAGCGCGGCTTGTGTCCCGCCGCCATCTGGCGCTCGCGCAGGGCGTCGAGCTCGGCCGTGCTCATGTAGCAGGGATAGGCATGCCCGGCGTCGAGCAACTGACGCAGCACTTCGCGGTACCGCTGCATGCGCTGCATCTGGTAGATCGGGCCTTCGTCGTACTCCAGGCCCATCCAGCGCATGGACTCGAGAATCACGTCGACCGCGGCCTGGGTCGAGCGTTCGGTGTCGGTGTCCTCGATGCGCAGGATGAACTGCCCGCCGTGGTGGCGCGCGAAAGCCCATGGGTACAGCGCCGAGCGGATGTTGCCGAGATGGATGAAGCCGGTCGGGCTGGGGGCGAAACGGGTACGGACGGTGTGGGACGTCATGGCAGGCAGTGGCCGTGCACGGCGCACGGCGCGGAAGGCGGGATCGTCGAAAGGGCTCAGGCCCTCGGGCTCAGGCCGCGCGCGAGGTCGGCCTGCAGATCGGCGGGATGCTCCAGACCGACGCCGATGCGGATCAGCCCCTGGCCGATCCCCGCGGCGGCCCGCTGCGCATCGCTCAGGCGCCCATGCGAGGTGCTCGCCGGGTGCGTGATGGTGGTCCGGGTATCGCCGAAGTTGGCCGTGATGGAACACAGCCGGGTGGCGTCGATGAGCGCGAACGCGCGCTCGCGGGCCTGCTGCGGGCTGGCCGCGGCGACTTCGAACGACAACACCGCACCGCCCTGTCCGGACTGCTGCTTCATCGCCAGCGCATGCTGCGGATGCTCCGGCAAGCCCGGGTAATGCACGCGCGCCACCGCCGGCTGCTGCTGCAGCCAGCGCGCCAGTTCGAGCGCACGCTGGCTTTGCGCCTGCATGCGCACGCCCAGGGTCTCCAGGCCCTTCAGAACCACCCAGGCGTTGAACGGCGACAGGCTGATGCCGGCGCTGCGCTGCACCGGCAGCAGGCGCTGCTCGAGGAGTTCGCGCGCACCGCACAGCGCGCCCGCCAGGGTGCGGCCCTGGCCGTCGAGAAACTTGGTGCCCGAGTGCATCACCAGATCGGCCCCGAACTCGGCCGGGCGCTGCAGTGCCGGGGAGCAGAAGCAGTTGTCCACGACCAGCAGCGCATCGCAGTCGTGCGCCAGCGCGGCCAGCGCGGCGATGTCGCAGACCTCCGCCAGCGGATTGCTCGGCGTCTCCGCGAACAGCAGACGGGTGCGCCCGGGACGCAGCGCGGCCTTCCATTCGGACAGGTCGGTCTGCGACACGAAGCTGGTCTCCACGCCGAACTTGCCAAAGACCTCGCCCACCAGCTTGAGCGTGGCGCCGAAGACCGAGCGCGAGCACACGACATGATCGCCGCTGCGCAGCAGGCCGAGCATGAGCAGCGTGATGGCGCCCATGCCGCTGGCCGTGGCCAGCGCGCACTCCATGCCCTCGAGCGCGGCCAGGCGCTGCTCCATGGAGGCCACGGTCGGATTGGAAAAACGCGAGTAGATGAAGCCGTCCTCGTCGCCGGCGAAGCGCGCCGCCGCACTTTGCGCGTCCTGCTGCACGAAGCTGCTGGTCAGGAACAGCGCATCGCTGTGCTCGCCATAGGCGGTGCGCGGCACCGCGCTGCGCACGGCGATCGTGTCGGGATGCCACGACGCATCGGGCGCGCCGGCATCGGTCGGGCGCGCCGCGTCGGGGGCTGCGCGTGATGCGCTCATGACTGCGCCTCCTCGCGGGTCTGGCCCTGCAGCGACAACATGCCGCCGCCGAGCGTGGCGCCGGCGCCGCGCGCGCCGCGCAACGCGGCGTCGACGTCGCCGGTGACGTAGCAACCGTCGAAACAGGAGGCCTCGAAGGTGTCGATGTCCTCGCGCACGCGCCGAACCGCGCGCTTCATCGCTTCCAGGTCCTGGTAGATCAGCGCGTCGGCCCCGATGATGGCGCGCACCTCCTCGACGTCGCGCCCGTGCGCGACCAGTTCGGCCGCGGTGGGCATGTCGATGCCGTACACGTTGGGGTAGCGCACGGGCGGTGCCGCCGAGGCCAGGAACACCTTGCGCGCGCCCGCCTCGCGGGCCATCTGCACGATCTCGCGCGAGGTCGTGCCACGCACGATGGAGTCATCCACGAGCAGCACGTTGCGGCCCTCGAACTCCTGGCCGATGGCGTTGAGCTTCTGCCGCACCGAGCGCTTGCGCACGGCCTGCCCCGGCATGATGAAGGTGCGCCCGACATAGCGGTTCTTCACGAAGCCCTCGCGGTAGGGGCGGCCGAGTTTCCACGCCAATTGCATCGCGGAGGGACGGCTCGACTCGGGCACCGGAATGACGACGTCGATCTCGCTCGGAGGCATCACCGAGATCACGCGCTGCGCCAGCGTCTCGCCCATGTTCAGACGCGCCTGGTAGACCGAGATGCCGTCGAGCACGGAGTCGGGGCGCGCCAGGTACACGAACTCGAATATGCACGGATTCAGGCGCGGCGCCTCGGCGCACTGCTCGAACCGCAGCTTGCCCGCGAGGTCGACGAACACCGCCTCGCCGGGGGCGATGTCGCGCAGCAGGCGAAAGCCGTTGCCCTCCAGCGCCACCGATTCGCTGGCCACCATCACGCCGTCGACGTCGCTGCTGCCGATGCACAGCGGGCGGATGCCGAAGGGGTCGCGAAAGGCGAGCAGCCCGTGTCCGGCGATCAGCACCACCACGGCGTACGAGCCGCGCACGCGGCGATGCACGCCGCGCACCGCGCGGAACAGATCCTCGGGCTTCAGCGGCAGGCCGTCCGACGCCAGGTCGAGTTCGCGGGCCAGCACGTTGAGCAGCACCTCGGAGTCGGAGCCGGTGTTGATGTGGCGATGATCCGCGCCGCTGAGTTCGCTGCGCAGCTCCTCGGTGTTGGTCAGGTTGCCGTTGTGCGCCAGCGCCAGGCCGAACGGCGCGTTGACGTAGAAGGGCTGCGCCTCTTCCTCGCTGTCGGCGCTGCCCGCCGTCGGGTAGCGCACCTGGCCGAGGCCGTAGTCGCCCGGCAGCGCGCGCATGTTGCGGGTGCGAAACACGTCGCGCACCATTCCGCGCGCCTTCTGCATGTAGAGCTTTCCGCCCTGCCCGGTGACGATGCCCGCGGCGTCCTGGCCACGGTGCTGCAGCAACAGCAGCGCGTCGTAAATCATTTGATTCACGGGTTGCCCCGAGACCACGCCGACGACTCCACACATGATTCGAATACTCCAGGGACAAGCGGATCAGAACAGCGGACAGCCGGGCTGCGGGCTCACCGCGGCAGCGCCAGCCTGGCGTCGGCGGGAACATCCCGCAGCGGCAGCATCGGCGCGACACGCGCGGCGGCAAGCGAAGCCAGCGGCGCCAACAGGGACGTCTTCCAGACCACGCTGGACGGCAGGCTCGTGTACCCGGCGACAAGCGCCAGCAGCACGACCACGAGCGCGCCGCGCAGCAGCCCGAACACGGCCCCGAGGCTGCGATCGAGCATGCCCAGGCCGGTCGAGCGAAGCACCAGCCGGGCCAGCGTGGCCAGCACCCCGGCGCCCAGCAGCACGAGCAGGAAACAGGCGACCCAGGCCAGCGCGGCGCGCAACGCCGGCTGCGCGACCATGCCCAGCAGGTGCGCGCCCAGCCAGCTCGCGTACAGGCGCGCCAGCACGAACGCGGCGACCCAGCCGCCGACCGCGATGATCTCGTAGGCGGCCCCACGCAACAGCCCGACGAGGGCCGACAGCAGCAGTCCGGCGAGCAGCAGCCAGTCGAGGATGTTCACAGATCCAGCACGGCGGCGTTGACGCCGAGCGCCCGAATGCGCTTGAGCACCTGTTCGGCCTGGCTGCGCGATGCGAAAGGCCCGACGCGCACGCGGATGCGCTTGCCGGCACGGGTATCGATGACCTGGGTGTAGGCGTGCAACCCGGCAGCGTCGATGCGCCGCCGCACCTGCTGCGCCGAGTGGGCGTCGGCGTAGGCTCCGGCCTGCACGACATAGCGCGCCGTGGCGGGCGCCTGCGCCACGGCACGCGCCGGGGCGCTCGGCGCCTGCTGCACGTGCGCGGGCGGCACGGCGCGCTGCACGATCGGCGCACGCGGCTGCGCCGGCGCAGGTCGCGGCGCGGGCGTGGCGGCTTCGATCACGATTCCAGGGGTCACCAATCCGATCGCCGGGACGTCGTATTCGATCAACGTCGTCACCTCCGAAGACCCGATCACGGTTTCGGGGACCACCGACACGAC
>JAKAZQ010000010.1:13562-71286 GCA_021815805.1 Pseudomonadota bacterium | reverse complement strand
GCGGCGCGGCGGCACCCCGCCAGGCGGGAGGCGGCGCGCTGCGCGGCGCGCGCTGAGGGTCCGCCGGCGCGCTCAGCCCGCGCTGCCGGCGCCCTGCGCGACCAGCCATGCCGCGATCTGCGGCCACGCGGTGTCGAGGGTGCGCGCGCCCATGAACAGCCCGACGTGCCCACCCGGCACCATGCGCTGTTGCACCTCGGTGGCGCCTGTCAGGTGCTGCGCCGCGAACACCTGCTCGTGCGGCGTGATATCGTCGGACTCGCCGGCGAGCAGGTACAGCGCACAGCGTATGTCGCGCAGTTGCAGCGCCCGGCCGAGGCCGACGAAACGCCCCTTGGCCAGCGCATTGTTCTTGAACAACTGCTCGATCACCTGCAGGTACCAGCGCCCGGGCAGATCCAGCGGGTTCTCGTACCAGCGGTCGAAGGCCTCGGCCTTGCGCAGCCAGGCCGGATCGTCGATGTGTTCGTACAGGTCGATGTGCTCCTGCACGTAGTGCTGCTCCGGATGCATGTTCTTCCAGCCCGTCAGCATGTAGCGCCCGAGCATCAGGCCGCCGCCGCTGGCCACCAGCTCCTCGTAGAAGCTCATCGGGCTGTCCTGCACCATGCGCAGCAGCGGACCATGCCCGGCGTGGGTGTCGATGGGCGATCCGGCCAGCACGAGCGCCTGCACCTTGTGCGGAAAGCGTGCAGCCAGCATCGCGGAAATCCAGCCTCCCTGGCACAGCCCCACCAGGCAGACCCGACCTCCCAGGTCATCGATGCACGCCAGCAACTCGGCGAGGTACTGGTCGACGTCGAAGTCCTTCATGTCGGTGGTCGCGCTGTGCCAGTCGGTCAGCAGCAGGCGCCGCACGCCGCCTGCGCGCAGGGTCTGCATCAGGCTCTGGCCGTCCTGGTAGTCGGCGATCATCGAGGTGTGCCCGGCGTACGGTGCGACGACCAGGGTCGGCAAGCCGTCGGCGACGTCGCCCGAGTAGTCGCACAGGCTGAGCGTGCGCAGGCGCAGGCGCACGCTGTGCGGGCTGGCCAGGCGCGGCTTGATGCCTCCGTGCAGGCGGGTTTCCTCCTCCAGGAAACGCACGTTGCGGGCCATCAGGTCGAGGCCCTGTCGCGCCAGGTCCTGCGCCATCAGGGCGGGCCAGAACAGCGGCACGTTGATATTCGGGGCGGGAGCAGCCGAGACCTCGGACATGGCGCGATGCAACGGATGGGGCGAGGCCCTGCGCCTCGCTGCGCCACAGTCTAGTGTCCTGTCCCGTGAATACCTGGCATTTCGTTCGTGTGCCTGCGGGAGCGATCGCCGGCGGCGCGCCGGCGCCGAACCCTTCGGGCTGGGCCGTATCGGGCCGCATGCTGGGTTGCGACCACCGCGCCCGGCGCGCAGCCTGGACCCGCGCCCGCGCGGTGCCGCGCACCGACTCAAGGCCGCGGCGCCGGCGCCGGCTCGAGCCGGCCCTTGGCCAGCCAGGTTCCGAGCAGGATCAGGGCGCAGCCCGCGAGCATCGGCAGGGTCACCGCTTCACGCAGGAAAATGTGCCCCCACAGCATGCCGAACACCGGCACCAGGAAGCCCGACGATGCGGCGTAGGCCGCGCCGGCGCGGGCCACGAGGCGAAAGAACAACACGTAGGCGAAGCCGGTGCACAGCATGCCGAGCGCCACTGCGCAAAGCCAGATCTGCCACGCCACGGCCTGACTCGGCCAGGTCAGCAGCGCCGGCAGCGCGAGCAGCATGAAGGCGCTGGCCTGGCTGCCGAAGGTGGTGAGCACCGGATTGGCGTGCGACAGATGACGACGCGCGTACTGGATCGAGAAGCCGTAGCACATGGACGCCAACAGCGCGAGCGCGACAAGGCCGAGGTGCATGGCAACCCCGCCCGTGCGCTCCAGACCCACCAGCAGGATCACGCCGGACCATCCCAGGATCAGGCCGGCAACCTGAGGGCGCCGCAGCGGCGCGCCGAACCAGCCGGCGCCGATGACCGCGGCCCACAACGGCGTGGTGGCGTTGAGCACGGACTCGAAGCCGGCGCCGAGTTGCAGCGACGCGGTGGCGTACAGCGTGAAGGGCAGCGCCGCCCCGGTGGTGCCGAAGACGAGCATGTGGCGTGCGTTGCCGCGCCATTGGCGGCGCACCGATGCACTGCGCAACACCGGGAGCAGCATGCACGCGGCGACGCCGACGCGCAGCGCGATCAGCGTGAACGGCCCCAGATGCGGCGCCGCCACGCGCAGGAACAGGAAGGACGCGCCCCACGCCGCGCTGAGCATCATGAGTTCGAGTGCCGCCATGCCATCGCCTCCTCGGCAAGCGCCCGCACGCGGCGTCGCGGCGTCGACTCGGCAGGCAAGGGCCGTGAAGACACAGGGTGTACGCGGAGCAAAAGCCAGAAAAAGATCCGGGATGGGCAGGGCCCGCCGGACGCGTTCCGGAGCGCCTGCGGCGGCCCCGGGGAATGCGCCCCGCACGAGCGCGCCGCCTCGGTGGCGGCAGGTTCGGGGCCAACGAGGCCTATCGTATGCAGGCGCCGCAGCCAGGACTTGCGCGGGGATTTGCGCTGCGTGCCGGGCCGCAAGGCGGCGTGCAGCGCGCCGCGGGCGGCCGGCTCAGGACTGCGCGATGGGGTGCAGGCGCGAACTGCGCACGTAGCGCCGCCCCGCGCGCACGCCCCAGAAGTAGCAGCCGAGGGACATGATCGCCGTGTACAGGCTGCCCTGCAGTTCGCCGAACCAGCCGGCGCCGCCGCGCGTGCTGGCGTAGGACAGCAGGTAGATCAGCGCCAGGTACACCAGCAGCCACGCGCCGCCCTGCCAGTCCGCGGCGGCGTGACGCGCCACCTCGGCCGACGAGACGATGCCGTGGCGCGTCGCACGCAGGCGCACCACCGCATACCAGACCAGCGCGGCCAGCATCACGGGCAGCGTCGGGCGCAGCACCGCCCAGGTGGCCCAGTAGATCACCAGCGAGCTGACGACGAAGGCTGCCGGCGCGATCACGCGCATGCCGCGCAGGCGCGCGCCGGCATCGCCGATGCCCTCGGCACGGAACACCGGCAGGGCGACCGCGCCGATGGAAAAGGTGAACACGATGAGCGCGCCCAGCGGGCGCACGATGGCATGCCAGCTGGGCAGCGGCAGCAGGAACGCGGCGCCGACCAGGTAGTTCATCAGCAGCGCGCGGCGCGGAATGCCGGAGCCGGCGTGCACCTGCATCAGCGAGCGCGGCAGCAGGCCGTTCTTGGCGATTCCGAACACGTTGCGCGCATTCGCCGAAGTGAAGATGATGGCCGCACCCGAGGGCGAGAACATCGAATCGGCGATGAGCATCCAGTACAGCCAGCTCATGCCCAGCATGCGCGCGAGGTCGGCGAACGGGGACTCCAGGTTCACGCCCTGCCAGCCGTCGGCCAGCAGCCGGCTCGGCAGAGCCAGCAGGAAGGCGAACTGCAGGCCCACGTACAGCGCGATGGTCAACAGCATCGTGGCCACCAGCGCGCGCGGTACGTCGCGTCGCGGGTTGATGGCCTCGCCCGAGAGCTCGACGATGTTGCGGAACCCCGAGTAGGAGAAGATCAGCCCGGCCGACGCCACCGCGCCGAGCGCCACGCCATAGCCGCCCGGCGCGAAGCCGCCGTGGCCGCCGAGGTTGGCGATGCCGCCGGCGCCGCTGCGGGCATCGAAACCGCTGGCCAGCAGCAGCAGCAAGGTCAGCGCGGGCACCAGCACCTTGATCGCGGTCACCAGGTTGTTGGACTTCGCGAACAGCGCCACGCCGAAGTAGTTGAGCAGCACGAACAGGCCCATCAGCGCCAGGGCCAACGCCATCCCCGCCGGGGTCAGCACGCCGGCATGCGCGTCGTACACGCCGGGCAGCCAGGCCGCCGCGTACTGCGCCACGCCGGCGGCCTCGGTGGGCGGATTGGCGACGTAGGACAGCCACACCGCCATGGCGATGACGGTGGCGGCGAGGCGCCCGTTGGAATACAGCGGATAGCGCACCAGCCCGCCGCTTTCCGGACGTGTCATGCCGAGTTCGGCATAGACCAGCGCGATCATCAGCATCAGGGCTCCGCCGAGCACCCATGACACCAGCGAGGCCGGGCCGGCGGCCCTGGCCGCGTACATCGCGGCGAACAGCCAGCCCGAGCCGATCACGCTGCCGACCCCGGCGGCGAGCAGCGACCAGAAGCCCAGACGGCGGTGCAGTTTGCGATTTTCGGCTTCGGCGCGAGCTGCGCCGACGTCGACTTGCGTGGATCCGGGCGATGGGTGCGGTTGACTCATGGCGAATCCTTTTGCGGCGCAGGCCCTGGCGCCCGCGGGGGCGACGTGCAACCAGGTTCGCGCGCCAGGGGCTGGATCCGGCACCCGCCGAGGGGCCGATAGGAGAACATCAATGTACCGTCAAGCCCCCGTCAGGACCGCCCGAGCTGGCGGGTTCCCGCGCGCCGGCGAGGGTGTTGGGGCACGGCGACGCGCCGGCCGCCGGCTGCGCGGCACGGCGCGCGCGCTTGGCGCGGCGCAGGTACCAGGTCGCGAGCAGCGCCGCGGCAAAGCCCGAGGCCGCGCCGACGCCGAGCGCCCAGCGCGGGCCGAAGGCGTCGGCGACCCAGCCGACCAGCGGAGCGCCGAGCGGCGTGCAGCCGAGAAAAATGCCCATGTAGATGGCCATGACGCGACCGCGCATGGCCGGCTCGGTGGCGAGCTGCACGAGACTGTTGGTCGACGTGGTGAAGGTTTGCGCCAACGCGCCGACCACGGCGAGCAGCGCGCCGAACATCCAGGCGTCGGGCATCAGCGCGGCGGCCGCGCAGCCGAGCCCGAAGGCCAGTGCGCTGGCGCGCAGCAGCACCAGGTGCGGCGGCTTGCGCCCGGCGACGAGCAGTGCGCCGGCGACCGAGCCCAGCGCCATGGTCGAGGACAGCAGCCCGTACAGCCGCGGCCCGCCGTGGAACGCCCCGACCGACATCGTGGAGACGAAAATCGGGAAGTTCAGGCCGTAGGTGCCGACCAGGAACAGCATGCCCAGCGCGATCATCGACTCGGGATGGGCGCGCAGGTAGCGAAAGCCCTCGATCATGCCCGAGGCGCCGCCGCCATGCCCGGGCACCGGCCGCAGCTCGGCGACGCGCATGCGCGCGAGCGCGGCGATCACGGCGACGAACGACGCCGCGTTGAGCACGAACACCCAGCCGGCGCCGACCGCCGCGATGGTCAGCCCGGCCACCGCCGGGCCGACGAGGCGGGCGCCGTTGAACAGCGTCGAGTTCAGCGCCACGGCGTTGGGCAGCGCATCGTCGCCGACCAGCTCGGCGACGAAGGTCTGGCGCGCCGGCGCGTCGAAGGCGCTGACGCAGCCCGTGGCCGCGGCGAAGGCGTAGACCTGCCACAGCGTGACCCGGCCTGCCAGCACGAGCCCACCCAGGCCGAGCGCCAGCAGCGCCATCGCCGACTGCGTGAGCATGAGCATGCGGCGCCGCTCCCAGCGGTCGGCGGCGATGCCGGCCAGCGGCATGAGCAGGATCGGCGGCCCGAACTGCAGCGACATCACGATGCCGACGGCGGCTGCGCTGTGGCGCGTGAGATCGACCAGCACCAGCCAGTCCTGCGCGATGCGCTGCATCCACGTGCCGACGTTCGACACCAGGGCGCCGAGCGCCCACAGCCGGTAGTTGTGGTCGCGCAGGGAGAGGAAGGTGCGCCGCAGACGCTCTGCGGAAGCGGCGCGGGACGACGGGGCGGGAGCAGCGTTCATGGGATGGGCGGAGCGCGCGCACCGGTGGGCGCGGCGCGCGGATCGATACTCTAGTGCGCATTCGCCGAGCCTGCCGGGCGCCGGCGGCGCGCGCGCATGCCGCGGCCGACGGTCCTGGCGCGGCGGCGCTACGGCGCCAGCCTGCGCTTGATGCCCAGGGCGACGCCGCGCGGCAGGCCTTGCAGCGACTGCAGCACGCGCGGCAGCAGGCGCAGCCTCAGGCCGGCGATGGCCGGCTGCACCACGGCATCGATGAGGTGCGGCCCGGGTGTCGCCAGCGCGTGCTCGAACGCGTCGATGAAGGCCTCGACGCTGCGCGCGCACACCCCCGGCACGCCGAGGCCGCGCGCCAGCGCGACGAAATCGAGAGCCGGCTCGGAAAGATCGAACTGCGCGCGCGCACGCGCGCCGGCGCGCGCCGCGCCGACGCGCTGCAACTCCAGGTTGAGGATCGCGTAGCTGCGGTTGTCGAGCACCACGACGATGACATGCGCGCCCTCGCGCGCCATGCTCCACAGCGCCTGCAGCGTGTACATGGCGGCACCGTCGCCGACCAGCGCGATCACCGGCCGCTGCGGGCAGGCGACGGCGGCGCCGAGGGCCAGCGGCAGGCCCATGCCGATCGCCCCGCCGGTCAGCGTGAGCAGGTCGTGCGGCGGCGCGCCGGCGGTGTAGTGGGGCAGCATCACCCCCGAGGTCTGCGCTTCGTCGACGATCACCGCGCGCGGCGGCAGCAGATGCCCGACGGCCTTGCACACCTTGTGCGCGGTGAGACGCCCGCGCGGTCGCGGCGGGCGCAACGCCGGTTGCAGCGCCGGCGCGACGTCCTGCGCGCCGAGCAGCAGGCAAAGCCGCTGCAGGGCGTCGTGCACGTCGTGCTGCGGCGCCGCCAGTGCATGCAGCGCGCAGCCGTCGGCGACGAGCCGGCTGTCCTGGCCCGGGTAGGCGAAGAACGACGCCGGCGGCGTGGCGTCGACCAGCACCAGATGGTCGATGTCGGCGAGTTGCAGGCGCGCGAACTCCGCCAGGTAGGCCAGGCGCTCGACCGCCGGCAGGCCGGCGCCGCGCTGCATACGCGCGGGGAACACCTCGCCGAGCAGGCGCGCTCCGGTGTGCGCGGCGATGCGCGCCGCCGCACCCAGCGCCGGCTCGCGCAGCGCGCGTCCGCCCAGCAGCAGCGCCGGGCGCCGCGCGGCGCGCAGCGCCCGCGCGATGGCCTGGAGCGTCTCGTCGGCGACCTGCGGCGGCGTGCGCGGCGACGCCGCGAACACCGCCGCGGCGCACTCGCTCCACGAGACGTCGGCCGGCAGGATGAGGGTGGCGACCTGGCCGGGCGGGCCGAGCGCGGCGTCCAGCGCATCCCGCACGTCGCCGGCGAGCGATGCGGCGTCGCGGCAGCGGCGCACCCACGGCGAGACATTGCGCGCCACGGTGTCGATGTCGGACTGCAGCGGCGTGTCGTGGGCCGCGTGGAAGCTCGCGTGGTCGCCGACGATGTTGAGCAACGGGGTCCGCGCCTTGCGCGCGTTGTGCAGGTTGGCGAGCGCGTTGCCGAGCCCGCAGCCGAGATGCAGCAGCGTCGCCGCCGGCCTGTCCGCCATGCGCGCGTAGCCGTCGGCGGCTGCGCTGGCGACGCCCTCGAACAGGGTCAGCACGGCGCGCATCGACGGCGCGCCGTCGAGCGCGGCGACGAAATGCATTTCCGAGGTGCCGGGGTTGGTGAAACACACCGTGACGCCGGCGGAGGTGAGGCTGTGCAGCAGGGTCTGGGCACCGCTGGGCATGGTCTTCCCGATCGAATCAGCTCGTGAGCGCGCGCGCGGCCGCGCGCGCCGTGAGTATGCACCCGGGCAGGAAGGTGCCTTCCAGGCTGCGCCGGCCGCTCGCGCCGCCGCCGCCGAAGCCGGCGGCCTCGCCCACCGCGTACAGGCCGGGCAGCGCCTGACCGCGGTCGTCCAGCACGCGGCTTCGGAGATCGGTCTGCAGGCCGCCCAGGCTCTTGCGCGTGACGAGGCGGCTGCGGATGGCGATGAACGGCCCCGCGCCCGGCCGGGCGAGCGGCCCCGGACGGCAGGTGCGAAGCCGCTCGGCCGGCCATTGACGCGCCTGCAGCACGCGCCGCACCTGATCGTCGTTGCACAGGGACAGGCCGCGCGTGAACTGGGCGTCGAACGCCTCGACCGTGGCCTGCAGCACCTCGGCACGCACATCGTCGCTGCCGGTCAGCGCGTTCATGCGCGCGGCCAGGCCGGCCAGGGTCGGGTCGGCGAGGAACTCCGGGCTCTCGCGCAGCATGCGCTGCAGCAGGCGGTGGTTTCCGAACAGCAGCTCGCGTGCCAGGCCCAGGCGGCTGCGCTCGCGCAGGCTCGGGTTGTGCTCGGCGCCCGAGATCGCCAGTTCGCGCAGCGCGATGCGGCGGTTGAGCAGATGCCAGGTGTACGGGCGCTGCTGCTCGGCGACGCGCTGGCACAGCCAGTGCGTGTCGAAGCCGGTGACCAGCGGCTCGGGGCCGATGCGCACGCCCAGGTGGTCCAGCCACAGCGCCGACTTGCACGGCACGAGGCCGAGCCCATGGCCGGCGAAGTGGGCCTGCGGATGGGCGACGCCGGCGGCGTAGTTCCACATCTCGCCGGCATGCGTGACCCGCGCCTGCAGGTGCTCGGCCGCCCAGTCGTGCAGGCGCCCGTCGCAATGCGGATGCGCGCCGTTGAGCATCTGCGCGGGCATGCGCCGTTGCGCCGGCCAGTGCGCCCGCACCTGCTCGAGACTGCCGTTGATGCCGCCGCAGGCCAGCACCACGGCCGGCGCGCGCAGCTGCCAGGTCGCGCCGTCGGACTCCTGCACGGCGAAGGCGCCGCACGGCTGGCCGGCCGCCAGATCCAGCGCGTCGACCCGCAGGCCGTGCAGCAGCTGCAGGCGCGAGCGCGCGGCCGCGGCGTGCAGCGCCTGCACCAGGCGGCGCACGAGTTCGCGCCCGGTGCCCCACACCAGGTGGTAGCGCGGCAGGCTGTTGCCCTCGCCATGGCGCCCGCGCTCGACCCAGTGCAGCGCCGGCACGAAGCGCAGGCCGTGCGCGCGCAGCCAGTCGTGCACGTCGGCGCGGCAATGCTCCACGTAATGGGCGGCCCAGCGCCGCGGCCAGACCTCGTCGGCGCCGAGTTCGCCGAAGCGCAGCCAGTCGCGCAGCGCGCGCTGCGGCGAATCGGGCACGCGCAGGCGCTGCTGCAGCGGCGTGCCGACCAGCGCCATGCCGCCGAACGCCCACAACGCCAGGCCGCCCAGGCGTTGCGGCGCGTCGCGGTCGACCAGCGTCACGCTGCGGCCGGCGCGCAGACACTCCAGCGCGACCACGATGCCGGCCAGCCCGCCACCGACGACCAGCACATCCGCTTCCACGACCCGGCTCATCGCTGTCCTCGCGCCGCCCGCGACACGCCGGGCGCTGCGCGCATGATCGCCGATTTCGGGCGCTGCGGGCTCGTGTCGCGCGGCGCAGACGACGCCACGGCGCGCAGGTGCGGCGCCCGCGGGTCGCGCGCCGGCCGCGCGCATGCCGGCTGACGGCGCTCAAGGCGCGGCCGGCGCGACGGTGTTGGCATGCAGCCCTGGAGCACAGGCAGGAGCACACGACACCATGGCCAACCCACCACGCGCCGCCGCCGGCGGCGAGGATCGCATGGTCGATTTCGACCTGGCGCGCGCCTTCACGCTGATCGAACCCGGGCCCGTGGTGCTGGTGACCACGCACGACGCGCGCGGCGACAACATCATGACCATCTCGTGGACCATGGTGCTGGACTTCACGCCGCTGTTCGCGATCACCACCGGGGCCTGGAACCATTCCTTCCGGGCGCTGCGGCGCACGCGCGAGTGCGTGATCGCGATTCCGACCGTGGACATGCTGGATACGGTGGTCGGCATCGGCACCTGCTCGGGCGCCGACACCGACAAGTTCGCGCGCTTCCGGCTCACCGCCGTGCCCGGCAGGCAGGTGCGGGCGCCGCGCATCGCCGAATGCCTGGCCAACATCGAATGCCGCGTGGTGGAGCGCATCGCCCGCCACGACATCGTGGTGCTGCGCGGCGTGGCGGCCGCCGTCGACGCGGCGCGCAGGCAGCGCCGCACGCTGCACGCGGTGGGTGACGGCAGCTTCATCGTCGACGGCCGGCGCCTCGACCGGCGCGCCATGATGGCGTCGCGCCTGCCGCCGGCGCTGGCCGCCGCGCCATCCGGCGCGGCTGGCGCCTGAGGCGCGGCACGCGGCGACGCGCGGACTGCGGGCGACGCGCTACAACGCCGCCTGCTGCACCCGGCGGCTGGCCGCCAGCGCGCTTTCGCGCCGCTCGCTGTAACGATCGACCAGATAGGCGACGTGCTCGCGAGTGAGCAGGGTGAACTTCATCAGCTCCTCGACGACATCGACCACGCGCTCGTAGTAGGCCGAGGGCTTCATGCGCCCCTGCTCGTCGAACTCCTGGTAGGCCTTGGCCACCGAGGACTGGTTGGGAATGGTGAGCATGCGCATCCAGCGCCCCAGGATGCGCATCTGGTTGACGGCGTTGAACGACTGCGAGCCGCCGCTCACCTGCATCACGGCCAGGGTCTTGCCCTGCGTCGGGCGCACCGCGCCGACCGACAGGGGGATCCAGTCGATCTGGGTTTTCATCAGGCCGGTCATCGCGCCGTGGCGCTCCGGCGAACTCCACACCATGCCCTCGCACCAGGCGACGAGCTCGTGCAGTTCGCGCACCTTCGGATGGTCGTCGGCGGCGTCGTCGACCAGCGGCAGGCCGCTGGGGTTGTACAGGCGGGTCTCGGCGCCGAGCGCGCGCAGCAGGCGCGCTGCCTCCTCGGCCAGCAGCCGGCTGTAGGAGCGCTCGCGCAGCGAGCCGTAGAGCAGCAGGATGCGCGCGGCATGGCCGTCGCCCGTGGCGCACGGCGCCGGCCGCGGCAGCAGCGCCGCGTCGAGATGCGGCAGCGTGTCGGCGGACTCAGTCATGGCCGGCCCCGCGGCGGGCGGCAACGCGCAGGAGCAGCGTGGGAGCCTGGGTCCGGCGACCCCGCGCGTACAGCGATTCAGCGAACGACGTTTCCATGATTCCACAATTGTATGAATGAGCGCCCCGGCGGGTGGGGGCGCCGACAAGGCACGGCGGCGGCCCTCGCCGCGCCGCCCGCACGGCGGCAGGACCTGCGGTCTTGGCGCCGTGCGGGCCACCGACGATCGCTCACGCAGGCACGCGAACGCAAGGACCGTGATCAGCGGGACAGGACATTAAAATCCTCCCACCGCAAGTGCGGGCAAGAGCACCGGATGGCGCCGGCCTGTAGGGGCGGTCGTCCGGACGATCCGGGCAGCGCGTCGTTCCATGGCACCCAGCATGTCCACCAGCGTTGACGCGGCAACGCCCCCGGCCGTCGGCGCCGGGGCGCGCGATTGCGACGTACTGGTCATCGGCGGCGGCCCCGCCGGCTCGACCGCAGCCGCGCTGCTGGCGCGCCGCGGCGTGCGCGTGGTGCTGCTGGAAAAGGCGCGCCACCCGCGCTTTCACATCGGCGAGTCGCTGCTGCCGGCGAATCTGGCGCTGTTCGAGCGCCTCGGCGTGGCCGACGCGATGCGCGCCATCGGCATGCCCAAGTGGGGCGCCGAATTCGTCTCGCCCTGGCATGCGGCGGGGCGCCAGCGTTTCGCCTTCGCCGAGGCCTGGAACCGCTCCCTGCCGATGGCCTACCAGGTGCGGCGCTCGGAGTTCGACCACATCCTGCTGCGCAACGCCGCCAACTCCGGCGCCCGGGTGGTGGAGGGATGCGAGGTGCGCGACGTCCGCTTCGAGCCCGACGGCCGCGGCGCCACCATCGGCGCGCGCCACGACGACGGCCCGGCGTCGACCTGGACCGCGCGCTACGTCGTCGACGCGTCGGGACGCGAGACCTTCCTGGGCACGCGCCTGAAGGACAAGCGGCGCGATGCGCGGCACGCCAGCGCGGCGATGTACGCGCACTTTCGCGGCGCCGCGCGCGGCGACGGCAAGCGCGCGGGCGACATCAGCATCTACTGGTTCGATCATGGATGGTGCTGGTGCATTCCGCTGGCCGACGGCACGACCAGCGTGGGCGTGGTGGCGTGGCCCTACTACTTCAAGCGACGCGACAAGCCGCTGGACGAATTCTTCGCCGACACCCTGGCCCGCAGCCCGCAGCTTGCGGCGCGCCTGGCGGGCGCCACCCGGGTGTCGGAGGTGCAGGCCACCGGCAACTACTCCTACGCCTGCCGCCACACGCACGGCCCCGGCTACCTGTTGATCGGCGACGCCTTCGCCTTCGTCGATCCGGTGTTCTCGTCCGGCGTGATGCTGGCCATGCAGGGCGGCGTGTTCGCCGCCGAGGCCCTCGCCACCTGCCTGGCGCGGCCGCGTGCCGAGGCCCGCGCGCTGCGCGGCTTCGATCGCGCCATGCGGCATGGGCCGCGTGCCTTCTCCTGGTTCATCCACCGCGTGAACCACCCCAGCCTGCGCGACATGTTCATGGCGCCGCGCAATGTGCTGCGGGTGCGGGAAGCGCTGCTGTCGGTGCTGGCCGGCGACATCTACGGCGACACGCCGATCTGGCCCTCGATCCGCGTGCTCAAGAGCATCTTCTACCTGGATGCGCTGCTGCATCCGCGGCGCAGCCTGCGCGCGCTGCGCCTGCGGCGCCGCCAGATCGACGCGCGCGGCGCGGCTGACGTGGCGACGCACTGATGCCCCGGCCGCGTTCCCCGCGCACGACGCGCGCACGCGCTTTCACCCGCGCCGTCGTCGACGCGCTGCGCAGCATCGCGGGACTCGCATTGTTCGGGCTCATGGGCCTGGCCTGGACGCCGTTCGCGCTGCTGCTGCACCTGCTGCTGCCGCAACGCGCCGCACGGCGCGTCGGACGCGCGCTGACCGGCGCCGGCTTTCGCGCCTATCTGCGGCTGCTGCAGGCCATCGGCGCGTGCCGCTTCGACCTCGCGGCGCTGGATGCGCTGCGCGGTCAGGGCGCGATGATCATCGCGCCGAACCACCCGACGCTGATCGACGCCGTGCTGATCATCTCGCGCATGCCGGGACTGGCCTGCGTCATGAAGTCGAGCCTGGTCGCCCATCCGGCGCTCGGCGCCGGGGCGCGCCTGGCGGGCTACATCCGCAACGATGACCTGCGCCAGATGATCGGGCAGGCGCTCGACGACCTGCGCCAGGGCCACCCGCTGCTGCTGTTCCCGGAGGCCACGCGCAGCAGCGGCGCGCCCATCGGAGCGGTCAAGGGCATGGTCGGGCTGATCGCCCGCCAGGCCCGGGTGCCGGTGCAAAGCGTGCTCATCGAGACCGACTCGGCGTTCCTCAGCAAGCACTGGGTGCTGCGCCGGATTCCGCGACTGCCGATCACCTACCGCGTACGCCTCGGCCGCCGCTTCGACGCGCCGCAAAGCGCGCAGCAGCTGGTCGCCGAGCTCGACGCCTACTATCGCGTGGCGCTGCGCGACGCCATGCTCGCGCTGCCCCCCGCCCCCGACGACCCGCATGACTGACGCGCGCGCCGCGCTGCCCCCGAGCACCAGCCACCTGGTGCTGATCCCGAGCTTCAACCCCGGCCCGGCGGTGTACGCCACGGTGCGCGCCGCGCGCGCCGCGTGGGCGCCCGTCTGGGTGGTGGTCGACGGCAGCGATGACGGTACCGCGCAGGGGCTCGCCGAGATGGCGCGCGACGACCCGCAGCTGCGCGTCATCGTGCTGCCGCGCAACCGCGGCAAGGGCGCGGCGGTGCTGGCCGGGCTCGACGCGGCGCAGGCGGCCGGCTTCAGCCACGCCCTGACCATGGATTCGGACGGCCAGCATCCCGCCGAGTGCATCGTGCCCTTCATGCAGGCCTCGCTCGCGCATCCCCAGGCGATGATCCTGGGCCGGCCGGTGTTCGCCGACGACGCGCCGCAGCTGCGCGTGCAGGGTCGCAGGATCTCCAACGCATGGACCCGGCTCGAGACCTTCGGCGCCGGCATCGCCGACTCACTGTACGGCTTCCGGGTCTACCCGATCCCGGCGCTGCGCGCCATCATGCACCGCCATGCCTGGATGCGCCGCTTCGACTTCGACCCGGAAGCCGTGGTGCGCCTGAGCTGGGCCGGCGTGCCGGCGCGCAACCTGCCGGCGCCGGTGCGCTACCTGCAGGCGCACGAGGGCGGCGTGTCGCATTTCCGCTATGTGCGCGACAACCTGCTGCTCACCTGGATGCACATGCGCCTGCTGCTCGGCTTCGCGCTGCGCCTGCCGCGACTGCTGCGCCTCAGATCATGCCGCCGTTGATCGAGATCACCTGGCCGGTGATGTAGGCGGCGCGCGGCGACGCCAGGAAGGCCACGAGGTCGGCGACTTCCTCCGGGGTGCCGGCGCGCTGCGCCGGCACCAGCCGGGCGATCGCCGCCGCGTCGAAGGCGCCCTCGCTCATCGGCGTGTCGATGATGCCCGGCGCCACCGCGTTCACGGTGACGCCGCGGCTCGCCAGTTCCAGCGCCAGCGAGCGCGTGGCGGCATGCAGCGCACCCTTCGCCGCGGCGTAGTTGACCTGGCCGCGGTTGCCGGTGATGCCGGCCACCGACGTGATGTTGACGATGCGCCCCCAGCGCGTGCGCAGCATCGGCAGCACGAGGGGCTGCGTGACGCGGTAGAAACCGTTCAGCGACACGTCCATGACGCGCTGCCACTGCTGCTCGCGCATGCCCGGGAACACCGCGTCGTCGTGCACCCCGGCGTTGTTCACGAGCACCTGCACCGGGCCTTGTTCGAGCAGCCCGGCGACCGCCGCGGCGGTGGCCCCGGCATCGCACAGGTCGAAGCTCACGGCCTGCGCCGCGTGGCCCTGCGCGCGCAGTTCGCCGGCCAGCGCCTGCGCCTGTTCGAGACGCGCGTTGGCATGCACGATGACCTGCAGCCCGGACTGCGCCAGCGCGCGGCAGATGGCGGCGCCGATGCCGCCGCTGCCGCCGGTGACCAGCGCGCGACGCGGGGCCTCGACGGGGGCTTGGACTGGGTTCATGGCGAGCGCGGAGGATCGGAGACGGGAGCATGGCCGAGCAGCACCGACGCGCGGCCGTCGAGCAGCAGACGCGCGCCGGCATGCACGCTGAAAGCGTACAGCAGCAGCCCGGCGGCGGCGCCCAGGCGCTCGGCACGTATGCGCAGCGGCTGCGCGATGTCGTCCAGGCGCAGCACGTGCAGTTCGACCTGGCGCGCGCTCACCAGCATGCCGGGGGCGGGCGCCGCCGGCGCGCCGTCGGCGAGCAGTGCGCCGTGCACCGCCATGGCCTGCGCCGCGTACTCGATGCCGCAGGCCGCGCCGAGACGCCCGAACTGGCGCAGCGGATGGTCGGCGGCGCGCTGGTTGTCGGCGCAGCACACCACGTGCTGCGCGCTCCACTCCAGCACCGCGTCGAGCAGGCACATGCGCCCGCCATGCGGGATGTGCGCGGCGATCCACGCGCGATCGCGGGCCGGCGCGCTCAACACGGCTGCAGTTCCACGGCCAGCGCGCGGCCGGGCAGATGCTCGATCAGCACGCAGCCCGCCTCGCGGCGCGCCAGGCGCTGCAGCAGCGGCAGCGAACGCGCCGCCGGAATCGCCCGGCGCATGGCCTCCAGGCCGGGCTGCGCCATGCTGCCGGCGGGCTCGCCGCGGTGCAGCGCCGCCGGGTCGAGCGCGACGCGCGCCAGGCCGGGCGCGCCGCCGTGTGGCGACAACAGCAGCGCCACGCCGAAACTGTCGGGGATCGGTCGCGCGCTGCGCAGCGGCTCCGGGTAATCGGTGTCGTAGACCAGCAGCAGCACGTCCTCGCCGGCGGTGTCGATCTGCACCATGGCCTCGAGCAGGCCGGCTGCGAAACTGCCGTCGTGCGGCGCGCACAGCACGCTGGACGCCGCCATCGCCTGCATCGCGATGCCCCAATACCCGGAGGCCGCGTTGTGCACCGAATGGTGAAAGCGCGTCGGCGAGATGCGCCGATCCGACGAGGCCAGCGCCTCGCACAGGGCGTGGCAGTTGGCGCCGTCGCCCCCCGAGCCGGCGAACACGGTGCGCAGATCGGCAGCGCGCCGGCCGGCCATCGCCAGCGCCTCGCACCCCGTCGCCAGGGTCAGCTTGATCGACGCATTCGCGCGTCGGCGCTCGGCCGGCGGCAGGCCTTGCGGCGCCGGCAGCTCGGTGCGCGCCTCGCACCATGCCGCGTCGCCGCGCAGCACGGCGGCGCCGCGCGGCCAGTCGGCGAGCCCCGGCCCGAGCAGGCCCACGCCGACGATGCCGGCGCCCAGCAGGCGAGCGTCGGGCGCGCTCACGAGGCGGCGCTCCACGCCTCGGCACGGCCGAGCACGAGGCTGCAATTCGTGCCGCCGAAGCCGAAGGAATTGCTCATCGCCACGTTCGGGCGCGCGCGCGCGGCAGCCACGCGGTAGTCCAGCGCGCCGGCGGCGGCGGGATCGAGCCGGTGCGTGCCGGGGCTGCCGGGCAGGAAGCCTTCGCGCAGCGCGAGCAGGCAGAACACGACCTCCAGCCCACCGGCGGCTCCCAGGGTGTGGCCCGTCGCGCCCTTGGTCGAATTGCACGGCGTGGCGGCGCCGAACAACTCGGTCACGGCGCGCCCCTCGGCGGCGTCGTTGCTCGGGGTCGCCGTGCCGTGCAGGTTCAGGTAATCGATGTCGCGCGGACGCAGCGCCGCCTGCGCCAGGGCCTGCTGCATGGCCATGCGCGCGCCGCGCCCCTCGGGATGCGGCGCCGACATGTGATGGGCGTCGCTGGACTCGCCGGCGCCCAGCAGCAGCACGTCCTCGGCGTGCAGCGCCGGCGCCGCGCGCTCCAGCAGCACCAGGCCGGCGGCTTCGCCCAGCGACAGGCCGCTGCGTTCGGCGTCGAAGGGCCGGCAGGGCTGCGGCGACAGCAGTTCGAGGGAATGGAAGCCGTACAGGGTGGTCAGGCACAGGCTGTCGACACCGCCGACCACGGCGCAATCGACCACCCCGGCGGCGATCATGCGTTGCGCGGTGGCGAACACCTTGGCGCTCGACGAACAGGCCGAAGAGATCACGCAGGCCGGCCCGAGCACGCCCAGGCGCCGGCTCAGGTAGGCGGCCAGCGACGCGGTGTTGTGCGTGCCCGCGTAGTCGAAGTCGGGCGGCAGCGCGCCCTGCGCGTCGCGCCGGCGATAGGCCTGCTCGGTCTGCAGGATGCCCGAGGTGCTGGTGCCGACGAACAGGCCGACGCGCGTCGCGCCGTGGCGCGCCACGGCGCGTTGCACGGCCTGCTCGAAATCGTCCTGGCGCAACGCCAGTTCGGCCAGGCGGTTGTTGCGGCAGTCGAACTCGGCCAGGTCGCGCGGCAGCGCGACCTCGTCGACACCGTCGACCTCGCCGATCCAGGTGTCGAGGTCGACGATGTCGAAGCTGCAGCGGGACAGGCCGCTGCGCCCGTCGCGCAGCGCCTGTGCGTGCGGCGCCAGACCGTGGCCCAGGCAGCTGGCGGCGGTGGCGTGGCTCAGGCGCAGCGCGGGCAGGGAGCGGGGGTGCGAAGCCATGATGGAATGCAGCCTACCGGAAGCGGCGCCGCGGCGTCGCGCCGCCGCGCGGCGGGCGACGCGGGCGCGCCGCTCACGTCGCCTCCGGTGCGCGCGGCAGTGCCGTGGCGCGCAGGCCGCGCGCGCGCAGCTCGTCCAGCAGGCGGGGCAGCACCTGCAGGATGACCGGCTCGCCGTGCGCGCCGAGCGCGCAGTTGCCGTCGTGCAGCAGCAGGATGTCGCCCGCGGCGAGTCCGCGCAGCAGGCGGCGCAGCACGCGCGCGGCATCGCCGTCACGGGTATCGAAGCCGCGCCTCGTCCACGAGGCCAGGCGCAGCCCGATGGCGTCGAGCGCGCCCCAGCAGAACGGATTGCGAAACCCCGCGGGAGCCCGCAGATAGCGCGGCGGCACCCCGGTGACGGCCTCGATCAGCGCCTGCCCGGCCGCCAGTTCGGCGCGGTAGCCGCGCGGCCCCAGCAGCGCGAAATCGTGGGCATGGCGCGCGGTATGGTTTTCCACGCCGTGGCCCCGGCGGACGATCTCGCGCGTCAGCTCCGGGTAGCGCGCCACCCGTTCACCGATGCAGAAAAAACTGGCCCGCGCGTCGTAGGCCTGCAGGATGTCCAACACCGCCGCGGTGGTGCGCGGATCCGGACCATCGTCGATGGTGATCGCGACCTCGCCGCGCCGCGCCTGCGCCGGCGCCAGGCGCACCAGGTTCGGGCCGAGCCAGCGGGTGCGCGGAACCAGGCTGAGCACGCTGATCACGCCGTGCCCGAGCAGCACCAGCGCCAGCGCCCACGGCCACAGCCGCGGCGCGCACAGCAGCAGCAGCAGCGCGACGCCGTGCAGGCCGGCGACCAGGCGCAGCAGCGGCGGCCACGGGCGCGCCACGGGCGCGCCCGGCGAGGCCCGCGTCACGGCGCGACCCCGTCGTCGCCGGACAGCGGGCGTGGCGCCAGCATGGCGGAGAACAGCAGCGCGAGCAGCGCGCCCGGTCCGACCGTGGCGCCGAGCGCACCCAGCACCGGCACGCCGGCCAGCAGCAGCGGCGCGAAACCGGCCACCGTGGTCAGGTTGGCGAACACCAGCGAGGCCAGGGTGCGCGGCGTGATGCCGCCGTCGCGCGCGCCGCGGTCGAAGAACAGCGCGTAGTTGGAGCCGACCGCGATGACCAGCATCAGGCCCACCAGGTGCAGCAGCGTGAGCTGTCGACCGAGCAGCACGAGGCCGCCGGCCACGACCAGCACGGCGGCCAGCAGCGGCGCCAGCACGCCCGCCACGCGCCGCGGCGAGCGCAGCGCCGCCAGCAGCAGCAGGCACATGCCGAGCACGCCGCCCAGCGACAGCCGGATGGCGGTGCGCAGGTAGCCCTGGTACAGCGCTCCGCTGGTCGCGCCGAGATCGACCAGGCGCGCGCCGCTGCCGTGCAGCGCGCGGCGCACGCGCGCCGCGTCGATGGCGCCGCGCGCCGGCGCGCGCAGCGGCAGCAGCGCGCGCCAGCGGCCATCCGTGCCGTGCACCAGCATGCCGTCGAGGGCCAGCGCGAACGAGGTTCCGGCGAGATCCTGCGCGCGCAGCAACGGCGCATGGCGCGCCGCCGCCAGCGCGGCGACGAAGGGGCGGAACAGCCGGGCGCGCACCGGCAGGCCGACGACCGCGGCGCGCAGCGCGTCGTCGAGCCGCGCCGGGTCGGGCAGCGCCTGCTGGCGCGCGCGCTGCGTGCGGGCGCTCGGCAGGTAGCGCGCCGGGCTGTCGAAGCCGCCGATGACGCCGTCTCGCTGCAGCGCGCGCAGGCGCGGCGCGAGGTCCTCGGCGGCCTCGAGCGCGGCTTCCCGGGTGGCGGCGTCGAGCGCCACGAGGTCGCCCGAGCCCGGTGCGCCGAGCTGACGGCGCAGCGTGGCGTCGGTCGCCAGCAGCGCCGGCGGCAGCGGGCTGAGCGCGGACAGGCGGTCGTTCCACACATGATGGCGTTGCACCAGCAGCAGCGCGACGGCGCCGAGCACGAGCAGGCCGAGCAGCGGGCGCAGCGCGCGCAGGCGCCGCTGCACGCCGAGCAGGCGCCGGCCGACACGCGACAGGTCGCGCACCACGAGGCCGCGCGGCAGCAGCCGCGGCAGCACAAAACGCGTCACCAGCGCGGCGCCGAGCAGCCCGGCGATGGCATAGGCGCCGATCTGCGCCAGTCCGGGGAAGTCCGACAGCAGCAGGCTGGCGAAGCCGACCACCGAGGTCAGCATGCCCAGGCGCACGGTCGGCCAGAACTCGCGCAGCCAGTCGCCGCGCCCGGCCGCGGAAGCGGTCGATTGCGTGAACAGATAGATCGAGTAGTCGACGGCCTCGCCCATCAGCGTGGTGCCGAAACCCAGCGTCACGCCCTGCACGACGCCGAAGCCGAGGCTGACGGCGGCGGTCGCCAGGATCACGCCGCTGAGCACCGGCAGCAGGCCGAGCAGCAGCAGCCACGGCGAGCGATAGACGAGCAGCAGCAGCGTGACGATGAGTCCGGCGCCGAGCAGGCTGACGCGACGCACGCCGCGCTCGATGACCTGGCGCGCATGCACCGCGAACACCGCCTGTCCGCTGACCACCAGCGTGGCAGCGCGCGCCGGCGCGCCGAGATCGCTGCGCGCCGCCGCGAACGCGGCGCGCAGCGCCAGCAGATCGCGCTGCTGGGCGTCGGTGTCGGTGCCCGGCGCGCGGGTGATCGCCAGCAGCAGGGCGCGCGCGCCGTCGGGCGAGGTCCATACGCCATCCAGCCGATACGGCTGGCGCGCCGGCGCGAGGCTGGCCAGGTAGCCGAGCGTGGCATCCGTCGGATCCGCCGGCAGCAGGCGCTCCAGACCGTCGCTCATGGGGGCGGCCAGGCGCCCGATGGCGGCGCCGATGGCGCGGTGCAGGCCGGCGGCGCTGAACAGCTGCGGCGCGACCGCCGGGCTCAGCAGGTAGCGATGCGCGAACGCGAAGGCGAAGTCGCGCGAGCGCTCGCCGGCACGGCCGTTGTCGACCGACGCGAAGCCCGGCAGCGCGCGCAGGCGCGCGGCCAGGCGCGTCGACAGCGCGGCGCGCAGGCGCGGCGTGGCGCCGTCGATGCCGAGCAGCAGCACGCGCGACACGAGGCCGTCGCGCAACTGCTCGACCAGCACGCGCTGCTGCGCGTCGGGCGCGCGCGGCAGGAAGGCCGACATGTCGGCGGCAAAGCGCGCGCGGGAGATCAGCAGCAGGCCGCCGGCCAGCAGCGCCAGCCAGAGCAGCACAACGCCCAGGGTGCGTCGGGTCACGGCCGGGCCAGCGGGTGCAGGATCATCAGGGAATGGTCGCCATCGGCCTGATAGATGGCGATGCTGCGCACCGCGGCCGCCGACCCGCCGATGTCGATTTCGCTGATGCGCGCGCGCGCCGCGGGCAGCCGCGGCACCAGTTCCAGGCTCCAGCGCCGGCGCTCCCCGCGCAGCCGCGCGACATAGGCGCGGCGCAGCCCCGCGACATCGCCGCTCAGCGTCGCGCGCAGCCCGTCGACCAGCGCCGCCAGCCCCGGCTGCGCGTGAAGGGCGAAACGGTGCGTGGCGCCATCGAGGCGCAGCGTGACCTGGTCGCCGCGCACCAGCACGCTCTGCGGCTGCGGCTCGAGCACCTGCATCTCGAGCCGATCCGGGGCGGCGAAGCGCAGAACGCCGGAGGACTCGATGGGGGCGTCGAGCATGGACAGCGTGCGGGTTTCGCGGAACCGCGCCGCGCCCGACTTGTGCGCGGCGAGGCCGTGCATCAGGGCGTCCAGGCTCCAGGCCGCGGCGTGCGGCGCCGCGGCGCGCGCGCCGACACCGACGACACCGACGACGACGCCGGCGAAGCCTGCGAGCAGGCGGCGGCGGCGCGGATCGGCGGGGCGCTGGATGGCGGGTCGATGCGGCATGACGCGAACGGATCAGCGGCGCGGCGGTGCGGTCGTGGCGGGATCGCGCGCCTGCCAGAAATCAAAGAAGTTGAACCAATTGTCGGGCGCCGCGCGGCATTCGCGCTGCAACTGCTCGACATAGCGCGTGAGGGCCGCGTCGACCGCCTGCGCACGCGCGGCGCGCGGCAGGTTGCGGAAATCCGCCAGCGGCTCGAACACCACCTCGTAGCGGTTGCCGCCGCGATACACCCCGGCCATGAACAGCACCGGCCGCTGCAACAGCGCCGCGAGGCGCAGCGGCCCGAGCGGCCATGCCGCCTGCCCGCCGAGGAATTCGCGCCGCGCCACGGCCTGCTCCTGCAGGCAGCGGTCGGCCAGTATGCCGACCACGCCGCCGGCGTCCAGCGCCTGGCTGAGCCGCAACATGGAATCCGGGCGCCCCAGCGGGATGATGTCCTGCTTCGCCGCGGGGTTGATGGCGTGCAGCGCGGCGTTGATGCGGCGCGCGTTGTCCGGATACATGAGCAGGGACATGGACAGCCCGCCGCGCAGGCGCCCGACGCTGCGCATGACCTCGAAACTGCCGAAGTGCGCACCCAGCAGCAGCACGCCGCGCGCGCCGGCCAGCGCGTCCTCGATGTGCTCGATGCCGCGCACCTCGATGTCGAACAGGTCGTCGCGCTGGTTGAGCAGGAACACGCGGTCGTGCACGGTGGAGGCGAAGCTGTGGATATGGCGGTAGCGCTCGCGCCAGCTCGGGCGCCGGCCGAGCACCCGCGTCAGGTAGTCGCGCGAGGCGCGGCGCGCGCGCGGCGCGAACACCAGGAAATAGGCGGCGATGCCGCACAGCACCAGACGTGCCGCGCGGCGCCCGAGGCCCAGCGAGATCCAGGTCATCAGGCGCAGCATGAACGCGTTGCTGCGCTCGCCGTCGTGCCGCCAGGCGGCGGCGTCGGCGTCGCGCGCGGCCGCCGCCGCTGCGGTGTGGCGCGGCGCCATGGCTACCCGGCCGCGGCGCCGCCGCGGCGCAGCGCGACGCTGCCGACGGCGACCATGCGCGCGCCGTGGCGCGCGACAAAGCGCAGGCCGCCGCGGCCCGGCTCGAACTCCAGCGTGAGCGCGTCGCCGGGCCGCACCACGCCGACGAACTTGACGTGCTCGAGGCGCAGCGGCAGCGCCGGCGCGGCAGCGCCGAGCTCGCACAGGGCGTGCAGCGCGGCATCCGCCAGCAGCACGCCGGGCAGCAGCGGCGCGCCGGGAAAATGCCCTTCGAAGGCCGGGTGTCCCGGCGCGTAGGCGAACTGCGGCGGCTCAGCGTGCATGGCGCCCCACGGCTTGCGCGTCGGCATGCTCGCCGGCCAGCGCGACGAGCGCGGCGCGCGGCAGCTTGCCGGTGGAATTGCGCGGCAGCCGCGCCAGCAGCACCAGCGGGCGCGGCATGAAGGCCGCGTCGATGCGCTCGCGCAAGGCGCGCCGCAGTTGCGCCGCGGACAGCCCGGGGGCGACGGCGAAGGCCATCAGGCGCTGCACGCCTTCGCCGGCTTCGTGGTCGGGCACGTAAAACGCCCCGTCCAGCACCCCGGGGATGGCGCACAGCTGGTGGTTCAGGTGCGCGATGGAACTGCGCTTGCCCGCCACGTTGACCATGTCGGCGCCGCGCCCGTGCAGCAGGAAGCGCCCGTCGCCCAGCGGCTCGACCCTGTCGTGCAGTGGGGTCGGCTCGCGCAGGTGGCCGCCGCGCGCCAGCGCGCAGCCGTCGGCGGCGGGCAGCAGCTCGACCCCCGGCAGCAGCGTGAAGGCCTCGTCGTGCGTGGTGCGCCGGGTGGCGATCTGTCCGGTTTCGGTGGAGCCGTAGATCTCGACCAGCGGCGCCCCGGTGCGCTGCTCCACCGCCTGCGCCAGTTCCAGCGACAACGGCGCCGTGGCGCAGAGCACCAGCCGCAGCGGCACGCTGGCGAGCCCGGCGGCGAGCCAGGCGCGCAGATGCACCGGGGTCGACACCAGCAGACGCGGCTCGGGCACGCCAGCCAGCGCAGCGGCGATGTCGGCGGGATAGAACGGATGCCCCGAGCTCAGGCGCAGCCCGCCGTGGAAGGCCATCAGCAGGGTCGACTCGAGCCCGTACATGTGCTGCGCCGGCACCGTGCCGACCAGCGTGGTGCCCGCCGGCAGGCCGAGGCGATCGCGCCCGGCGCGGATGCAGGCGAGCAGCGAACCCCAGGTCTTGTCGTGCGGCGTGGGCGCGCCGGTCGAGCCCGAGGTGTAGACCCGTGCGACCACGCGCCCGGCCTCGACCAGCGGCATGGCGCGCGGCGCCGGCGCGGCATCGCCGGCGGGCGCAGGATAGGCCATGCGCGGCAGCGGCAGGTCGCACGGCCCGTCGACCAGGCAGAACAGATCGGGCGCCGTGGCGTGCAACTGGCGCAGGGTATCGGCGCTGCGGCTCGCCGGCAGCAGGTTGAGCTTGTCGCGCACGATGGCGGCGGCGAAGCCGACGGCCACGTGGTAGCGATCGCGGCAGGCGTTCAGCACGTGCCGCGCCGGCGGCATGGCGCTGGCCACGCGCTCGACGTCGGCCAGGAACTCGGCCACGCGCACCGGGCGAGCGCCGCGCCACGCGAACACTTCGCGCGCATCGGTGTGCGACAGCAGCGGCAGGCGTTGGCTCATGCGATGCCCCGCAGGCTCAGCCCGACACCCGGTCGCCGGGATCGGCCCTCTGTGCGGCGCTGTAGCGCAGATAGGCGAGCACCGCCTCGCACGGCCCGGATTGCTCGTCGGCGGCGACCAGGCGCAGCCGCGCCAGGTACTCGGCGACGAACATCAGCGCCACCAGCAGCGGGGTGCCGAGCGTGGCGAACAGGGTCCATTCGCGCAGCGTGCGGGTGGCGAACAGCGCGACCGAGGCACAGGCCATGGCGGCGAAGAACAGGGTCCAGGCCAGCGTCACGCCGCGCGTGTAGCGACGCAGCGCCGCGGACATCGCCGGCCGCGCCGTCGCCGCGAAGCGCGTCACCAGCGGCTCGCTGCCGCGCCGCAGCGTGCTGCCGAACATGAGCCCGAGCAGACTCAGGCTGCCGGCATGCTCGAACAGGTAGGCCAGTTCGAGATGCGCGAGCAGGGCGCCGCGGACGCGCCACAGCGCCAGCACGAACGCGATGCCGAGCAGGCCGAGCACGCGTCGGTGGCGGCTGCGCCAGATCGACCACGCGCCGAGCAGCGCCAGCGGGCCCCAGGTGAGCGCCACCGCGGCCAGCCCGGGCTGCACGCGCCGCGCCGCGGCCCACGCGAGCAGCGAACACGCCACGCCGGCCCCGGTGAGCAGCGGGCGCAGCGCGTGGCGGCGGAACGCCAGGTTCACGTTGCGCGCAACCCCGAGACATGCGCGGCGAGATGCCGCAGGGAGCTGAAGATGCGCTGGTTGTCCGCGTCGTCGGCGCGCAATTGCACGCCGAATTTTTTCGACAGCACCAGCGCGACTTCCAGGATGTCGATCGAATCCAGGCCCAGACCCTCGCCGTACAGCGGAGCATCGGGGTCGACGCCAGCGGGGTCGAGATCGAGGTCCAGGGACTGGATGATCAACTCGGCGATCTCCCGCACGAAGGACGGGTCGACGTCGAGCGGCGGGGCGGAGGGTGTCGACATGACGGCAGGAAATCCCGGAACGCTGCGCAGCTGCGCAATGACGCCGGAATCATAGCCCGCCGGGGGGCGTGTCCGTGCGGCTGGCTCACGGGCCGCCGGGACGGGCGGGAGCCGGGCACGCGACCGCCAGCGGCGCGCGCGCGAACCCGCGCGCGGGCAGCGCGCCGGCGAGGCCCAGCGCCGCGCCGCACACCACGTCGACCAGCACATGCTGCTTGACCGCCATGGTCGAGAACACGATCAGCGCGCACCACAGCCAGCTGGCGAGGCGGGCGGCGCGCCCGAGCCCCAGGCCCGGCAGCACGCGCTCGAACCACAGCGCCGCGAACACCGCCGAGGCCACGTGCAGCGACGGACAGGCATTGCCGGCGGCGTCGATGCCGCGCAGCAGGCGGAAATCGGGGTGCCCGACATAGTAGGCCGACATCGGCGGCACGCGCGTCGGCCAGGCGTAGAACACGCCCAGCCCGACCGCGCAGACGGCGCAGATGCCCAGCCCGAAACGCAGCAGTTGCCGGCGCGAATCCATGAGCATCGCCGGCAGGCACACGTACACCCACAGCGACAGGTACAGCGGCAGCGCCCACGGCTGGAAGCCGATCCAGCGGTCGAGCGCGGTCAGCGGCATGGTCGTCACCGGGCCCGCGGGATGACGCAGCAGGTAGAAATAGACGCTGAAAAAGCCGCTCATGATCAGCGTGGTGCCGAGGCCCTTCAGCGCCGGCTCGGCGCGCAGCGCCTGCGCGACGCGGCGCGCCACGCTGCCGGCGGCGCTGGCGCGGCGCGTCATGGCTGCGGCGGCGGCGCCAGGTCGGCCGCCGGCACGCGCCGCGCGATCAGGCAGGCATTGCTGCCGCCGAAGGCGAAGGCGTTCGACATGACGGCATCGATGCGCTCGACGCGGCGCGGCGCGCCGGCGATCAGATCGATGGCGCAGCGCGCATCGGGCTGCTCGAGATGCGCGGTGGCAGGCAGCACGCCGCTGCGCATGGCCTGGATGGCGAGGATCAGCTCGATGGCGCCGCCGGCGCCCACCAGGTGCCCGTGCACGGCCTTCGTGGAGCTCACCGCGGGGCCGCGCTGGTGCGCGCCGAACACCTCGACCAGCGACTGCGCCTCGACCACGTCGCCGACCTCGGTGGCCGTGCCGTGGGCGTTGACGTAGCCGATCGCGTCGGGCGACAGGTCGGCCTGTGCCAGCGCCTGGAGCATCGCGGCGACCTGCCCGCGCGACGACGGCGCGGTCAGGTGATGGGCGTCGCTGCTCGCGCCGTAGCCGGCGAGTTCGGCCAGCGCGCCCGCGCCGCGCGCCGCGGCGCGGGCGGCGCTTTCCAGCAGCAGCGCACCGGCGCCCTCGCCGAGCACGAAGCCGCTGCGCCGGCGGTCGAAGGGCCGGCAGCTGGCGGCCGGATGCGCGGCGTCGGGCCTGGCCAGCACGCGCAGCGCGTTCCACGCGACCATGGCCCCGGGGACCAGCATGGCCTCGGCGCCGACCACCAGGGCGGCGTCCAGGTAGCCGTGGCGGATGGCGCGCAGCGCCTCGCCGGCGGCGATCGCCGACGAGGCGCAGGCGACCGCGAAGGTGTTGCCCATGCCGCGCAAGCCGTGGCGCATGGACAGCAGCGCCTGCGCGGCATTGGCCATCAGGCGCGGCACCGTCAGCGGGTGCACCACGCTGGCACGCCGGCGCCCCGCCTCGTCGCCGAGCAGCAGGTGGAAATAGCGCGTGAACATCGCGTCGAGCGAACAGGCGCCGCCGAAGCCGATGCCCACGAACACGCCGATGCGATCGGCGTCGTCCGGGGATGCCTCGAAGCCCGCGTCGGCCAGCGCCTGGGCGGCCGCCAGCAGCGCGAACTGCGTGGCGCGGTCAAGCCCGCGGTCCGCCGGCTCGAGCAGCGCGGCGGGTTCGCGCGCGGCGCGCGCCATCAGCATGCCGGGCAGCCCGGCGGCGAGCTCGGCGGGTGCCGGACGCACCGCGCTGCGCCCGCCGAGCGCCGCGGCGAAACTGCCCGGCACGTCCGCGCCGAGCGGCGACAGCATGCCCATGCCGGTGACCACCACGCGGCGCGGCGCGGTTTCGGCAAGGGTTCGCGGCCGGGTCATGGATGCGCCCTCCTGGCTGCGCCGCAAGCCCGCGGCTCAGCGCTGGGTCGACATGTCCAGCGCGTCCTGCCGCGGCAGTTCGCCGCCGTTGTGGCGGCGAAGCTCCGCCTCGATGCAATCGACCATGTCGCGAAAGCTCATGGCCTGGAATTTCATTGGGTCCGACAGCTGGAAGCCGAAACGCTCCTCGATGTCGAACAGCATCTCGACCAGCCCGAGCGAATCGAGGCCGAACTCGGCGACGCGCAGTTCCGGATTGCCGAAACAGGCGGGGTCGACATTCGCGCGACGGATGAGATAGTTCTGGATGACGGGCTCCAGCATGCCTGACCTTGCGGGAAACGTGACGCGGCGTGCGCCGGGTCGCCCCGGCGCCCTGATGCCTGGCATCGTAGCAGCAGGCCTGCGCCGCGCCGTCAGCCGGGCGGCGCTCCGTAGCCGCCGCCGCCGCGGGTCTCGATGACGAACACGTCGCCTTCCCGCATCTCCACGCTGGCGGTGGAACCGAGGTTCTCGACGCGGCCGTCGGCACGCTCGACGCGGTTGATGCCCAGCGCCCCCGGCTTGCCGCCGGCCAGCCCGAAGGCCGCGCACACGCGGCCGTTGGACAGGATGCTGGCGGTCATCGGCGCTCGACTACGTGTCCAGCGCCGGCCTGCGCGTGATCCTGCTGAGCGCCGCGCGGCGCCGCCGCTTTCGCGCCGCGGCGGCGCCGGCTAAGCTGGCGGCATCGAGGCTGCTGGCGAGGTGCCGAGATGGCGATGCAGACCGACATGGCGGGCTCCCGGCGCACGCTCTCGCTGCTCGAGGGCAGCGCGCTGTTCGGCGGACTGGGCGAGCCGGTGCTGCTCGAACTGCTGCCGCATTTCGAGCCGCTCACGCTGCGCGGCGGCGAGACGCTGTGCCGCCGCGGCGACGTGCCGGATGCGCTGTACCTGGTGTGCACCGGCAGCCTGGGCGCCTTCGGCCCCGGCCATGCCAGCGACGACGAGCATCTGCTCGGGCAGATCGGCCCGGGCCAGACCGTCGGCGAACTCGGCGTGCTGACGCAGCGCCCGCGCAACGCCACGGTGCGCGCGCTGCGCGACTGCACGCTGCTGCGCCTGGCCGACACCGCTCGCCTGCTCGAACTCATGGCGGCCCACCCCGAGGCGCTGGCCCGCGCGCTGCGCGACCTGCTGGCGCGCGTGCAATGGCGCGAGGAGCCGCAGGAGCTGAATCCGCCGCGCACCTTCGCGCTGCTCGGCGCGCACCCCGGCCTGGATCTGCCGGCGGTGGCGCGCCAGCTGGAGCAGGCGCTGCGCGGGCACGGCAGCGTGCTGCTGCTCGACGCCCGGCTCGGCCGCGGGCGCGACCCCGCCTGGCACGATGCGCGCGAGCGCCAGCACCGCTTCGTGGTCTACGTCGCCGACGGCGACGCGGCCTGGCGCGCCACCTGCATGCGCCAGGCCGACCAGTTCCTGCTGCTGGCGCGCGCCGCCGACCAGCCCGTGCCGTGGCCCGATGCGATGTGCCGCAACGGCGCCGACGTGCTGCACCGTGAGCGCCACCTGCTGCTGCTCGGCGAGCCCGGAGCGCCGGCGCCGCGCGCGGCCACCGAGTGGCTGACAAGCTTCGAGGGCCGGCTCGCCTGGCATCACCTGCGCGGCGCGGCGGACTGGGCGCGCGTCGGCCGCCTGCTGGCGCGCCGCGCCACCGGACTGGTGCTGTCCGGCGGCGGCGCGCGCGGCTTCAGCCACCTCGGCGTGGTGCGCGCGCTGCGCGAGCTGGGCATCCCGATCGACGCCGTCGGCGGCACCAGCATCGGCGGCATCGTGGCGGCCGGCGTGGCCTGCGAGTGGGACGACCGGCAGTTGCTCGAGCGCATGCGCCAGGCGCTGCTCACCGGCCACCCGCTGCGCGACCTGACGCTGCCGCTGATCGCGCTGACCCGCGGCACGCGCGCCACGCGCCTGCTGCGGGCGTCGTTCGGCACGCGCCGCATCGAGGACCTGGCGATCCCGTTCTTCTGCACGTCGGCGAACCTCACCGCGGGGCGCGTCGACGTGCATACCCGCGGGGTGCTGTGGAAATGGCTGCGCGCCGGCGCCGCGATTCCCGGCATCCTGCCGCCGCTGCTCGACTCCGGCGTGGTGCACGTGGACGGCGCGGTGCTCAACAACCTGCCGACCGACGTCATGCACGATCGCGGCGTGCACGACGTGGTGGCGGTGGACATCAGCGGCGAGGACACGCTGCCGGCGAGCTTCGAGGACACCGCGCTGCCGACGCTGCCGCGACTGACCTGGCAATGGATGCACGGCCGCCAGTGGCCGAGCCTGTTCGCCATCCTGATGCGCGCCGCGACGGTGCACGACAACGCCAGCGGCCGGCTGCGGCGCAGCCTGGCCACGCATCTGCTGAGCCCGCCGCACGTGGCCAGCGGCATGCTCAACTGGAAGGATCACGTGCGCGCGATCGACGTCGCCTACGACTACACGATGCGCCATTTCGAGCGCATCGGCGACGCCGCCGCGCGGCGCGATTGACGCGCCGCGCGGCCCGCCGGTGCGCGCCGGCGGGCTGCCCGCGTCAGGCCTGGGACAGCGCCTCGGCGGTGATCGGCAGGGTGCGCAGGCGCTTGCCGGTGAGGGAGAACACGGCGTTGGCCACGGCCGGGCCGATCATCGCGGTGGCCGGCTCGCCGATGCCGCCCGGCTTTTCCTCGCTGGGCACGATGGTGATGTCGATCTCCGGCATCTCGTACATGCGCAACGGGTCGTAGACGTTGAAGTTCGTCTGCTGCACGCGCCCGTGCTGCATGGTGATGCGCTGCTTGAGCGTGGCGCCGAGCCCGAACACGATGGACGACTGGATCTGCGCCTTGACGATGTCGGGGTTGACGACATGGCCGAGGTCGACCACCACGGTCACGCGATGCACCCGGATGCTGCCGTCCTTGTTGCGGCTGATCTCGGCGACCTGCGCCAGGTAGCTGTCGTAGCCGTCCATCAGCGCCACGCCGTGCGCGTGGCCGTGCGCCAGCGGCTTGCCCCAGCCGGCCTTTTCCGCCGCCAGGCGCAGCACCGTGGCGTGGCGCGGCGCGTGTCCGAGCAGGCTCATGCGATAGGCCACCGGGTCGGCGCCCGCCGCATGCGCGAGTTCGTCCATGAAGCTTTCGTTGGCGAACGCGTTCATGTTGTGGCTGACCGAGCGCCAGTAGCCGACGCGGAAGCCGGTGTCGTGGATGACCAGGTCGAAGCGCGCGTTCGGAATGGCGTAGGCCGGCACCGCGGCCTCGATCATGAACGGATCGATCTTGCCCGGGGGCAGGCCGAAGGCGCGTTGCGTGATCGACTGCGAGCACACCTTGAAGTGCAGCGCCTGCGGCTTGCCGTGGGCGTCGAGCCCGGCCTTCAACTGGTTGATGCCGACGGGGCGGTAGAAGTCATGGGTCATGTCCTCCTCGCGCGTCCACAGCAGCTTCACCGGCTTGCCGACGGCGCGCGAGATGAGCGCCGCCTGCGCGATGAAGTCCAGCTCCAGGCGTCGCCCGAAGCCGCCGCCGAGGTAGGTCGTGCGCACCTCCACGTCTTCCGGCTTGATGCCCAGCGCCTTGGCCACGGCGCCGGCGGCGCCCTGCTGGAACTGGGTCGGGCCGATCACCAGCGCCTTGCCGCCCTGCACGTGGGCGGTGAAGTTCATCGGCTCCAGCGGCGAATGCGATTGCAGCGGCGTGACGTATTCCGCCTCCACCACCTTGGCCGCGTGCTGCAGCGCCGCGTCGAGGTCGCCGCGCGGCGCGACGATCTCGAGCACCGGATCGGTCGACGCGGCGGCGCGCGTGGTCTGCACCAGCGAGGTGTCGCTGAGCGCTGCCACCGGGCCTTCGTCCCACTGCGCCTGCACCGTCTCGAGGGCCTTTTTCGCGCGCCACCAGCCGTCGGCCACCACCGCCACGGCGTCGGGCAGCTGCACCACCTCGATGACCCCGGGCATGCCGCGCGCCTTGGTCACGTCGGCGTGCTTGAGCTTGCCGCCGATCACCGGGCACTGGCGCAGCGTGGCGTACACCATGCCGGGCAGCGTGACGTCGATGCCGAACTGCGCCGTGCCGTTGACCTTGTGCGGCGTGTCGACGCGCGGCACCGGGGTGCCGAGAATGCGGAAATCGGCGGGGTTCTTCAGGCGCGGCTGGGCCGGCACCGGAAGCTTGGCCGCGGCCGCGGCCATTTCGCCGAAGCTGGCCTTGCGGCCGTGCGGCCCGATCAGCATCGCGCGCTCGACGCGCACGCTCGAGGCCGGAACCTTCCAGGCAGCCGCCGCGGCGGCCACCAGCATCTCGCGCATCTGCGCTCCGGCGACGCGCAGCTTCAGCCAGCCGTCGCGCACCGAGGTCGAGCCCCCGGTGATCTGCGCGCCGAGCAGGGCGTTGGTGTAGACCGCGCCCACCGGGGCCGCCTCGACGCGGACCTGGTCCATGTCGACGCCGAGCTCCTCGGCGACGAGCATGGGCATGGCGGTGTAGACGCCCTGGCCCATTTCCGAACGCGCCGACAGGATGGTGATGGCGTTGTCCTCGCCGATGTGCACCCAGGCGTTGGGCTGGCCGCCCGCGGGCAGGCCCGCCGCCAGCGCCTGGCCGCGCGTGCCGGGCAGGTACACGCCCAGCATCAGGCCGCCACCGAGGGCGACGCCGGCCTTCAGGAAGCCGCGACGGGAAACCCCGGCGCGTTCCGCGTTGTCCATGTGCGTATCGATCATGCGTGTCTCCGGTTCAGGCGCGGCGCATTTCGGCCGCAGCGTCCTTGATCGCGGCACGGATGCGCGCGTACGTTCCGCAGCGGCACAGGTTGCCGCTCATCGCCATGTCGATCTCCGCATCGCTCGGGTCGTGGTTCTTTTCCAGCAGCGCGGCCGCGGCCATCAGCTGGCCCGACTGGCAATAGCCGCATTGCGGCACTTCGTGCTTGATCCAGGCGCGTTGCAGAACATGGCTGTTGTCCTTCGACAGCCCTTCGACGGTGGAGACCTGCTTGCCGGCCACCACGCTCAGCGGGGTCTGGCAGGAACGCACGACCTCGCCGTCCAGGTGCACGGTGCAGGCGCCGCACAGGCCGGCACCGCAGCCGAACTTGGTTCCCTTCATGTCGAGTTCATCCCGCAGCACCCACAGCAGCGGGGTGTCGAGATCCGCGTCGGCAACCACAGGTTTGCCGTTGACATGGAACTTCACCGTCATGCAACTCTCCTTGCTTCTTGTTGTCGATTTCGTAAGTACGCCGTAAGTAAACGCGCACCGACGAAAGTCCATGCTCGTTTGCAACGTTTGGTTCAAATGGTGGCGCAATGTAGCTGTTTTTTGCGCAAACGCAAACTGTCGTCGGGCGCGCCGATGCAGGCCTGCGCAACGCGCCGCCGCCGCGGGGTCGCGGCCACCATGTCGCGGCCGCGGCGTGGCGCTGCGCTGGCGGGACAGGCCGGCGGAAAAAGGGAAAATGTCCGCCGGCGCCCGACGCGGCGTGGCTCGGCAGCGGCCCGCGACGCACCCCGGAGCAGCCGGCGCGGGCCGGCGGCCGGCGCGCAGGCGGGGGCGCGACGCGCCGATACGGCGCGCGGCGCGGGCCCGGCACGGCCGGGCGCCGAACCACCTCAAGCAGCGAGAACCCATGCGATTCCTCCATGCCGCCGACATCCACCTGGACAGCCCGCTGGTCGGCCTCAGCGCCTACCCCGACGCACCGACCGAGCGGCTGCGCACGGCGACGCGCGACGCGTTCGACAACCTCGTCACGCTGGCGCTCGACGAAGCGGTGGACTTCCTGGTCATCGCCGGCGATCTCTACGACGGCAGCTGGCGCGACTTCAACACCGGCATTCACTTCGCGCGGCAGATGGGGCGCCTGAAGGCCGCGGGGATTGCGGTCTACCTGCTGCACGGCAACCACGACGCCGAAAGCGAGATGACCCGCCGGCTTTCGCTGCCCGACAACGTCCACGTCTTTCCGTCGACGCGCGCCGCCACCTTCCTGCTGCCGCAGTTGCGGGTCGCGCTGCACGGGCGCAGCTTCAAGACCGCGGCGACCACCGAGGACCTGGTCCCCGGCTACCCGGCGCCGCGTGCCGGCTGGCTCAACGTCGGCGTGCTGCACACCGCCCTCGAGGGATACGCCGCGCACGCCAGTTACGCGCCGTGCTCGCTCGCCGAGCTGCGCGCCAAGGGGTACCAGTACTGGGCCCTGGGGCACGTGCACGAGCACCAGCTGTGGCCGGGGGAGCCGACCATCGCCTTTCCCGGCAACCTGCAGGGACGCAACATCCGCGAGACCGGCGCCAAGGGCGCGCTGCTGGTGACGGCGCAGGGCGCCGACGTGCAGTCCGTCGAGCAGGTGTTCGTCGACGTGCTGCGCTGGCATCGGCTGGCGGTCGATGTGTCCGCCGCGCAATCGCTGGAGCAGGCGTCACGCCTGGTCGGCGCGGCGCTCGAAGCGCTGGCGGGCGAGCAGCCGGCGGCGCTGCCGCTGGCCGTGCGCGTGGCGCTGACCGGCGCCAGCCCGGCCCACGGCGAGCTGTTCGGCCGCGAATCGCAGCTGCGCGCCGAGGTGCTGGCGCAGGCCGCCGCCATCGCCGGCGATCGGCTCTGGGTGGAAAAGGTCGTGGTCGACACGCAAGCGCCGCAGAGCAGCGCCCGGCTTGCGGCGCGCGGCGACGCCGTCGCCGACCTGCAGGCCATTCTCGCCACGGCGGCGGACGACGAGGTCCTGCTCGACGCGCTGCGCGGCGACTTCGCCGAGCTGCTGGCGCGGCTGCCGCAGGACATCGCGCAGGGCTCGCCGCTGCTGGACGTCGTGCGCGCCGGCCGGCTGGCGGATCTGGTGCGCAGCACCGTGCCGTCGCTGCTGGCGCGCGTCGCGTCGGCGGAGTGATCCATGCGCATCGACCAGCTCGACCTCATCCGCTACGGCAAGTTCACCGAGCGCAGCCTCGCGCTGCCTCAGGCGGCGCGCGACTTCCACGTCATCGTCGGCCCCAACGAGGCCGGCAAGTCGACCCTGCGATCGGCCATCCACCATTTGCTGTACGGCTTTCCGCTTCGCGACCCGGGGTACGCGTTCCTGCACCCGCTCCCCGACCTGCGGCTCGGCGCGCGGCTGCGGCACGCGCAACGCGAACTCGCGTTCCATCGCATCAAGGCGAACCGGGCGACGCTGCGCCGGCCGGACGACTCCCCGCTGCCGGACGACGCGCTGGCGCCGTTTCTGGGCGGCGTGGAGCCACGGTTCTTCGAGCAGATGTTCAGCCTCGACCACGAGCGCCTGGTGCGCGGCGGCGCAAGCATCCTGTCGGCCGCCGACGAGGATGTCGGCCAGGTGTTGTTCGAGTCCGCCGCCGGCATCGCCTCGCTGGGCGAGATTCGCGCCGAACTGGAGCAGGAGGCGAACGCGCTGTGGGCCCGCCGAAAGTCCTCGGCGCGCGTGTACTACCAGGCCGAGCAGGCCTGCGAGGAGGCGCGTCAGGCGCTGCGCGCGGCGTCGCTGCGCGCGAAGGACTGGGCACAGGTTCACGCGCGGGTCGAGGAACTCGGCGCGCTGCTGCAGACCGCGCTGGCCGAGCAGGCCAGGCTGAGGGCGCGGCGCAGCGTGCTGCAGCGGGTGCGCCGCGTCGCCCCGCTGCTGGCCACGCTGGACAGCGAAGCGGCGCGCCTGGCCGAGCACGCCGACGCCGCGGAACTGCCGCCCGGCGCGGCGGCCACCCTCGATGAAGCCGAACCGCGCCTGGCGGCCATCGCGGCGAGCCGCGCGCATCACCTGCTGCTCGAGCAGCAGGCGCAGCAGCGGCTGGCGCAGTTGCACCCGGACACGGCACTCATCGAGCTGGAGCCGGAGATCGTCGCCCTCGACGAACTGCGGCTGCAGTACCGTGCCTACCCGAACGACATCGAGAAGCGCGAGCTGGAGGTGCGCGCGCGCTGGGCGGTGGTCACCGATCTGGCCGCGCAACTGGGCTGGGAGCACGACGGCGAGCAGGCGCTCGCCGCGCGCATGCCCAGCCAGCCCGCACGCGCCGCGCTGGCCCGACTGGCGAGACAGCGCGAAGCGCTGATGCAGGCGCGTGACGGCGCGGCGCGCGCGCTGCGCCAGAAGCAACGCGAGCTGCAGCAGGCCCGCAGCGAGCTGCAGGGCCTGCCGCAGGGGCACGTCGAGCCCACGCTGCGCGCCGCGATGGCGCGCGCCCGCGCGCTCGGCGACACCGCCGCCGTGCTCGGCGAGCTGCAGGGCGAACTGCGTTCGCGGGAGCACGCGCTCGAGGTCGCGCGCAAGGCGCTGGTCGGCGCGCCGACGGCGCCCGAGGAGCTGGCCGCCATGCTGCCGCCGACGCGCGAGCATGTGCAGGCCCTGCTCGAGCAGCAACGGCGCGACGAACTCGAGGCCGCCAGGCTGGAGCAGGAGTCGCGCAAGGTCGACGAGCGACTCGCCGAGCTGGCGGCCGCCGGACGACGCATGCGCGAACAGTTGCACCCGGTGCTGCCGGAGCATGTGCGGCAGGCGCGCAGCGAGCGCGACCAGGTGTGGGCCGGCATGCGCCGCGACCCATCGACCACGCAGGCGCAGGCCGAGCGCTACGAGCTGCTCGTCGCGCACAGCGACGCGCTGGCCGACGAGCGCCACGACCGCGCCCACGACGCCGCCGAACTGCAGGGCCTGGAGCAGCGCGCGGAGGCCCTCGGACTCGAGCGCGAGGCGCTGCGCGCGCACATCGACGCCGTGCACGCGGCGCGCGCCCGGCGCGACCGGGAATGGGCGAGGCTTCGCGACGAATGCCGCCTGCCGGCCTTGTCGGCGCAGGCGGCCGCCGAGTGGCTGCAGGTGCGCGAACGCGTTCTCGACGCATGGCAGGCCGTCGTGGCGACCAGGCAACGCGTCGACGGGCACGTCGCCGCGGCGTGCGCCGCCGCGGCGGCGCTGGCGGCGCAGCTGCGCGCCGCCGGCCAGCCTGTCGACTCCGACGACCTGGCGGTGCTGCTGAACCAGGCCGACGAGCACGTGCGCCGCCAGGATGAATCCCGCGGCGAGCGAAAGTCGCTGGAGCAGCAGCTCGGCGCAGCATCCGGCGAACTGCACGCGCTGCGCGACACGGCCAGCGCCGCGGACGATGCGTATCGCGCGTGGCAGGACGCGTGGCAGCGGGCGCTGGCCGACGCCGGCTTCGTGCCGGACGACGACGTGGCCAAGGTCGAGGCGTCGCTCGACGTGATCGCGCGCATTGGCGAAAACCTGGCGAGCATCCGGCAGATCCGTGCCGAGCGCATCGACACCATGCGCGCCGACCTGCGCGACCTGCAGGCCCGGGCGCAGGCGCTGGCCGTGCGCGTGAAACCGGAACTCGCGCAACGGCCGGCCAGCGACGTGGCCGCCGAGCTGCGGCGCGGGCTGGCCGAGGCACGCAGCATCCAGGCCGACGCCGAGCAGGCACGCGCGAGCCTGGCCGCGGCCGCCGAGGCGCTGGCGCGCGCGGACCGCGAGGAGCAGCACATCCGCGCCAGTCTCGCCCCGCTGCTGGAGCGCGCCGCGGTCGACGGGCTCGGGCCGTTGCGCGCGGCGATCGCGCGCTCCGACGCGCGGCGCGGCCTGCAGGCCGCGCTGGAGCACGCGCGCAAGGCGCTGCTCGACCAGGGTGACGGCCTGTCGCTGGCCGCACTGCGCGAGGAGGCCGCGGCCCTCGATCCCGGCGCGGTCATGGCCGAGCTCGCCCGCTGGGACGCCGAGGAGGAAGCCACGGTGCGCCGGATTCCGGAACTGTCGGCCGCGCTCAGCAGCGCCGACGCCGAATTGCGCGCAATGGCCGGCCAGGCCGATGCCGCCACCGCGGAAGCGAAGCGCCAGGAGGCCCTGGCCCAGATGGCCGACGCGGCCGAGCGCTTCATCAAGGTGCACACCGCGGCGCGCCTGCTCGGCTGGTCCATCGAGCGCTACCGCGATGCCCGCCAGGGGCCGCTGCTGGCCGCCGCCAGCGCCATCTTCTCGGGGCTGACCCTGGGCTCCTTCGAACGCCTCATGGTGGATTTCGACCATCAGCCGCCGTCGCTGCACGGGCGCCGCCCGGACGGCGCGTTCGTCGGCGTCGACGGCATGAGCGAGGGCACGCGCGACCAGCTGTACCTGGCGCTGCGCCTGGCCGCGCTCGACATGCATCTCGCGCGCGCCCACGCGCTGCCGTTCGTGGCCGACGACCTGTTCATCAATTTCGACGACCGGCGCAGCCGGGCGGGCCTGCAGGCGCTGGCGCAGCTGTCGCAGCGCACGCAGGTGCTGTTCCTGACCCACCACGAGCACATGGTCGATCTGGTGCGCGAGGTCTACGGCGACGCGGTCAACATCGTGCGCCTGTCGTCACCCTGAGCCGCACCCGCTCGCGCGGGGGGCGGCGTTGCCATGCCCTGCACGGGGTGCGCGTCCGGCGCCATGCGACCCCGCCGCCGGACGCCGGCCTCAGGCGCTCACCCACTGCTCGACCTGGGCGCGGCTGGGCACGCCGCCGGCATGCACCACCTTGCCGTCGATGACCACGCCGGGCGTGCTCATCACGCCGTAGCGCATGATCGAGGCGATGTCCTCGATTTTCTCCAGGTGCGCCTGCACGCCGCTGGCGGCCAGCACTTCCTCGACCAGGCGCTGGGTGGCCTTGCAACTGGCGCAACCGGTACCCAGGATCTTGACGTCGATCATGATGCAACTCCTCGTGACATGCAGCGGATGGACATGCGGCCTTACATCACCGCGTTGAACACGAAGCCGACGACCACGATGCCGGCGGCGACCACCGCCGCGAACCACGCGATCAACTTCGGCTTCATGACCTTTCTCAGGATCAGGAACTCGGGCGCCGACAACGCGGTCACCGACATCATGAAGGCCAGGGTCGTGCCGAGCGCCGCGCCCTTGCCCAGCAGCGCCTGCACCACCGGGATGATTCCCGCGGCGTTGGAGTACATCGGCACGCCGATCAGCACCGCCAGCGGAACCGACCACCACGCGCCCTTGCCCATCAGGTGCGCCATGAAGTCCTGCGGCACGTAGCCGTGGATCCACGCGCCGACGCCGACGCCGGCCACGATGTACGGCGCCACCCTGCGCACGATGTCGCGCACGTGGTGGAAGCCCTGCGCGAAGCGCGCCTGCCAGTCCGGACGCTGCGCGAGGCCCTGCGCCGGCGGGATGTCGAACACCCAGGGCTCGATCAGGTGCAGCGGGTTCATGCGACCGATCACCAGGCCGGCGAGCATGGCCACGAGCAGGCCGAGTCCGAGGTACAGCAGCGCGATGCGCCAGCCGAACATGCCGTACAGCAGCGCCAGCGCGACCTCGTTGACCATCGGCGCCGACACGAGGAAGGAGAAGGTCACCCCGAGCGGCACGCCGGCGGTCAGAAAGCCGATGAACAGCGGCACCGCCGAGCAGGAGCAGAACGGCGTGACGATGCCGAGCGCCGCGGCCAGCACGTTGCCCGCCCCCTGGCGCCTGCCGGCAAGCAGCGCGCGCGTCTTCTCGGGGGTGAAGAAGCTCTGCAGCACGCCGACCGCGAACACGATCAGCGCCAGCAGCATCAGCACCTTGGGCACCTCGAAGGCGAAAAAGGACAGCGCGGCGTACAGGTGGCTCGACGGCGCGATCTGCGCGATGCCGGCCAGCCAGCGGGTGAGCGCGGTGGTCGCCGGCTGCAGCATCGCGTACAGCGGGAACCACGCGCTGACGTACAGCAGCGCCGGGCCCCAGGCGCGCCAGGCCGGCAGCGCGGCGCCGGGCGCGCGGCCGGCGGGGACGGAATCGGGGGAAACCTGCGTGTTCATCATGACCTCGGGACAGGAACTCTGTGCCCTGGATGACGAAGCAGCGCCGAAAAGGATGCAGCCGCGGCGCGCCGCCCCGCGGGAGCCGGGCGACGCAGATGGAGGGAGGGGTCAGTCGGCGCGCGGACCGTCGTGGCAGCACACGCTGCCGTCGGCGTCGAAGTGCACGCCGCAGCGCGCGACCAGCAGGTCGCGCAGGCGCTTGCGCGCGCGCAGCAGACGCGCCTTGGCCGCCGGCAGGCTCAGGCCGCGGGCCTCGGCGTAGGCGCGCACGGTCTGGCCGTCGAGGTCGCAGCGCTGCACGATGTCGCGGTCCTCGTCGGCCAGCCACGGCAGGTTGCGCGCGATGCAGGCATCCAGCGCGTCCACCGGGGCGCGCTCGTCGGCGGCCGGCGCCGGCAGCTCGTCCGCCAGCGCCACGCTCGGGCGCTGCAGCCGCGCGGCGTCGACCAGCGCATTGCGCGCGACGCGGAACAGCCAGGCGCGCGGCTGCTCCAGCTCGCAAAAGCCGCGGCCCTGGCGCAGCGCCTTGACGAAGACCTCCTGCAACAGATCCTGCGCGGCGTCGGCGTCGCGCGCGTGGCGCGCCAGGAAGGCCTGCAGTTCGGCCTCGTGCGCGCGCCACGCGCGCAGCACGCAGTCGAAGGCAGGGTCGCGCGCATCGGAGGACAAGGGCGTCTGCGGCACGGCGTGTCAGCGCGCCGGCGCGCGCTGCTCGTACCAGCCGCGGGTGGTGCCGGCCAGACGGACCACGAGCAGCATCACCGGAACCTCGATCAACACCCCCACGACGGTGGCCAGCGCGGCCCCCGACTGGAAGCCGAACAGGCTGATCGCCGCCGCCACCGCCAGTTCGAAGAAGTTGCTGGCGCCGATCAGCGCCGACGGGCAGGCGATGGCGTGCTGTTCGCCGAGCACGCGATTGAGCAGATAGGCCAGCGACGAATTGAACAGCACCTGGATGAGGATGGGCACGGCCAGCAGCGCGATGACCAGCGGCTGCGCCTCGATGGCCGGACCCTGGAACGCGAACAGCAGCACCAGCGTGGCCAGCAACGCCGCCATCGACCACGGCCCGATGCGCGCCAGCGCGGCGTCGAACGCGACCGGCCCGCGCCGCAGCAGCAGCGCGCGCCAGCCCTGCGCCAGCAGCAGCGGAACGACGATGTACATGAGCACCGAGAACAGCAGCGTGGCCCACGGCACGTGGATCGCCGAGATGCCCAGCAGCAGCGCGACGATCGGCGCGAAGGCGAACACCATGATGGTGTCGTTGAGCGCCACCTGCGACAGCGTGAACAGCGGATCGCCGCCGGACAGTCGGCTCCACACGAACACCATCGCGGTGCAGGGGGCCGCCGCGAGCAGGATCAGCCCGGCGATGTAGCTGTCGAGTTGCGCCGCGGGAAGCCACGGCGCGAACAGGTGGCGGATGAACACCCAGCCCAGCAGCGCCATGGAGAACGGCTTGACCAGCCAGTTGACGAACAGCGTCACGCCGATGCCGCGGACATGGCGCCGCACCTCGTGCAGCGCGCCGAAGTCCACCTTCATCAGCATGGGAATGATCATCACCCAGATCAACAGCCCCACCGGCAGGTTGACCTGCGCGACCTGCAGGCGGCCCAGCCACTGGAACGGCGCCGGCAGCCAGCGCCCGAGCACGATGCCGCCGACGATGCACAGGAACACCCACAGGGTCAGCCAGCGCTCGAACAGGCTCATCGGCGCGCCGTCGGCGGCGCGCGCCACCACCTCGCATTGCGCGCTCACGCGGGCGCTCCCGGGGCGAGCGCCTCGCGCACCGCCGGCACGAGGCGGGCGCGGATGTCGTCGCGCACCCGCACGAAGCTCTCCAGCGGCTCGCCATGCGGGTCGTGGAACGGCACATGGAGTTTCGGCACCGGGCGCGGGAACACCGGACACGCTTCCCGCGCGTTGTCGCACACCGTGACGACGAGGTCGAAGTGCCGGTCGATCAGCGTGTCCAGGTCCTTCGGGTAGAGGTCGTGCGTCGGCAGGCCGGCCAGGCGCAGCGCCTCGATGGCGCCGTCGGCGACCTTCGGCTGCGGCCGGATGCCGGCCGACGCGGCGCGCACGACGCCGGCCAGCTCGTGGTTCAGCAGGGCCTGGGCCATTTGCGAGCGGCAGGAGTTGCCGGTGCACAGCACCAGCACGGACTTCGGTGCGGTCATGGGACGATCGGGAGTCGGTGGGGCGGTCGGCCGGTGGGCCGGTCGGCAGCGGCCTGCGGCGTGACGCGTGGCGCCGCACGCCGGGTGCCTTGCACGTTTCTATATTTCCATAATACTAGAAATGCCAGCGACCAGCGCCCCGAACCCGCGCCCGGACGCCGGCCCGGCACGCGCCCCGCGCCGCGCCGTCGCGCAGGTCCGGCGCGGCGCCGCCATCAGGGCGCGATCCCCAGGATCCAGCCCTCGATGGCCGCCACCGCGCGCTCGGTGTCTCCCAGCTGCGGACGCAGGGCCTGCGCCAGGCGCCCATCGCGGTCGGCATCGCGCAGCCACGAGGCCACCGCGTGGGCATCCTGCTGGTCGCCGGTCGCGCCCTGCAGCGGGTAGGCCTGGCGCCACGCCGACGGGTAGACCTCGGCGATCACCGAACGCCCCGCCCGCGGCTCCCAGCCGTCGAAGGGCCAGAAGTGCAGCCGCTCGCCGAATCGGGCACGCAGCAGGCGCAGCCAGGGTAATCCGGCATGGGTGGACTTGGCCACCGAGCCCTGCACGTCGAAGTGGAACACCGATTTCGCCCGGCAGCGCTGCTCGCAGAGGCGACGCCAGCGCGCGCTGCCCGCGCGCGCGGCGCCGTTGCCGCACACGCCGTCGCGCACCGCGTCGACGCGGGTGCCGGGCGCGTCGGTGGGCCAATGCGCGTGGAAGTCGTCCAGGAAAGCCGGCCAGTCGTGTTCCAGCCGGTGCGTCTCGAAGTAGCGCAGCGGAAACGAGAAGCCGTGATCGATGCCGACCAGCGTCGGCCGGTCGTCGTCGAGCAGCTCGGCCAGCCAGTGCGCCAGGCCGCGGCGCGTCCAGTACTTGCGCGCGCCCGCCGGCGGGGCAATCTCGACGGCAGCCTGCGCCGGCGCGGCCTGGTACACGCGCAATCCGCGGAGGCTGGATTCGGCGGTCGCGGCGCCCGAATAGTCGATGCCGAGGTAACTCGAAAAGGCAGGCATGGTCGGTTCAGCGTGCGGCCGGGGCATCCCGGCCCGGCCCCGGCGGATGCTACACGGGTCGGCGCACGCCCTTGCCGACGCGCACGGGCCCGGCAGCGCGGCTGGCCGCAGCCGTCCCGCCGCGCATCGGCACGCGCAGCGTCGAGCCGACGCCAGCCGTGTTCCCGCGCGGCGGCTCGGGCACGTCCCGGCGCGCCGGCCGGGGCGTGACGTCGCGTCCCGCGGCGGCGCGGGACGTGCAGGCTTCAGCTCAGGTGGTGCACCGGCGCCAGCCCGTAGACGGGTGTCGGGATGCCTTCGTAGCGCGCCTTGAGCTGCAGGCCGAGGAACTGCGAGTAGTGGCGGTTCTGGTGCAGGTTGCCGCCCTGGATCCACAGGTGCGGCACCTGGGTCGGCTTCCACATGTTGCGCAGTTCGCCCTCCCACGGGCCGGGATCCTTCGGCGTGTTCGAGCCCAGGCCCCAGACCTTGCCCAGCCGGTCGGCGACCTCGGGCGAGATGAGATCGGCCAGCCACCGGTTCATCGAGCCGTAGCCGGTGGCGTACACGATGACATCGGCGTCGAGCTCGCTGCCGTCGCTGAGCACCACCGAGCGCGGCTTGATGCGATCGATGTGCACCGCGCTGCGCAGGCGCACGCTGCCGTTGGCGACCAGCTCGGAGGCCCCGACGTCGATGTAGTAGCCCGAACCGCGGCGCAGGTACTTCATGAACAGCCCCGAACCGTCGGCGCCGAAATCGAGCAGGAAGCCGGCCTTCTCCAGGCGCGCGTAGAAGTCCGCGTTGCGCTTCTTCATTTCCTCGTACACCGGAATGTGGAAGCTGTGCATGATCTTGTAGGGCACGCTGCCGAAGATCAGGTCCGCCTTGTGGCAGTCGATGCCCTGCGCCACCGCCTGCTCGGAGTACAGCCCGCCCAGCGCCAGCTCCATCAGCGAGTCCGACGGCGCGATGTGGGTCGACGAGCGCTGGATCATGGTCACGTCCACGTCCTCCTCCCACAGCGCCGCGCAGATGTCGTGCGCGGAATTGTTGGAGCCCAGCACCACCGCCTTCTTGCCGCGATAGGCCTCGGCGCCGGGAAAGCGGCTGGAGTGGAACTGATCGCCGACGAAGCTGTCCGCCCCCTCGATCTCGGGCACGTTGGGATAGCCCGAGACGCCCAGCGCCACCACCAGTTCCTTCGGGCGCAGCGTCAGCTCGCGTCCGTCGCGCTCGACGATCACCTCCCATTCCTGGCGCGCCTCGTTGAAATGCGCCTTCCTGCAGCGCGTGGAGCTCCAGTAGTTGAGTTCCATGACCCTGGTGTACATCTCCAGCCAGTCGCCCACCTTGTCCTTCGGCGCGAACACCGGCCAGTCCTGCGGGAACGGCAGGTACGGCAGATGGTCGTACCAGACCGGATCGTGCAGGCACAGGCTCTTGTAGCGGTTGCGCCAGGAGTCGCCGGGGCGCTTGTTCTTCTCCAGGATGATCGCGGGCACGCCGAGCTTGCGCAGCCGGGCGCCGAGAATGATGCCGGCCTGGCCCCCGCCGATGATCACCACGTGCGGCTGCTCGGTGTAGCCCAGGGTCCGCTGCTCCTGTTCGCGCAGCTCCTTCCAGGTCTTGCGTCCGCGGTAGGCGCCGTGCTCCACGCCGCGCGGGCGCGTCGGCCCCCTGGCTTCCTCGAAGCCCTTGAGCTCGACCATGGTCGTCAGCAGGGTCCAGGCCTTGCCGTCGCGCAGGCGCAGCAGCCCCTTGCCGCGTGCCGCCGCCGTCTCGAAGGTGAACCAGGCTTCGGTCACGCCGGCATCCTCGGTGGCGCTGCCGTCGAGGGCCCAGCTCGACGGCCGGGTGTGCTCGAGGGTGTTCTCGAGCAGGTGGCGTATGCGCGCACCCCCTTCGGCGGTGGTGATGTTCCAGGTGAACGCCAGCAGGTCGCGCCAGTAGCAGTCGGTGTCGAACATCGCGACCGCGGCATCGATGTCCCGGCGCAGCAGCGCCGCATCGAAATCCGCCAGCCAGGCGCTGGCGCCGTCGTTTGCATTCATGAGCAGTCTCCATCGTGTCGTTGGATGCGCTCCGGCGAGCCGGGTCGCGCAGCCCGCATGGCGCGCGGGCCCAGGCTCGTTGCAAGCGCCATGCCAGCGCCGCGCCGCCGGGGTGCGACGGTTTCGCCGGGCGGCTGCGGCGGCCCCCCTGTCACACGCGGCGGCGCCGCCGTGTGACAACTGTCACAGCCGCGGCGTCACAGCGCCTGCGTCACAGCGGGCCCGGCGGGCCCGGCGCCTGCGCGCCGTCGCTGCGATTCGGGCTGCGGATGTCGTGCCGGCGCATCCAGCGATACAGGGTCATGCGCGAAACGCCCAGCCGGCGCGCCGCCTCGCTGACATTCCAGCCCTGGCCTCGCAGCAGCTCCAGCAGTTCGCCGCGCTGCCGCGCCGTCGCGGCTCCACGCGCCTGCGACGGCGCGGTGGCGGCGGGCTGCTGCCGCGGCGCCAGCGGTGCCTCGGCCGGGTGCGCGCGCTCCAGGTGCTCGGGCAGGTCCTCCGGCGCGACGACGCCGTCGGCGCACAGCGAGCGCGCGTACTCCAGCACATTGCACAGTTCGCGCACGTTGCCCGGCCAGTCGTGCGCCAGCAGCCGCTCGCGCGCCGCCGCGCTCAGGCGCACCGCGCGCGGGCCGGCGCAGCACAGGCGCTCGATCAGCAGTTCCAGGTCCTTGCGCTCGCGCAGCGGCGGCACGTGGAAGTGCGCGCCATGCAGCCTGTAATAGAGATCGTCGCGGAAGGCGCCGCGCCGGACCGCGGCCACGAGGTCGCAGTGCGTGGCGGCCATGACGCGCAGGTTCACCGCGACCGGACGCGTGGCGCCGACCGGCAGCACCTCGCGTTCGGCCAGCACCCGCAGCAGGCGGCCCTGCAGCGCCAGCGGCATGTCGCCGATCTCGTCGAGGAACAGGGTGCCGCCGTCGGCCTCCTGGATCAGGCCGCGCTTGCCCCGCGACGCGGCGCCGGAGAAGCTGCCCGGCAGGTGCCCGAACAGTTCGCTCTCGATCAGGGTTTCCGGAATCGCCGCGCAGTTCACCGCGACAAAGGGCCGGCGCCTGCGCTCGCTGCTGTCGTGCAGTGCGCGCGCCAGGCGCTCCTTGCCGCTGCCGGTTTCGCCGGTCAGCAGGATGCTCACCGGCGAGTTCACCAGCCTGGCCGCGCGTTCGATCAGGCGATCCAGCGCAGGGTCGCCCGCCGAGAGCTCGGCCAGCGCCGGCGGCAGCGCGCGCGCCGCGCCCGGCTCGGCCGCGCGGCCGCTCGAGCCGCGCATCGGCGGCGGCGACGCCAGCATGAACAGCATGTCGCGCGTGCCGGGCAGCGCGACGGCGCGCCGATCCACCGGATGGCGCGCGACAAAGCGGTCGAGATCGCGCAGCGGCAACTCGAGAACCTCGGCCAGCGCGCGGCCGAGCACCGGGCCGCGCTGCGCGCGTTCCAGCAACAACTGCGCCTGGCGGTTGTGCCCGGCGATGCGCCCGTCGTCGTCGAGTGCCAGCAGGTATTCCGGGTTGACGTCGAGAAACTGGGGCGCGCTGCTCAGGCGCAGCACCCAGTGCTCGCGAAAGCGATGCAGGAAGTTGGCGTTCTCGACGTGCGCGGCGTACATCTTCACCAGCTGCAACGCCAGGTGCTGGCTGTCCTTGCTGCTCGGCGAGGTCAGCGCCGAGACGTCGAGCACCGCCAGCAGCCGCCCCTGGTCGTCGTGCACCGGAGCGGTGGTGCAGGTCAGCGGGATGTGCGTGGCGTCGAAGTGGTCGTCCAGGTGCACGGTCAGCGCCTGGCCGGTGGCGATGCAGGTGCCGACGCCGCAGGTGCCCGCCACCGGTTCGCTCCAGTCGGCGCCCAGGTACAGCCCGGCCTTGCGCAGGCTGGGCTCGAACAGCAGGTCGCCGAGAAAATCGACCGTCACGCCGCGGGCGTCGGTCAGCAGCACGCAGTAGCCCAGGCCGGCGACCTGGCGGTACAGGGTTTCCAGGCCGTGGCGCGCGATGTGCAGGAAGGCCTCGAGGCGGTCCTGGTGCTCGCGCAACTGCGCGCCGGGCAGGATGATCGCCTCCTGCATGCGCGCCGGGTCGAGCCGGTGCTCGAGCACGCAACGCGCCCACGACGCGCGGATCAGCTGGTCCTTGCCCGGCCCCACGGCATGGCGCGCATCGGCCTCCAGGCCGACGGACTGCAGGACCTGCTCGATGTGGGAGCGCTGGGTGGCTTGCATCGGAGTTGCGGACTCGAACACGGGCACGATCCCCGACCATAGACAAGTTGCGCGCAGGCGGCCAGCCCGGGCGTACCCGAATCGGCGCTGCCGCGCCCGGGCGCGGGCCGTGCCGCCACGCACAAACCCCAACGCGCTGCGCCCCTGCGTTCGCTATGCTTGGCCGCACGCCGCCGCTGCTTCAGGCCAGGCCTGCGCGCCCGGGCGCGCAGGCGCCTGATGCACGCAGCCGGATCGGCGACGGGACACCGGCGTCGACGCGCGGTGCGAACGACATTCCGTGGAACAGGAACGCGCCGCGGCGGCGCGGGCGCAAGCATGAACGACCCCGGCATCGGCGACACCCGAACCCACTACCGCAACTGCAACATCTGCGAGGCCATGTGCGGGCTGGAGATCCGCCACCGCGACGGCGCGGTGCTCTCGATCAGGCCGGATCGCGAGGATCCCTTCAGCCGCGGCCACATCTGCCCGAAGGCGGTGGCGCTGCAGGACTTCCACGTCGACGAGGATCGCATCCGCACCCCGCTGCGGCGCACCGCCGACGGCTGGCAGCCGATCGGCTGGGACGAGGCCTTCGCCGAGATCGGCAGCCGCGTGCGCGGCATCCAGCAGCAGCACGGTGTCGACAGCGTCGGCGTCTATCTCGGCAACCCGAACGCGCACAACCTCGGCAGCGCGCTGTTCCTGCCGCGCCTGCAGAAGGCGCTGGGCAGCCGCAACCGCTACAGCTCGGCCTCGGCCGACCAGTTGCCGCATCACGTGGCCGCCAGCCAGATGTTCGGCGCCGGCCTCGCGATCGCGGTACCCGACATCGACCGCACCGATTTCCTTCTGATCATCGGCGGCAATCCGGTGGTGTCCAACGGCAGCCTGATGACCGCGCCGGGCATGCCGGCGCGCCTCAAGGCCATCCTCGCGCGCGGCGGGCGCGTGGTCGTCGTCGACCCCCGACGCACGGAAACCGCCCGGCTCGCCAGCGAGCACTTCGCCATCCGCCCGGAAGCCGACGCGCTGCTGCTGTGCGCCCTCGTCCGCAGCATCATCGACGACGACGCCGTCGACTTCGGCCGGGTCGGCGGCATGGTCGACGGCTACGAACGCCTGGCCGAGGCCATCGCCGGGTTCACGCCCGAGCGCGTGGCCGACGCCGTGGGCATTGCCGCGCCCGACATCCGGCGCCTGGCGCGCGAATTCGCCGCCGCGCCTTCCGCGGTGTGCTACAGCCGCATGGGTGCGTCCACGCAATCCTTCGGCGGACTGTGCCAGTGGCTGACACTGGTGCTGAACATCGTCAGCGGCAACTTCGACCGCCGCGGCGGCGCGATGTTTCCGCAGCCCGCGCTCGACCTGCTCGCCGGCGCGCCGCGCCAGGATCCCGCCAGGCGCCAGCCGCCGCGCTCGCGCGTGCGCGGCCTGCCGGGCTACAGCGGCGAATTCCCGGTGGCCACGCTGGCCGACGAGATCCTCACCGAAGGCGAGGGGCGCATCCGCGCGCTGTTCACCATTGCCGGCAATCCCGTGCTGTCGGCGCCGGGTGGAGACCGGCTCGACCAGGCCTTCGCCGGACTCGACTTCATGGTGTCGGTGGACATCTACCTGAACGAAACGACGCGCCACGCGCACATCGTGCTGCCCGCGGCGACCGGCCTGGAGATCGCGCAGTACGACGTGTACTTCAACAGCTTCGCGGTACGCAACACGGCCAAGTACGCGCCGGCGCTGTTCGCGCCGCGCGGCGAGCAGCGCGCCGACTGGCAGATCCTGCAGGGCCTCATCGCCTGCCTCGGCGCGGCGGCGGACGACGCCACGCCGGAATCCCTGCTCGACGCCGCGCTGCGCTCGGGCCCCTACGCGGAGCAGGGGCTGAGCCTGGACATGCTGCGCGCCCACCCGCACGGCATCGACCTCGGGCCGCTGCGGTCCTGCGCGGCCGAGCGCCTGCGCACGCCCGACGGCCGCATCCGCCTCGCCCCCGAGCTGTTCGTCGGCGACCTGCCGCGGCTGCGCGCCAGCCTCGACGGCGATGCGGCCACGCAGCGCGACTATCCGCTGCGCCTCATCGGGCGCCGCCTGATCTGGAACCACAACACCTGGACCCAGAACGCGCAGCGGCTGCTCAAGGCGGCCGGGCCGATCACGGTACAGCTGCACCCCGACGATGCGCGGCGCCTGGGAATCGCCGACGGCCAGATGGTCACCGTGCGCTCGCGCAGCGGCAGCCTGCGCCTGCCGGCCGAGTTCGACACCGACATCGCTCCCGGCGTGGTGAGCATCGCCCAGGGCTGGGGCCACGACCGGCCCGGCATCGGCATGCGGCGCGCCGCCACGCAACCCGGCGCCAGCATCAACAGCCTGACCGACCCGACGCGCATCGACGCGCTCACCGGCAATGCCGCCTTCAACGGCACGCCGGTGACCATCGTCGCGGACTGACACGGCGGCATGGCCGTGGACGCGCGAGCGGCCGCGTCCGGCGCCATCCGACGGGCGCGCGCGCCGAGGCGCCGCGCGGACATCGTGATGCAATGGTCGGGGATATGCTTGGAGGCCGCCATGCAGCGGTGCCGCCCCTGTCACGGTCGCCGTTGCGGGGCACCCGGAGCCGCTCGCAGACGCCGCGGCCCCATGAACGAGCCTGAAGCGTCGAGCCTCGCAGCCCCGGCCGCTGCTTGACGCATTGCCTGCGTGAACACTCCATGCCCGCGACTCCACACCTGGCCCGCCGCCCCGATATCCAGAGCCTGCGCGCACTGGCCATTGCCTTGGTGGTCGCGTCACACGCCGGGATCCCGGGCCTGCAAGGCGGGTTCGTCGGCGTGGACGTGTTCTTCGTGCTCTCGGGTTACCTGATCTCGGGTCTGATCATCACCGAGATCGAGCGCACCGGACGCCTGGACCTGATCGCGTTCTACGCCCGGCGCATGCGGCGGCTTTTCCCGACGCTGTTCGTCGTGCTGGTGGTCACCGGCTGGCTCGCCTGGAATTTCCTGGGGCTCGCGCAGCAGCGCTTCGACGCCGGCGCGGCGTCGGCCGCCGCGCTGTGGATGAGCAACTTTTTCTTTGCTTCACGCGTGCAGGGCTACTTCACGGCCCTGGCCCGGAGCAACATCTACACGCACACCTGGTCACTGTCCGTCGAGGAGCAGTTCTATTTCCTGTGGCCAGCCGTGCTGATGTTCTTCTTCGGGTACTGGAGTTGGCAGTCCAGGAGGTTTTCCCGCAAGGGGCTCGCGCAGGGATTGCTTTTCATGGCAGCCCTGTCGCTGGCGCTTTGCGTGTATTGGGCACGCTGCGATGTCCGTCTGGGCTTCTACCTCATGCCGGGCCGGGTCTGGGAGTTCGCGGCCGGAGCGCTCGTCTTCCTGCTGAGGGATCGTTGCGACAAGGCGGATCTCGCGCTCGTGGACGCGTTGCGCGGCCGCTCCGTGCTCAATGGCCTTGGCCTCGGCCTCGTGACGCTGAGCGCAGTGTTCTACACGGGCGCATTGCGCTACCCGGGACTGTGGGCACTGATTCCGGTGGCCGCAACGGCGCTGATACTGCTCGATGCGCCGGAACGCGCGCCGCGGAGTCCGGTTTCGGTGATGCTGCTCGACGTGCCCGCGGTGCTGCTGCTGGGCGACATGTCGTACAGCCTGTACCTCTGGCACTGGCCGTTGCTGGTTCTCGGCAGGAGCGTTCTGGGCGCGCACGCATGGGTCGACGGGCTGGCCGTCGCGTTGTCGCTGGCGGCGGCGTGGTCGACGACCATGCTGCTGGAACGTCCGTTGTTGCGCGGCGCGCTGCGTCGCAAGCATGCCGTGGTCGGCGCGGCGCTGCTGAGCGTCGGGGCGCTCACGTTGTCGGCCCATGCGTGGAGCCGTGGAATCGACGCCATGCAGCATTCGCCGGCGCAGATGGCGATCGTCGCCGCCGAAATGGACCTGCCGTCGCTGTACGACCGGCCCGATTGCGACACCTGGATTCGAAGCTCGGCGGTACACGAGTGCGTGTTCGGTCCCGCCCATGCCCGGCACACCATCGTGATGCTCGGCGACAGCGTGCTGGCGCAGTGGTTCCCGGCGGTGCGCAGGATCTACCTGGGGCGTCCCGGCTGGCGCGTGGTGGTGCTGACCAAGTCGGCCTGTCCGGCGGTGCGTGAGCCCGTCTACTACCAGCGCATCCACGCCATCTACGCGGTGTGCAGCGACTGGCGCGCCAAGGCCATCCGCGCCGTCGCCGCGCTGCACCCCGACATCGTGCTCATGGGGTCGACGATCTACCGATTCACGAATGCGCAATGGATCGACGGAACACGATCGGTGCTTCGCAGCCTGCGGCGTGCCGCTGGCGAAGTGCTCATCATGGCGCCGACACCGGAACTCGGATTCAACGGCCCCGAGTGCCTGTCGGCGAACGCGACCTGGCCGGCGTGGCTGCCCGAGGCGCGCCGATGCAGCAATGCCCGTTCGGTGGCCGATTCCTCAAGGGTTCAGGAGTTGCTCGAGCGGGCCGCCGCGCCCTTCCCGAACGTGCGGGTGATCGCCATGCAGTCCAGCGTCTGCCCGGCAGGCGTGTGCCGGGCGCGGCTGGGAGGGCGCGTCGTCTACCGGGACGCGATGCACCTGACCGCCACCTTCGTACGGTCGCTGGCGCCCGAGCTGCGACGGAGCATCGACCAGGCCCAGGCGATGGTCCGTCGCAACCGGACCCAGGTGGCGGCGCTCGCCGCCGGCCACGCGCGTCGCCATGCCGGGCCCCGCTGAGCACGCGCTGTCTGTCATCGCTGCGACCATCGGTCATCGCTACGATACCGGCGGCTCCCTGTCTGGTCTGCCCGCCAACCTTGCCATGCCACCCGCGTCTTCGGCCGGCTCCGGCCGCGCTGGCCGCCGTCGGCGGCGCGCAGGTCGCGGTGGCCGCCTTCACGCAGCCGGCCGGCATTTCGCCCGGCCGCCGTGACTCGGCGCATGCGTCGCCCAGCGCGGTCGACGCGCTGATCCACAAGGTCGTGAGCAGCCCGGACGGCCCGGCGCTGCTGGTGAATGAGCAGGGCCAGGACGCCGTGAGCGACCTCACCATGGACGACGGCCGCATCACGATCAACGGCCACGCGCTGGGGGCGTGGGATGATGCAAGCCGGGACGGCTCCAAGGCCGGCGGGTTCTCACCGCAGGCTCGACAGCAAGGTCGGCATCGCCATCGCGACGGCGTAGAGCGCAAGGCCGATCAGGCCTCCCACCAGCGCTCCATTCATGCGTATGTACTGCAGGTCCTTGCCTACCGCGAGCTCGAGCTCTCGCACCATCGTCTCGTCGTCCCACCATCGCACCGTCTGGACGATATGCTCGGTCAGGGATCCGCGAAGCTCGCCGACCAGCCTTTGCGCAGCGCCGAGCACATGCTCGTTGATGCTCGTTCGCAGGTCCGCGTCGACCGCCAGCTTGTCGCCCAGCGCGGCGAGCGCGTCCCGCAGACGCCCGGCAAGCGCGGAATCCGTGCGCGCAAGATCCCGGCGCAACCACTCCCTGACTTCGCGCACCAGTCCATCGACGTATCCCTGGACCCCGGGATGCTCGATGATCTGCCCCTTGATCTCGTGCACTCGGGCCTGCAGCTCGGGATCGCTGCCAAGGCGCTCGATGAATGCATGCGCCTGGTGGTCGTAGGACACCCGCACGGGGTGGTCCGGCTGCTTCAGGATGGCCTGCAATTCGCTCATCAGCGCCTGCGCCAGCTTGTCCGCCAGGTAGTCGCCCATGGCGTCCACGGACTTCACCGCGTCGACCAGCGAAATGAGCGTCGGCCATTCCTGGCGCGCATGCTTGACCATCAGGTCGGACACCCGCCTCTTGACCTCGGGCTGCCCGAGAAAATCGCCCAGCCTGTCCAGGGCCTCGTCGAGAAGTTGCTGTTGGCGCCCGTCGCTGGTGAGCAGCGCGAGGATCTGGCCGGCACTTTGTGCCGCGTCCCAGCGGCGCAGTGCATCGAGCATCAAGCCCTCGACGGCGGCTCGCAGCTGCTCGTCGTCCAGCCACTGCAGAGCCTCCAGTCCGATGCGCCGGGCCTGTCGCGCGAGTGCGTCGACACGCGCCGGTTCCGTGAGCCACTGCGCCAGCCGCGCCGCGGGATCGAATGCTTGGAGCTTGCGCAGCAGGACTTCGGGCTCGAGAAACTTGTCCCGTACGAATTCGCCCAGGCTGGTGGCGATGCGCTGCTTGTTGCTCGGGATGATGGCGGTGTGCGGAATCCAGCGCATGCCGAGGGGGTGCCGAAACAGCGCGACCACGGCGAACCAGTCCGCCAGGCCGCCGACGGCAGCGGCCTCGCCGAACGCCCTCAGCCACCCGCCCCACGGGTGGCCGGCGGCCTGCGCCACCGCCCCCGCGGTGAAAACCACGCCGGCGCCAAGCAAGAGTGCCAGGGCCAGGCGTCGGTTGTCGCGAAGCGCCGTGGCGCGTGGATCGGTGATGCCCTGCATGGAGGATGTCATCCAGAGATCGGCCTCGACCTGGGCTGGCCATGGGGATCGCGAACCCTGCCGGCCGCAGCAGCCACGACCAGGGTCACCGGCTCGACGCCTGGCTGCCCGCGCTGGCGTCGCCGCCCACGCAGCCGCTGCCGCGCGCGCCAGCCCGGAGCCGGACGTCAGGCGGCGCGACCGAGCTTGGCGGCCAGCGCGGCCAGGGCCTGCAACTGGGTGCCGATGAAGTCGCGCGTCGCAGCGTCGTGCAGCTCGGGCGGGTCGCCGCCCATCCTGCCCGCCGCCTGGCCGACCATCACCTCCGGCTTGTTGAGCACGTGGGCGTCGAGGAAGACCAGGCTCTGGCGCAGGTGATACTGCGCGCGCGCGCCGCCGAGCAGGCCGGGCGAGACGCTCTGGATCGCCACCGCCTTGCCGGCGAAGGGCTGCGGGCTCACGCGCGACAACCAGTCGATGGCGTTTTTCAGCGCGCCGGGGATGGAATAGTTGTACTCGGGGGTGACGATGACCACGCCATCGGCGGCGCGGATCTGCTCGGCCATGGCCAGCACGGGCGGCGGGAAGCCGGCGCCCTGCAGGTCGGCGTCGTAGTGCGGAAAGTCGGCGATGCTTCCGAGGGCGCTGATGCGCACGCCCGCCGGCGCCAGCGCAGGCAGGGCGCGCGCAACGGCGGCGTTGAGCGAGCCCTTGCGCAAGCTGCCGAGCAGGGTCACGAAATGCAGCGAAACAGGTTCTGTCATGACAGGGCTCCCCTGAGTGGTTTGCCGACGTATTGCAACAGATCGCGCGCCGGCCTGCGCTGCGCAGCGCCCTGCCGCGCCGGCGGAGTCGGCCAGCGCATCGATCGCGCCGCCCCGCGACTGCACCGCGTCGACCGTCGCCGCAACGGCTTTTCCCGATGAGCCGCAGCATGCGCTCGCGGCGCTGCGGATGCAGCACGGCATCTCCAGCGTCGGGCCGCGCGGTGCCGCGGCGCGTGCCGGCAGGGTCGGCGCAGCGGCGACGCGGCCTCGGGCGGGTCGCCGGCCATGCAGGCGCGCGAAAGCCGTCGCCTGTGCGCCGAAGGCTGCGCGGCGCATCACGCCACCACACATCACGCCACCAGCCATCAGGCAACCAGCCATCAGGCCACCAGCCAGGGCAGCAGCACGATCTTGCCTCCCTGGCCGCCGGCATCGATGCGGGCATGCACCGCGCGCGCGGCGACCAGCGGCAGGCGGTCGACGACGACGGGGTGGATGGCCTGGTCGCGCAAAAGGCCGAACAGCGTGGCCATGTCCGCCACGAAGTCGTCCGGGTGTGCCGCACGTCGGGCGGTGATGTCGTAGAACACGGCGTGACGCCCGCCCGGCAGGCCGCTCAGCGCATCCCATGACTTGAGCCGCGCCAGACCGAGTGCTGCCGACAGCCAGCCCGCCGCGCCCACCGCCATCTGCTGGGCACCGTAGCCGACGAGCAAGCCGCCGGGGGCGAGACATGCAAACGAGCGCGCGAAGTGCCCGCCGCCGATCGCATCGAAGGCCGCTGCGACGCCGCCGCTCGCGTCGGCATTCGCCGTGAGCCGGCGCACCACGGCGACAAAATCCCCGGCGCGATAATCCAGCGCCGTCGCACCGAAGCTCTCGACGGTCGGGATGTTGGCGGCCGAGCAGGTGCCGATCGCGTTCAGGCCGAACCACCGCGCCAGGTCGAGCAGCGCCGTGCCGACGCTGCCCGAGGCGCCGATGACCAGGATCGTCGCCCCGCGGGGAAGCCTGCGGTGGCGGGTGAGCATCTGGTACGCCGTGAGGTAGGCCAGCGGGACGCACACGGCCTGCGCAGGGTCGAGGCCGTCGGGGACCGGAACGAGAAAACGCGCCGGGCGGAGCGCGTACTGCGCATACCCGCCGACGACACACAGATCGGCGACCACCTGTCCCTGGCGCACGCTGGTCACGCCGGATCCGGTCGCATCGACCATCCCGACCAGTTCGTAGCCCGGGGTGAACGGCAACGGTCCCTTGAAGCCCGGGTAGCGGCCGCGCCGGATGAAGCTGTCGGTGAAGCCGGTGCCGGCGGCAAGCACCTTGATGCGGACCTCGCCGGGCCCGGGGGCGGGCAAGGTCGACTGCTCGGCCACTTCCAGGACCTCGGGCCCGCCGAATCGCGCGACGCGGACATGCTGCCAAGGCATGGCCCCAGCATAGCGGCTTTCACGTGGAGCCAACGCGCTGGATGGGTTCATGGCTGCGCCGACCCGGGCCGTGGCCGACGGCAGTTCGGCCTGAGCAGGCGCTCAGGGGCAGGCGGCCCAGCGACAGGATCGACCCCGGGCGGCCTCTCGCAAATCCGCGGCGCTCCCGACAGACGCCGCCATGCTGTGCGGCCCGCCACCCGGCGTATCGCCTGAATGCGATTCCCTTCGGCACCAACAGTAGATGAACTTCTGCACCGCGCCAGCGGGCGTGTGGTGCGACTCCCGCGTCTGACCGAGCAGAGTGAACGGTGCACCGAACTCGGCGTGCAGTCGCTCCGGGCTGTAACGCACGACCGGCAGCCCGCTGCATTTCTCGGGACCATTCTCTGCGAAGGTCGCCACGATGACATGGCCCCCCGGCCGGACCGCGCGCAGCACCGCCCGAACGTAGGCTTCCCGCTCGTCGACCGTGGTCAGGAAATGGAACACGGCACGATCGTGCCAGAGCGCGTACGCATGGCGGGGCAGCCCAAGCTGCGTGACATCGCCCACCTGCCAGGTGACCTGCCGCGCGCGCTCGCCAAGTCGCCCCCTGGACGCAGCCAGGGCCGCTGCCGAGAGGTCCAGGATCGTGACATTCGAGTAGCCCGCGTCGAGCAGGTCATCGACCAGGGTCGACGCACCTCCCCCGACGTCGATGATCGCGTCCCCGCTCCCGAGCTTGCTGCGACGAATCAACGCCATCGACTGGCGGGCGTGTTCCTGGAACCAGCTCACGCTGGTCGCGTCCCTGGTCGTGTAGACCTGTTCCCAATGCTGCCCGGATTGCATGAAGGCCCCAGTCCTGTCGACCAGCCGCGGATGATTCGATGCTCGCCATCCACCGTGCCCAGCGCCTGCGCCAACGCTTCGGGCGCGTCGGCTGCGGCGACACGGCGTGCCCGCCCACCGAAGCAACGCAGACGGCATGGCGGCCGGCTCGACCGCTGCGGCCCGCCACGGCGGCGCCGCGGTCGTGCGAGGCGTCGTGTCCAGCGCAAGCTCAGCGGCCGGGCACGACACGGGGAAGGTTGGATATTCGCATATGCTTATTTGTAGCGTCAAGAAGCGCCTTCGCCGAGGGCCGGGCTGGCAACACAGGTTGCCAGCCGCCGCCGCGCGCATCCCGTGGAGTTCACCACTGCGCCTGGCAGCTAGCCGCCCTGCGCCTGCTGCGCCAGCGGGCTGCCGGCAGGGATGTGCGCGGCGTGGCCGAAGGCCTGCTCGACCTCGCAGGCCACCATGTCGGCCGTCACCGCCGACAGCGTCCAGCCCAGGTGACCATGGCCGGTGTTGTAGAACACTCCGGGCGCGCGCCCGCGGCCGACGCGCGGCATCATGTCGGGCAGCATCGGGCGCAGCCCGGCCCACGGCACGACGCGGCGCGTGTCGACGCCGGGAAAGCATTCGCGCACCCATTGCACCAGCGGCTGGATGCGGTCGGCGCGGATGTTGCGGTTCTCACCGGCGAACTCGGCGGTGCCGGCGACGCGGAAGCGCTCCGCGCCGAGGCGGCTGGTGACGAGTTTGGTCTCGTCGTCGAGCAGGCTCACGTTGGGCGCCGCCTGCCGGCTGGCCTGGCTGTCCAGGTGCACGGTGATCGAATAGCCCTTCACCGGGTAAATGTTGACCCGATCGCCCAGCTGAGCCGCCAGCCGCCGGCTGGCCACGCCGGCGCACACCACCACGGCGTCGAAACGACGCTGCTGCGTGAGCTGCTCGGCTCCGGTGGACCACACCGTGACCCCGCCCTGTGCGTCCTTGCGCACGCGCTCGACGCGCTGCTCGTACAGGCATTCGACGCCACGCCGCTGCACCGCCTGCGCCAGGCCGTGGGTGAAGCGGTGGATGTCTCCGGTGCTGTCGCTCGGGGTGTAGAAGCCGCCATAGTAGGAACCGGCCAGGGTCGGCTCGATGGCGCGCATTTCCTCCGGGGTCACGGCGCGGCGCTCGAGCCCGCCCTGCGCGAGCAGGCGGCTGACGCGCGCAGCGTGCTCGAAACCTGCCTTGTCGCGGTAGATATGCAGGATGCCCTGGCGCTTGAGATCAAAGTCGATGCCCTCGGCGTCGGCCCAGGCGAACAGGTGCTGGCGCGCCGCGATCGCCAGTCGCGTCGTCTCGACGGTATTGCGCTCGTACTTCGGAATGGCGGCGATGAACTCGGCGAACCACGACAGCTTGTGCCAGCTGGGCCTGGGCGACACGAGCAGCGGGGCATCGGCCCGCAGCATCCACTTCAGGCCCTTGAGCACGGTCGCCGGCAGGTTCCAGACCTCGGCGTTGGAAGCGGACAGCTGACCGCCATTGGCGAACGAGGTTTCCATCGCCGCATAGCGGTGACGTTCGAACAGCGTGACCGCGAAACCGCGCCGGGACAGCGCGTACGCGGTGGTCACACCGGTGATGCCGCCCCCGAGGACGGCGATATGCGGGGTATGCATGGCAAGGCTCCGACGTCGGGGGTTGGAGGCCGGCGCACGCGGTGCAGCCGGTCACCCCCTCTGTTCGGAACCTGAGAGATTCGCCGCCCTTGGCCGAGGCTCGGGACCGCTTGCTCCTTCGGTGCGGCCGGCGGACGCATGCGCCGGTCGCTCTTCAGAGTTGCATCGCGCAGTCGGTCCCTGGGCCTGAGAGTTTCCGGGGCGGTTGCTCCTTCGGCGCCGCCGCGCGATGCCTGATCGCCCGGCAGACTCTCCCGATTGCGCGCCAGCCGGCAAGGCGCCGACTGTTGCATGACAGGCGCGACTGTACGCCGTCTCGCCGCGGCCTGTCGAGTCTGCGAGGCTCCAGGCGAGTCTGCGAGGCTCCAGGC
>JAKAZQ010000010.1:0-13462 GCA_021815805.1 Pseudomonadota bacterium | reverse complement strand
CGAGTCTGCGAGGCTCCAGGCGAGTCTGCGAGGCTCCAGGCTCGCCAGCGCACGGCGCTCGCGGGCGCCGTGCTGCCGGTTCTGCCGCGACCGCGCCGCGCCGGCGGCTGCGCGCCCGGCCGCGAGCCATCGCGGGAAAGGCCCTTGCGCGCGACGCCGCGAAGCTATGCTCGGCCGCAGCGGCCGGCGCCATGTCGGCAACCTTCGACCTGCTCGCTCCATCACCATGCACCTGCCCGCCTCCATCGTGCTCGCGCTGGCCGCCCTCGCAGCTTGCGGCGCCGCGCACGCGACACCCGCCGCCCGGGCGCCCACGCGCTGCGGCTGGTTCGACAACCCGACCCCCGGCAACGCCTGGCTCACCGACCGCCGGGCGCGCTGGCTGGTGGGCATGCAGGGAGGTCCTCAGGCCGCAGGCGACTGGCCGGATTTCCCCGACCGCCAATGGGTGCCGACGAATGGCCATTACGGCTACGGCTGCGCCTGCCTGCAAGTGCTCGACGATGCGCGCAGCCACCAGATCCGGCGCATCCTGCATGCCTGGGTTCGCCCGCTCGCTGCCTGCGAGCAGGATCCGGCGCTGCCCGCACGTCGTCCGTAGACCCCACCGGCGCAGCGCTGAGCGGCCAGCGCGATGGAGCCGGGCGCGCCGGGCTCTTCCGCCCAAGAGTTCGGGTCGCCGACGACCCCGCCGCGCAGCGCGTGCGGCCGTGCAAGGCGGCGCGGTCGCATGCCTGGGGGCGGTTGGCACGCAGCGGCGCCGCCTTGCGCGGTGGCGCCAGGCGCTGCGCGCGCACTTGTAGGATCGGGCGCCATGCACGGCGCGGGCAGGGCGATGGCGCTCCATGCCAAGCGAAGGGCTTCGACCTCGAGGGGAGGGATGCATGAGCGGGACGAAAGGGCGGCGCGAGGTTCTCGAAGGAGCCCCGGGCAAGGGGACGGCTTCAGGCGACGGCGGAGGCACAACGCATTGGCCGATGGGAATCGTGCTGTCGCAGGTCTTTCTGGGTATCCTGGCCTTGATCGTTGCGCCATTCACGATGTCGCCGACCGATCTCGCACTCGCCGTTGCGTTCGGGTATGGCGCGGTGCTGGGGCTGGCCTGCTATGCGTGGTTTTCCAGAAAGCTCGTCGGACGACTGTTCGCAGGTCGCAACACGCCGAGGCTGGTGTTGTCGCCCGCGGCCGCCAGGCGCTTGGCCGTGCTGATGGGGGTGTCGGTGGTATTCGGCCAGGCTTCGCTCGCGTGGTCCGTGCTGTGTCGACTGGATTCCCACCGCGTGGCATCCACTGGGGAACTCGTCGCCAAGAGCAGGGATCGCGTGCGATCGGGAATCTGTCGAAATCTGCAGTTCGTCGTGCGATCCGCGCCAGGGGATCCCCGACTGATCGGCAAGACTTACAACTTCTGCGTCAGCCGGCAGAGCTACGAGAAGGCGCAGATCGGCATGCGAAACCGCCTGGCATGGAGCGAGTCGCGCTTTGCTTACGGCTATCCGATTTCCGAGCTGGTGCCGGATCCGGATCTGTATGCGTGCTGCAATGCCGGGTTGGCGACCGGGCAGGCCTTGCCGCACGCCGCAAGGCCATAGCGCAAGCGACCCCGCGACTACCGGGGGCGCAGGCCTGTCCGCCGACCTGCAAGCATTCCCTTCAGGTAGGGATGGACTGCAGGCTCCTTCCCACGGCAAGGTCGCGCCGGCGCCCCCGGGTTGCCGCAAGGAACAGACCTTGGCGTGCCGTTGATGAACACTGGGCTCCTGCCGGTTCCATGGACATCCCGCCCGTGCGCATTGCGCTTGTTCGAACAGAATGGGGCGACAAGGATCTGTGTGACAAAGCTAGCCCCGCAGGTCAAACGCGAGGCCATCGGCAGGATGATCGAGGAGCATCACTTGTCGGAGCGTCGCTCGTGCCGCCTCGTGGGGCTATCCCGAGACAGCTACCGCCATCCGCCGCAGCCCGATGCGCAGACCACTGCGCCGCAAGGCAAGATCGTGGCGATCGTCTTGGAGCGAGAGTCTCAATTGGGTTGCAGAGGAAGGCGGGTTTCCGTCTCGACAACCGACATCATGTCCGAGCTCGCTGAAGGGTAGCCAAAACTATCGAGGTCTCGGAGCTTTACTTCGATCTGAGTACTCGTTTCCGCCATAACGCGAAACCCAACGCCTCGGTAACGACCGAAGGCTACGCTATGCCATCGCCGGTCGTTCGGCGGGATCGCCAGCATCTGCGGGCCATAAATTCCGTCTATACGGAAAAGCAACTTTCCATTTCCGGTGTCCTGCCCATTGTAGTAGATAGCGAAATTCCTGATTTGCTGTTTCGAATGCGGGGAAAAAACGCATGTACTCTTGGTCAATGCAAGAATTGGTTCGCCATTGTACCCATATACATAAAACGGTTTCAAAATCTTCCCAGTGCTCCCTGAAACCAAAAAAGTTCCTATGCCTGGTGTGTTCGGCAGCGACCAGTTGAATTGTCTTCCAAGAGCGCGCTGTGCCAGAAAATATTGGCCGTAATCTAGTCCATGACGCATCGAATCCGGGATCAAGGGGATCACGTAGAATGCGGCCTTCTTGATGTACGCGGTGTTGACGGATATGACTCGATCTCCTTGCTCCATGGAGGTGTACTCATGCAACGTGCTGCCGCCGGTCTGTGCCCCGGTGTATTCCCAGGTGGCATAGCAGTTGGATGCCGGAACCAGCCATGTAGTCGTGATCGTCATCGTGGCGCGCAGCAGCGGCTGCTCGGCACCTCCGAGACTGACAGTGTGCGTACCCAGACCCTTGTATGACGATTTGAAGCTGACGCCGTTGGTCGACGTCTGATAGCTGGTTATCGGATTGCTTGCGCATCCAGAAAGGGCGATTAGGACAAGGGCGCTTGCAGCTAATGAAAAGGTTCGCATTGTCATGAAAATAGGGTTGCTCTGAACAATTTTCGATGGTGCAGACAAATACGCCGGCAGACGAACCCGCCATCCGCTCTCTCAACCAAGCTGCGCACAGATTTCTTGCATTAAAGCGGGGTGCCTTCGCACTGTCCGAGAACCATGTGCTGTCGGTGCAGGGTAGCTAAACGGATTGCGCTTTACAAGAGATTCAAGGGCTTCCAGGCGCGTCGCAGCCTCTGAACCAACATGGTGTCGCCGCCGATGCAAAGCTGACCCGTGGTGTTCAAGCTGGACCGGCGCCTGGTCCCCGAGGAGGATCCGGCCCGGGTCGAGGCCTCTCTGCGCGACGCCATCGTGCGGGCGCTGCAGCGCAACGCCCCGGCGGTGTTCAGCGAACCTATCCCCGTCACCGGGACTCCGCTGTACACGGACGTAAGGCTGTACAGCGAGCGTGGCATCCCGCCGGCGATCTCAGGAGCCGGCCCGCGCAGCCTGCGTGAGTCGAACGCCAAACGCGCCGACGAGCATGTGCGCGTCGAGGATCTGCGCGGGGCAACCAAGGCGATTGCACGCACGTTGCTGGATCTGCTGCTGGACGATGTCGACGTCGCCGGCTGACGGCTCGCCCCAGGCCACCGGATCGTGGTGCCGGGACCTCCCGGCGGGCACCTTCTCGAGGATCCACGCACGCTCGTCATGAGCTCCGACGCAACCGTGGATTGTGCCCAGCCGGATTTCCCTAAAAAATGCAGGTCTTCCTGTTCGACGGCACCTGCACTTCCCGAATGAACTCCGCCCAGTCTCCCTCGCGGCCAGGCCCGGCGTCTGCGGACCGATTCGCCAGCCCGGACTCGATCCGAGCGCGCTTCGCAAGCGCCATGTCGGCCATGTACCGCGCAGAAGTGCCCAAGTACGCAGCCCTGCTGGGCATCGTCGAGGACGTGAACGCCGACGTGCTCGCGACCCTGCCGCCTGGGCCGAGGGCCCGGGTCGAGCGGGCGCGTCTCGAAGTCGAGCGCCATGGAGCCATCCGTGTGGGCACCGCCCGCGAACTGGGCCTGCTGCGTCGCATGTTCGCCATCATGGGGATGCAACCGGTGGGCTACTACGACCTGGCGGCCGCCGGCGTTCCGGTGCACTCGACCGCCTTTCGCCCCGTGGACCGCGGCTCGCTGGAGCGCAACCCCTTCCGGCTTTTCACTTCGCTGCTGCGCCTGGAATTGATCGAGGACCCTCGGCTGCGCGAGGTCGCCGCGGCACTGCTGGGGAGCCGGGAGATCTTCACCCCGGAGGCGCTGCGCCTGACCGAACGCCACGAGCGCGAGGGCGGACTCGACGAGCCCGCGGCAGAGCGCTTCGTCCTCGAACTGCTGGAGACCTTTCGCTGGCATGCCGTGGCGACGGTCGATCACGACACCTATCGCCGCATGCACGCAGCGCACCGGCTGGTGGCGGACGTCGTGTGCTTCAAGGGCCCGCACATCAATCACCTGACTCCCCGCACCCTGGACATCGATGCGGTGCAGGCCGAGATGCCCAGGCGCGGCATCGCGGCCAAGGAGATCGTCGAGGGCCCGCCACCGCGCAAGGTCCCCATCCTGTTGCGCCAGACCAGTTTCAAGGCCCTCGCGGAGACCGTTCGCTTCCGTGGCGGCTTCGACCAGGAAGGGGCCCACACGGCCCGCTTCGGCGAGGTCGAGCAACGCGGCATCGCACTGACCCCCAAGGGCCGCGCCCTCTACGACGAGCTGTTGGGCAAGGCCCAGGACGCCGCCGCCTCGAAGGATTACGCCTCGCGCCTGGAGCAGGCCTTCGCCGACTTCCCCGATGACCTCGACACCATCCGCGAACAGGGGCTGGGCTATTTCGAGTACTCGCCGGTTCCGGGAGCCGGCGCCGGCAGCGGCGTGCGCGACATCGAGCAACTGCTGCGCGACGGCGCCGTGCGCGCATCCCCGATGCTCTACGAGGATTTTCTGCCGGTCAGCGCGGCAGGCATCTTCCAGTCCAACCTGGGCGCCGCGGAGCGCAGGACCTACCTGCGCGCCGACAACCGCGGGGCCCTGGAGCAGGCGCTTGGCTGCGACATCGTGGACGAGTTCGCGCTGTACGAAGCCCAGCAGGCGTCGTCCATCGCGCAGTGCGTCGCCAGGTAGTGTGAAATTGCGAGGATCAGGTCAGGCACACGGAGGGGCTCCGCCTGGTCTGGCCCGTCGCCGTTGGTGGCAAGGCAGGCCGCGAACCACCGGTGCCGCTCTGCGCGATCGACGATCGACAAAGTGTCGTGCTGCTGGCGCGCGTACAGCAGTGGCTGTTGGCACCGGCCGGAAAGCGAGCCACCACGCCGAACTTTTGCTGAGCCGCCGTCACCGGTAATTTCGCGAGAGCTCCTGCCAACTTAAGGCCAATTCTCATGGCTCACGGTCTCGTCGGCCCGATGCCTTGGACTGGCTCAATACGGGGGCGGCACCCACAGCCTGCAGGGACTGCTTGAGCTTCGCGCCGTGGATCACTCGTTGCATGACTTCTCAAGGCTATGCCCACCGCGCTGCAACAATCAAAGTTAATCAAGTTAACGGGGTCTCTCCGACCCGCCATCAAGTGTCCCGGTTGACATCGAACTCGAAATTGAGCGTCATTGCCAATACAGGGATCGCATCGCGCCAGACGATCCGCTCTTGCTCGAGCCGGACGTTTGGCCCCCACGTGTTGGCTCGCAGCTTGCCGTAGACGGCTCGCTCCTCGGCAGTCAGCACCTCGAGGAGCGGGTTCGGATACTGCGCGGGCTCCTCCACCCAGAGCGCGCGATGCGCCAGCAGCGTTTGTTGATCCATGAGAACCGATAGGAGTCGCGGCAGGGCCCTGCGCGCTCGGTCGAGGATGGCAAAGCCGTGGGTGTCGATGTCGCCCCAGTACACAGCTTGAGCCTCGGCGAGCCACGGCAGCGCGCTCAGGGCGCTCACCGCGTGACCCAGGCCCATGACGGCCACGGTGCCCGGGAAGTCAGGCAGTGCCAGGCCCGTCTCACGGTTCTCGACGATGATTGCCGCCCTGGGCCTGATGGGGAGCATCGCGAGCTCTTCCAGCGGCGCTTCGATGTCGCACAAGCCGCCAACCTCGCGCCGAAGCGAGCGGCAAAGGAGCCGAACGCGAACGCGATGCGCTGGCTTGCGCAGGCCACTGAGCGCATGGAAGTCACGCGTTTCATCGCCCACTCCACGCAGCGTGCGAAGAAGCCCTGAAACCAGCCCGACCCGTTTTTCGAGCCACTTCGTATCAAGCCCCGCGACCGGGAGCTGCCGGATATAGAGCCCGGATGCCGGATTGGCGTCCAGCCAGCTCAACAGGGCCAGCAGCCGCTCGAAGTCCTCTGCGGAGTAGTCGGCAAGCACATCGAATTTCGATGCCAGCGCGGTGCCTTCCCCCAACACCGGCCAGCGTTCGAGCATTTGCTGGTAGCGCTTTGTCGCCATGCCCCAGCGTCCAGCCTGTCCCACAGCGGCGGCGACGTCCTCGGCCGCCACGAACGACAAGCCGACCGGCAGGCGTTGTCTCCCCAGGCGGGCAAATTGCCGCTCTTCGAACGCGACTTCGCCAGGCCCCGGCCAGGCCTGCCATGCAGAGGCCCAGTTCCTGACCGCCGTCGGATCGGCGGCGATATCCCGCTCCGACGGTGCCCCAAGCGCGATGCGCAGCGGCCAGGATCCTTCACCCCTCAACCATCCCTGATGCTGGTTGCCGAAGCGGCGAACGAGCAGCGCGCGGATCGCGTCAGGAGATTGGAGTTTCTTCGACATCGCGAACGTCCGCAGCCAGCTTCAACCGGCGAGTGGCACCGTCATAGTCGATAGGGATCACGGCGGACTTCTTGCGATCCTTGATGTGGACAAAACATGCTCCGCCGATGAACGGCTCCAGCGTCATCACGGACTTGAGGGGAGTCGCCACGATCATCTGGAACCCGAAGGTCTTGAAGATGTTCATGGCCATCGCGGTGAACTCGGCGTCGGCCTTGTCGAAGGCCTCGTCGAGCACGACGGTCGAGTAGCGCGGAAGCGTTCGGTCCTGGCCGCCAAGCTGGTACCGCAGCGCCGCCGCCAGGCAGGTCGCCGCGAGCTTCTGGCGCTGCCCGCCTGACTTGCCTGCGCCACTTCGATACACCTCCACCTCGAGATCATCCTCGCCGAGTTCGCGCGCGACGAACTCGACGTGTTGCCTGACATCGAGGACGAGGCTGCGCCAGCTCTTTTCAGCGGTCTCCTGGCTGGCGAGGCGCTTGACCAGCGCCGCCAAGGCCTTGAAGCGCGCCTCGGCCAGCTCGCGATCCTCGGAAAATGCGTGGCTGAGAGACTGCCTCATGTCCGCGCGGAACTGTCGAACGACCTCGAGTGACTTGTCCGTGGTCTCGATGACCAGATGGGTTCCCGGATTGAAGGGCGCCGTTTTCAGGCTGTCGTTCACCAGCTCCATGCGCGCCCGGATCGCCGAGCGTTCCTCGTCGATCTTGGTCGCCAGCAGCGTCAGGTTCTGGTCGCTTTGCTCGCGCAACAGCCGGAAGAATCGATCCTCGTAGGCGGGGAGATTGTCGTCCTCCAGTCGCTTGAGTTTCGCCAGATAGTCGTCGACGCTGGCAAGCGTCGCATCGAGCCCTCCCGCGACCGCCGGCCACAAGCGGTTGAACTCGGCGAAACATCGTTCGATGCTGTTTTGCAGCTCAATCAGTCGAACGTCCGCGCCACGCAACTCCTGGTTGAGATTGCGCTCGACCTGGCTCGTGACCTGGTCCAGGTTCTCCAGGGTCACCTCCTTGCCCGTCGTGGCGAAGCGCTCGGCAATCGCATCGGCGAACGCAGGCGCCTGATCCGAGCCAGGCCAAAATCGCGTGACGTCGGAAAGCTTCTCGCGCAGGCCCGCGACATCGGTGACGATCCGTCGCGCATTCGCATCCTCGTCGCTCTTCTTGGCGCTCGCGCTGCCGTACTCGGCCTGCTGGGCCGTGATGCGCTGATCCAGGAGCGCCAAGGCGGGCCGCGCCGCCCGCTCCTTCGCAAGCCGGTCGTTCAGGTCGTCGATGCGCACCAGCAGCGCGCCGACGTCGATGTCGTTCCAGGTCAGGTTGGAGAGGGTCTGGCAGCTGAGAAGCTGCTCGTGCTGAACAGTCTCCTCGTCGTCGATGCGGCGCAACGCCGCCTCGAGTTCGCCAATGCTCCGGCCCAGCGTCGCGGCCCGGTCCTTGAATAGATCCAGCTTGGCCTTGTTGTCGAAGCCCAGCACCCACTGGCTGCGATCGTTGACCGAGAAGCGATCATTCTTCTCGTGCCGCATCGTGTTGTGCTTGATCTGCCCCTCCCGTGTCACGGCGCGGGACGCGGCGCGGAACGCCTGCAGCGTCTGCGCGCACTCGAGGTCAAAGGAGTGCTTCAACTCCTCGCGAACCCAGTCGCCAAACACCCCGGGGGCAACATTCACCTTGCGCACCAGCGACTCGGGCCCCGGCGAGCGCGTGACCGACTGCCCGATGGTGCGGAAGTACACCAGCCGTTCGCGAATGGTTCTGTCGTTGAGGTAGGACGAGACCGCCGCGTAGTGCTTGTCGTCGACCAGGATGGAGCGAGCAAACCCGCCCAGCACGCGCTCGATGGCGCCCGTCCACTCGGCCGCGTCGGGCCGAACTTCGATCAGCTCACCAACGAACGGCAGCTTGTCCACGGGGATGGCCAAGTCGTGTGCCATCTGCTCGCGCAACTCGACCAGCCTGGCCGGCAAATTGGACCGCTGCCGCTCCAGAGCCTCGACCTCCGAACGCACCTCATGGAATTGCTCTGTGGCCTGGCGCCTTTGGTCCTTGAGGTCGTCCTTGCGCCGCTCGATGTCGGTCTTGCGCTCGCGCGCATTCAGAACATGTTGCCTGGCCGATTCGGCCAGTTGGACGAATACCACGACGCTGTCGGGCAAGGCCCAATCCATGACCTTGCAAGCAGCGAACGCCTGATCGCGCTTGGCGATTCGAATCGGCCGTTCGGACTCCGCATTGCGCAGATCCTGCGCGAGCCGGTCAAGGACGTCAGCGCCCATGTTCAGCTTCTGGCGGCGAAGATCCTCGAGCTTCTCGAGCTCGTTGGCGACGATCGCGGCCAGTCGCAAGCTCTCCTGTTCCGATGCCTTTTTCTCGACCTCCCGCAGCGCGATCCGTTGCTCGAGCAGCGTTCTGCGACGGTGCTCGCGGTACGGATCGATCGCCGTCTGCACCGCGAGGAGAGTATTGCGGGAACTGGCCTGCCGCTCGCGCTCCAGGTGCGCATCCCGTGCGGGGCGAAGCACCTCGACCTGAAGGCGCGCGGCCACGACCTCCTGGTGCGCCTCGTTGAGCTCGCCGAATTCGTTGACCAGACTCTCCGCAATGGAGAAGGTCTCGGGCTCGTCGAGCATGAAGTCCCGTAGAAAGACGTTCAGATCGCCAAGATTCTTGGCCGACTGCGTCTTGTGTAGAAGCCGCAGCGCGCGCTCATTGTCGATACCCAGCAGGCGGCGGAAGCGCTCCTGGTAGGAGCTGAATTCGGTATGGACTCTGGCGTCGGAGAGCTCGCGCTTGAACCTCCGGGTGTCGAACTCGCTGGTGGCGAAGAACTCCAACTCGCGCACGTCGAATTCCCGCTCCAGGGTCAGGAACAGGCGCCTGGCATCTCCCGCTGTCGTTGAATTGCCTTTGACCCACAAAATCTGGGCAAGCACAACGACGTGACCCTGATCGTCGCGATACGTTTCGGCGATCGCCGACCACGTCGTGCCGGTGCGCAGGTACTGCGACGCGTATTCACCAGCATCGCCTGTCTGTTGGGCCCAGGCGCCCCGCAGATAGGTCATGACACTGCGATCGCGGCCATGGCGTTCGGCTTCCCGTGCCGCGACGTTGAAGTCGACCCATTTGGGCGGCGTCATCAACGCCGCATGCGCATCCAGGATGGTGGACTTTCCAGAACCGGATGGACCGACGAAAAGATAGCCTTCGGTCGCAACGGGAAAGTCAAAGACACCGGAGAACGTGCCCCAATTGAAGGTCTGGATGCGTGTCAGCTTGAACTGGTCGCTCGCGCCGTCCAGCAACGATACCTGTGCAAAGTCTTTCACGGCGTGTCATCCTCATCGAGGGCGCCATCCTCGAACTCCTCCTCCAGGGGAGGGAGATCATCACCATCATCGGCGCTGCCGGGTGAACGCACCAGTTGGGCGTACGTGCGGGAGAGGCTCTGAATTTCCTCGGCAGAGAACAACAGCTTCAGTGTGGGGGCAACCTCGAAGCGTTCATCGGAGCCACGGATGCGCTGGATCAGGCTCAGCTTCTTGGCTTTTTCTACCGCGTTGGTGATCTGACGTTCGAACCTCGCATGATCGGGGTTGCCCTCGCGCTCGAACACCGCCATGTGTTCGCGCATCTCGCCCAGCGACAGAACAGCGCGCTCGCCCTGGGCGTCGGCCTGAGTCAAGCGTTGCCGCAGGAACAACAGCAACGTTGTTTCCAGGAAGGTCAACGACGCCTTGCGCAGGAGGATGGGAACATCCAACTCCTCCGACGTCACTTGCCGCGTGAAGGCGACCCGCTGCTCGTGATCGATGACCACATCGAGGAACAAGTCGTGCAGGCGCGAGCGGATGACGGCCTCGTCGCGCAACAGCACCGGCCACAACTTCGACTGCCGCCTGGCGTCAACCGACGGGCCGAGCAGGAGTTGGACGAGCACTCGGCGCGTGTCGACCGGAAGTGTTCCGGTGTCGCCCAGGAAGGTGGCCGCCGCAGCGGTGTTGTCATCCGCGACAACAGGCGCCGTGCCCTGGGCTTCGGCGTCACACGCCTCGGCCCACTCAATCGACGAGTTCAAGATAGCGCTCCTTCAGGAAGAAAATGGTCGGCACGCGTGCTCTGCGTTGCACCGCATCTTCGCCTTGCCAGGCCACGACTTCCGCTCCCCCGGCCATTTCACCGTGCTTGGCGCCGAGGGCAACATAGCCAACCACGCTCCCCAGCCCCTGCTCGGCGGGGAACAGTTCGAGGATCTGGCCGATGGTTGCCTGGGACTGGCGGTCGAGCACATCCCGAACATGCTGGCGCAGGGTCCGAAAATCGATTTCGGACTGTCGCACCAGATCGCTGACAGCCTCCAGATCGAGTTCCGAAGGCTCCGCGGCCAGCATCGACGAATCGCTCACCCGCTGGACCGGGTCGTACAAGACCCACTGCGACACCGATCGGATTCGGCTGCTCGACTGCATGAGTTCGAAGCCAACCTGGGCATTCGGCCGGACCGCGTCCTTGGCCTCCAGCGCCCCTTGAGTCGCCGCCTTGAGCAGGCCGTGCAAACGCCGATGCTCCAGGAATTCCCGACTCTGCACAAAACTCTTCAGACTGCGCGCGAAATGCTGGAGCACGTCGTGCACGCCTCGCCCCTCGTCGACGAGCGCGCCCGTCAGCCCAAGCAGGAACTTGCGCTCTTGCGACTCGAGCTGCCTGGCAAACGGGCGACTTGTCACTTCATCGAGCGACTCCCGCAGGGTTGCCGCCTGCTCACTGTCCGTGAGCAGGCGCCAGAATGCCTGAAAGGTGCGCCCGGCGTCGCTGTCGCCAATGAGATCCACGCCCGCGAAAAGCTGTTCGAGCACTTCTCCGCGGCTTCCTTCATTCTCCATGAGACTTTGACGCAATCCACGGTTGAGCCGCTCGAATTCGTCACGCACGCTGCGGAAGTCTGTCGCAAGCTCCTGGGCGAGTGCAATGATTTCCCTGGCGCGTTCGAGGGCGCGATCGCTCGCCAGCGTCTTGACGCCACCACGCTCGACCTCTGCGATCGCACGGTCGATTCGATCACGCTCCGCGTGAAGCGCAGCCAGGCGCGCGGATGGATTTGCATTCGTTTCGTCCGCCAGCCGCGACAGTTGTTGGATGACGACGGACAGGCGGCTCTCGGTCGCGGCCGTGCGTGGCTTCAGGAGTCCTGCAAGAAACCTCTGCGCAGTCAACGTGTCGGAGGAGAGTTCGTACTCCTCTTCTGCGGCGCCGGCCGGAAAACGCCGTGTCAGCCAACCCTCGCTGAGCCACTCAGCTACATAGGCTCGAGCCGGCTGCGGCATGTCCTCGCCTGCGGCGCGCAAGGAGTCGATGTCTCGTGCAAGTCGCTCGTGCACCACCGAGCTTGGCACGGCTTTGTCCCCGTCCTCGAAGATGGACTGAAGCAAAGCAATGACAACTGGGGCCTTTGTGGCGCCCAGAAGGCGCCATAGGGGCTGGTCCCGCAGATTGCGCAAGGTGGCGACTCCGCGTGCGGCCTTCATCGAGTTTCCTCAGTCGGCCGCGTCCACTGGGCACCGCTGCTTGCGACGTAGCCTTCATTGAACATCAGGTACCGCGTGGCGCAGATGGCATTCAACCGGACAGCTCGCTCGAGTGCGGGCGGCAGCTCGAAGGGTTCTCCGGCCAACTGCGCCTTAGCTCGTGTGATGCGCTGAGCGATCGTGGCCTCCTTGGCGAACATGGCGCGCGCGATCTCCGCGGCCGTGAGCCCGGCCACCAGGCGCAAGGTGAGCGCCAGCTGCGCCTGGCGGGCCAGCTTGGGATGGCAGGCGAGGAACATCAGCCGGGCGCCTGGGCGTTCGGGCCGGCCCTCGGTCGGCCAACGCTGCATCGCGCTCACCAAGGCGTCCTGCACGCAGTCCTCGGCCAGCGCCACATCGGCACCGGCGCGAAGCAGCGCCCCGATGAGGCGCGTGGCCTCCAGACGCCAGACCGCCTCGATCGATGGCCTCATCCGCCGCGCTTGATCGCCGCAAGCTGCTCGCGAATGATGCGTTCGCCGTCCTCGGCTGGCAGGTCGACACCGCCGAGCAGCGGGCGGACTTCGATGCAGCACGGTTGGCCCGGGAACGGTGCCGGAAAGCGCTGCGCCCAGGCTAGCGCCTCATCGTGCGAGCGCACCTCGATCAACGTGTACCCGGCGATCAGTTCCTTGGTCTCGGCGAAGGGGCCGTTCAGGACATTGGCGCGGCCGGATGCGTCGTACTGCACGCGAAAGCCCTGGCTGCTGGGCTGCAGCCCGGCACCGTCAAGTAGTACGCCGGCCTTGGCCATCTCTTCATGGAAGGCCACCATGCGGGGCACCAGGGTGGGGTCGTCGGGAAAATCTCCGGCTTCGCTCATCGGGGTGGCACGAACCAGGATCATGTAACGGGGCATCGAAGTCTCCTTGAGTAGTGGACATTACACGACGAACGACGTTGGCAGATTTCGACATCCGGCGAGGTGCCCGAACTCCAGGCGATCGTTTGCCGGCCGCAGACTACCCGCAGCTAGCTGTGAAACTTCAATCAGTTGTATCTGTGGTTCATCCGGACTGAGTCTGGAGAATTGGAAGTCGCCAAACAGCCAGGAGCCCAGCCGAATGAACACGCACAAGCATGCCATACTGACCTTCGCCCGTCGACACGAGATGGTTCGCCAGATGACCGAACAGGGGCTCAGCGCCAACGCTGCTGCGCAACTGCATGGCGTCACGCCGCCGACGGCGCGCAAGTGGC